>JAVBMF010000068.1:0-42906 GCA_031552735.1 Eubacteriales bacterium
CTGCTGCACGAGCATGCGATCTACCTGCATGAAGGCCAGCAATTCCAGGTGGAGAAGCTGGACTTTCCCGAGAAAAAAGCTTATGTGCGCGCGGTGGAGGTCGATTACTATACCGACGCCGACCTGAACACCAGCCTGCGCGTGCTCGACGTATTCAAGGAAGAGCCGATGCGCGGCATCGCGCGCGCGTATGGCGAGGTGCTGGTCACCTGGCTGGTGACGATGTTCAAGAAGTTCAAGCTCGACACGCAGGAGACGCTGGGCTTTGGGCCGGTGGATTTGCCGGAGCTGCAAATGCAGACCGAAGCCTGCTGGTGGGCGCTGGACGAACAGCTGGCCGAGCGATACCCGAATGACGACCTGCAAGGCGTCATGATGGGCATCGCCAGCGAGCTGCGTCAACTCGCGCCACTGCATCTTATGTGCTCGCCGCGCGACATCGCCGTCAGCTACCATGTGCGCGATCCCTTCACGAAGCTGCCGACGCTGACCATCTTCGATTCCTGCCCCGGCGGCATCGGCCTGTCGGAAAAGATCTATGAGATGCGCATGCAGCTATTCGCCCAGGCGAGAGAGATGATCGCCGCGTGCCCGTGCGAGGCAGGGTGCCCGTCCTGCGTTGGGCCGGTGGGCGAGGTGGGCGAGCGCGGCAAGACCACCGCGCTGGACATTCTTGGAAGGTTGTTGGAGGCATGAGGGATCTTCGCGCGCGACTGAACGAGATTTCCGCGGCGCAGGCCAGCGGACAATCTTTGGCACGTCGCGCGGAGCCGACCAGCGACGCCTGCTATGTGCGCGAGACGCGCGTACCGCTGAGCGAGCTGCACGGGTTAATGGATGTGACGCCCGAGCAACTGCTGCGCATCGACAAGGGATTCGACCCCGTCGCGACCGACGTGCGCCGCTTCCTGTTCCTGGATACCGAAACCACCGGCCTGGGCATGGGCGCGGGCACGGTGGCCTTTCTATTGGGGTTGGGCTGGATCGACGGCGATGACTTCGTGGTGCGCCAACTGCTGATGCGCGACTATCCGGAAGAGCCGTTGCTGCTGCAACATTACTATGACCTGCTGCCGCGCTTTGATGCGTTCGTCACCTTCAACGGCAAGAGCTTTGACCTGCCGCTGCTGCAAAATAGACTGATCATGCACCGCATGCGCGACGCGGATAAGCGCCCGCACCTCGACCTGTTGTATCCGACGCGCCGCGTATGGCGCATGCGGTTAAGGGACTGCACGCTGGGCAACATCGAGCGACAGGTGCTGGGCTGCGGGCGAGAGGACGACCTGCCGGGTAGCCTAGTGCCAGAGCGATTCTTTCATTATCTCAAGGTGGGCGACTTCTCGCTGCTGGAGGATGTGCTGCGCCACAACCTGCTGGATATCCTCACGCTGGGCAAGCTGCTGGGCGCGCTGGGCAAGGTCTTTGACCAGCCGGAACAGCAAAGCTTTGCCGAGGACATCTTTAGCGCGGGGTGCTCGCTGGCGCGTGATGGGCAGCGCGGGCTGGCGCGACGGTGCTTCCAGGTGGCCAGCGTGGGTGCGCTGTCCGAACAGGCGCGCGTGCAATTGGCGCTGACGCATCGCAGTGACAAGCAGTTTGAAGAAGCGACAGCGGTCTATCGGCAGATGATCGACAGCGGGCAGGGCGGTTTGCTGCCATACATCGAGCTGGCCAAGATCGCCGAGCACCGTCGGCGCGACTATGCCGAGGCGCTCGGGTACACCGAGGCGGCGATGGAACGTTTACTGCTGCGCCAGCGGTTGGGTGGCGCCATCGACGAGCAAACCTTACATGCTTTGCGGCGCCGCCAGCAGCGGCTCATCAAGAAACAAGCAAAATAAACCGACAAGCGGAGGAATGCACATGGGTTTTCTGGCGAATTGGCATGGGAATCAGGCGTACAACAAGCACGCCAAGGGCGATATGGACGGCGCACGGGTGGGCTATGCGCAGGCCTATGCGGAAGGCATGGACTCGCCAAAGCAGCTATTGGGCTATGCCATCCTGTTGCTGCGAGAGAATGAGAATGAGCAGGCCATCGAGGTGCTCAAGCGCTGCGAAAAGGCCAAGAATCTGCTGCCGGATCAGCATGTGCAGCTGAAAGTGCACTACGCGATCGCCGCGTGGAAGCTGGGTAATATCGACCGCGCCATCGAGGTGCTGGACAATGTGTTTCAGAAGAACAAAACCGGCTTTACCTACGGCACGCTGGGCTACCTGCTGATCGAGAAGGGCGACTTGCAGCGCGCGCTGGCGCTCAATGAGGAAGCGCTGGCCTATGACGAGGACGACGCGGTCTTTCTGGATAACCTCGCGCAGACCTATTACCGCCTGGCGCACGATAAGCAGAAGGCTAAGCCGTATTTTGACCGTGCGTACGCGAAAAAGCCCACCGCCATCGACACCAACTACTTTCTCGCGCAGTATGACATCGACGAGGGCAAATGGGACGACGCGCTGGACAAGCTGGAGGTCTCGCTGGAGGGCAAGTTTTCGCCGCTCAACTATTGCACGCGCGAGATGGTCGAGCAGGCCATCGAAGCAGTGCGTGCGAAGAAAGCGGGCGGCGCATGAAGCGCATTCTGCTGATGAACGGGCCGAACCTGAATATGCTGGGCGTGCGCGAGCCGGGCGTGTACGGTCGCGCGACGCTGGCCGCCATCGAGCGGCGGTTGATCGACGAGGCCGCCCAGCTCGGCGCTGAGCTGACATGCTTTCACAGCAACGACGAAGGCGCGCTGATCGACTGTCTGCACGAGACGCAAGGCGAGGTGGACGGCGTGCTGCTCAATGCCGGAGCCTTCACGCACACCAGCGTCGCGCTGGTCGATGCGATCGCTGCCACCGGCCACCGCGTGGTCGAGGTGCATATCTCCAATGTCTTTGCCCGCGAGGGCTTCCGCCATCATTCATATCTGTCGCCAGTGTGCGTTGGCTCGGTGTGCGGGCTAGGCTGGCGATCCTATCTGGCGGGGCTGCACTTTTTGCTGATGGACGACGCGCTATAACAGGAGGGAAACCACATGAGCTATACGCCTTCGGCTACGCGCTACGACACCATGACCTATCGCCGCTGTGGCAAGAGCGGCATCAGGCTGCCCGCGATTTCGCTGGGACTGTGGCACAACTTCGGCAGCGTGGATTCCTACGAGAACGCCCGGGACATGCTGCACACGGCGTTTGACCTGGGCATCACGCACTTTGACCTGGCCAACAACTATGGCCCAGAGCCGGGCAGCGCCGAGACCAACTTCGGCCGCATTCTGCGCGAGGATTTCGTCGGATACCGCGACGAGATGATCATTTCATCGAAGGCGGGCTACTATATGTGGCCTGGCCCATACGGCGAATGGGGCAGCCGCAAAAACTTGCTGGCCAGCCTGGATCAGTCGCTCAAGCGCATGGGACTGGACTATGTGGACATCTTCTACCACCACAGACCCGACCCGGACACACCCATTGAGGAGACAATGGATGCGCTGGCGCAGGCAGTCCGCCAGGGCAAGGCGCTGTATGTGGGGCTATCCAACTACCGTCCGCCGCAGGCCAAGGCGGCCTTCGCAGCGCTGGCCGAGCGCGGTGTGAAGTGCCTGATTCACCAGCCGCGCTATTCGATGCTGGATCGCTGGGTGGAGGATGGGCTGCTCGAGCTGTTGGATCAAGAAGGCGTGGGCGCGATCGCGTTTACCCCGCTGGCGCAGGGCATGCTGACAGGGCGGTATATGCATGGCATTCCTCAGGACTCGCGCGCGGCACTGCAAAAGTTCCTGAAAACCGAGCGCGTGGAGGCGGAGCTGGACAAGGTGCGCGCACTGCACGCGATCGCCGACGCGCGCGGGCAATCGCTGGCGCAGATGGCGCTGGCCTGGGTGCTGCGCGCACCGGCGGTGACCAGCGCGCTGATCGGCGCGAGCCGCCCGGCGCAGATCATCGAGAATGTCAAGGCGCTGGACAATTTGGCGTTTGCGCCGGAAGAGCTGGAAGCGATTGAGGGGATACTCAAGGGTTGACCGGCGATAAATCCTCTCCATCACTTATTTGTATCGAAAAGCGGCTAACATAAAGTGAGCTACATGAACGTTTTGCCCTATATAGTTCTGTGATCTTTTGAACGCTCCTGATGCGATTCAATTGACATATGTAATGGATTGAGGGTGGGAATTCGGATGCATGTTATGGTGATGTAAAATTTACTACACTATGCTGTTAATCATACTATTTGCCAGCGATAGCGAGGATCATATGAAGGCTGTAAACCAACCTCATTGGAAAAAAACAGAATATTCGCGTACTCAAGTAATTAAGGCAGGTACAATAATTAAAGATGACAATGCGCCTGCCGACCAACTGAAAGAGGCGACAAAAGTCATAGATAACTGGCGAGCCGCACACGCATACCCATTACATGTTATGTACATTCATCTTCGCAGTATGGCCGCAAACCGTGCGGGCATCGTGGTTGCTGAGCGTTTAAAGCGGCTTGATTCAATCATAAACAAGTTAAAACGTGAACCGAGCATGAGCCTTTGGACAATGCAAGACATTGGGGGATGTAGGTACATCGTTCCGACAGTAGCAGATGTCTATAATTCAATGAAGAAGTATAAAGAATCTCGAATACGGCATAAATTCAAAAACATGTTTGATTATATTGCTAAACCTAAGGAATCGGGATATAGAAGTTTGCACTTGGTATATCAATATCACAGCGACTCTAAAGAGGACTATAACAAAAATATGCTCATCGAATTGCAGTTCAGAACGCATTTACAGCATGTCTGGGCAACGGCAGTAGAAACAATGGGCTTGTTTACAAAACAAGCGCTTAAGGCAGGACAAGGTGATGCCGATACTAAACGCTTTTTTGCTATCGCATCTTCGTTGTTTGCGTTGAGGGAAGGAACGCCAATCGTCCCCGGCACAATCGACGATTCCAAAGAGCTTATCTCCGAATTGGAAGAAATAAATGACAGACAGCATTACCTCGACATGCTTAGTGCTATACGAGTTGCAGTCGATCAGCAGACAGATACAAAACGCAACGACAATGGATATTACATACTTGTTCTTAACTATAATACTCGCCGATTACACATAAAGCATTTCAAAATAAGTCAGACCGTAGAAGCAAATCAGATTTATTCACAAATCGAGAGTACGAGAGCAGAATCTCAAATTGATGCCGTATTAGTTCGCGTTTCTTCTTTTCAAGTGCTTAAGGCTGCATACCCAAACTATTTCTCGGATATTGGGGAGTTTGTTAACACATTGAAGTCTTATCTCGCATAGCCCAAGAAACGGTACGTTCTTATACTAACTTGCTATTTATCTTTTCGTTCCTCGCCTTGACTCGTTCGCATGGCAAAGCGCCGCTGAGCCGTGTTCGCTCGACTGAGTGACAGGTGAGAATCTATCGCAATCTACTGTGCTGCATCTTCTTCATTTGCTCTAAATGAATGCGAAGAAACTGACCAAAGAACGAGGCTGTTAAGCGGATTGAGTATCAGCGCGGCAGCCTTTTGTTATGCCTGTTCCAGCAGCAGTCGTCCCTTCTCCCGATCCCCAATGGTGCGGAAATCGACCTGCATCTCGGTCATGTTCTTCCAATACTTCTTGGGCATGAAATTGCGGCGCAACTTGGGGTTCTCGCGCTGCTTGATGCCGATGGCGTGATAGAACGCCTTCCACAGCGCCTGATACGCCGCGTCGTCGCACGCGCGCGCGGGCAGGTGCATGTGCGCGCTATCGACCAGCCGCCATTCCTTGGTGTCCCACACGGCGGCGACCAGGCGGTTTTCGTCGTGGATGATGAAGGGCTGGATGCCGAAGCGCTCGACAAAGTGCGGTACGAGCAGCGTCAGCACGTCGTTTTCCGGATGAATGTCGGCAATGTAGATGCCGCCCTCCAGCGCAGAGAAACGCGCGAACTGTCGCCAACGGTAGCTCTCCCAGGTCACCGCGCGGGTGATTCGGTTCATGTCGAGCACCGCCGGATCGGTGAGTCGTTGATCGATGCGCGGGCCGACAGCGAAGCCCAGTTCCACATAGCGGATGGCGATGCGCACCGCGTCCGGGTCGATGGAGCGTGCGCACAAATGTACCAGCTCCAGCGCTTCCGGCCCAATGCGGCGGCGGATGCCTTCCTCGACGCGCAGCGCGCGCTCCAGATTGGTTTCGATCACTTCCAGTGCGTCGTCCAGCGACAGTTGCACCTCGCCGCTTTTGACGATGCGGCGTGGAAGCGCCTTCTGCTCGAACGCGGCAAAGACGCAGCACAATAGACCATCCAGCGAGCCGTCGTATTGGTAGCAGATGTTGCGCGGAGACAGTGTCATGTGGCGATCCCTCCCCAGCCCAATGCGGGCAATTGTGGTTCAAACAGTGTGGTTTGCTCGATGGCGCGGTCTCCAAACGCATGGGGCGACACCAGCGAATCCTTGACCAAGCATTGTCGCATGGTCTGCGGCGATAGACGCAGGCCGGGCATCGCCTTGCCCTGGCAGGTGATGAAGAACTGTGCGCGTTTTAGCACGACGCCGATTTTCTTGAGCCCCTCGAAGGTCAGCACGGCGGTGCGACGCGCGGCGAGGATGCGCTGGGCGCTGATGACGCCGATGCCCGGCACTTTGAGCAACTCGAAGTAGTCGGCGCACTGCACGTCCACGGGGAAAAGCTCCGGGTGCAGCAGTGCGAAGTGGCACTTGGGATCGAGCAGCGGGTCCAGCCATGGCGCGTGGTCGGGCAGAATTTCCTGCGCGGTAAAGCCATAATAGCGCAGCAGCCAGTCGGCCTGATAGAGACGATGCTCGCGCAGCAGCGGCGCGGCCACCGAGGGCAGAAAGCGGTTGTCGCCCACCGGGATGTACGCGGAGTAGAACACGCGACGCATACTGTAGCGCTTGTACAGCCCCTCGGATAACAGCAGGATCTGCCGGTCGTTCTCCGGCGACGCGCCAACAATCATCTGCGTCGCCTGTCCGGCCGGGGCAAAGGACTTGGCGTGACGAAAGACCGTCATCTCTTGCTTATATTGCGCGACTTCACCGGCGATCTGCGACATCGGCGCGAGGATGGCCGCCTTTGTCTTTTCCGGCGCAAGCTGCGTCAGCGACTGCTCGGAGGGCAGCTCGATGTTCACGCTGATGCGGTCGATCAGCGCGCCGAGCTGCTCGATGAGCAGCGGCGACGTGCCCGGGATGGCCTTGGCGTGGATGTAGCCGTTGAACCCATGCACATTGCGCAGCAGGTCAATGGCGCGGATCATCTGCTCGGTGGTGTAGTCGGGAGACTTGACAATGCCGGAGGAGAGAAATAGCCCCTCGATATAGTTGCGGCGATAGAAGGAAATGGTCAGGTCGGCCAGTTCCTCGGCGGTCAGCGTGGCGCGCGGGCCGTCATTGGACCGTCGGCAGGCGCAATACTTGCAGTCGTTGATGCAGGCGTTGCTCATCAACACCTTCAGCAGCGTGATGCACCGGCCGTCGGCCGCGAAGCTGTGGCAGATCCCCGCCGCCACCGTCGCACCGAGTTGCCCGGGCTTGGGTGCGCGGTTGCCACCGCTGGACGTGCAGGCCACATCGTACTTTGCGGCGCCGGTCAGGATTTTCAGCTTGTCCATGCGATCCATGCTGTCACCATCCAGAACGTTTGTTTGCATCAGCATAACACAAGGATTTCAAAAATGCAAACAAATGTTCTAAGAAATTTTTGACCCAAAGAGCAATTGGTTATGATATATATTAAATAAACAAAAAGAATGTTTTGCGCAGACAAAGCCGTCTGCGTGTGCTAGAATAAATCCGAAATTGCGTGAAAGAGGGCCAACTGTATGCGCTACGGCTACTTTGACGATGCCAGGCGGGAGTATGTGATCGACCGTGTGGACGTGCCGGTCAGCTGGACCAACTATTTGGGTACCGAACAAACCTGCGCGGTGATTTCACACAACGCGGGCGGATATCTATTCCATCAGTCGCCGCAGTATCACCGCGTGACGCGCTTTCGCCAGAACGGCGTCCCGCTGGATCGCCCGGGACACTACGTGTACCTGCGCGACGCCTGCGACGGCGACTATTGGTCGATCTCCTGGCAGCCGGTTGGCAAGCCGCTGGGTCAGGCGGCGTACACCTGCCGCCATGGGTTGTCGTATAGCCGCTTTGCCTGTGACTACAGGGGCATCCATGCCGAACAGTTGCTGTTTATCCCGCGCGGCGACACCTGCGAGCTGTGGGATGTGACCATCCGCAATGACGGCGACACCCCGCGTGAGATGGATGTGTTCGCGTACTGCGAGTTTTCTTTCCACCACATCGAGATGGACAACCAGAACCTGCAAATGAGTCTGTACGCGACGGGCAGCAGTTTTACCGATGGCATCGTTGACTACGATTTGTATTATGAAGAGTTCGGGCATCAGTTCTTCACCTGCTGGCCCAAGCCGGATACCATCGACACGATGCGCGATAGCTTCATCGGCATCTATCGCAGCGAAACCAACCCGCTGGCGGTAGAGAGCGGCCGGTGCTCCGGCAGCGCCGAACTGGGCGGAAATCATTGCGCGGGCACGCAACAGCGTGTCGTGATCCTGCCCGGCCAAACCGTGCGCATCGTCTACATGCTGGGCGAGGGCGGACACGAGGCAGGAAAAACCACGCGCGCGAAATACAGCGACTTTGCCGCTGTAGACGCCGCGTTTGCCGAGCTGGCGGCGTTCTGGCAGGAGAAACTGGAACGCCTGCACATCGACACGCCGCATCAGGGCATGAACGCCATGCTCAATACCTGGACACTGTACCAGGCCGAGACCAATGTGAATTTCTCACGCTTTGCGTCGTTTATTGAGGTGGGCGGGCGCACCGGCTTGGGCTACCGCGACACCGCACAGGACGTAATGTGCGTGCCGCACACCAATCCGGGCAAGTGCCGCCAGCGCATTGTGGAGCTGATGCGCGGGCTGACGCAGGCGGGCTATGGCCTGCATCTGTTCGACCCGGAGTGGTTCAATCCGCAAAAGAAACGGCAATCTTTCAAATCGCCGACGGTGGTGCCAACGCCCAACGCCGCCGACGTGGTGCACGGGCTCAAGGACACCTGCTCGGACGACGCGCTGTGGCTAGTGCCCGCTGTGTGCGAGTATGTGAAGGAGACCGGCGAGTTTACGCTGTTTGACGAAGTGATCTCCTATGCCGACGGCGGCGAGGGCACCGTGTGGGAGCACCTGACGCGCATTCTGGATTTCTCTGCCGAACAGGTGGGCGCGACCGGCATCTGCAAGGGGCTGCGCGCCGACTGGAATGACTGCCTGAACCTTGGCGGCGGCGAGAGCGCGCTCACGTCTTTCCTGCACTATTGGGCGATGGACGCCTTTGTCGAGGCGGCGCGGTATCTGGGCAAGCAAGCCGATGCCGATAAATATATCGCGATCATGGCCAAGGTGAAGCAGGCTTGCGACACGCACCTGTGGGATGGCGACTGGTACATTCGCGGCATCACCGCCAAGGGCGTGAAGATCGGCACGCAGGCCGACCAAGAGGGCAAGGTGCATCTGGAGAGCAATACATGGGCGGTGATCTCCGGCGTGGCCGACGACGAGCGCGCGAAAAAGGCGATGGACGCGGTGGATGCGCACCTGTATACGCCGTGGGGCATCCAGCTCAACGCGCCGTCGTATGGCACGCCCAACGACGACATCGGCTTTATCACGCGCGTGTACAAGGGCATCAAGGAAAACGGCGCGATCTTTAGCCACCCCAATCCGTGGGCGTGGGTGGCCGAGGCGCGGCTGGGGCACGGTACCCGTGCGATGAAGTTCTATGACGCGCTGCTGCCCTATAACCAAAATGACAAGATTGAGGTGCGGCAGTCGGAACCGTACACCTATTGTCAATTCGTTATGGGACGCGAGCACACAGCCCATGGCCGCGCGCGGCATCCGTGGCTGACCGGCACCGCAGGGTGGGCGTACTTTGCCGCCACGCACAGCATGCTGGGCATCCGCCCGGGCTTTGACACACTGACCATTGATCCCTGCGTTCCATCGGATTGGCCGGGATTTTCGGCGGTGCGTGTGTGGCGCGGCGCGACGTTCCATATTGAAGTGCGCAACCCAAACAGCGTCGAAAAGGGTGTCGCGGCGATTTTTCTGGATGGCGCGCAGGTGACAGACATCCCTGTGCAAGCAAATGGCAGTGAGCACACCGTGCAGGTTGTGCTGGGATAAGAAAGGGGAAAGAACATGATCAAATTTGGTACGGGTGGCTGGCGCGCGCTGATCGGCGAGGACTTTATCAAGGAGAATGTGCAGCTGCTGACGCAGGCGGTCGCCAATATCATCCAGCAGCGCAAGCTGGCCGATCGCGGGTTTGTGGTGGGCTATGACCGCCGCTTTATCTCCGACAAGGCAGCGCGATGGGTGGCCGAGGTGCTGGCCGGAAACGGCGTAAAGGTTTTCTTTATGGACAAGATCGCGCCGACGCCGCTGGTGATGTATACCGTCAAGCAGCTCAACACGCCGTATGGTTGTGCGGTGACCGCCAGCCACAACCCGGCGGACTATAACGGCATCAAGCTGTTCACCGAGGGCGGCCGCGACGCCACCGAGGAAATTACCGATGTGATCGAGGCGGAAATCGCCAAAATGACGCCTGCGGACGTGCGGGTTACGCCCTTTGCCGAGGGCATCCATAGCGGCATCATCGTGCCCACCGACCTGTTCAATGACTACATTGATACCATTCTCGGCATGATCGACACCAAGGCGATCCGCGACAAGAAGCTGAAGGTCGTGCTGGATCCGATGTATGGCGTGTCGAAAACCTCGCTGCAAACCATCCTGATCACCACGCGCTGCGAGCTGGAGATCATTCATGACCGTCACGACACGCTGTTCGGCGGTCGCCTGCCTTCGCCCAGCGCGTCCACGCTGCGCCAGATGGAAAACATGGTGGTGGAAAAAGGCTTTGATATTGGCATCGGCACTGATGGCGACGCCGACCGCCTGGGCATTAGCGATGAGAAGGGCAACTTCATTCACCCCAACGATATTCTTGCGCTCTTATACTACTATCTGCTCAAGTACAAGGGCTGGCGCGGCGATGTGGTGCGCAACGTCGCCACCACGCACCTGCTGGACCGCATTGCCGAGGGATTCGGTCAGAAGTGCTACGAGGTGCCGGTGGGCTTCAAGCACATCTCCAGCAAGATGGAGGAGACCGACGCGCTGATCGGTGGCGAGAGCTCCGGCGGCCTGACCATTCGCGGCCACATCAAGGGCAAAGACGGTGTGTTTGCCGCCAGCCTGCTCATCGAACTGCTGTGCATTACTGGCAAGCACCTGTCCGACCTGCTGGACGACATCCACGCGCAGTTCGGCGATTTCCACATGGAGGAAGGCAACTATGCCTTTACCCAGCAGGTCAAGGACGCGCTGTATGACAAGCTGTTTGTCAAGCGCGAAGTGCCCGACTTTGGCCTGAAAATTGCGCAGATTCGCTATGACGACGGCATGAAGGTGTACTTTGAGGACGGCGGCTGGATCATCTGCCGCTTCTCGGGCACCGAGCCGCTGATGCGCATTTTCTGCGAGATGAAGGACAAGGCGCGCGCCGAAAAGGTGCTTGGACAGATGACCACGTTCCTGGGCATCGCATAAACAAAAGCATACGAAAATCTCCTAAAGATTCTCTGGAAACAGGGAATCTTTTTTGTGCGGCGAACGTTATTTGGTAGGAAGCTCATGGCGAAAAAAGGAGCGGTGGCTATGCGGAGGATGCGGTTCACTGGTTGCCTGATACTGGTGTGCATGCTGGCACTTATGCCGGTGCTGTCGGCGCAGGCAGCCGACATGTACCCGAATGGGCGCGTATTCGGCGTGGTGTCCAATGTTTCAGTCAACCTGCGCGAAAAACCCAGCTTGTCGGCGCGTGTTCTGGGCTCCTTCGCGCGCGGCACCTGGCTGGAGATTGTCAACGAAACCTTCGATGGACAATTTTACGAGGTCTTTACCCTCAGCGGGACGCATGGCTACATGATGACCAGTCTGCTCAACAGAGACGGATGCGCCGTGAATGCGATTGCTATGGTCATCGGCACCGGCGGCTATGTCAACTTGCGCCGCGCACCGACCACGAACGCGTCGGTGATCCAGCGCGTGCCGGTCGGCAACACGGTCGAGGTGCTGGAATACGGCATGATCTTTGCGCGCGTGCGGGCAGAGAACGGCAATGTGGGCTATATGTCCGCCGGATTGCTGCGTATGCCCGGCCAGATCGAATGGGAGGAGACCTATATTACCTCCAAGAATGGCGGCAAGGTGAATCTGCGCAGTGGTCCGGGCATAAAGTACGCGCCGGTGGGCAGCTATAAGCCGGGCACCAAGATCATCGTGCTGATTCGCGGCACGAACTGGCACAAGGTGGCTATCGGCAACCAGCTCGGCTATATCGGTGCGGAATACGTGGGCAATCCATATTGGAAATAGCGCCATACGCTGTGCTGGAAGAACCGCTCTCGGGCGGTTCTTTTTTTGCTTGCCATGGGGCTGGCGACAAGGTACAATGTACAATCAAAAAGCAGTTTTGAAGGAGGCCCGGCATGGAAAAAGATACAAGCAAGCGCAGCGCATTTTTCGCGGCGCTCAAGGCCTCTGTGCCGGTGCTGTGGGGATACCTAGCAATCGGCACGACGTTTGGGTGCTTGCTGACAGCGACCACGGGCTATGGCTGGCCGCTGGCCTTGCTGATGAGCCTGACGGTCTATGCGGGCGCGATGCAGTTTCTGGCAGTGCAGCTGATCGCCAGCGGCACAGGCATTATGCAAATCGCGGTGATCACTTTTTTGGTCAACGCGCGGCACATGGTCTATGGCCTGTCACTGTTTGACCAGTTTGACCGCGTGGGGCGCGGCAAGCCGTATGCGATCTTTGCGCTGACCGATGAGGCGTATGCGCTGCTGGTTGGCGCGCCGCCGCCACAGGGGTGCGATCCGGGCACCTATACGCTCTGTGTATCGTGGATGTGCCATGCCTACTGGGTGTTGGGCAGTGTGCTGGGTGCGCTGCTGGGCGAGTTTATTCCGTTTGACACGCGCGGCATCGATTTTGCGCTGACCGCGCTGTTTCTAGTGATTCTGGAGGGGCAGTGGCGGCAGTTTCGCACAAAGACGCCCTTTGTGGTGGGCGCGGGCTGCGGTCTGGTCGCGCTGGCCATCGCCGGACCGCAGCGCATGCTGCTGGTGGCGGTGGCGATCATTGCGGCGTTGCTCATTGCGCTTAGGCCACGGCTGGAGGCGCAGCTCACCCTGCAAGACGCGGCATCTGACAAGGAGGGAGCGGCATGAGCGGACAGGTTCTTTCCGGCGGGACGCTGGTAGCCGCCGTCGCCGTGATGGCGCTGGTCACGCTGGCCACGCGCGCGTTCCCGTTTCTGGTGTATCGCGGCGGACGCAAGCCCTCCGCATGGGTGCTGTATCTGGGGCGCGTGCTGCCGCCAGCGATCATCGCGCTGTTGGTCGTGTACTGTCTGAAAGCGACGCAGGTTTGGCGCTTTCCCTATGGCATTCCTGAGGCGATCTGCTGCGTGGCGGCGCTGCTGCTGCAAGCCTGGCGCAAGAATGCGATGCTGAGCATCGGCGTCAGCACGGTGCTCTATATGCTGCTGATACAATTTGTGTTTGTGTAACTGTATGCGTTGGCACGCGGCGGGACAGACTGTGTTGCGTGTTATGCTTGTTCGATGCGCCGAAGTGTGGTATGATATAGTGTCGAATTTTGGATATGTTTGACAAACTGTGCGGGCGGACAGTGTCGCCCGGAAAGACGAGAAAGCATGAAGAAAGATTACCTGCTCACCTGCGTGCCCGGCATGGAGCGTCAGGTGGAAACGCTGCTTCGGCGCGAACCCCGGCTGGTGGTCGGGCAGGTTGGCGAAGGCGCGATTCAGGTCAAGTGTGAGACAGAACCGAATTTTTCGTATATCCAGCACGCGTTTTCCGTGCTGTATGTCGTTACGGGCGTACAGTCGCTGGACGAGGCGGTCAAACGGCTGCTGCTTGCCGGGGACTGGCTGGACCGCATGCCGTATGAGCGGCTTACGGGCAAGAGCTTCCGCATCGTCACCATGGATCGCGACCGGTTGGTGCCGGTGGATATGGAACATCTGGTGCTGCTGGAGCGCGTGATCGTGGAGCACACCGGTATGCGCGCCTCACGCGAGCGACCTGATGTGGAACTGTGGCTGTGGCGCAGGCCGGGTGGTGCGACGGTGTTTGGATGGCGGCTGAAAACACACAAGCGCAAAAAAGCCGAAGGCGCGCTGCGCGATGACTTGTGCGCCATTGCCGCGTCGCTGGCAAAGGCGGGCGGCAAGCGCGCGCTGTGCGTCGATGCGCAGGATAACGAGGGACTGCTGCGCGCGCTGAAAGCATCGGGCGTAAAGCAGCTGACCGCGCTATGCGACAGCGCGCAGAGCGCGCGCACCGTATCGGGACGCATCCCCGGCTTGCGCACGGTGGACGGCAGTCTGTCCAGCATGCCCGTGCCCGACGCGTCGCAGGACGCGGTGGTCGCGCGGCTTTCCGCCGGGGTTGAGGCGTCGCTGCCCGCGGGCTTTGCGGAGATTGCGCGCGTACTGACCGCGCGCGGCCGCGCCGTTGTGCTTGCGTCCGATGGACTGATCGAATACGCGCTGGGTGCCGCCGAAGGGCTTGAGCCCATCGACCGTTTTGACTGGCAGCACGGCGGCAAACGCCACGCGCTGTGGGTGATCGAGCGCACCGAAGCCTAATCCGAGCCGACGAGAATCCAAGCGAGAGGAGGAACGCGGATGCAGCGAAAACCACAGCCGCGCCAGGCGCAGCGACGTCCACAACCGACACGGTCGCGGAAGAAAACGTCCGGCGTACGCGTTCAGCCGCGCTTTTTCCTGTTTTTCGTGTTGATTGTCCTGGTGGTTGTGCTGGTGTGGCGCGGCCTTGCGCTGCTGGCATCGCCCGGCATGCGCACCGGTTCCGCTATGGTGCAGGAGAACATCATCGGCAGCCAGTTCCAGGGCGAAGCGGTGATCGTGCGCGACGAAACCCTAACTGACGCCGAGAGCATCACGCGCATTGACTTTGTCGCGGAGGAAGGCTCGCGCGTGTATAAAGGCAATGTGCTGTGCCAAGTGTATTCATCCGGCTATAACCAGACCGAGATCAGCCGCTTGGAAAGCTATCGCGAGCGCATCAAAGAATATCATCGCAGCACGGTGATACACAATTACTCCGATCCGCAGTTGGAGCGGCTGGATGACACGATCTCGACGCTGGCGCTGGGCGTGCGCACACAGGTGCAGGGCGACGGCGCGGGCAACCTGACCAACACCGAAAAGCAACTGACCGCCGCCATGACGCAGCGGCAAACGTATTTGCGCCAGAAATACCCGGACGACCAGCAGCTTTCCTCGCTCTACGATGAGGAAACACGCCAACTGCGTAAAATTGACAGTTGGACGACCACCTTCGTCGCGCCGCTGGAGAGCTTGGTCAGCTTTTATACCGATGGGTACGAGTTAAGCGTCAACGCGCAGACCTATGCCGATATGTCGCCCACCGCAGTGCGCGCCGTACTGGCGGGGCAAAAGCTGGACATTGATACCGTTTCGCGCGGCCGCCAGCCAATCTTCCGCACGGTCAAGACCAATGTTTGGTTCGCGCTGGTCATCAGCCACGAAAAGAACTGGAACCCGATTGTCGGGCAAACCTATAAAATGCAGCTCGAAGGCTTCGACAGCTATCTGGTCAATGCGGTGGTCGAATCCTTTACACGCGCAAGCGGGGATTTGCTGGTGCGCATGCGCATTGACGCTGAAGTGCGCCCGGTGCTGAATATCCGCACCTGTCGCGTGGTGGTGGGCGAGTTTGTCGATGGTCTGTCGGTGCCGCTAAACGCGCTGCACTACGAAAACGAGATGATCGGCGTCGTGGTGCGCAACGCGCACTTGCCGGGCGGCGGCATGTTCGTGCCGGTGGTGGTGATCAGTCAGGATGCGAATACAGCGTTCATCCGCCCGGTATCCGCCGGATCGCTAAGTTCCGGACAGGAGATCATGACCTTTGACCAATAGCGAAGGAGGTGAGCGGATGCAGCAGGGGAACGATTACGCACTGCTTGCAGACCGAATCGGCGCATTGCGACAGGATTTGGCTACGGCAGGGCAGCGCTGGGGTGCGCCACCGCTGCTGCTGGCCGTCACCAAGACGCAACCTGCCGAGCGCATCAACCTGTTGGAAAACCTTGGTATTTGCGACATCGGCGAAAATCGCGTGCAGGATTGGCTGGAAAAAGAACATCAAATTTCCAATAAGTTTCAACTTCATTGGATCGGAAGGTTGCAAACCAACAAAGTTAAATATATAATAGGACGTGTATGTCTGATTCACTCGCTGGATCGGACAGAGCTTGCGGAGGAGATCGGCCGCTTATCGGCAAAGCTGGGACGAGCTACGCCTGTGCTGGTGCAGGTCAATATCGCGGGTGAACCACAAAAGGGCGGACTGCCGCCCGAGGCGCTGCTGCCCTTCCTGAAAACCTATGGGCAGCACCCAGGGCTTTCCATCCAGGGATTGATGGCCATCATGCCGCAGGCCGATGACCCGGAAACGCTCCGTCCCCTGTTTGTGCAGATGCGAAAGCTGTTTGAGCACACGAAAGAGCAAATGTTGCCCGGCATAGAGATGCGTCATCTCTCCATGGGCATGTCTGCGGATTGTATCGTGGCCGCGCAGGAAGGCGCGACCATCGTCCGCGTGGGATCGGCCTTGTTCGGCTGACAGCGCGCGCGGAACGCAGCCTGAAAATAGGAGGAAACGATATGGCCTTTCGGGATACGGTCCGGCGCGTGGGCCAGATCATCGGCATCTTTGAAGAAGAGCCGGCTGGTTACTACGAGCAGGACGGCTACTACGACGAAACGCAGGATGACGGCTACATGCCGTATGAGAATACAAGATCCGGCTACGGCGCGCAGCCGCGAGCCCAGCAGACGGCGGGCTATCGCCAACAAAACACACAGCAGGATTACTACGAGGACGAGTCCTACGCGCAGCCGCAGCGAGGCCAGCAGGCACAGCCGGTGCAATTGTTTAACAACAATCAGCGCAGCAAGCGCCCGCCGGACAATGTGGTCAACTTCAACCGCGCCGCCGACGAGATGGGTCGTCGCCACAGCGAGATTATCCTGTGCGTGCGCCGCCTAGAGGACTGCCAGGAAATCATTAACGCCGTGCTGGAGGGCAAGTCGCTGTTCCTCAACATGGAGGAGATCGACGATGTACAGGTGCAGCGCGTGATCGATATGCTGGGCGGCGCGGCCTTCGCGCTACGGGGCACGATCGCCAAGATATCGCACCGCACCTATCTCATCGCGCCCAACTCGGTCGATGTGGTCAATAATCAGGGCTTTGCCGCGCGAGGGGATCACTCTTCCGCGTTCCGCCGCTGAGGACGAGGTATACAATGAGCGTTTGGTCGCAAATTATCTTTGGGGTGCAGTGGTTCATTCAGCTGGTGCAGTGGGTGCTGCTCGCGTATTGCGTGCTGAGCTGGTTTGTGGCGCCGGATAGCAAAATTATGCGGCTGCTGGCGCGTGTGACCGACCCGATCCTTGAGCCCATACGCATGCTGATGTTCAGGGGGACGCACAGCTACCGCTCCGCGATGTTCGCGCCCATTGCTGCTTACTTTCTGCTGAGCCTTATCAGCTCGCTGCTGTACCGGCTGCTGTAGCATGGACACCGGCAAACAATCCTATCTGGCCGCGCAATTGGAAAACGCCGCGTTGCGCGCTGGCAAAACCGGCAGCCCGGCCTTCAGCAAATTTCTGGATCCCGCGGAGGCACAGCTGGCCGAGCAAGCCGCCCGCAAGCATCAGGCTTGCGCAACGCTGTGGGGCGGCACGATGGATGCTGAACGGTGTGTCGCAGCCTTTACGGGCGCGATACCCGATCGCATAGAGGACTTGGCATGGCCAATCGTATGGCTGCGCTGCGCGTGGGACGCGCGCTACGGCACGCTGGAACATCGCGATCTGTTGGGGGCGCTGATGGCGCAGGGCATTGACCGCGCCAATCTGGGCGATCTGCTGATCGGGCAGGGCGAGGCATACTTTGCGGCACTGCCGGAGATGGCGCGGTATCTGGCCTCGGCACTGACCACAGCGGGACGTGTGACGCTGACCTGCGACGTATGCGATGCGGTTCCAGAGTTGCCCGAAGCGCAAGGAATGCCATACCACGACACGACGGCCTCGCTTCGTCTGGATGCGCTGGTGGCATCGGGGTTTCGCAAATCGCGCGCAGATGCCGCTGAGTTGGTGCGGCAGGGTCGTGTCCGGCTAAACCACCGCTTGGAGCAGCGCGTGGACGCGCAGGTGCCGCAGGGTGCGATCCTCTCGGTACGCGGCTTGGGTCGCGTTCGGCTGACGCACATAGGCGTGGAAAACCGCAAAGGACGTTTCCCCATCGACCTGATACGCTATGGCGTGCGGATATGACGCTGGATGTCGGCGTCAGATGATACAAGCAAAGGAGTGCGTTTGAATGGCTATTACCGTCCAGATGATCGAGAAGAAAGAGTTTCGGATCAAGGATAGCGGGTACGATCCTGAGGAAGTAGACGAGTTCCTCGACGAAATCTGCGACGAGATGGAGTCGCTTCAGCACGAAATCCAGACCCTGCGCAGCCGCGCCGCGCAGCAACCTGCCGCTGCTGTCGCCGCTGCGCCCGCAGCGTCCGCACGCGGCAACACCTCCGCCAATGCGTATCAGGAGGAAAACGTGCGCACCATGCTGGTCAACGCGCAGCGTGTATGTGACGAAACCATGGCCAACGCTTCTTCCCGCGCCAGTGAAATGGTCGAGAAAGCCAAGGACGAGGCCGAGGGCATTGTCTCCGACGCCAAACGGGAGGTGCAGTCGCTGCACGATACCATGGCGACGCTGCGTGCCGCCGCCGCCGACTATCGCGCCCGCTTCCAGCGGTTGGTCGATGATCAGGCGCATGTGCTCAAGGCCGAAACCGAGCTTTTTAAGAAAGCCAAGGACTAACGCATTCACTCGTTGGCGCATGTGACTGGACGGCCAGGGTATCCTACTACCACTGCTTTCGCGGTGGGGAGGGATGCACATGCGGTCCATGAACGCGGGTGAATCGCGTGTACACCGGCTCATTCAGGAGCTGGGCGATACGCTGGAACGCATGCAACTGACCGAATACATGCGCTATCTCAACGATGTATGGCGGCTTTTGTGGGTGAACTTTCTATCGGGTATGGCGCGTGGACTGGGCATTGCAGTTGGTTTTACGATTCTGGGCGCCATCCTCATTGCGCTGATCCAGCGCATCACGGTGGATAATCTGCCGATGATCAGCGAGTTTCTCGCGGATGTTGTTCGACTTGTACAAGATAATCTGGGTAAGCACTAAAGCACTGGGGGGGATACGATGATCCGCACGATATGGGTATTTATACTGGCATTCATCGTGGATCGTGCGAGCAAAATTTGGGCGCTGGAGTGGCTGGCGAAACAGCCTGGTGGGCAGTTTGCGCTGTGGCCAAATGTGCTGCATCTCCGCTATGTGGAAAACCGGGGCATTTCCTTCAGCCTGTTGGCGGGGAATCCTTGGTTGCTTGCTGTGCTTTCTCTGGCCGCTATGGTTTTGGTCGTGATTGCCCTGCGTGCCGCGCTGAATAAGGGCGAAGGCGAGAACATGCTGCTGTGGCTTCTGTTGGCCGGTGGCGTGGGCAACATGGTGGATCGCCTTTTGTATGGCTATGTCATTGACTTTTTTGAGATTCGCCTGTTCCGCTTCGCGATTTTCAATGTGGCGGATGTGTGCCTGACCATTGCTGGGGTCATCCTGATATTCTATTTATTGGGTGCGCCCAGAACCAGGCAGCGCGAAGAAGATGATGATGACGATTTTTCGTACGCTTCGGGCGAAGGCGGCGATATGCTGATCGCGGAAAGCGCCAATGACGCCGCGCTTGCACTGGACACGACGGATGCGCACACCGAGCCGATTGTGGCCGAAGTGGTGCACCATGATGCGCAGGCGCTGGCGGATGAGCCGGTAGAAGAACTTGCGGATGACGTAGAGCAGGTCAACGCCGACGTGACGGCCGACGTCGACGAAGTGCGCGAGCAAGCGGAAAAAGCTTCGGTTGCGGTGGTTACCGATGCGCCTGTGGTGCAGCCCGATAGTATGCAGCCGGTGCATCATGTGGTGCGCAAGACCAAGCTGGTTATCGGCGAGGACGAGCCTGTGGCCGAAGCGGCGCCAGAAGCGGTAGAGACCGAAGTGGTGGCGACCGAAGAAGCGAAGCAGGTTGTCGCCGAGACGGAGCCGGTTATTGCCGAGGCGCAGGAAGTAGCCGTAGAAGCCGAGCAGGCTGTGGCAGAGGCGCAGGAAACCGTTGCGCCGCAGCCAACAGAAGCCGCTCAAACGGTGGTGGAATCGCCCGTGGAGCCAAAGCGGGTGGAAAAGGCCGCGCCCAAGAAGCCAGCCTCGAAAACGAAAAAATCCACCAAGTCGCGCCCTGTTGCGGCACCGGTGGTGACGCAGGTGGCACAGGCGGTGGCGGCCGCGCCGGTCGATGAAACCGTGGCCGACGTGGAAGCCCTGCTGAAAGGCGTGATCGCCGAGGCCGACCCGGTCGAGCAGATTGTCAAGCGCATTGTCAGCACGGTCGAGCCGCATGTCAGCTCCGTGCAGGAAACTGCCTCGCGCATTGTGCAGGAGGTCAAGGCCGCCGCAGTCGCGCCCGAGCAAGCCCAAGAGATTATTCAGCGCGTCATCGAGGCTATGCGTCCGCGTATTATCGCCGCGCAAAACGCCGCCAACGCAGAGGTGAAGTCGGTGGCTTCGCAGTTGGCGCCCGGAACGCAAGCAGCCGCCGACGGCAAAAAGATCGTAGAGTCCGCGAAACTTGCACCGGCCAAGGTGTCCGCGAAAAAGCGCGTGTCCAGCGCAGCCCGCAAATCCGGCGGATCGGTGCGCAAAGCCACGCGCAAGGTGACCGCGCTGGAAGAGCCGATGGAGGATGCACCGGTGGTGGTGACAGGCGATACCATTGCGATCGCTGCGGATACTTGGGCATTTCCGAGAAGATGGTGAGGCGCGCATGAAGCAGTTTGAGCAAATCGTTTTGCCCGAGGCCGACGGCCAACGGCTGGACGTTTTTGCTTCTGCTATGGCACAGGTGACGCGGTCGCGCGCCGCGCAATTGATTGAACAGGGGCTGGTGTCGGTGTGCGGCCAGTCCGCAAACAAGGCAGGGCTAAAGCTTTGCGGTGGACAGATCGTGCGGGTGGCGTTGCCGCCGCCAGTCGAAGCCACGGTAACGCCGGAAGCGCTGCCTTTGTCTGTTCTGTACGAGGATGCCGATGTGGCGGTGATTGACAAGCCGTGCGGGATGGTGGTGCACCCGGCGGCGGGCAACACACATGGCACGCTGGTGCATGCGCTGCTCTATCATCTCAAGGATTTGTCGGGTATCGGCGGGGTGCTGCGCCCGGGCATTGTGCACCGGCTGGATAAGGATACGTCCGGCGTGCTGTTGGTGGCCAAGAACGATGTGGCGCACCAGTCGCTCAGCGCGCAATTGAAGGCGCGAACCATGGGCAAAACCTATGCTGCGCTGGCGCATGGCACCCTGCGCGACGAACAGGGGCAGATCGACGCGCCCATCGCGCGCGATCCCAAGCACCGCAAGCGCATGGCGGTCGTGTCCGGCGGGCGGGAATCGCTGACGTTATACGAAGTGGCGGGGCGATTGCCTGGCGCGACGCTGCTGAAAGTGAGTCTAATGACCGGCAGAACGCACCAAATTCGCGTGCATCTGCGCAGCATCGGGCATCCGCTGGTCGGCGACCCGATCTATGGCGCAAAGGGCGGTGTGACCGCGCCACGGCTGATGCTGCACGCGCAAAGCATTGCCTTTGACCAACCAACCACCGGCGAGCGCATCCGCATCGCTGCGCCGTGGCCGCCGGACTATCTGGCAGTGCTCGAAAAATTGTGTCGCCAGCAGGGGATAGAAAAATCAGCCGTATTGCAAATTTTCAATCAAGTGCAGCCATAATCCTTATCAGAACCGATAAGGATTCTTTTTTTGTGCAAAATTTCCGGGCACAATCTGCCTGCATGCGCGCCAAAGCACAGGAAAGAATAATTGCGTAAAGCACGCAAAATAGCAGCAAGGAGGCATCGTGTGACCAGACTAAACCGATTGATCGGTTTGCCGGTGATCTGTGGTGAAAAGCGGATTGGTCGTGTGTCGGCGGCAATTCTAGAACGAAACGGCGCGCGTTTGTCCGGCATACTGGTGCAGAGCGGCCTGAAAAGCGCGCGCTGGATTCCAGCAGAGTCCATCGCGGTGCTCGGTGATGTGAGCATCCTTGTGCGCAAAAGTATGGGTGGCAAGCAAAAGGAGCAATCCTTTAAGCCGGGCAGGGTGTGCGACACCAGCGGCATGCGCCTGGGCAGTGTCACCGATGTGCGACTGGACGAGCAGACGCTGGCAGTGGACGCGCTGGAGATCACCTTGGGTCCATTGGACGATCTGTTCACTGGCCGCCGCTGGGTGCGCAGCTTTACCATCCATCCCATCAGCGGGGACGTCGTGGTGCCCTGCGAGCGCATGGGAACGGGCGTGAGCGAGGAGAGGGGGTAAACTATGCGGATGTCTACTTTTCGGGGACTGGTATCAGGCAGCGTGCTGGGCATGGCTGTCGGGGCGAGCATGATGCTGATGCCGCAGGGCCGCAAGATGAAGCGCATGCTGGAAAAGAGCAGCGGCGTGCTGAGAAAACAGATGCTTGATCTCTGGAATCGTTAGTGTGGCGAAAGCCCCTCGCAGTTCGCGGGGGGCTTTTGTACAGAAAGGCGGAACATATGCAGACGACAACACGCTGGACAGCGCGAGGCAAGGTATGGATACTGCTGGCGCTGGGCGCGCTGGCCGTGTTTTTGCTGCGCGATATGCTGTGGTCTTTGACCGGACAGGTGATGCTCGGCACTGTGCTGGCCTATGCGCTATCACCGGTTTGCAAGGCGCTGGAGAAACGGCTGCCGCGCGGCTTGGCGGCGTTTGCGTCGCTGCTGCTGCTGGTGGCGGTGCTGGTCGCGTTTGTCACACTGCTGGTGCCACCGCTGGTGGCGCAGGTGCAGTTGCTGCTGACGCAGGTACCCACGCTGATTCAGCAGATCCGCGACCTGTTTGACGGTTTGGAGGAGCGGCTGGCTGGCATTGGCTTGCCCAGCCTGGTTAGCGCGGAGGCATGGCAACGGCTGGCGCAGTTCTCCGGCTTGGCGCTGACCGGACTGGCACAGTCGGCGGGCGGTATGGCATCGGCGCTGGCGCGCCTCAGCCTGGCGGTCGTGCTGGCCTACTACTTCCTGAAAGACCGCGAGTTTTTCCTGCATCGGCTGGCAATGTGCGTGCCGCTGAAGTACCGCCAGCGCGCGATACTGGCAGCTGCTGAAATGCGCAGAGAAGTGGGCGGATATCTGCGCGGGCAGATGCTGGTGGCGGTGTTTGTCGGCGCAATGACCGCGCTGGGCCTGCTCGTGTTGGGCATTCCCGCATGGCTTGCGTTGGGGCTGATGATGGCGGTGCTTGACCTGATCCCATACTTCGGTCCATTTTTGGGCGCTGTGCCCATCCTGCTCTTCTCACTGCCGGGCGGCATAAGCCGCGTGCTGTGGGCGCTAGGCGTGGTGCTTGTGGTACAGCAGCTTGAGGGCAACGTGGTTTCTCCGCGCCTGATTGGCCGACACACCGGCTTGCACCCGGTCACAGTGCTGCTGTCACTGACCACCGGCGGGGCGCTGTGGGGCGTGATGGGCATGCTGGTGGCGCTGCCGGTGGTGCTGGCGGTGCGCGGCTGCGTGCGCGTGCTCCGCTGTTACGAAGAGCCTGCGCATCCGCTATAATGCCGCTTGTCATCCATGCGTTGAAATGTGCGCCTGCGTAGTGTATACTGTTGCTATTCCAAAGAAAGGCGGGTGTACGGCTTGAGCGATTTTCATCCGGATACACAGCATTTTCGTCCCATCAGCGAGGGCAGCAACACCGCTGAGAGCATCCTGGCGCGCGTGTATGAGGCGCTGGTCAGCAAAGGCTATGATCCCATCACGCAGATCGTCGGCTATCTGATGAGCGGGGACCCTACCTATATCACGAGCCATGCCAATGCGCGGTCGCTCATTTGCCGCGTGGAGCGTGACGAGATCATCGAAGAGCTGGTGCGCAGCTACGTCGGGAAGCTAGAGGAATAGCGCATGCAACGTGTACAACTGGGCGCGCGGGGCCCGCAGGTTTCGCGCCTGTGCTTTGGCACGCTGACAATGGGCCCGTTGCAACGCAACCTGTCGGCGGAGCAAGGGGGGGCGCTGATTGCTTACGCAGCGGCGCACGGCGTTGATTTTGTGGATACCGCAGAGATCTATGGCACCTATCCGCACATTCGCGAGGCACTGAAAACCTGCCCAAACCTGCGCATCTGCACCAAGAGTTACGCGCACGACGCCAAGAGCGCCGCTGATTCTCTGCGTCAGGCGCAGCAGGAACTGGGGCGCGAGTATATCGACATGTTTCTGCTGCATGAGCAGGAGAGTGTGCACACGTTGCGCGGACACGAGCAGGCGCTCAGGTTTTTCGCGGACAAAAAGCGCGAGGGCATTATTGGTGCTATCGGCATTTCGACCCACCATGTGGCGGCGGTAAAGGCAGCGGTCGGCTTCGGGCGCGCGTTTGGCGGACTGGATATCATTCATCCGATCTTCAACCGCGACGGACTGGGCATTGTGGACGGCGTTCGCACCGAGATGGAGGAAGCCTGTCTGGCGGCCAAGCAGGCGGGGATTGGCATCTTTGCGATGAAGCCGCTGGGCGGCGGCCACCTGATCTCCGCGCCGCAGACCGCGATGGCGTATGTGTTGGCGCATCCCGCGGTGGACGCGGTCGCGGTTGGCATGCAAAGCCAGGCCGAGGTGGACTATCAGCTGGCGATCTTCGCCGGGCAGTCGCCCAGTGCCGCAGTGCGCAAGGCGGTAGACAGCGCGCCACGGCAAGTGATGGTGCATGATTGGTGCGAGAAATGTGGTGCGTGCGTTGCGCGTTGCGGCCAGCGCGCCATGTATCTGGGCGAGCATCGCGCCGAGGTCAATGCGGCCAAGTGCGTGCGCTGCGGATACTGCGCCACCGCGTGTCCGCAGTTTTGCATTAAAGTCATGTAGGAATTTGGGAGAGAATATGCAACGAATCATCGCGCTGGATGTCGGCGACAAGCGCATCGGCATCGCGGTCAGTGACCCGCTGGGCTACACGGCGCAGCCGCTGGAAACCTATACCCGCGTGGGCTATGGCCCGGATGTACGGCACATATCGGCGATTGCGCAGCGATACGACACAATGTCGATCCTCTGTGGGTTGCCGCGCAATATGGATGGCTCGCTGGGCGGACAAGCCGAGAAGGTGCAGGCCTTTGCCCAACAGCTCGAAAATGCCGGGTTTTCCGTCAGTTATTGGGATGAGCGCATGACCACCCAGTCCGCAGAGCGCGTGCTGATCGCCGGAGATGTGCGGCGCGCGGATCGCAAGCTGGTGGTGGATAAGGTGGCGGCGGTCATTATTTTGCAGGCGTATCTGGACGCGGGCGCCACAGCGGCAATCGCGCCTGAGCAAGCATAAAGTGAGGAAATGAACATGGACGATCAAGCGCGCAACCTGGTGGAACTGGTGGACGAAGAAGGCAAAACCGTGCAGTTTGAGCACCTGATGACGCTGGAACATGAGGGCAAAGAATATGTGATGCTAACCGCGCTGGAAAGCACGGACGACAGCGAAGAGGATGAAGTGTTCATTTTGCGCATTGATCAGGACGGCAAGGGCGAGGACTGCTACGTCACCGTGGACGATGAGGACATACTGCAAGCGGTGTTTGAGAAGTTTGTCGCGATCTGTGAGCAGGACGAGCTTTACGATGAGGACGAAGAAAACGAAGGCGACGAGGAGTAGCAGAAGCGATGAGCGATGATCGAGCGATGCTGGATGCGCTGGAAGAAAGCATGGAGCAACAAACCGTGGTGGAGTTGACCGATGATGAGGGACGAGTCGTTCGCTTCCGCTTTGTGGCGGCGCTGGAGCATGAAGCCAAGACCTATGTCGTATTGGCCGATATGGAGCCGGAACAGGATAGCGAAGATGAGCTGGTGTTGCTGCGCGTGGAGCACGGCGACGATGGCGAGGATCGCTACATCATGCTGGACGATGAACAGGAATTGCAGGATGTGTTCGAGCAGTACATCGCCTGTTCGATGCAGGAAGCGCTGGAAGGCCTGGAGGACGTGGAAATGGCCGAGGAAGCGGATTGCGACTGCGGCTGTGGCGGTGCGTGCTGTGACGCGGAGGAGGCTTGCGACTGCAAGCATGTGCTGCACTGACAGCGCGCGCCGATGAAAAAACCGCAACCTCTTGCCATTGCGCGCACAGCGTGCTATACTCTGACAAACTTCATATCAATGGCGATGACCAAGACAATGCCCGCATGAGGCCGTTCCAAAGAGAAGGTGGCCATGGCTGCAAGCCGCCTGTACGTGTCTGCGGGAAATTCACTTGTGAGCTGCTCTGCTGACGCATTCGCATAGGCAAAGCCGGGCACGCGCCCGTGATCAAAGCGAGACCTTCCACGGGGAACCGTGTGAGGTGAATTTGGGTGGTACCACGAAGCCGCGCGCTTTCGTCCCGAGGGATGACGGCGCGTTTTTTTTATCTGATTTTTCTTGCGAAAGGACGATTTTCATGAACGTACAGGAGAGCATCCAAAACATGCTGGCCACCTTGCGCGGCGAGGTGGAGAGCGCCGCCGACGCGCAGGTGCTTGAGAGCATCCGCCTGCGCATTTTGGGTAAGAAGGGCGAACTGACCGCGCTTTTGCGCGCAATGGGCGAAGTGCCGCCGGATCAGCGCCCGGCGATTGGGCAGTTGATCAACGAAGCGCGCGAGCAGGCGACCGGCCTGCTGGACAGTAAGGCGCGGCTGGTCGCGGCGCGCCAGCGCGCCATGGCGCTGGTCAATGAAACCATTGACGTCACGCAGCCGATGCCCGGCGCGCACCTAGGCACCCTGCACCCGATCTCGCTGGTATTGGGTGAGATTCTCGATGTGTTCGTCGGCATGGGCTTCGAGGTGGTGGAGGGGCCCGAGGTTGAGCTGGATTTGTTCAATTTTGAGCTGCTCAACCTGCCCCAAAACCACCCTGCGCGCGACGCGCAGGATACCTTCTATATCTCCGACAACATTGTGCTGCGTACGCACACCTCGCCGGTGCAGGCGCGCATCATGCGCGAGCGCAAGCCGCCAATCCGCATCGTGTGTCCGGGTCGCGTCTATCGCGCTGATGAGCTGGACGCGACGCATTCGCCGGTGTTCCATCAGCTGGAAGGGCTGGTCATTGGTGAGGACGTGACCATGGCCGACCTAAAGGGCACGCTGGACGCCTTTGCCAAGAAGCTGTACGGCCCGGACATTACCACGCGCTTCCGCCCGTCCTTCTTCCCGTTCACCGAGCCGTCCGCCGAGGTCGATCTGACCTGCGTCGCGTGCCATGGCAAAGGCTGCCGCGTCTGCAAGGGCACCGGATGGATTGAGGTACTGGGCTCGGGTATGGTCAATCCGAAGGTGCTGGAGCTCTGCGGCATCGACAGCAGCAAGTACAGCGGGTTTGCCTTTGGCGCGGGTCTGGAGCGCATGAGCATGCTGCGCTACGATATCCACGATTTGCGGCAGTTCTATGAGGGCGACATGCGCTTTCTGTCGCAGTTCCGCTAAGAGGGAGGGAAAAGAGCATGAAAGTAAGCAAAAACTGGCTGGCGCAATACGCCGCCATCCCAGTGGATACCGATACGTATCAATCCACCATGATCATGAAGGGTACCGGCATCGAGGGCATCGACAAGTGGGACGAGGAGGTGCGCAACGTCGTTGTTGGGCGCATCCTGTCGGTCAAAAAGCACGAAAACTCTGATCACATGCTGATCTGCCAGGTGGATGTGGGTGACAAGGTGCTGCAAATCGTCACCGGTGCGCCCAACGTCGCAGAGGGGCAGCTTGTGCCGGTGGCGGTGGACGGCGCGATCCTGCCCGGCGGCAAGAAGATCCAGTCGGGCAAACTGCGCGGCGAGCTGTCGCAGGGCATGCTGTGTTCCGGGCCGGAGCTGAATGTGCCGGTCGATCTGTATCCGTCGGTGGGCGACGAAGGCATTCTGGTGTTCGGCGAGGATTATCCGCTGGGCAGTGATGTGAAGCCGATTCTCGGCGTGGATGACCAGATCATCGACTTTGAAATCTTGGCCAACCGCCCGGACTGCCAGTGCGTGTGGGGCGTGGCGCGCGAGACTGCGGTGGCGATCGGCACGGCATTTGTCAAGCCTGAGATCACGGTGCGCACCGTGCCGGGCAAGGTGGAGGACTTCGCCAGCATTGCTGTGCTGGACAACGAGCTGTGCCCGCGCTATGTGGGGCGCGTGGTCAAAAATGTGCGCATCGCGCCATCGCCGATGTGGATGCGCGCCGCGCTGCACGCTGCTGGGATGCACAGCATCAACAACATTGTGGATATCACCAACTATGTAATGCTGGAAACCGGGCATCCAATGCACGCCTTTGACCTGCGCCAAGTGCGCGATGGCCAGATTATCGTGCGCGAGGCGCGGACGGGCGAGAGCATCCGCACGCTGGACGGCAAGGATCGGGCGGTGACGCCCGGCATGCTGGTGATCGCCGATGGGCAGGGGCCGACCGGTGTGGCCGGCGTGATGGGTGGCGAGGAGTCCGAGATCACCGAGGCGACGAAAGATATCCTGTTCGAGTGCGCCGCGTTTGACCGCACCAGTGTGCGGCTGACCGCGCGCGCGCTGGGCCTGCGCACGGAGTCGTCCGGCCGTTTTGAGAAAGGCGTGTGCCCGGCGACCGCGCGCGAGGCCATCGACCGTGCGTGCCAGTTGGTCAACCTGCTGGACGCGGGCGATGTGGTGGAGGGCGTGTTTGATCACAACCCGAACCCCGCGCCAGAAAAGACATTGACCTGCTCTGTGGCGCGCGTCGCACGGCGCACTGGTGTGGATATCCCCGCGGAAGACATGGTGTGCATACTACAGTCGCTGCACTTCGGCGCGAAGGCCGATGGCGACGCGCTGACCGTCACCGTACCGACCTTTCGCCAGGATGTGACCGGCGAGGCCGACATCAGCGAGGAAGTGCTGCGCATCTATGGCTATGAGCACATTGGCGCGACACTGCTGCGCGGTGAGACTACGCCTGGCGGATACTGCCCGCGCGTGAAGCAGGCCAACCGCGTCAAGGCGCTGCTGACGGGCATGGGCTTCAGCGAGAACATCAGCTTCTCTTTTGTCAGCCCCAAGTGGATCGACAAGCTGGGCTTGCCGGAGGGCGACGCGCGCCTGAATCAGTTGCGCGTGCTCAATCCGCTGGGCGAGGACACCAGCGTGATGCGCGCGTCACTGGCGCCATCGCTGCTGACCGCGCTGGCCTTTAACCAGAGCCATAATAATGCTGCGGCGTGGCTGTACGAGATCGCGCCGGTATTCGACATCACCGGCAAGCGTCCGGATGAGCTGCCGCACGAGCGCTGGACGCTGTGCATGGGCGGCTATGGCCCGATGGGTGATTTCTACAGCATCCGAGGCGCGCTGACGCAGTTGCTGAGCCAGTTCGGCCTGACCGCGCGCGTCGAGGTCGGCGGCGAACCGTATCATCACCCGGGCCGTTCGGCCAAACTGATGGTCGGTAACTGCCGCATCGCCACGCTGGGCGAGGTGCATCCGGACGTCGCGGACAGCTTCGCGCTGGGCAAGCGCGTGCTGCTCGCTGAGCTGGATATGGAGGCACTGCTGCGGCTTGCCCAGCCGATGGGTGCCGCCAAGCCGCTGCCCAAGTTCCCGGCGGTTACACGCGATCTGGCGCTGGTCATGCCCGAGCCTACGCTGGTCGGGCAGGTGATCGAGACCATCCGTCAGGCGGGCGGCAACCTGCTGGAGCAGGTGGATGTGTTCGATGTATATCGTGGCGCGCAACTGATCACCGGCAAAAAGTCGGTGGCGTTCTCGCTGGCGTTCCGCGCGGGTGACCGCACGCTGAGCGACACCGATGTATCGCCGGTGTTTGACAAGATCGTTAAGCGCTGCACCGAGCAGTACGAGGCGGAGATACGCGGCTGATCCGCGTGGGAGGAGGGGAGCGCTGTGGCGTTTATCGATACGCGCGTTGGCGCGGATACGCGGAAGTTCGCGCTGCTGGGTGAACGGCTGCCATACACCTGGTCGCCGCAGATTCACAATTCGCTGTTTGCCGCGCGCGCCATCGACGCGGTGTATCTGCCGATGACCGTCCCGCCCAGCGCGCTGGCCTCTGCGGTCGATGTGCTGCGCTGCACCTTCTCGGGCTTTAACGTGACGATTCCGTACAAAGAGGCGATTGTGCCTTTTCTGGATGAATTGTCCCCAGCGGCATCGGCGTGCGGCGCGGTCAATACGGTGGTGATTGGGCAAAACGGTGAACTGACCGGGCACATCACCGACGGCATGGGGTTGGCACACGCGTTGCAAGAGGCGTGGATGGATCACGACAATGCCGATGTGCTGATCATCGGCGGCGGTGGCACCGCACGGGTCGCGGCGTTTGAGATGCTTTCGCGCAAAAATGATGTGACCATCGCCGTGCGCGAGCCCAAGCGCGCCGAGAAACTGCTGGCCGATCTTAGGGCAGCGGAGACGCCGGGCGCGTCGCGCGTGCGGCTGATCTCGCTGGATGCGCTGGAACGAGAGGATCGCCCATACGAGCTGTTGATTCACTGCACGCCGCTGGGCACCTTTCCGCAAAGCGACGCATGCGCGGTGTCTGCGGCGGTGGTGGCGCGCTGTGCGTCGGTGTTCGATGTGGTGTACAATCCGCCCGTGACACCGTTATTGGAGCGCGCCGAGCATGACGGCTGCAAGACCGCCAATGGGTTTGGCATGCTGTTTTATCAGGCGGTAGAGGCGCAACGATTGTGGCTGGGCACTGTGCCGCCCGCCAAAACACTGAGAGAAATTCGCAGAGGCATCGAACAGATGCTCTAGGGAGATGCATATGGACGAAGCAAAGCTGTATCGCGGCACGCGTGTCGCCTGCTATGTCGCCTCGGTCACGCAGGCGATCTGCAACAACCTCGCGCCGCTGCTGTTTATCATCTTTGCGACGCGTTATGGGCTAAGCTATGCGCAGTTGGGCAGCTTGGTGGTGGTCAACTTTGTGACGCAACTGACCATGGATATGCTGTGCGCGCGCTATGCGCACCATTTCGGTTTTCGCGCGCCAATGATTGTCGCGTTGGGTGCGTCCACACTGGGCCTGATCTGCTTGGGACTACTGCCGCGCATGCTGCCCAATACGTACGTTGCGCTGTGCATTGCCGCGCTGATCTACGGGATGGGCGGAGGCTTGCTGGAAGTGCTGGTCAGCCCGATCACCGACGCGCTGCCCGCACCGAATGGCAGCAAGGCGGCGGCGATGGTGTTCCTGCACTCGTTTTACTGCTGGGGCTCGCTGCTGGTTGTGCTGGTCAGCACGCTGGCGCTGCTGGTGATTGGACAGGATATGTGGTTCCTGCTGCCGCTGGGTTGGGCGCTGGTGCCGCTGCTCGATATGATCGCGTTTTGCCGAGTACCGCTAAAGCCGATGGTGCCCGAGCAACACCGCACACGACTGAAACAACTGCTGTCGCATCCTGTGTTTCTGGCGTGCATGCTGCTGATGATCTGCTCCGGCGCGGCTGAGCTGACGGTAACGCAGTGGGCATCCATGTTCGCCGAGCGGGCGCTGGGGCTGAGCAAGACCTGGGGCGACCTGCTGGGCCCTTGTCTGTTCGCGCTGACGATGGGCATCGGGCGCATCGCGTATGGGTTGTGGGGGGCGCGCATCGACTTGCGCCGCGCAATGATGGCATTGGCAATCCTGTGCGTCGGCTGCTATCTGGCGATGTGCCTGTCGCCCAGTCCGCTCTTTAGCTTGATCGCCTGCGCGCTGTGCGGATTTTCCGTGAATCTGTTCTGGCCGGGCACGCTGAGCCTGACCTCCGCGCGATTTCCAATGGGCGGCACGGCGATGTTCGCGCTGCTAGCGGCCTGCGGCGACATCGGCTGCTCGATTGGGCCATGGCTGGCCGGGGCGGTCGCGGATCACGCGGGTAGCGGCGTTTTTGGTTGGCTCAACAGCGCGCTGTACGGCGGAATGTCGCCGCTGAAAACCGGCTTGTTAATCGGCACATTATTCCCACTGGTTCTGCTGTTCGCGGTTTCAATGCTTCGGCAGAAAAGAGTATAACAAAACGCACCGATGATCCGGTGCGTTTTTAGGTGCGGGGAAATTACTTCTTGGTCAGCACAACCGAGCCGCCCAGGGTCAGCTTGTCGCCATCGACGGCGAAGGGGATGTCGGTCATCTGGCCAGTCGCCATGCCGCCCATCGCGCCAGCGTCCATCTTGATGTTGCTGCCTTCGACGGTGTAATCACCGGCGGGCACGGTCTGGCCAGCGGCCACGACGTTCAGCTTGCCATCGGCGGTGACCTCGAGGCTGACGGCGGGGATCTGCGAGGCATCCATGCCGGCGGCTTTCGCGATCTCGGTCATGTCCATCACCCAGGTGCCAACCACAGAGGCACCGACCTCGGCGGCGGGAGCAGCTTCAGCAGCGGGCGCTTCGGTGGCAACAGCCTCGGCGGCGGGCGCATCGGTCGCGGCGGCGGCCGGAGCAGCGGCAGCGGGGGCTTCTTCTTTCTTCGCGCCGCAGCCAGCCAGGACGGCCAGCGCCAGCACCAACACCAGGGCCAGAGCAAGAGACTTCTTCATGATAGGGTTCCCTCCAACTTAGAATAATTATCGATAAGCCTCGATAATTATACGATAAGCAGAAAAAACTGGCAAGCAAAAATCAGGATGAAAAAAATGGTGAAAATGACGAAAATATGCAAAACTACAAAGATTTATAGAATGCGCGCAGCGATGCCTTACAGGAGTCGGACAAATGCTTGTCAGGGATATTCTCGATAGCGCCCTGAATGCCGTAGAGCATATGCAGGCAAGCGCCCGGGTCCATTGCCGCGCGAATACGCAGGAAAGCCTCCTGTGCGCCGACTGTGCGCAGCGCCTCCGGTGTGTCGATGCCGACGGCGCGCAAGTTTTTCTCCAGCACGGAACCCACATTGGGGAGCGAGGATAGGGACGAATCCATATGAATCCTTCTTTCTTATTTCCGCTTGCCGCCCGGCTTGCCCTTGGCGCGGGGAGAGGCCTTGCTGGCGGTGGTGCGGGGTTGCGGTTTGTCCTTGGCTACGGGCTTGCGGCTTGCGACTTTTTGCGGCGCACGCTGCGGCGGCTTGGTACCCGCGGGCGGCACCAGGCAGCCTCTGCCGAAGCCAATTAGATCCTCGCGCTGCGCCATGCGCAGTGCCTCGCGCACCAGCGCGTGGTTCGCCGGACGGCGGTATTGCAGCAGCGCGCGTTGTAGCGCCTTTTCGTGCGCGCCGCGCGGCACATAGACCGGCTGCATGGTGCGCGGGTCGAGGCCGGTGTGGAACATGCAGGTGGACAGCGTGCCCGGTGTGGGGTAGAAGTCCTGCACCTGCTCGGGCTGGTGGCCGATATCGCGCAGGTAGAGCGCCAGCTCAATCGCGGCGTTCAGGTCGCTGCCCGGGTGGCTGCTCATCAGGTAGGGCACCAGGAATTGCGGCTTGCCCAGGCTCTGGTTGACAGCGGCGTAGCGCTGGGTAAAGGCATCGTAGACCGGTCGGCCGGGCTTGCCCATCACCTCGAGCACGCGCGGGCACACGTGCTCCGGCGCGACTTTCAGCTGCCCGCTGATATGATGCTCGCACAGTTCGCGCAAGAATGTGCCGTCCTGATCGGCCTGAATGTAGTCATAGCGCAAGCCGGAGCGCACAAAAACCTTCTTGATGCCAGGCAGGCCGCGCAACTCGCGCAATAAACCGAGCAGTTCCTTGTGATCGACCACGAGTTGCTGACAGGGCTTGGGAAATAGGCACTGTTTGTGCGCGCACGCGCCTTTTTTTAGCTGGCCGTCGCAAGCCGGACGGCGGAAGTTGGCAGTCGGCCCGCCCACATCGTGGATGTAGCCCTTGAAGTCGGGCAGGTGCGTGAGCAGTCGCGCCTCCTGAATCAGCGACTGCGGGCTGCGAGAGGCGACGATGCGTCCCTGGTGAAACGTGATGGCGCAAAAACTGCACCCGCCAAAGCAGCCGCGCGTGGCGGCCAGCGAGAATTTGACCTCTTACAGCGCGGGCACGCCGCCCTGTGCGTCGTAATCCGGGTGCCAAGCGCGCTGGAAAGGCAGCGCGTGGGCTTTGTCCAGCTCGGCGCGGGTCAGCGGGGTGTCGGGCGCATTCTGCATGAGGTAGCGTCCGGAAGCCTGGCGCTGCATCAGCGGCTTGCCACGGATCGGGTCTTGTTCGAGGTATTGCCGCGCAAAAGCCTGCGCGTAGGCTTTCTTGTCCTGGACGCACAGGTCGTGATTGAATAGTTCGGCATACCCCTCCACCGGCACCGGCGAGACCCAGCACGCGCCGCGTAGAGATGGCAGCATATCAGCGGGCGCGCCCGCGGCCAGCCACTTTGCCGCGGCCAGGATGGTGCGCTCGCCCATCCCGTAGAGCAGCAAGTCTGCGCCACTATCCACCAGGATGGCGCGGCGGACTTTATCGTCCCAATAATCGTAGTGCGAAAAGCGGCGCAGCGACGCCTCAACGCCGCCGATGACGATCGGCACTTTGCCGAACGCCTGGCGGATGATGTTGCAATAGACAATCGTCGCGCGATCCGGGCGCATGCCCGCCTGGCCACCCGGTGCGTAGGCATCCTGGCTGCGCGGCTTTTTGGCGGCGGTGTAGTGATTGACCATGCTGTCGATCACCCCGGCGGATACCAGGAAGCCCAGCTTGGGCTTGCCCAGACGGCGGATGTCGTCCAGAGAACGCCAATCGGGCTGCGCAAGCATAGCGACGCGGTATCCGGCGTGCTCTAATACACGGCCCAGGATGGCCGCGCCAAAGGAGGGGTGATCGACATATGCATCGCCGGTGACAAAGATCAGATCCGGCGCGTCCCAGCCGCGCGCATCCATATCGGCACGGGTGGTGGGCAAAAAGGCTTCTCGCATGGCATAAACTCATTTCTATACAAAGATCGCTTCTTAGTATAGTCGCGTGGCCCGAGAAGCGCAAGAAAATTACCGCACAGGGAAGACCGCCTCGTGCGCTTCACCGTCGGCCTTTAGCTCAATCCAGCCGTCGGCCTGGCGCTCACCATCCAGCAGCACGTGCGGGGCATCGCGGCGTGCCATCAGTGCGTAGTGCGCATCGCCATAGCGATAGCTGCACGACACCTCCTGCCAGTCCTCTGGCAAGCGCGGGGCAAACCGCAGACGATTGCCCACTTTTTCAAAGCCAAGCAGCGTTTGCACCCCGGCAATCCACAGCCACGAGGCAGACCCGGTGTACCATGTCCAGCCGCCGCGCCCGACCTGCTGTGGGTTGGTATACACATCGGCGGCGCAGACGTAGGGCTCGACACGATAGCGTTTTGCCGCCTGTTCGCTGTCGCTGTGCCTGTAGGGCATCAGCATGCGGTATAGCGCCCAGGCGCGATCTTTTTGTCCCAGCCCGGCCAAGCCCTGCACCGCCCAAGCAGCGGCATGCGTGTACTGGCCGCCGTTTTCGCGCACGCCGGGCAGGTAGCCCTGGATGTAGCCCGGATCATGCGGATAGCCATCGAATGGCGGCGTCAGCAGCCGGGCGATGCCGTGCTCATGGTCGATCAGTTTATCCCAAAGCGCTTGCATGGCCTGCTCGCTGCGTTCGCGCGGACTGCCCGCCAGCACCGCCCAGCTCTGCGCGATGCAGTCCAGCTCGCAGGCGGTATCGGCCGCCGTGCCCAGCGGATGCCCATCGTCGAACCACGCACGCCGATACCAGGCGCCGTCCCATGCGTGCTGCTGCGCGCTAGCCAGCAGCTGCGTCTCCAAGGCCAGCAATTCATCGCGCACGGCGGCGGTGCACAGCGGCGCGAACTCGCGCAGCGTGACCGCGAAGAACCAGCCCAGCCACACGCTCTCGCCTTGGCCTTCGATGCCCACGCGGTTCATTGCGTCGTTCCAGTCGCCACCACCCATTAACGGCAGCCCATGCGCGCCCAGCGCCACATGGTGAATCGCGCGCAAACAATGCTGCAATAGCGTCTCGCTGACGGAAGACGGCTCCGCGCCGACGTACAGATCCTCGTGCCCGGCAGGGATCTCTGCGCCGGTCAGGTAGGGCACGCTCTCGCGCAGCACACCTTTGTCGCCGGTGGCGTGCACATATGCGGCGGTGACGAATGGCAGGAACAGCAGGTCGTCGCTAATGCGCGTGCGCACGCCGCGCGCCGGCGGATGCCACCAATGCTGCACATCGCCTGCCTCGAACTGATGCGCGGCACACAGCAGCAGGTGCGCGCGAACGCTGGCTGGGTCGGTGTGGATCAGCGCCAACGTGTCCTGCAACTGGTCGCGGAAGCCGTACGCGCCACCCGCCTGGTAGAACCCCGCGCGCGCCCACAGCCGCGACACGGTGAGCTGGTAGGGTAGCCAACGGTTGAGCAGGTGATTCATCACGCGGTCCGGCGTGCGCACAGTCAGCATGCCTAGTCGCTCGGACCAATGCAGCCGCATCGCGTCAAAGCGCGCACGTGCGCTGCCCGCCAGCGCCTTGGCAGTGCGCTGTGCCTCGGTGAGGCTGGCTGCGAAGCCCAACACGATATGCACATCCTGCTGCGCGCGCGCGGACAGGGAAATGCCTGTTCGCAGTACGGCGCAGGGGTCATCGCTGCCCAGCGTATCCAGATGCGGCAGGCACATGCCGCGCGGTCGAATCTTGCCGCCCAGGCCGAGGAACGCCGTGCGGTCGCAGGTGTGCTGCTTTTTCGGGGCGTCGGGCATGGCCAGGTACGCCACGCCGCGCATCGACGGGCTGTAGGCGACACAGATGCCGCCGGTGGCTTGCGCGCGGGCATGGCGGCGGTCGCTTTCCTGGTCGCCCATGCACCAGGCGGCATAGGCGGTGATCGTCAGCTCGCGCGGCGCATCCTCGGCGCTGCTGAGCGACACCAGCGTGTGCTTCACCGCGTCCTGCGCATCGACGAACACGGTCAGCGCATAGCCAACACCCAGCGCCCAGCCCTCGTAGAGCGAGTAGCCGGGGCTGTGCGTGACGCGCCGCGCCCGGGCAAACAGATCGACGAACTGACCGGTGCGCTCGTCGCGCAGGTATACTGCCTCGCCATTGCGCGGGCAGACCGGATCGTTCATCCAAGGCGTCAGGCGGCCGCTGTGGCTGTTGCCCGCGTAGGTGAAGCCCGCGCCATGCTCGGTGATCAGCGTGCCGAAGTGCGGATTGGCCAGGATATTGCACCATGGCGCGGGCGTGGCGTGGCCGGGCATCAGGTCGATGCAGTAGTCACCTTCGCTCGTGAATCCGCCCCAGCCGTTGTGTGCGTCGCGCTGCATCGGTGGTATTTTGGGCGCGTCGTAGGCGCGCGGCAAGTCCGGCCACGCCGCGTCGGGCGTAGGAATGCCGCCGCGCACCGCCTTCATCTGCACCGCCAGCGAGCCGTCCTCGCCGGACAGCACCAGCGCCGATGTGGCGAGCAGCAGCGCCGTGCGCGGTGCGCCCAGCACCTGTGCATCCAGGAAGTACACGCCGCCTGGCTTGCCAACCAGATCGCGGGCATGCCCGCAGGACACCATCTCCTGCAGCGCGTTCTTGGTCGGCGGGAAGTAATCGCCGCCGTGGTCATCCAACAGCACCAGATCGACCCACAACCCCCATTGCCGCCATGCCTCGTGGATCTTGAATACCGCGCGCGCCAGTGGCAGGTGGCTGGGTTCGCCGATGCGCAGCGTCAGGATCGGCAAATCGCCGGACAGACCGCACGCCCAGATCTCTTCGCGCGGCAATTGCATGGCAGTCAGATACTGCGCGCGCTGGGTGTTTTGGCCGTGGTAGAGCATCAGCGACGCCAGGCGCTGCGCCTGGTGTTGCGCAGCGGGATCGAGCGACAGATAGTCGGCGGTGACCTGAGCCTGGGTCTGCGCCAGCTCCATCGCGCGCGTTGCTGCGCCGATATCAGCATAGCGCGAAGCCAGCTGCGCCGCCTCCTCGGGCATGTCGGCGACCAGCGTGGCGAAGGCAATGTGCACGGTGTCGCCCGGGGCGATAGAGACTTCGGTTAGCAGCGCCATGCAGGGATCGACCACCGCGCCGACGCAATCTTCATCGGGCGGCGAAAGCAGCGCGCGCGGCGCAAAGCGCCCATTCTCGCGCCCTAAGAATGCGCTGCGGTCGGTACACACGCGCCAGGTGAGGTCGTGCGCATCGCTGGCTGCCACGTGCACCAGCAGTGGAAAGTGCTCTCCGGCGGCACGCGGGCGGCGGCGCGCCTGGGCGGCTGATGTGCCCAACCGGCTGGTTTCGATGAAGAGGTTGCGGAACGCCGGATGCGCGGCGTCGGCGGTCTGCGAGGACAGCGCCACCTCGAAGAAGCTGGACACCGCCAGCCGTGTGGGGGTGTCGCCGTTGTTGGTCAACGTCAGGCGCGCAACTGCCGCGCCATCCAGCGGGCACACGTAGCACGACAGGCTGCTCTCGATCGTGCCACTCTGCCGCCGAAAAACCGCCAGGCCGGTCTCAAAGCGCGTGTCGCCTGGCAGGCCGGGTTGCGCGGCGCGCCACACGTCGCCGCCGTCCACATCGCGTAGATAGCACTGCAGCCCGTAACCCTGCGTCAGTGGGTTGGGCCGCCAACGCGTCAGCATCAGCCCGTTGTGCGCGATGTAACCGCCGCCGCGTGCGTCGCACAGCAGCGTCGTGCCGTCGCCGTAGAGCAGCTGCGTTTCCAGCGGCAGCGTTTCGGGCTGCACCTGGCGAATGGCGCGCACCGGGCGAGGCGCAGCGTGGTCGCTCTTGCGCTTTTGCTGCGTGCGCCAGCGCAGCATGGGGCTGTTATTGGGCCGCTCTTCCAGCAGCAGTTGAAACGCCTCTACATCGGCGCGCATGTGAAACGCCTCGACCAGCGCGCCGCCGGTCAGTTGGTTGCACAGCGCGCACAGCAGCATGCCCTGGTGATGCGCCATGTGGCTTTTCACCAGCTGATAGGCGACGCCCGGCGTAGCGGCGGTGTAGTCGGCGGCCTCGTAGAAGCCCAAGTTGCCGCACCAGCCGAGCCGCTGCATGGCCAGCAGATTGTCGGCGGCGTCCTCGGGCAGCACGGCCAACGCCAGCGCCGACGCATAGGGTGAGATGACCTGCGCCAGTGTCTCGGTGCGCAGCGCCAGGTGCGGCAGGCCAAACGCGCGGTATTGGTAGTTGAGCAGCGGGTCGAACGCGTAGTAGCCCGACTCGGAGATGCCCCAGGGGGCCCTGTGCGCACTGCGTTTTTGCTCGCGCGCCGCCTCCAGGCAGGTGGTGGCCAGCAGCGTGTCCGGCGTGAGGCGCATGAGCAGCGCGGGCATCAGGTACTCGAACATCGTGCCGCTCCAGCTAGCCAGCGCCGCGCCCTTTTGTGTGCGCAGCAGCGGACGGCCCAGGCGCTGCCAATGTCGCATCGGCACCGCGCCGCGCATAACGGCCAGGAAGCTGAGCAGCCGCGACTCGGATGCCAACAGGTCGTAATGTGCGTCGCCGGTGCGACCGGTCTGCGGGTGAATGCCGATATAGAACAGGTCGGCAGCCTGATCGTACACGGCGGCGAAATCCATCTCGTGCCACAGCGCCTCCAACTGATCGGGCAGCGCGCGGTGCGTGGGGTCGAGTTGGTCGCTCGCGTCGCGCAGCACCTGCGCACAGGCCAGTAGGCACCCGGCCAGGTTGCCACTGTCCACGGTGGACACATAGTGCGGATGCAGCGGAGTCAGCGAGCGCGTGTCGTACCAGTTGTACAGATGCCCGCGCCACTTGGGCAGCGCGCCCAGCGTGCGCAGCGTGTCGGCGATGCGCCGCGCCATCTCGTCGGCCTCAATCAGCCCAAGCTGCCGCGCCGCCGCGCAGGACAGCAGGTACAGGCCGATGTTGGTCGGCGAGGTGCGATGCGCCAGCCCGCGATCCGGCGCGAGCTGCAAGTTGTCGGGCGGCAGGTGATGATCGGCGGCGGTGACCACCTGCTCGAAAAACCGCCAGGTGTCACGCGCGATGGCTTTCAGCGCCTGACGCTTGGCGTCGGACAGCGGCTTTTCAGGATGCAGCGGCGCATCCAGCCACTCGGCGACGCGCGGCAAAAAGAGCCACACCGCGCCCAGCAGCACAGTCAGCGGCAGCGCCCAGGCCGCGCCTATCGAGAGCAATAGCAGCGCCGCCACCAGCGCGTACACCGGCCACAACAGCACGCGATACGGTCTGCCGCGCATGCGCTCAGCGTCGCTTGCGGTGACCCAATCCAATAGGTGCTTGCGGCTGAACAGTATGCGCCAGAGTGTGCGGAGGATCGCATCTGCCTCGGTATACGCGCGATAGGGCGCGAGCAGCAGCGACCAGCCCGCGCCTTCCAGCGCGCGCCAGGAGGGGGCCAGCAGCACGCCGATATACGGCAGCAGCATCGCCGCCAGCAGCGCGATCGGGTCACGCAGCGCCACGCCGAGCACCAATAGCAGCAGCTGCATCGTGGCTTGCAGACTGCGGCGCAGGTTGTCCCAAATCTTATAGCGCGACAGGATGTCCAGCGGGTTCAGCACGCGGCCTTCTTCCGTGCGCACCCAGGGCATGAGCCAGGGCATCAGCTGCCAGTCGCCGCGAGTCCAACGATGCAGGCGCATCATCCACGCGCGCAGAGAAGCGGGCTGCCCATCGTATAGCGCGACATCAGAGGCCAGCGCCGCACCGCACAGCTCGCCCTCGATCAGGTCGTGCGACAGCACGGTATTCGGACGGATCATCGGCTCGGCGTGGTCGCGGAAGCTGGCCACATCGTAGATGCCCTTGCCCGCGAAGCTGCCGCGCCCGCAGAGATCCTGGTAGATATCCGAGGTGGCGGTCAGGTACGGATCCACGCCGCCCGCGCCGCCCAAAATGCGCGCGACGCGCGTGCGCACACTGTGCGTGGTGCTCTCCATGCGCGGCTGGATGACCGCGCGGCCGCGCCGCGTTTGCCCGCGCAGTGCCATCGGGCGGTTGAGCGGGTGCGTCAGCATGCCGATGAGCTCCAGCGCGCCGCCGGGGGGCAGCATGGTATCGCTGTCCAGCGTGATGACCTGCGCGTAGCGTCCGCGCAGCGCGGAGGGCTCGAACGACGCGGCAGCGAACGGCTGGTCGCACGCGCCGCTCAAGATCAGCTGGTTGAGCACAGTCAGTGCGCCGCGCTTGCGCTCGACACCCATGTATTTCTTTTGCGCGTCGCACCAGACGCGTGCGCGGTGCAGATACAAGAAGGTATCGGGGAATGTCTCGTTGAGGGGGCTCGCGGCGGATAACGCGGCACGCGTGATGTCTGCGTCGTCGGGCAGCTCGGCAGCGGGGCCGTCCGGAAAGTCCGCAAGCAGCAGAAATTGCAGCTGTGGATCGGGATTGGCACGCTGCAAGACAGATAGGTGGCGCATCATGTCGGCAGCCTGCTGCGGTCTTGTCAGCAGTGTCGGCACGACCACCAGCGTGCGCAGAGACTCCGGCAGCGCTTCATAGGCGATGCGCGGCAGGATGCGTGGCGGCCGCAGGCGGCGGAGCAGCGCGTGCAGCAGCGTCGCCCAGGCCTCGCTGGCGATCAGCGCGGCGGGCACAATAAGCCATGGCGACAAGCCAAGCGCGAATAGCAGAGCAGTTAGGCACAGGGTACCTGCCACACGCAGCGCCACATAGAGCGGCGCGGCATGCCGCCGCAAGAAGCTGCGCGCCTGCGCCGCCATTGGTTGACCGCCGATGCGCCGCCACAGCGCGTCCTGCCCGTCGTCCAGCAAATAGTAACCGACATGGGAGATCAACTCGCACACATCACCAGGCTGCTGTGCAGCTTCGGCAGCCAGTTCGCTGGCATTGCGCGCCACCATGATCTCGGATAGCCCCGCAGTGCGCGCAATGTGCTCGACGCGTCCGCGATAGACCGCGCGCGAGCCCTCGCTCATGCGCGGGTACACGCCGCTCGGATCGTCGCGCAGCCATTGCTCGACGCTGGACAGCTGCTCCAATGCATCGGTCCAGCGCACCTGGCCGAGCGTCTTGAGCGTGGTGATCGCGTTGCCGATCCATTGGCGTTCTAGCGTCTGTCGTGCATGCTCGCGCTCGACCACGCGCTCAGCGCGCAGATCCAGCGCATCGAGTTGTCGGTCCAGCCAGGACAGCGCCGCTGCGTTCTCTTGATTGCGCAGGCACTTGAGCAGGTGCTCAAAGAAGGTGGTGCTGCGCGGCGCGCGGGCGAACTTCGCATTCAGCGTGACCAGGTCCGCATGTGCCAGCGTGCGCGCCCAGGTCTCGGCGGCGGCGCGATCGCGCTGGGCGGTGACGCAGGCGGTCGCCAGATGCGACAGCAGCTCCATCAGCGTGGCGCGCAGCACGGTGGGCAGCATCCATAATTCGCGCAGCGTCAACACCTGCACGTGCTGCCATACGTCAATCGCCATGCAAATATTCTGCGCATGCAGTTTGGCGTCAGTGTGTGAAACCAGCTCGCGCGCAATCAGCTGGATGCGCGGCTGCTGCCCGCAGAGCGGCACCGGCTGCGCGTCGGGCAGGTCGCGCGCCAGCGAAAGCGCCATGTCCTCGAGCGTGCGCGCCCAGG
>JAVBMF010000015.1:0-97126 GCA_031552735.1 Eubacteriales bacterium
CTTTGAGCTTCTCCTCAAACAGACGGATCAATTCGCCCGAACCCGAAGACGAACAGCCCGTACCGCCGCAGATCAGCACATGTGCGCGAAACAAATCCATACTATTGCTTCCTCCTCTATGGCTGTTCGGAATTACTTGGCCTTATCTTTTTCGGCATACGCGATGGTGAACTCTTCCACCGGTCGGCCGTTGACGATATGCTCGGCGACCACGCGCGACACCTTTTCCGGCGTCATGTGGACGTAGGTGACCTTCTCCTGACCGGGCAGGAGCACATCGACCATGGGCTCCAAACGGCACATGCCGATGCAGCCGGTCTGCGACACCTGCACGTGGGTCAGATTGCGCTTGGCCGCCTCATCCACAAACGCCAGCATGACCGGGCGAGCGCCAGCGGCAATACCGCAGGTCGCCATGCCCACCACCACGCGGATGGCGTCATCGTGGTCCTTGCGCAGCCCGATTTGTCCCAGCGTCCGCTGGCGGATGGCTTCCAATTCAGCGATGCTCTTCATCTAATATCCCTCCGTCAATGTTGTTCGGTTATCGTTGCATTTATGGATGCTCAATCCGTGTCACCGCTACCTCGTCGAGTACCTCGGGCAGCACCTCGGCCAGTCCCTCGTCTAAACTCTGGCGTATCCAGGAGACTACCTCGGGCGCGTCCAGCCCGACCTCGGGCCCCAGTACAGCGCGCAACTCGCGCGTATCCAGCGCAAAGGTCGCATCGCCATTGTGGAACGCGCAGACATAGTCTGGGACAACCGGCGTGGTAATGATCAGCGTTAGCACCGTGCCGGTGATATCGCCCAGCGGCGGACGGTCGATGTGCGAAAGGCCAAATGTGCCGGTCAGCGTCGTGCCCTGCCCGGGCGCGGATGTGATCTCCACCCCACCGCCGGACAGCTCCGCGTTTTCCGCAAAGAGCGGGATGCCCAGCCCGACGTGGCGCGTGGTGCGCGTGGTGGTAAAAGGGCTCTTGACCTGGGCGACAAATTCCGGCGTCATACCGCAGCCGTTGTCGGCCAGCTTGATGATCAGCCGATCACCGGGCTGGTCGATCGCGATGGTTAGCTGAACCAGCGTCGCGCCGGCGGTCACGCAATTTTGCGCCAGATCAAGGATGTGCAGCGACAGATCGCGCATCGCTTAGGCGCGGTACTTGGCCACGATGCCCGGAATATCCTCCGGCACGAGGCGGCCATACACTTCTTCGCCCACCATCATGACAGGCGCCAGACCGCACGCGCCCAGACAGCGCGTCGCGTTGAGCGTGAACTTGGCATCCGGCGTGGTCTTGTTGGCCGGAATGTCCAGCTCCTCGCACAGCTTGTCGAGGATCTTCTGCGCGCCCTTGACGTAGCACGCGGTGCCCAGACACACGCCGATCACATGCTCGCCGTTGGGCTCCAGTGTAAACTGCGAATAAAAAGTCGCCACGCCGTATACTTCACTCAGTGGGATATTCAGTCCCTCGGCAACGATGCGCTGCACATCTTCCGATACGCAGCCAAAGATGCCCTGTGCCGCTTGCAACACCGGCATCAGCGCGCCTTCCAGGTGCTTGTTGCGGGCGATCGCTTCTTGCAATTGTTGAATCTGTTCCGCCTTGTTCTGGTTGGCCATGAGTGATTGCCTCCTTGCCGTGCATGCGGCTCACGCTCTTGATAAATTCTTGACAATACTGAACCTTATACATTTTATCACAACTCCGCTGCAATTGCACGCTGCAATCTATGGTGGTTTTGTAAAATAACACGTAGATTCTTCAGGGGAAAAATTATCCTGTTTATACAAATCGAGTAAGCGCAGGTGAACTATCAGGAACAAAAAAGGCCCACACGCTGGCGTGGAGCCTTCGTCATACTTCCCCCCGCAGTGCCGCGAGAATGCCCGACACGCTGTGCTCGGCCACATCCAATGGATGCCCCGGTTCTAGGATGTCCTCCAGCCGGTGCGCGTCGGAGCTGTACAGACGCACGTACTGATCCAACTTCACGCGCGGCGGCGGCGCGCTGGCAGCGATCTCCACTGCTGAAAAGGCGACATCCGGCGGAAAAAAGCCCAACACACCCAACATGCTGGACGCCTCCCGGTTGATATGCGCGGGCACCGCCACGCCGCCCAGCTCCGCCACGTGCGCGGCAATCTCCGCCAACGTTGCGGTGGTCGCTTGGATCAGCAGGCGCGGCTCTGCGGCAATCCGCGCATCCTTGGCGTCCATCACGCATTGCTCGCCAAACAGCGCAGGCTTGTTCTTGACATCAGGCAGACGTTCATAGAGCCACGCGCCCACCGCAAGCGCCGCATCCACCGTGGGCAGATAACACAGCACATGCACATCCTCGTGCGCGGTGGCCTCGATCGCAGGCACCAGCAAAACGCCCCGCTCCGCCGCCACCGCCGCGCAAGCGGGCAGGTTCAGCGCGCTGTTGTGGTCTGCCACCGCGATGGCATCCAGCCCCTTGATCCACGCCATGTTGACCAGATTGTTGGGCGTCATCTCGCTATCGCCGCAAGGCGACAGGCAGCTATGGATGTGCAGATCGACCTTGAGCGTCATGACCGTTCGGGCGCGCGCACACCGGCGGCGTACAGCTTGCCGCTGAGCGCGAAGGCGTCGTCTGAGGTGGCGAACAGCGGGAATTGATCCGCCTTTGCCCGCGCCAGCATCGCGGAATCCACCTGTGAGCAATCCACCAGCACCACGCAGGCCGCCTCAATCAGCTCGGCCACCGCAATGACGTTCATGTGCGTTTGCACGGTCATCCACAGCATGCCGGGCTGCTCGCGGCCCATCACCCAACTGAGCAGGTCGCAGGTGTACCCGGCGGTAATCTCGCGGCTTAGATCCACATCCGGCGTCAACAGCTCCGCGCCGGTCAACTCCATCATCTCTTTGAGTGTCATATCGCTTTCCTCACTTGCTGTGTTTATCGTGGTTGTCACTGCCGCCGCGCGTGCCCTCGGACAGCGCGATCATCTGCTGCGCCATGTCCTGCAAACGATCTTTGAGCCGGTGGATGCAGTCCATCTCTCCGGCGTAGCCCAGCGCCACATCCTCCGCCAGCGCGTAACAGGTAGGCGAGCCGCACGCGCCGCAATCATAGCCCGGGAAATCCTTGACCATTTCTTCGATGTTCTCCAGCTTTTTCATCGCGGTGACGATGTTCTCGTCCAGCCGCATGCTGCTGTTGGGCAGCACGGGCAGCGTATGTTGCAGCGGGTAGTCACGCAGATACTTCTTATCGACGGCCTCTTCCGGGCGCATGCGCGGCATGCTCTCGACCAGCTTGCGCAGCGTGTTCTTGGCGATAAAGGCGTTCTCGAAGGCCAGTGGGCCGCCCACACAGCCGCCTGTGCAAGCTTGTCCCTCGAAAAACTCGAGGTCGTTGAGCTTGTTGTTCTCCACTTCTTCCAGCACACGGATCACATTTTCCATGCCGTTGACCGCCAGGCTGTTCTCCACGTTGAGCGCGGCGCATTCGCCGCCACCCTTTGCCCAACCCACGCCGTACAGCGTCGCGCTGGAGAGTTGCTCCACCGGCAGTTGCTTTCTGATCTGCGAGGACAGCAGGCCGTATATCTCGGCAATGGAAATCGCGCCGTCCAGCGCGGAGGCTTCGTGCCCGATCGGACTTTTGACGGCGGTCATCTTGGCCGGGCAGGGCGTAATGAAGAAGCAGCCGACTTCACTCTCGGGCACATGGTTGGCTTCGCAAAACTCGCGCTTGGCCACCATCGCGGCGATTTCCATCGGCTGGCGAACATCAACGATGTGGTCGATCAGGTCGGGAAAGCGCACTTGAATCAGCCGCACAATCGCCGGACACGCCGAGGATATCAGCGGCCGGGGCAACTGCTTATCATGCGCCAGCTTGTCCATGATGGCTTTGGACACAATGTCCGCACCGCGCGCCACCTCAAACACCGCGTCAAAGCCCAGGTTGCGCAACCCTGCCAGAATTTTGTCGATGCTGCCCACACCGCGGAATTGCCCATACAGCGACGGCGCGGGCAGCGCGATGCGGTAGGAGAAGCGGCTGATTGCGCTCAGCGAATCAGTGACCGCTACCTTGGCATGGTAGGGACACACGCGGATGCACTCACCGCAATCAATGCACTTTTCGTCAATGATGTGCGCCCGTCCGCCGCGCACGCGAATGGCCTCGGTCGGGCAGCGCTTCAGGCAGGTCGTGCAGGCCTTGCAGAGCTGCTTTTCCAGCCGGACGGAATGGTACAATCTTGCCATCGGGCAACCTCCCTGCGCATGGTGTCGCATCAGATGTTGAAGCCCATGCGGATTGTTGTGCCCACACCGGGCGAGGACGTGATATCAAAACTATCGGCATTGCGCCGCATATTGGGCAAACCCATGCCCGCGCCAAACCCAAGGCTGCGCGCCTCCTCGCTGGCGGTGGAATACCCTTCGCGCATGGCCTGATCCACATCGGCGATGCCCGGGCCCCTGTCGCGCGACGTGATGCACACGGTATGCGGCGCGACCTCGAGTTTCAGCTCGCCGCCATCGCTGTGGATGATCAGGTTCAGCTCGCACTCATAGCTGGCCACCGCGACACGGCGCAGCACATTCGCATCGACGCCCAGCGCTTTCAGCTTGCGCTTGATGGTCGCCGATGCCTCGCCCGCGGTGGTAAAGTTGCCGGTTTCGATGGGGAAACTCTCGGTTATCTTTAGCTCTTGCATAGGCTCACCGCTTGGTTTCACAGCCGACCAAACCGTTGGCATACAGGATGCCGCAGGCAACATACAGCGTATGCCGGGTGGCCAGGATCGAGATGCCACGCTCTGTCGCCATCTCAATAAGATCATCGGCGGGAATCTTTCCGCGCGAAAACACAATACAGTTGATGTCTAGCATTTCCGCCGTGCGGATCACGTGTGGATTGGTCAGTCCGGTCAGCAGCACGCTCTTGTCCTTGACAAACGCCAGTACATCACTCATCAAATCCGAACCGCAAGCCGAACGAATTTCCTCATCCAGCCCGCCATCGACCACGACCTGCGCTTCCAACAGGCGCGCGATTTCCCCAACGGTCATTCGGTTTCCTCCACTCTTACGCGTCCCCGCGTCAGGCCTGCTGCGCGGAGATCTGCCGTATGTATCCGATCACATGCCAAATCAAATCAATCTGATTATACTTGATTTTTGATGTCATGGCTATGGTTTCTTGTGCATTTTGCGCGCAAATTGCTTCCAGTCCGCGATCGGTCATGGTCAGCAGGTCGCCCAGCCCGCGCACAATGGCGCTGGCATTGCCGCCGAGCCGTTCTTCCAGCGCGCGTTGCCGGTCCTGCGCTTCCAGCCGCAGCGCCTGCGCCGCCTGAATAATATCCGCGCCGTCCATGCGCTGCTTGTCCAGTTCGGTGGACAGTCTGCCCATCTCGCGCATGGCGAGCAGCACCACGTCAAATCCCTCGCGCAGCGCCTGCACCTGTCCGCTCGCGGCGGTCACCGACAGCTCCAGCTCGTCCGTGGTGACGTGATAGACGTAAGTATCCAACCCCTGCACGTCCTTGAGGCGCGCCTTGATGACCTCGGCGTCGTCGCGGGTGTCATACGCAGCCGCCAGCACGCGGAATTTGTCATCCTCCAGCATGTATCCCGCCGCGCCGCGCCCGGTGTATAGCTTTGCCTGCGCCGCCGCCGCGTCGGAGGTGCTGTACGCGCCCAGTTGGATCATGTACCAGTCTTGCGCGGGCACAATGATGCTGGCCGTACCGCTCTCGCCCATGTCCGGCGTGGCAAAGCCCGGTTTGGGCTGCTCGGCGCTATCCGGCGTGGGCACGGCCTGTATGGTCGGCGCGACCGGCGTCGCGGTGACCAGGGGCCGGGGCGTCGCCGAGGGCGTGCGCGCGCCGCCCAACGGCACGGTGGTGGCCAGCACAAACAGCGCCAGCGCAAATACCGCCACAGCCAGCGCGCGCGCGAACCCGCGCCGTGCCGGATATCGTTTGGTACTAAGTCCAGTGTGCTTCATAAGCATCCTCCCCGCTTCGTTGGTCAAGCCTATGCGCGAGGAAAAACGAATATGTATTGCGGACAAATTCGCGGCGTGTTACGATGAGGAAAATGGTCTGGAGGCACACATGCGCGAACATCTGGATACCATGCCGGTATGGGACGTTTACAAAGCGGGCGGCGAATGCCCACTTTGCGCGTTGCGCGCGCGCACCGAGCAGCGCTATGTGGACAGCGCGCTGGGCGGCGCGGTGATGGAACCCGCCGCGCGCATTGAGAGCAACCGGAAGGGATATTGCGCGCAGCATTACGCGCAGATGATGGACGAGCGGCGACAGAACCGGTTGGGGGTATCGCTGCTGACGCACACGCATTTTAAGGACGTTATTGTCGATGTGCGGCGCGCGCTGGCCGACGCGCAATCTGGCGGCGGGTTGTTTGCGCGCGGCGACCATTTGGCGACAGCCACCAAGCGCATCGAGGCGCGCCTTGCCACCTGCGCGATCTGCGACAAGCTGGACGACGCCATGCGCCTGTACGCGCACACGCTGGTGCACATGTGGGCGACCGACGAGGCGTTCCGGGAAACCTTTTCCGCGTCGCTGGGTTTGTGTCTGCCCGATCTGGCGCTGGTGCTGCATGCCGCCGAGCAGCACCTGTCCGGCAAACAGCGCAGCGCGTTCCTCGCAGCGCTGGCCGAGGTCATGGACAAGAACCTTGCGCGATTGGAGCGGGAGCTGGAGTGGGCGACGCTGAAGTACGACTACCGCAACCAGGACAAGCCCTGGGGCGACAGCAAGGACGCGCTGGAGCGCGCAATCGTCAAGCTGCGGGGGCACGCGTAGCGCAAGATAAGCAAAGACCCGGGCAGCGCCCGGGTCTTTCTCTCTTTGGCATCATCGTGGATCAGCGCAGCAGCGCAGCACTGCGCAGCGCCACGCGCCGAACATTTTCAAATATCTCCGCCGTTTCCAGCGCGATAATCTGCGCCGGGGTGAACCAGCGCGCCTCGCTGGCTTCGGCAGGGTCGATGCGCAGCGGCTGACCGGCCTCTGCTACGCAGCGATACACCAGATCAATGTGCGCCAAATCGGGCGATGTGCGCTCCTCCAGGATGCAAAACGGTGTCGCCAGCACGCGCGCGCGACCGTCACCCAGCGACGTTTCCTCGCCATTGGGCAAGATGCGCACGGCAAGCCCGGTCTCCTCCGCCACTTCGCGCAGCGCGGCGTCCTCGGGCAACTCGCCGGGCTCGATGTGCCCGCCCGGACATAACCAGCACCCGTACTTGTTGTGCTTGAGCAGCAGCACACGCCCCGCATCGTCGTGCACCACTGCCGCCACCGTCCACACGCGCGTCATGGCGCGATCAGCTTTCGCGCCGCCGACAGGAACGCCTCCACGTCCTGCTGCTCGGTATCCCAGGAGGTCACCAACCGAATGATGCCCTGCGGCTCATCCCATGTATAGAAGAAGCACACCTCGCGCAGCGGTTCAATCGCCGCCTTGGGAATCTGCACAAACAGCTCGTTGATCTGCACCTGCTCGGCGATGCGGACGCCGGGAAGCGCCTGCATGCCTTCGGCCAGACGCTTCACCTGCGCGTTGGCGTGCGCCGCGTTGTCGCGCCACAGGTCGCCCTCTAACAGTGCTAGATACTGCGCGGCAATATAGCGCATCTTCGAGGCCAGTTGCCCGCAGTTTTTGCGCGTAAAGAGGAACGACTCAGCCAGCGCGTCATCAAAAAACACCACCGCCTCGCCGAACATCAGGCCGTTCTTGGTGCCGCCGAAGCTCAACACATCGACGCCGACCTTCCACGTCATATCGGCCATTGTGCAGCCCAGCGACACCACCGCGTTGGCAATGCGCGCGCCGTCCATATGCACCTTCATGCCGTGCGCGTGCGCATAGTCGCACAGCGCCTTTAGTTCCGGTAGCGTATAGAGCGTGCCCATCTCGGTGGCCTGCGTCAGCGACAGCACGGCAGGCTGCACATGGTGCATCGAGCCGTGGTAGGCCATGTACGCATCCATCTGCTCGGGGCGCAGCTTGCCGCCCTGCGCGGGCACCGGCAGCAGTTTGCAGCCGGTCAGGTGCTCGGGCGCACCGCACTCATCAAAATAGATGTGCGCGCTGTCCGTGCAAATAATCGCCTGATGCGGGCGCACCAGCGTGGCCAGCGCGGCGCTGTTCGCGCCGGTGCCGTTGTAGACAAAGAACGTGCGCACCTTGCGCTCGAACAGCGTGTCAAACGCCTGTTCAGCGGCGCGGGTATACGGATCGTCGCCGTAGGAGGTCACATGCCCCCGGTTGGCTTTTTCCAGCGCCCGCATCACATTGGGGTGCACGGTGGCGGCATTGTCGCTGGCAAACAGTCTCGGCGTTGGGTCGGAGAATACCGGATGCATCACATCGCCTGCTTTCTGGTGTGTTCCATGCTTGTCCCTATATTGGTTGTATAATAGCACAGCCATGCGTCTGGCGCAACGGCTGCTTATGATCTGAGCAGATCGCGCACCAACGCACCCGGGCGGTCCAGCAGCGCGCCTAACAGCGCAGCTTCATCGAGTACGCCGATCGGTCGCATCGCCTCGTCCAGCACGCGGATTTCGTGATAGTGCCGCGCGTCCAGCCTTGCAACCAGCCGTTCAATCGGCACATCGCCCTGCGCGACCCATTGGCGGCTGGGCAGCGCGCCGCGTCTGCCCAACTGCTCACGCGCCGAGAATATACGGTGCAACTGCGTATAGGTCGGGGCGTTGCGCTCCTTCAGCGCGGCAAAAGCCAGGTAGCTACCCGCCAGAAACAGCGTGGGGTTCCACAGACCGTGGATTCCGCCATAGACGCCCAATCCCACCAGCGCCAATCCCAGCGCGCAGCCCGATGCCGCCAGCACGCGCCGCGCGGCCTGCTCGCCCGCGCGCTGCGCCAGCCATGCCGCCACCAGCCGCCCGCCATCCATGGGGAACGCGGGCAGCAGGTTAAAGCACATCAGCACCAGATTGCAGCGTACAAAGGCATTCAGCCACTCGCCTTGCGCGCCGCCATAGTGCGCCACGCCAGCCGCGCACAGCACCAGCAACAGGTTGGTCATTGGCCCGGCCAGCGCGATCACCGCCGCCTGCCCCGGCGAAAGCTGATGCCAGCCTTCCAGCCGCGCCGCGCCGCCAAATGGCGTGCATTCGATGCTGCTGACGCGCACGCCCAACGCGCCCGCCGCCAGCACATGGCCCAACTCATGCGGAATCAGCGCGCAGAGCATGGCGACAAGCAACATGCCCTGCCCCATCGACACCATCGCTGCGCACAGCACAAAGAACGCCGGGTGGACCTCCAGCGTTGTGTCGTCAAAGACTGTCCATTTCATCGGCCGCGCAGATAGCCGCTGGGATTTAGCGACTTGCCATCGCGCCGCACCTCAAAGAACAGCCCCGATTCCACCGTGCCAATGACCTGTCCGGATTGCAGCCCCTCGCCTTCGCGCACGATGCACGCGGCCAGATCGCCGTACAGCGTTTCCATGCCGTCGGCATGGCGGACACGCACCATATACGCTTTATCGTCCCCCTGCGTAATGGCCATCACTTCGCCTGCCGCGGCGGCCACGATGCTCTGCGCCTCACAGGCATATTCCAGCCACGGCTCGCTCTGCTTCCAGGCATGCACAATGCGCCCGGTTGCCGGTTCCTGATACTTGGGCGCTTCCTGTCCTACGTTCCAGAACACCAGCGCGCTCTCCGGTAGGATATTGCGCACGAATTGCAGCCGACCCAACGACTCGTCCAAGTCCATGGTGACCGCCTCGCGCACGGTGGACGACACGCTCTGCGCCCATGGCTGATTGATGTTGCCCACCGCCAGCACGCACAGCACCGCGGCGGTACACAGCGCGCAATCGCGCAGCAGGCGCTCCGCCAGGCGGATACCGCCTGACATGCGTTCACGCGGACGGCTGGACGCGCTGGACGCGGCAGGTCGGCGCGAGGCCACTGACAGCGGCGGCGCCGCCCGGTTCTTGCTTCTTACGTTCATGCTGGATACCCGAATGACGTGCGGCTCCCGATCAGGCATGCTGCATCCCTCCTGCGCCCATCCTATGCCGCATGTGCGCGGAACATACTCTTTTCCGTGCCGCGCAGGGGGATGATTGCCACGCTCGTACGCGCAGATTCATTTCCGCACAGGAAGAGCAAAACAGAAAAAACCGCTTGGCGTTAGCCAAGCGGTTTTGTGCTGTGTTCATCACCAGCCGCACCAAGGCTGGTCAGCGGTGCGAGATGCGTGCCGATCACCAGCCGCTCTACCCTCGTCGTCTAGCGCCCTGCTTGCGCGCAGTCACATTCAGCACCAGCCCGACGCCTGCCATGTTGGCGATCAGGTTGGAGCCTCCGTAGCTGATAAACGGCAGCGGAATGCCGGTAATGGGCATGACGCCAATGTTCATGCCGATGTTCTCGAACACATGGAACAGCAGCATCGCCATCACGCCCGCAATGACCAAACGGCCATAGCGATCCGGCGTATTAAACGACAGCGCCAGCATGCGGTAGAACATCAGCGCGTACAGCCCCAGCAGGATGAAGCAGCCAATAAAGCCCATGGTCTCGGCGATGGAGGAAAAAATGAAGTCCGTATGGTTCTCGGGCACAAAGTTCAGGTGTGTCAGCGTGCCCGGCACAAACATGCCCACGCCCTTTAAGCCGCCCGAGCCGACTGCGGTCATGGAATTGATGATCTGAAAGCCCGATCCGGTCGAATCATGCGTCGGATCGACGAACGCGACCAGGCGCATCCAGCGGAAGTCCTGCCGCGCCTGCAACATCATGCCCAACGGAATACACGCCGCCACACCGACGCCGACGATGCTCATCCACAGTTTCAGGCTGGCGCCCGACACCAGCAGCAGCGTCATGAAAATCACGATGTACACCAGCATGGTGCCGATATCCGGCTGCGCGATAATCAGGATCATCGGGATGCCGATATGGATGCACAAGCGGACAAAATACTTGGTATTGGGGATTGCCTCTTTGTGGCGCGATAACTCGCTGGATAACGAGATGATCAACGCCACCTTTGACAACTCCGACGGCTGGATCGTGCGCTCCCAGAGAATCGAGAACCAGCCCTTGGTGCCGGAGATCGCCTCTTCCGCCAGCACGAACAGCAGCAGGAAGCAGCTAACCCCGTACAGAATCGGCCAGATGCGCCCCAGCAACTGGTAGTTGAGCATCATCATGCCCGCCACGGCGATCAGGCTGACCAGCACGAAAATACCTTGCCAGCGGCCATTGGGCGAATCGACGATCAGCTGCAACAGCGAGCGGTTGGTGCCCAGCTCCGGGTTAAAGTTGGTGATGGACACCGCCAACACGCCAAAGATCGCCAACGCGTACGCGGTTAGCGTCAATACCCAGTCAAAATGCGGGCGTGCCAGTCGGCTGGTTGCGGTTTGTTGCATGCGCTTTCCTCTCTACTTGCCGTTCAGGAATCTGCGGAAGAAACCCTGCGGATGCCCCTTGCCCTGCGCGTCAATGGGCGCGGCTTCGCCCATCATGCGGCGCAATATGGCGTCCATCTGCTCCCAGGTCTTTCCGTCGCTCTCAATGATCGGTCGGCGCGCGATCACACAGCGCGCCACCTCGTCGTCCTCATAGAGCACCCCGACCAGCGGCACATCCAGCGTTTGCGCCACTGTTTCCGGCGCATATTGCAGTCGCTCGCCCACCCAGTCGGGGCGCACGCGGTTGACCACCAGATGCAGGTCGATGTCGGTCCGGGGGCGGAGCAGTCCCACCACGCGGTCGGCGTCGCGCATGGCGATATCGTCGGAATTGGTGACGATCACCGCGTCGGTCATCACACGCATCGCCAAGCTAAAGGTGTAGTCCACGCCCGACGGGCAGTCAATGACGATGTAATCGAACTTGCCGCGCAGTTGATCCATCAGGCGGCAAAAGAAGTCCTCGGTGATGACCTGCGGCGTATGGATCTGCGAGGTGCTGAGCAGCGCTAGGTTGGGGCGCTGCTTATCGACGACCAGCGCCTGCGCCAGCGTTGCGTGTCCGTCCATGATATCGACCAGATCGAACAGCACGCGGTTCTCCAGCCCGAGCATCAGGTCAAGGTTCCTAAGCCCGGTGTCCATGTCGATAAGCGCCACTTTGTACGCGCGCGAAGCCAAACCGACCGCCAGCGATGCCGCGATCACCGATTTGCCAACGCCGCCCTTGCCCGACACCACTGCCCATACAGGCGTCATCGCAGTCCCTCCCCTCCGCCGCACTCGGCTTTTTTCATCAGTAGGCCAGCGAGTTGGCCGCCGGCATGTATTCGCGCGAGCTGACCGTGCGCTGATTCATGTAGTAGCGAATGACCTCGCGCACGGCGATGGACGCGTAGCCGCCACTGTAGCCGTTTGGAATGTAGCAAACGATGGCGATTTCCGGCGTATCAAACGGCGCGAATGCAACGAACCACGCGTTATTTTCCAGGTCGATACGCGAAACCTGCGCGGTACCAGTTTTTCCCGCCATGTTTTCCGTGTACGGGAAATCTTTAAAGTACTTGGTCGCGGTACCGCCTTCGTCAACGACTCGCTTCATCCCCAAGCGAATGTAGGGCATGTTGACTTCCAGCTCGGGCATCTCGGCGCCAATGATCGGCGCGCTGCGGGAGATCAGCTCGCCTTCCGGCGAGGTGATGGAATCGATCAGGTTCAGGTCGTACACGGTGCCGCCATTGGCGACGGCGGCAACATAGCGCGCCACCGCGACTGGCGTCACCGACGTAATGGACTGACCGATGCCGGTCATGATGGTCTGGCTGCCACCCCACTTGATTTCGTTCAGCGCGATGTAAATATCGCCGACGACCGCTTGCAAATACACCAGCTCTCGGGACATGTCCAGCTCTTCCATCAGTACGGTACGGATGCTGCGAACCCATGCGCCCTGCGCGGTATTAACCGCCATATCCATCAGCGCTTTCACGCAGCGATCCAGCTTGCCGTCGTCAAAGAGAATGTTGCGCTCCTTACCAACTTTGATCAGGTGCTTCTTGATTAGGCTGGCAACCAGCGTAGGTGTCCACGTCGCCTGCTCTCGCGCGCTGATCGCCTTGTTGGGATCATAGAGCATCTGCTGATTGCCCACAAAGCTTTGCAACTCGCCGGGCAGATCCACGCCGGTCTTGGAGGTTAAGCCAAACATCGCGGAATACTTGTACAGTGTGTCGATGCCCACGCGCGAAGCAATGGTATAGAAGAAATAGTTGCACGAGTGCTCCAGTCCCTGCACGATGGTCTGATCCTGATGCTCGCCAATCTTCTTTGGGTCAATCCAGCAGCGCGGCGGGTTGGTCACATCGTATAGCGTGAAGGGGCCCATGTCGCTGATAGTTTCCGTAGGCGTCAGCTTGCCGGTCGCCATCGCCGCCGATGCGGTGACCATCTTAAAGATCGAGCCGGGCGTGGCCAGCGACGCGATGGCGTAGTTCATCAGCGGATTGCGCTTGTCCAGCATGACTTGCTCGGCTTCTTTGCCGCCGACGATGAACGCGTTGGGGTCATAGGGCGGATAGCTGGCCATGGCCAGCACGCGGCCGTTGCGCACATCGACGACCACCAGCGCGCCCTTTTCCGCCAACTGAATCGGATAGGTTGCGTAGTTGCGGCCGCTGCCCTGCAGCTCGGCCTTGTTTTCCTCCAGCCAGCGATCGGACCGCATCGCGTCTTCCTGCGCGTTGCGCACCTCGTTCACCGTTTCTTCCAAGTGAATCTCGGCAACGCGCTGCAAGCCGGAGTCGATGGTCAGTTTGATATTATTGCCGTTCTGCGGCGGAGAGTTGTACAACTCGCGGCTGATGCTGCCATAGCGGTCGATCTCCACCACGCGCTTGCCCACGCGCTGGCTGCTGGAAGCGGTCAGGCGATCCTCCATCGACTTCTCGACGCCGTCCAGCCCAATCATGTCGCTCATCTGGTAGCCCTTGGGCTGCAACTGCTCGAAATACGTGGTCTCGTTCTGTATCTTGCCGATATAGCCAATAACATGCGCCATGTGCGTGCCGTTGGGGTATACGCGCTGGCTGCTCATCGCGATGCTCATGCCGGGCAGCAGCAGCGAACGGGTTTCGATCTCGATGACGGTTTCCCAACTGACGTTGCGCGAGATGGTGATCGGCGCGGTCAGGAATGCGTTGGTCTGCATCTCTTCCCAGATAGACAGCACCTGAACCTTCTTTTCGAACGGCATGTCCTCCGGCAGCTTATAGCGCTTCCACAGCGTTTCGAATATCTGATCGCGCGGCGTGCTAGAGACATAGAAGTTGCTGCGCCAGCGCGATTCGCGCAATGCCTTGGCGCTGTCGCTGATGTCGATTTTCTCCCAATCAAAGTACCAGCCGTTGGTTGGGTTGCCCTCCAAATCGGTGGTCTTGAGGTTATTTTCGTCATATTTGAGCTTAAAGCCGGAAATCGTCGTGCCGCCATAGCGTTCGATGATCTCAATGGTGTTGATGATCGCGTTGGTGTACTGGCCAAACGCGCTCAGTTGGACACCGTTGGCGTCAAAGCCGGGGTTCCAGGTCGGGTCGCGATAGAACTGCACGTCGTACACTTTTTTATCATATGCCATGATCTTGGAATTGACGTCGGTGATCATGCCGCGGTCACCCTGCGTGGTGATGGTTTTTGTCATCTTGTTATTGGCCTTGATCGCGTATTCGCCGCCCGCCCAAAGCTGGAGTTTGACCAATTGCAGCAGCAGGATGGAAAACAGGATAGCGATCACAGCGCCGATAAATATATACCGTTTCCTGAATTTTTCTTTCACGCTCTGTTTCCCTCCTTTCAGCCTGCTGCGGCGGGTCGGCTATCCCTTTTCGACTTTCACCCGACCCAGCACGCGATACATCAGAAAGTGGCAGATGAAGTATACCGGGACGGTTACGGCTGTACTGTACAGCACCACGCGCACACTGCGGAAAATCAGTTGCAGCGTGATATCCGCCGCGTTTTCATTGATGTAGATATACAGCAGCATCACCGCCTCCGCCATCGCGGTGATCACAGCGGTCAGAATAAGCGGGCGGAGCAAACGCTGGCGGGGCTTGATCAGCTTTGTGCTCAGCAGCCGGGCAAATCGTGCCGACGCATAGCCCATCAACGGGTACAGCACCAGATAGTACACCGCCAGACTGCCCACCATTGCATCCATGAGCAGTCCCGCGATTGCGCCCATGCAAAACCCGATGTAGGTGTCGCCATCCAGCGTAAAGTAAACGATCACGCACGCCAGCAGATCCGGCTGGATACCGAGCCCAACGATATGCGGCATGATGCTGGTTTGTATCAGGTAAAAGATGAACATCACCAAGAACCTGCGCAATCCAATCGGCATGTCTTCCTCCTGTGGTCGGCGCCGCTACTCGTTGTTGAACGCATCGACCTGGCGCTGGATATCGTCGTCCTGGGTGTTTTCGCCGGAGGTCGCCGCACCGGCGGAGGGCGGCGGCGTCTGTCCGGGCAGCAGGCTGGGCACCGGTGTGCCTGCCTCCTTGCGGCCGGGCGCGCCAGGCAGCGGCGGCGGTGTGGCATCGAGCTGCTCGGTGCTGATGGTGGCCATCGGCCGCGCGGTCGGCACATGCTGCACATCGATCGCCTCGGCGTCCACGACATCCGGCATGGCCTGCACAGCGGGCTTGTAGCGCAGGATCAGCACTTCCTCAATATGGCGGAAGTCGGCCACCGGCTCGACCACGATGTAATATTTATTCTCGTCCAGCGAACGCGCGCTCTCGCGGATGACGCCCATCTTCAGGCCCTTGGGAAACGGCAGCCCGATGCCCGAGGTCACCACGTTATCGCCCGGGCGCGGGATACTGGACGCGGGCAGGTAATACATGCGACACATCGGTGTGCCGTCGATACCCAGTGTGCCCTGCAAACTGCCTTGGTCGCGGCTAGACTCAATGATGGCGGCGATCTTGGACTTGCTGTCGATGATGGTAATCACTTTGCAGGAGGTAGCAAACACCTCGTACACGTGGCCAATCAGGCCCGAGGCGTTGATGACCGCCATGTTGACATCCACACCATGCGCGGTGCCTTTGTTCAGCGTAAAGGTAGAGAACCAGTTGCCCGACTCACTGGAAATGACTTTAGCCATCAGCGGGTCCATGCTGGCGTTGGCCTCATACACGCCCAGCAGCAGACGCAGGCGCTCGTTCTCATTTTGCAGCTCTTCGACCAGCAGCGCGTCATACATGAGCTGGTCGTTTTGCGCCTTGATTTTGTTGTACTCCATCTCAATATTGCTGCGCAGCTTAACCTTTGCCAGATACTGGTTGATAGCCAGCGCCGTATTGGACACCACGCCCTGTATCGGCGTGATAACTGACACCATGATGTTCTCGGGCAGCATGGTATCCCCCACGTACTGCGAATACCCCGCCAGCCCCAGCAGCGCCACCAGCAGCACAACCAAAAGCCCGCGCAGGAACTTCTGTCCGCGCGTCAGCTCTTTTTTGTAGGTGCGCTGTGTTGCCATGCGTTTCTCCTTTTGCGGGGTTCTTTATTCGGCCAGAGGCTCGCCCATGCCAATGCGCGGGATGACATCAATGTTCTCCGCCAGATAGCCAGCGCCCAGCGCGGCGCATTCGCTGGCATCGCGCGCAATCAGCACCGGAATACCCAACGCCGACGCGATCAGGATGTCCATGCCGGGCAGTTGCGCGCTACCGCCGGTCAGGTAAATGCCGGTGCGCAACACATCGACCGCCAATTCGGGCGGCGTGCGCTCCAGCACCCAGCGCACGGTCTGCACAATGGTTTGCAGGCACTCCTGCAATGCTTCGTGAATCTGCTTGGCGTCGATCTCGACGGTCATGGGCAGACCGGTTACGAGGTCGCGGCCACGGATCATCGCCTTGTGGTTGTCGCGCGGCGGAACGGCTGAACCCAAGTCCAGCTTGAGCTCCTCCGCCACGCGGTCACTGATCAGGATGTTGTACATGGTCTTCATGTAATTGACGATAGCTTCGTCCATTTTGTTGCCTGCGACGCGCACCGAGCGCGACACCACGATGCCGTTGAGCGAGATCAGCACGCACTCGGTGGTGCCGCCGCCGATGTCCACCACCATGCTGCCGATCGGGTCATACACCGGCAGACCGGTGCCCAGCGCCGCGGCAAACGGCTGGTCCACCACATGCACCGACCGCGCGCCGGCCAGTCGCGCCGCCTCATTGATGGCGCGGCGTTCAACGGCGGTCAGCCCGCACGGCACGGTGATGACCATGCGCGGCTTGGTCAGGAACGGGCCGCCAATGGCCTTGCGCAGAAAATAGCGCAACATCACTTCGGTCATATCGAAATCGGCGATAACGCCGTCCACAATCGGATGAATTGTCTGGATATCGCCCGGCGTGCGTCCCATGAGCAGGCGCGCATCCTCGCCAACCGCCTTAACATCTCGTTTGGCGTTGTTGGCGACCACCGCCAGCGTCGGCTCATAGAGCACGATTCCTTTGCCCTTTACGCTCAGGCGAAAAAAGCAAGTGCCCAAATCGATGCCGACATCCGGCGCAAAAAATCCAAAGGCCATGGCTTCTTCCTCCTTTGCTAGATTATATCGTACCCAACCTGGCGCAACAACACGCGCGTCGCTGCCATAGGCAGACCCATGACGCAGCTGGGCGAACCATCCAGTCGTTCAATGAACATCCCGGCTTGTCCCTGTATGGCGTAGGCGCCCGCCTTGCCCATCGGCTCGCCGCTGGACACATATTGCGTAATGCTGCGCGCTTCCAGCGGGGCGAATTTCACGCGCGCACAGTCCAGCGCGGTGCGCTCGTCCCCGGTAATGGTGTCGATCAGGCACACGCCGGTAAACACGTTGTGCCAGCGTCCGGACAGCATGCCCAGCATGCGCGCCGCGTCCACCGAGTTCTTGGGCTTGCCCAGGATGGTGTCGCCAATCACCACAATTGTGTCCGCGCCCAGCACCAGCCGGTCGTCATACCGGTCGGCCACCGCGCGCGCTTTGCGCCGAGCCAGCTCCAGCGTCACCGATTCGGGTGTGCCCTGGACATTCTCGTCCGCGTCTGAAACGACCACTTCAAAATCGACGCCCATGCGCGCCAGTATTTCTTTTCGGCGCGGAGAGCTGGATGCGAGAATCACCGGTTTCTGTCGGGTGGCCGTCATGTCATCCTCCGTACAACCGCCAATGCGTATTGGTCTGATGTGCCCAGCATCAGATTATACCACATTCCAATCAATTTTGCACAAAAAAGTAACATTTGTCATAATTGGCTGGAGGTGCCACCTATCGCAAATCGCAGAGAACAAAAACATCATGCCGGACGGCGTCACGACGAATGCACAAACAAGAGGTTGCCGTCCGGCATCGCTCTTTTGCTGCTGCGTTGGCGACCGGGTGTGGTGTATGCATAGCAAAAGATTCCCCGCCTGCGCTTTGCGGCGCATACGAGGAATCTTTTTTCTTGCGATGTGTTACTCCGCCTTTTGCGCGGGGATGGCAGCTTCGACCACCTCGGTACCCACCTTGGCGAACTCGTCGCGCGGGTGGCGGCGGGTGCGCATGGTGATGCACTTCTTCGGGCACTTGGCGACGCATTTGCCGCAGCCGGTGCACGCCTCGGTGATCTCGTGCGGCTGCTTCATGCTGCCCGCGATGGCGTCGAACTGGCACTGCTTCTTGCAGATGCCGCAGCCGATGCACGCGCTCTTGTCAATCACCGCTTCCTGGCGGTTGTCAAAGTCGCCCCAGATCGCGGTGGTCGGGCAGACCTCCGCGCACATCATGCAGCCGACGCACTTGTCGCGGTCGATCACCGGCAGGTGGTTTTTCATCTCGATAGCGCCGAACTTGCACGCGCCATAGCACAGCTCGCAGCCAATGCAGCCGACCTTGCAGTTATCGCTGACCAGCTTGCCCTGCTCGGCAGCGCGGCACAACAGTTGCACCGGCGCTTCGGCGGGTTGCAAGGACAGCACCTTCTTCGGGCAGGCGTTGATGCAGGCCATGCAGCCGGTGCACTTGTCCGCATCGACAGTGGCGATCTTTCCGCGCTCGTCAATGCGGATCGCGCCAAACTGACAGACTTTTTCGCAAGTGCCCAGGCCCAGGCACGCATAATGGCACGCCTTATTGCCGTCACCCACCAGCGCCGCTGACACACAGTCTTGTATGCCGTCATACTGGAACTTGGGCTTGCACTTGTCATCGGTGCCCTGGCACTTCACAGTGGCCACCATGCGCTGCGCCTGCCCCGCGTCCACGCCCATGATCGCGGCGACCTGATCGGCCACCGCCTGACCGCCCACCGGGCAGCCATTGACCGGCGCTTGGCCCTCGGCCACGGCACTAGCAAAGCCATCGCAGCCCGGGAAGCCGCATCCGCCGCAATTCGCGCCGGGCAGTACCGCGCGCACCTCCGTTACCTTGGGGTTGACCGGCACGGCGAACACCTTGCTAAAAATCGCCAGCATTACGCCAAAAGCCAGTCCTAGGCCGCCCATCACAGCGGCAGCAATCAAAATCTCCGTCATGTCAAGCGACCTCCTTTACTTGAGTAGTCCCGCAAAGCCTTGGAACGCAACGCTCATCAGGCCAGCGGTGATCAGCGCGCCCGGGAAACCATCCATCCACTTGGGCATATCCGAGGTCTCCATGCGCTCGCGGATGCCGGAGAACAGCACAATGGCCAGCGTAAAGCCCAGCGCACCCGCGACGCCGTTGACTGTCGATTCCAGCATGGTATACGCTTCGGTAATGTTCAGGATCGCGACGCCCAGCACCGCGCAGTTGGTGGTGATCAGCGGCAGGTACACGCCCAGCGCCTGATACAAGCCGTAGCTGAGCTTCTTGAGCATCATCTCGACCAGCTGCACCAGCACCGCAATGACCACGATGAACGCGATGGTTTGCAGGTATTCCAGCTTCAGCGGCACCAGCAGTGCATACTGCACAATGTAGGTGATCAGCGAAGCCAGACCCATGACGAACGTAACCGCCATGCCCATGCCGAACGCGGTTTCGGTCTTCTTGGACACGCCCAGGAACGGGCAGATGCCCAGGAAGCGGGACATGATAAAGTTATTGACGAAGATCGAACCGATCAGGATCGCAAAAATCTTGCTCATCTCGCACCCGCCTCCTTCGCCGCTTTCTTATTCTTGGCCATGTTGGTGAACAGGTTCACCACCGCCAGCAGCAGGCCCAGCATCACAAATCCGCCCGGAGGCATGGTGATGATGCTCATCGGCTGGTAGCTGGCGGGCATCACCTGCATGCCGAAGAACGTGCCTGCGCCCAGTATCTCGCGGATCGACGCCAGCACCGTGATGGCCAGCGTGAAGCCCACGCCCATGCCCAGGCCGTCCATGATCGAAGCCATCGGCGGATTCTTAAACGCAAACGCTTCCGCGCGCGCGAAGATGATGCAGTTGACCACGATCAACGGGATGAAGATACCCAGCGCCTTGTCCAGCGCGGGAAGGAACGCCTTGATGACCAGATCGACGATGGTGACGAACGTAGCGATGACCACGACGAATACCGGGATGCGGATCTGTTCGGGCGTCGCTTTGCGAATCAGCGAGATGACGAGGTTAGAAAACACAAGCACGAATGTCGCGGCCAGGCCCATGCCCACGCCGTTGACCGCCAGCGTCGTGATCGCCATGGTCGGGCACATGCCCAGCACCAGACGAAACGTGGGGTTCTCATCGACGATACCGTTCATGAATACCTTACGCAGATTCATCTTACGGCACCTCCTTTACGGCGTCATAGGCCAGTCCGGCGTGTTTGATCCCCTTGATAAACGCGTCACTGGTCACTGTCGCGCCGGACTTGACCTGCACCGACTCAAACGCGGTTAGCGCGGCAACGCCATTGGCTTGGCTGATGAACACGGAATCGGTCAGGACATCCGCGCCGATACCCGCAGTCTCATTTTGCGCCAACACCTGCACGTCCACGACATTTCCGGCGGCGTCGATCTCGGTTTGCAGCGTGATCTTTTCCTGCTCGTTGTACCCAGTGGATACCGTCACGATGCGGAAACCGGCCAGTGCGCCATCCTTGACGGCCTTGTCAATCGCCTTGACAGTGGGGAACTTCTTGTCGGTATCGGTGAAGGCGACCGGCTCAAACGTCGCGCCGGTGAACGCGCCTTCCACCACCGGGAAGCTGGGCGCGACAGCCGCGCCAGCGCCCGCGTCGCCCGCCGCCGGAGCGGAGGCCGCGATGCTCTGGTAGGCGCGGGCCACCTGCTTGAGGCCGCGCTTGATCGCGTCGGAGGTCACGGTTGCTCCGGACACCGCCTGGATGCCGTCGGCGGTTTCCACCGTCGCGGTCGCGCCACCGATCTGTGCCAGGAAGTCGGCATTGGTGAATACATTCGCGCCGATGCCTTCGGTCTCGTGCTGCTCAAGTGGGATCATGGACAGGTAGTTGCCCGCCGCGTCCACGTCGATTTGCAGCAGCATCGGGGTTTCCTCGTGATAGCCGGTCACCTTGACCACGAAGCGATACTTGACCACCGCGCCGTCCTGGCTGCCTGCCTGCGCGGACTGCACCGCCTTGTAGTCGTCCGGCGTCGGCAGCACGATATCGGCAAACGCGATGCCCGCGTCGGGATCGGGCTTGGGGATCAGGTACGCTTGATAGAACGCCCCGGCCTGCTTCACGCCCTGCTTGACCGCATTGGACGAAACCGTCGCGCCGGAGATGCCATCGATCGCGTCGATGCCCTCGTTGGTCGCGGGCTGCGAGGCAAACTTGGCGGCAAAGTCGGTGCCTTCCTGCGTGCCCAGGCGCGCGCCATAGCCTTCGCTCTCGTGCTGCTCGCCGAGCACCAGCGTGCCCACGTTGCCCTCCACGTCAATCGACACGCGGGTGTGGATCAAATCCACAAAGCCCTTCGACGCCAGATCAAACGTGTAACCCACGATGGCATCGCCGACTTTTCCGGCGGTGATGCTCTGGATATCGCCATAATCGCCCAGCACGGCCAGCGCGTTGAGCGCCTCAAACGACGTGGCGTCGGGAAGCTGCTCTTTGCGCAGCAAATCCTCGCCGGTCAATACCGGCGTGCCCGGCTGGGGCGTGATGCCCAGCACGTCCACCGCGAAGGCGGTCATCTGCTTGGTTGCCTCTTTGAAGGGCTTCGACGACACCGTAACACCCGAAATGGTGTCCACTTTGTCATCAATGACCTTCGGGTCGGCGGCCAGCGCGTCATACTGGCTAAGGAATGGCTGCTCGCCCACGCGCATGCCCAGTCCGGCCGTCTCTTTCAGGTCGCCGACGTTGATGCCGTGGATCGAGCCGTCCGCGCCAATGCCCAACGTGATCGGAATCGGTCCGCCGTAGCCCTGCGGCGCGGCGGTCAGCACGTAGCCCGCGCTGCCGTTGGCGGCAGTACCCTCAAATACTTTTTCGATCAGCGGATAGGTCTCCGCCGCGTCCGCCGCGTAGTCTGCGGGCGTCTTTTCCACGAAGTCCTCGGCGGTGGGCAGCACGGCGCGCTGCGCCGCCTGCGCGGCGATCTGCTTCTGCTGCGCGATCGGGCCGCGCGTAATCATGTTGGTCCCCGCCAGCAGCAGCGCCGCCACCAGCGTGAAGATCAGCAGGCGCGAGCCCAAGTTCACAATGTTTTTAAGCATGCTGCTTCACCTCCCCAAATACGCGCGGCCGGGTAAACCGCTCAATCAGCGGCGAAGCCACGTTCATCAGCAGGATGGCGAACGAGCAGCTCTCGGCCATCGACGAATTGAATGTGCGCAGGATGAACAGCAGCAGGCCGCAGCCCACGCCAAAGATGATCTGCCCCACCGGCGTCACCGGCGCGGGCGCATAGTCGGTCGCCATGAAGAACGCGCCCAGGATGAGCCCGCCGCCCAGCAGCTGATACAGCGCGTAGCTCGCGCCGGACGCGAATCCCGCGCCAGTCTGCACAGCGCCGTACACCCAGAACAGCACAAACGCCGTCACAAGGAACGTGCCCGGGATGCGCCAGGTGATAACTTTGCGACAGAACAAGTACGCCGCGCCGATCAGCAGCGCCAGCTTGCTGGTCTCGCCGATGGTGCCCGGGATGTTGCCCAGGAACATCTGTCCCAGCGTGTACGTCACATCGCCGGTCGCGGCCAGCGGCGTGGCCTTGGCCACCACATCCACCGCGTCGGGCGCAAACCCGGCCAGCCAGTTGCCGCCCTGCGGCATCACCCACGCGGTCATCAGGCTCGCCCAAGAGATGGTCAGGATGGCGCGCGCGGCCAGCGCGGGGTTCATGAAGTTCTGGCCGATGCCGCCAAAGAACTGCTTAACTAGCACGATGGCCAGCGCAGCGCCCACCACCGGCAGCCACCAAGGCGCGGTCGCGGGCAGGTTATAGGCCAGCAGCAGACCGGTCACCACGGCGCTTCCATCGCCAATGGTCACCGGGCGCTTGGCAATTTTCTCATACAGGTACTCGGATACCACCGCTGACAGCACCGACAACAGCATCACCACCCCGGCGCGCAGACCGAAGAACCAGATGCCCGCCAGCCCAGCCGGAGCCAGCGCCAGACAAACATCCAGCATCACGCGCTGGGTCGATGCGTTGTCGCGCAAGTGCGGCGACGACGTGACAGAATATTTTCTTTGCATGCTCGTCACCCTCCCTTACGCTTTCTTTTGCGCCGCAGCGGCCTTGATGCCCGCCTTGGCGGTTTTGCAGCCCTGCGTCACTTCACGCTTGGCCGGGCAGACATACGAACAGGTGCCGCATTCCATACAGCCCGCCACCTGCAAGCCCTCCGCCAGATCCCAGCGATAGCGGCGCGCCGCCGCGTCAATTTTCATGGGCAGCAGATTCATTGGGCAAGCCTCGGCGCAGCGTCCGCAGCGAATGCAAGGCAGCTCGGGCTCGCTCAACCTGCTCATCCCCAGAATGCCCGACAGACCCTTGATCATCGGGATATCCAGTCGCGGCACGGTAAAGCCCATCATCGGCCCGCCCAGCACAATCTTGTCCACGCCATCGGTAAATCCGCCACGGCCATCGACCACATCGGCCAGCGTTGTGCCGATGCGCACGCGCACATTGGCGGGGTTCGCCACGCGGCCGGACACCGTGACCACATGGTCGATCAGCGGTTTGCCCTCGCGCACCGCAGCGGAGATCGCCGCCGCCGTACCCACATTGATCACCACCGTGCCGACATCGGCGGGCAGTTTGCCAATGGGCACCACGCGCCCAGTCAGCGCGTAGATCAGCTGCTTCTCACCGCCCTGCGGGTAACGCACCGGCAGGCTGACAACCTTCGCGTCGTTGCCCAGCGCCTCGCGCATGGCGGCAACCGCGTCGGGTTTGTTGTCCTCGATACCGACCAGCACGGTGGCGGCGCCCAGCATCTTCTTGGCCAACCGCACGCCGTCGGCGATCGCCGCGCTCTGCTCCAGCATCACGCGATGATCGGCGGTCAGGTACGGCTCGCACTCCGCGCCGTTGATGATCAGCGTATCCACCGGCTTGGGCGGCGCAAGCTTGACCGCCGTCGGGAAGGTCGCGCCGCCAAGGCCAACCACGCCCGCGTCGCGCACGATGGCGATCAACTGCTCGTTGGTCAGCTTGTCCACCTCGGCCTCTGTGCGCGGTTTGATGGCCGCATCCCAGCGATCCTCAAAATCGTTATCAATGACCACAGCGGGTACAGTCTGCCCAGTGGGCAGCACGCAGCGATCCAGCTTGACCACCTTGCCGGAAACCGGCGCGTGCACCGGTGCGCTGATCAGCCCCTCGGCTTGTCCGATCACCTGACCAATCGCCACTGTATCGCCGGGGTTTACCACGCACTTGGCCGGCGCGCCGATATGCTGCGCCATCGCCACCACCACGCGCACCGGCGCAGCCTGGTCGATGATGGAGCACCCTTGCGTGGTTGGTTTTCCATTGCCTATCTCCCGGGGATGAATGCCACCCGGGAATGCCCGCGAGTCTGCCACGGACGATCTCCTCCCTTCGGCCTGTTTGCACACAAAAAAACTGCCGCAAACAAACATTGTGTAGAGTATAGCATACTCCCTTGCAATTTTGAATGGCAAAAACGCAGCAATTTCGGTTAAATTCTTAACGATCTTGTCGTTTTTGCATGGATGCATGCAAAAAAGGACGCGTCAACACCACGTCCTTCCTGTACTTTCCAAGCCTCTGGTCAGATTGCATCTTCAGCGGGCGAGAAAACGACTGTGCCGACCACATTCAGCAACTGCCCGTTGGTGATTTCAAACCGCTCAATCGCCGCACCATCGCCGAACATCGACTGCATCTTCCCTTGCCATTTGCCGTCGGGATTCTGACAGATCGCGCCGCCGGACAGCACGCCGGGTGCCAGGCTCAGGCGATAGGTGCCCTCCGCAATGGCCGCGCCCACCACATAGTTTCCGGTTTCCAGTGTGATGGGCGTAGGCGATTGTGTGAGCATCGGCGCAATGGTCGGCACGACAGTCGCAAAGAAATCTTCAATCGACATCGCCACGCGTGTAGGCGCGGGCGTCGCGATCACCGGCGGCACCGTCGCTATCGGCAGGTTTTGGTCAAATCGCGCCGACGCGAGCACCGCGTCAATCATCGGGCGCGCAATCTCCGCCATTTCATCGAACACATAGAACATCATCGTGTAGGTTCCCATATCTGTCGGCAGGATATACATATGCGCCACGCCATCTGGCCGCTCGGGGTACCGGATGCGCATCAGCGCCGAGCGGCAGCCGCCGATGGTCAGCAGTTCCCGGTGCTCGATGGCAAATTCCGGTGTATTGGGCGTCAGATAGATGGTCATCTGCCGCATGAAGGGAGACAGTTCCGCAAGTGACGTGTCTGTTCGCCAAGCGGTCAGGATGATGCCTTCTCCTAGCAGAACGCCCTGCGCGCCTTCGGAGTCATCCGGGTCCATCACGATGCTGGTAGTCGGCACATCGAATACAAGCTGATCGACCGAAACAGCGCGCGTATCACCGTCAGCGAATGCCGCCAGTGCCAAAGCGCACAGCAGTGCGGCCAGCCACAGCGCAAGATGCTTTTTCATGGTGCGCTCCTTTGTATTGCCTATTGGTTTGCCGCGCGGATCTGTTGCTTCCTCGCAACCGCCTCGCTGAGCAGCGCTTTGGCATGCGCCAAGCTGCTGTCGGACGCACTGTCCGCGCCGCCGACGATGCGCGCCAGTTCCTCCGCGCGCCCCGCTTCGTCCAACTCACGCACATGGGTGCGCGTGCGATCATTCTCCACGCGTTTCTCCACCAGATACTGCGCGTCGGCCATCGCCGCGATTTGCGGCAGATGCGTCACACAGATCACCTGATGCAGCTTGGCCAACACCGCCATCTTTTCGGCGACGACCTGCGCCATGCGCCCGGAGATGCCAGTGTCAATCTCATCAAACACCATGCTGGGGATGCCGGTCTTTTCGGCGGAAATGCTCTTGAGCGCCAGCATGATACGCGAGAGCTCGCCGCCGGATGCAATGCGCGCCAGCGGCCGCTCCTCCTCGCCTAGGTTGGCGGACAGCACAAACTCCACGCGATCAATGCCGGTTGTGGCATACACAGACGCCAACTGATCGCGCGCGGGCTGGGGCGCGAAATCCGCGCGCATGCGCGCGTGCGGCATGCCCAGGTCGCCGAGCTGCTGCTGCATATGCTCCTGAAACTGCTTGGCCAGCACATGGCGCGACAGGCTCAGTTCCACCGAGTCCTCGTAGAGTTTTTCTTCCAATTGTTTGGTGCGCTTTTCCAGCCGCTCCTCGGATTCTTCCGCGTCGGTCAGGTTGGCGAGCTCGGTGGCGATGCGCTCACGCGCGGCCAGCATCTCTATGGTGGTCGCGCCATACTTGCGCTTAAAGCGGCTGATGATGTCCAGCCGCTGCTCGACCTGTTCGGCGACATCCGGGTCGTATTCCATGCCGTCGCGCAGCGCGCGCAGCTCGCCGGTCGCGTCCTCGAACTGGTAGTAGATTTCGTCCAGCCGCTCGTGCAGTTGGCTATACGCCTCGTCCAGCTTGGCCAGCGGCAACAGCGCGTCCACGCCCTTCTTCATCGCGTCCAGTGCCGAGCTTTGGCTGCCCTCGCCCGCATACAGCAACTCATACGCGCGGGTCATGCCCTCGCCAATCTTCTCGGCGTTGCGGTAAAAAACGCGCTGGCGTTCCAGCTCCTCTTCCTCGTTGGGCTTTAAGTGCGCGGCGTCCAGCTCCGCCAGCTGGTATTTCAGCAGATCAATGCGTGCGTCGCGCTCAGACAGCGCGGCACGCAGCTTCGCCAACTGTTTGGCACTGTCGTGCCAGGCGTGGTAGTCGGCACGCACCGCCTCGATGCGTTGGATGTGCATCGGATCGCCATAGGTATCCAGCAACGCCAGATGACGTTTGGTATCCAGCAGCGACTGGTGCTCATGCTGGCCGTGCATGTCCAACAATAGGTCGGCGATCTGCTTGAGCGTGGACAGCTGCACCATCGTATCGGCCACGCGGCACACCGTGCGCCCGGCGGTAGTCAGCTCGCGGCTGACCGGCAGCATGCCCTCCTCCACCTCGATGCCCAGTTCGGCCAGCATCGCCAGCACAGCGCCATTGCCGCGCACGTCAAATAGCGCCTCCACCCTGGCCTTATCACAGCCGGATTGGATGGCGGTTTTGTCGGCACGCTCGCCCAGCACCAGATTGACCGCATCGACCACAATCGACTTGCCCGCGCCGGTTTCACCGGTCAGCACATTCAGCCCAGGCGCAAAGGAGATGGTCGCCGCGTCAATAATGGCTAGATTTTTGATGGATAATTCTAGCAGCAAGGCCTGTCACCTCATATTATTTGAGCATCGCGCGGAAGCGTTCCATCGTGGCGGTTACCTCGCCGGGGTCGCGCACGACAACAAAGATGGTATTGTCCCCGGCAAGCGTGCCCACCACCGACGAAAGCCGCAACGAATCAACCGCCTCGGCTGCGGCATTGGCGCTGCCGGTCAGCGTTTTGATCACGATCATATTGCCCGCGCCGGCGATCGACACCACCGACTCGGCAAAGATACGGATCAGCCGCTCGTTCATGCCCTTCTCGGCCTTGTCCAGCGTGGCATATTTATAGCCGCCGTTGTCGGCCAGCACCTTGAGCAGATGCAGCTCCTTGATGTCGCGCGACACAGTGGCCTGCGTGACCAAAATACCGCGCTGTTTCAGCAGCTCGGCCAAGTCCTCCTGTGTTTCCACATCCTGGTGCTCAATCATTTCCAGAATGGCGGCATGTCGAATGGATTTCATGCGATCCCTCCTTTGTATACTCGGGAACAGTGTCGGGCCCTACCGGCTCCACTCGGTCAGCTTGACACGAAGTAAATCGAAAAAGTCCGGGCGCTTGAGGCGAATAAACGACACCACCTGCGTTGCGCGCGCCACAGTCACCGCCTCGCCAGCAGACAGCTTCACAGCGTGCTGTCCATCCACGGTCAGGATCGCGCGCTCGCCTTCGGGCACGTCGCGCACGGTCAGTCGCACCGTCCCGTCGGCGGGCAGAATCATCGGTCGCGCGCGCAGCGTGTGCGGACAAATCGGCGCGAGCACCAAACAGGGCACATCGGGCGCGACCACCGGGCCGCCCGCCGACAGCGAGTACGCGGTCGAACCGGTCGGCGTGGATACCACCAGTCCATCGGCAATGTAGCGGTCAATGCGCTGCCCGTTCAGGCTGGCTTCCAGCGTGATCACGCGGCCATGCGCGCCGCGCGAGATCACCGCGTCGTTGAGCGCCAGCATGGTTTGCCCATCCGGCGGCGTAACCGTCAGCAGCATGCGCCGCTCCAACTGATAGTCGCCGTCAGCCAGCGCGCGCATCGCAGCGGGGATTGCCGCCGGATCCTCGCCTGGCTCCACCTCGGTCAGAAAGCCCACGCGACCAAGGTTGATGCCGCACAGCGGCAGATCATGTCGCACGGCGATGGGCACCGCACGCAGCAGTGTGCCGTCACCGCCCAGTACAATCAGTACATCGGCGCCCTGCGCAACATTTTCTTTGGGCGCGACGCGCGCATCGCCCATGGCTTCTGCCAGCCATGGCTCGGCGGTCAGCGCAATCCCCGCCGCATCGCACGCGTCCACCAAGCGCGCCGCCACCGGCAGCACGCCATCTTTATTCGGATGGGCAATCAGCCCCGCCGACACAATGCGCACAGCCATCCCTGCCTTCCGCGCGTGGTGCTTGAATAGTTTTATTCTATCACGATTTGAATAATCATTCAAGTCCTGATTCTTTATGCAGGATTTGATGCGCATTCGTCACCGCCCGGTCTACATCCTCGTCTGCCACCGACGCACCGCTTCCCGGCAGCAAATGCGCCAGAAACTCGATATTGCCTTCCGGCCCGGTGATCGGCGAAAACGACAGCCCCGCCATGTGCCAGCCCATCGCCGCCACACCCTGACGGACGCTCTTGATCACATCGGCATGCACTGCTGGGTCTTTGACTACGCCTTTTTTTCCCACCCGGTCACGCCCCGCCTCAAACTGCGGCTTGATGAGCGACACGCACGCGCCGTTCTCGCCCAAGATGGCGAACAGGCTGGGGAATATCTTGAGCGTGGAGATGAACGACACGTCCATCACCGCCAAAGACGGCGGCAACGCGAAGTCCGCTACGGTCAGATACCGCGCGTTGGTGCGCTCCATCACGGTGACACGCGGATCGACGCGCAGCTTGTAGTCTAGCTGTCCATAGCCAACATCCACTGCATAGATATGCTGCGCATTGGCGCGCAGCAGCACATCGGTAAACCCACCGGTTGACGCGCCGACATCCACGCATACCTTGCCCGACGGGTCAACCGGAAACAGTTTCAGCGCCTTTTCCAGCTTCAGCGCGCCACGGCTGACATACGGATGCGTTGCGCCGCGCACGATGATTTCCTGCGCCTCCGTCACGGTCTGCGAGGGCTTGTCCGCCTTGTTCTCGCCGATGTAGACCAACCCGGCCATCACCAGTGCTTGGGCCTTCTCACGGCTTTCCGCTAGCCCGCGCGCTACCAGCGATACGTCCAATCGCTGCTTCTCTGGCGCGGCACTCATGCTTTGTTCTCCCACGCGGCGGCGACGCGCTCGGCCATTTGCGGCGCGGTCAGCCCATGGCGTGCCAACAGCTGGTCAATCCCGCCGTGCGTCACAAACGCGTCCGGCAAGCCAATCATATCCAGCGGCGCAGCCAGCGCATGCGCCAGGTTGTGCGCAGCCACCATCTCGCCAAATCCGCCGCACAGCGCGTGCTCCTCGATCGTAACCACCGCGATGCCTTCGCGCGACAGCCTTTCAAGCATCGCCGCGTCCAAGGGTTTGATGGTGGAAGCGTTGATGACACACGCCGCGATGCCGCGCTGTTGGAGCAGCTCCGCCGCAACCACCGCCTCGCGTACCGTGCGGCCAAAGGTGACCAGCGCCACCTGCGGCTTTTGCTCGCCCAGCCATTCCCATTGCCCCGGCACAAACGCGCCATAGGGACAGGTCTTGCTCATATCAATGCCGCCGCGCGGGTAACGCACCGCGACCGGCGCGTTCAGCGCCAATGCCGCAGGCAGCATCGCGTTCAACTCCCAGATATCGCGCGGGGCAAAGATGGTCATATTCGGGATATGGCGCAAAAATGCCAGATCAAACACGCCGTGGTGCGTCGCGCCGTCCTCGCCGACCAGCCCGGCACGGTCGATCAGCAGACACACCGGCAGGTTTTGCAGGCAAATGTCATGCACGATCTGATCATACCCGCGCTGCAAAAAAGTCGAATACACCGCAAAGAACGGGCGCAAGCCACCAGCCGCCATGCCCGCGGCCAGCGTCACCGCGTGCTCCTCCGCGATGCCCACATCATAGCAGCGATCCGGGAATCGCTGCTCGAACGGTGTCAACCCCGTGCCCAGGCGCATGGCGGCGGTGATCGCCACCACACGCTGGTCGTGCTCGGCCAGGCCGATCAGCGCCTTGACCGCCGCGTCACTAAAGCTCAGCCCATCGCCGTTTTTGCGCGATTGTCCGTTCTCGATTAAAAACGGCGCCACGCCATGGAAATGATCCGGTGTGCGCTCGGCGCGTTCATAGCCGCGTCCTTTTTGCGTGATGACGTGGATAACGATCGGCGTGTCGTCGATGCGCTTGGCAGCTTCCAGCACATGGATGAGCTGCGACAGGTCGTGGCCATCCACCGGCCCCAGATAGCGGAAACCCAGCGACTCAAACAACTCGCCGGACACGAAGAAGTGCTTGAGGTTGTTTTTGAAGCCCTCCAACCACTCCGCGATGCGCGGACCAATGCGCGGAATGCTGGCGATGCCGCCCTTGACCGCCCGCTTGGTACCATGCCAGCGGTGGCTGGCGCGCAGGTTGGTCAGGTGCTTGGACATGCTGCCCACATTCTTGGAAATGGACATCTCGTTGTCATTGAGGATGACGATCAGGCGCTTTAGGTCATTTCCAGCATCGTTCAAGCCCTCGTAGGCCATGCCGCCGGTCAGCGCGCCGTCGCCGATCAGCGCGACGACGTGATGATCCTGCCCCATCAGGTCGCGCGCGCGCGCCAGACCCATCGCGGCGGAGATCGACGTAGACGCGTGCCCCACGCCAAAGGCGTCATGCTCGCTCTCACTGCGGCTGGGAAAGCCCGACAGCCCGCCATAGCTGCGCAGGGTGCCGAACTGCTCGCGCCGTCCGGTCAGGATTTTGTGCACATACGCCTGATGCCCCACATCAAATACCAGCTTGTCCTTGGGCGTATCAAACACGCGGTGCATCGCCAGCGTCAGCTCCACCGCGCCAAGATTGGGCGCCAGATGGCCGCCCTGCCGCGCAACGGTATCAATCAAGAGCTGGCGGATTTCGCCGGCCAACTCCTCCAATTGCGCTATGCTCAACCCTTTGATGTCCGCCGGGCTGTTGATTGTTTCCAGATAGTTCATCCTGTCACCCCATGACCACGCCGATCAAAATGCCCAGCAGCGCCCCGGCAAACACCTGCACCGGCGTGTGCCCGATCAGCTCCTTGAGCTTTTCCTCGTCGAGTCCTTTACCATTTAAAATCATGTCGTCCAAAATGCGGTTGAGCAGCGTGGCCTGCTTGCCCGCCGCGCGGCGTACCCCGGCCGCGTCAGTCATGACGATCAGCGTCACGCAAACTGCGAGCGCGAACATCGCCGAGAGGAATCCTTCCTGAAAGCCAATGGCCATGCTGGCCGCGCACATGAAGGAAGAATGCGAGCTGGGCATGCCGCCCAAGCCGGTAAAGCGCGACCAGTCCAGTTTGCGCGTTAGCAGCAGTGTTAGCACAACCTTCATCAGTTGCGCCACAAACCAGCCCATCACCGCGACATGCAGTACATGATTCCGAAATACATCAAAAATTGATTCCATGCGAGCTCCTTTGTTCAGGCCTTTCGGGCAGTCAAGCTGTCGGCGATATCGTGCAGCATGCGCGCGCGATCGCCCAGCGGCGCAAGCGCGGCATGTGCGGCTGCGGTCAGCCGGTCGGCCTCCGCCTTGGCCTCGGCAATGCCCAGCAGCGATGGCCAGGTCAGCTTGCCGCGCGCCGCGTCCATGCCGGTGGCCTTGCCCATCTGCGCCGCGTCGCCCTGTACATCCAGCAAGTCGTCGGCGATTTGAAACGCCAGCCCCAGATCCCGCCCGAAAGCATCCAGCGCGGTGATGACCGTGTCCTGCGCACCGCACAGCAGCGCGGCGGCAGTCAGCGGCGCGGTGAGCAGGTCGGCGGTCTTGTGCGCGTGGATATAGCGCAGCGTATCCGCGTTGCCGCCCTGCTGCTCGCAGAGCATATCCAGCGTCTGTCCGGCAATCATGCCAGTGATGCCCGCGCGACGGCTGATCTCCGCGATGGCGCGCGCGTGTCGCTCCAGATGCGCCGGATGCGCCAGCGCGCCCAGCAGCATCAACTCGTGCGCGCCGTTGAGCAGCGCGTCACCTGCCAGAATCGCCATGCCCTCGCCAAATACCTTGTGGTTGGTCGGGCGACCACGGCGCAGGTCGTCGTTGTCCATGCCGGGCAAATCGTCGTGGATCAGCGAATAGGTGTGGATCATCTCCAACGCGCAGGCCAGCGGCATGGCTTCCTCTCGGTCGCCCCCCAGCGCGTCCACTGTGGCCAGCAGCAACACCGGGCGCAGCCGCTTGCCTCCGGCCAGCAGGCTGTAGCGCATCGCTTCGGCCAGCCGCGCAGGCGCGAGCCCATCGGCATATGCCTGCGACGTCTGCGGCACGGCCTGGTCCAGCGCCGCCTCCACCGCCAGCACATAGTCGGCGTAGGTCATGCTTCCACCTCGAAGTCCACCGTCGCGCCGTCCTTGCCTTGCAGCATTCGGATGCGCTGCTCGCCAGCTTCCAGCATTGCCGCCAGCCGCGCATGCAATGTCATGCCCTGTTCATAGGCCGCCAGCGATTTCTCCAGCGTCAGGTTTCCGCCTTCCAGCTCGGCGACCAGTTCCTCCAATTGCTCCATGCCCTGCTCAAAACCCAGTTCGGGCTGCTCGGTGCTTGCTTTGCTTGCCTTGGCCATGCTATGCCTCCTCCGTGACTTGCTCGACAGCGGCAATCGCGCTGCCGTCGCGCAGGTGAATGTCAATACGCTGCCCTATTGTCAGCCCTTTTGCGGATGAAATAGGTGTGGGCTGAATGGCATCGTGCGCTGTCAGGTACGCGTATCCGCGCGCCAGCACCGCCTGCGGGCCCAGCGCAGTTAGCTGCGCTCCGGCGGTTAGCAGCGCCGCCTTGTGTTCCGCCAGGATACGGCTCACCACCGCATGCAGCCTGTGCTGCGCTTCGGCAAGGCGCGCAGCCTGTCGCGCCAACGCCTTGTCGGGCGCCGCCGCCTTCAGCGCCAGCAACGCCCCATGTAGCTTCGTTTTGCTCAACGCGACACGTCGCTCGGTAGCGCGTGCCATGCGCTGCGTCTGCGCGTCCAGCGCCTGCGTCAGCGAATCGACACGCGGCACAATGTGCTCGGCAGCGGCGCTGGGCGTTGCCGCGCGCAGGTCGGCGGCAAAGTCAGCGATGGTGAAATCGGTTTCATGCCCCACCGCCGACACCACCGGCACCGGGCACGCAGCGATGGCGCGAGCGACGATCTCTTCGTTGAATGCCCACAGCTCCTCGATAGAACCGCCGCCGCGCCCAATCAGGATCACGTCCACCTCAGGCTGGCGAGCCAGCGTCTCAATGCCGCGCGCGATGTCCTCCGCAGCGCCGTCGCCCTGCACCTTGACCGGGCAGAGCAGGATGTGCGCGCGCGGATTGCGGCGGCAGGACACGGTGATGATATCGCGGATCGCCGCGCCGGTGGGCGAGGTCGCCACACCAACGGTGCGCGGCAGCAGTGGCAGCGGCTTCTTGCGCGCGGGATCAAACAGCCCCTCGGCCTCCAGCTTGCGCTTGAGCTGCTCAAAACGCAAAAACAGGTCGCCCACGCCGTCCTCGCGCAGATGCTCGGCATAGAACTGATACGATCCATCGCGCGTAAACAAGCTCACAGACCCGGTCAGCACCACGCGCATGCCGTCACGCGGGCGCACGCTCATCCCAAACGTATACTGGCGGAACATCACGCACGCGATGCGCGCCTCCTCGTCCTTGAGCGAGAAGTACAGATGCCCGGACGTATGCCACTTGAAGTTGCTGATCTCGCCGCGCAGCTTTACACCGCGCAGCATCGGATCGGCCGCCAGCGAGCGCCGGACATACTCATTGAGTTGGACGACCGACAATACGGTCTCTCGCGCGTACTCCATCTTACAGCGCGGCGCGCTCCGCCGCTTCCAGCGTGTTGGCCAGCAGCATCGCGATGGTCATCTTGCCCACGCCGCCGGGCACCGGCGTGATGTAGCCCGCCACATCGGCGGCAGAGGCAAAGTCCACATCGCCGACCACCTTGCCATCCACGCGGTTAATGCCCACATCCAGCACGACCGCGCCGGGCTTGATCATCTCACCGGTCACAAAACCGGGCTTGCCAATAGCGACCACCAGAATATCCGCGCGGCGGCAATGCGCAGCCAGGTCCCGCGTCTTGGAGTGGCAGATGGTCACCGTGGCGCTCTTTTGCAGCAGCAGCATCGCCATCGGTTTGCCGACGATATTGCTGCGGCCGATCACCACGGCCTCTTTGCCCTCGATAGGAATATTGTAGTGCTTCAGCAATTCCATGCAGCCCTTGGGCGTGCAGGGCACAAAGCCGTCCAGCCCGCTGGCCAGCTTGCCCGCGTTGACCGCATGGAAGCCGTCCACGTCCTTGTTCGGATCAATCAGCTCCAGCACAGCCTGCTCGTGCAGCGTCTTAGGCAGCGGCAACTGCACCAGAATACCGTGCACGTCTGGATCGGCATTGAGCGCGCGCACGGTGTTTTCCAGATCATGCTGCGGCACATCGGCGGGCAGACGCAGCACGGTAGACCGCATGCCAATGCGCTCGCAGCCTTTTTCCTTGTTGCGCACATAGATTTGGCTGGCTGGATCGTCGCCCACCAGCACCACCACCAGATGCGCGGTGATGCCGCGTGCCAACAGCGCGCGCACGCGCTCGGTCATGCCCTCCATGGCCAGTTCGGATACCAGCTTGCCGTCGATCAACTGTGCTTGCATGCCGTTGTGCCTCCTCTATGCTTGTTCTTGCAGATAGCGCATCCAGCCGATGCGCGCGACGCCTACCGCGTTATCTCCTGCGTATTCAGGCTGCGCCCAATGCAGTGCCAGCGGGCTGCCCCGCCTTATGATGCGCTCGGCCATCAGCCGCCGCAGCAGCGCCGACGACGCCACACCACCCGCCAGCAACGCATCGCGAAGGCCTGTGCGCTCGCTCGCGGCGGTCAGCAGCTTCAGCACGGTGCGCGCCACCAGATCGAATACCTCGGCGGCGATGTCCGCCGGGGATACATCGCCTTGGGCGATCCAGCGCATAGCCTGCGCCTCCGCGCCGGAAAGATGGCAGTCCGCGCCGGACAGACTGGCTTTGAGCCGTTGGGCGGCTTGTCCACGCATGGCCAGCAGCTCCAGTTCGCGTCCGGCGGGAAAACCGAGCCCCAGCGCCACACCGATTCGGTCGATCAGTTGCCCCGCGCTGATATCCAGCGTCTGTCCGACGACCGTAACGCACCCGGCCCGGCGCGCAAGTACCTCGGTGGTGCCGCCCGACAGGTGCACCGCCAGCAGGTCGGCGGCATCGGGCAGGTTGGTGCCAATCTGCGCGGCGGCAATGTGCCCGCGCTGGTGATCCGTGGCATAAAAAGGCGCGCGCAGCAGCGAGGCCGTGGCGCGCGCGTGGCTTGCTCCCACTAAAAATGCCGGCATAAAAGAATCATCGGCTTGCCTGGGTTTTTCCGATGCTGCCAGCGCGCACAGCGTAAGCGGCGGCAACTTCTCGATCAGCGCGGGCAGCGCGCGCACATGCTGATAGACCATTTCGGATTGTTGCAGGCCGCGCCCGCCGGACGGCACTTGCAGCAATTGGCGTTCGCTGGCCAGCACCGCGCCGTCCAATCCCACCACCGCCACCGACGTGGTGTAGCAACTGGTGTCGATGCCCAGCATCGCGCGGATGGGCGTGTTCACGCCTCGCGCTCCATGCTGCGGGCTAGGTTGCCCAAGATGCCGTTGATGAACGCGCCAGCGGTATCGGTGGAATACTTGCGCGACATCTCCACCGCCTCGTTAATGGCTACGGCGGTGGGCACATCGTCACGGCGCGTGATCTCATAGGCCGCCACGCGCAAAATGGCCAGGTCCACACGCGCGATGCGCGCCACCGGCCAATCGCGTGAAAACGCGTCAATGCGGGCATCCAATTCGCTTTCCTGCGAATAGATGCCCTCGGTGATATCCTGTAGATAAGCTGTGTCATCCGCGCTCGGCTGCCAATCGATCAGCTCCGGCAGGGTGCTTGCCGCACCGTCGCCGCCCAGCAGCTTCGCATAGACCAATTGCATCGCCGCTTCGCGGGCGGTAGATCGGGCCATGTGCGTATCTCCGTTCGGGAAAAGTTAGTTGTCAGACGGGAAAAAGCGGCCCAGCACCTTGTGGAAAAAGCCGCGTTTGTCGGGCACGCCGCCGATGAAGATGCCTACGCCGACGCAGGCCAGCACCAGCAGCGTTTTCCAGAAGCCGATGAACAGCAGCAGCAACGCGATAACCAGTCCGGCAATGCCATAGAGCACCGCGGCCTGCGGTGTGCCCGGCTTGATATTGGCGAAAAAGTCTCGAATATCTTTCACGTTGGTCATTCTCCCTTCTTGGCATCCTCAGAATCGGATACCGGTGCGTCATCATCGGTATGCGGTGCGGATTCGAACAGCTCGGTTTCAAAGAAGTTCTTGCTTTCTTTGGCCGTTTCCTCGGCGCCGATATGGCCGTCCATCCATGCCGCTTCCTCCAGCGGTTCGGGCGCAGACGCGGGCATGTATGCCGCTTCCGGCTCCATCACCGCTGCGGGCGCGACATCATTCAGCTTGGGCAGCTGCGGCTGCATCATCGCGGGGATGCGGTACGGCGTATCCATCTCGGGCTGCGCCGGGGTGGTCGCTTCCACCACCACGCGCACCTCGTCCACATCCACGCCGGAGCACGCCTCGATGTACTGCTTGATTTGCTTCTGCAACGCAGCGATCGCCAGCGGAATATTGATATCCGACTGCAACTGCACGCGCAAATCCACGCGCACCGTATGCTCATCGCTGTGGATGTTGGAGTAGACCGGCGTCATCTCGGGGTGCTGCGCCAGGCACTTTTGCACCAGATGCTCCAGCGCCTTGACCGAGATTTTCAGCGTGCCGTGCTCGGTCTCTTGGATGGCAAAGTTGGCCTGGCGGTTTCTGCCGCGCGGCAGCACGATCCAGAAATGGAACATCGCCAGCACAATGATCGACACCGCGCACGCGCTGAATAAAATGCGCACGTTGCGGTCACTGAACACCAGATTGATCCACTCGATGACCAGCGCCACCGGAATCAGACCGGTGACCATGCCCAAGCCGAACGCCGCGATGGCAATCAGCAGCACGGTGCACAGAATGATCAAGAATCGGTCCCAGAAAGCGTGTTTCACGGACATCCTCCCTTTTGTTCAGCGGCGCGTCACGCCTTCTTTTTCGGCGTCTTGGGCGCGGTTTTTGTGGCTTTCTTCGCGGGCTTGCGCTCAGCCGCCTGTTCGGAGGATTCGGCGGTTTCTTCCCCATCGACAAAAACCGGCGCGTCGGCTTCGGGCATCACGGAATCCTCGTCGCTGAGCGTAACCTCTACCGGCTTGTGCTCAATCGCGGCTGCCTCCTTGGCCTGGTCAATCTTCTGCTGCAATTCTTCCTTGAGCTTGGCGGTTTTGTCAAATTCAAGGCGCGCGGCCTCCTGGCTCTGCTGCAACTCTTTGTTTTCTTTTTCAAAGCTGACGCCCTGCACATGCACGTCCACCTTGATCACGTGCAGTCCGGTCATGCTTTCAATGGACTTGCGCACATTCTCCTGTACATTCTGTCCGACCTTTTGGATCGGCATGCCGTAATCGACGATCACCGACACATCGACCGACACTTCCTCCGCGCCGACCTCGACCTTGACGCCGCGCGAAAGATTCTTGCCACGACCGGAGAGCAGGTCGCCAATCGACGACACGCCGGCCATGCTGGTAATGCCCTCCACCTCGGCAGTGGCGACGCCCACGATGATCGCGATGACCTCCGTGGCGTACGTGATGGTGCCCGCTTCCTGAATGGGCTCAACCTGTATCGGCAAATTCTCGTTCACGAGATGCACCTCCTTGCGCATATGCAGTAGTATACCAGAAATCTATGCGCTTGACAAACATCCTCGATTATTTTGCTGGAATGATTTTCACATCTCGTGCCGCGACGCCGGTTTCGTGCGTAGTCAGTTCCATAATTTGCGTCGCTTCGCTCTGCGTAAGCTGTGCCTGCGCCACCACCACGGTGACCGCGCCCGGTTTTGCCGATACCACCACGTCGCCAAAACCCTTGGCGCGCAACAACCCTTCCAGCGAGGTTTCCTGCTCCATACTCTTGACCAGCGTCAGCTTCTGCGCGCGGGCCTGATCGGTCATGTCGGCTCCGGCGGCGGTATCGGCAATCATCGCGTCCAGCATCTGGATTTCCTGCGCGCGGGTCTGGCTGCGCTGCGTGCGATATTCCGCAAAGCTGCTGGCCTCTTTGCCGCTGGCCACCGGCGCGGCAGTCGGTGTGGCAGTGGGTTGGGCGCTCAGCACACGCGCGACCGGCAGGCTGGTCGTCACCGCATGGCTCATCACGCCAAGGCGGTAGTTGGCGTAACTGGATGCCACCAGCAACACCAGCAGCGTCAGCAGAATCATCGTGCGCCGGTCTATTTTCTTGGGCATGGCCTTCGTCTGTTTTTGCATGTGAATCCCCTTTCTATTCTGCGCGATTGTTCCATGGTATGAGCTTGGTCCTTGGATTATTTGCGCATTGGCGCGCCTTGCAGCACCTCGACAGCAGAAGCGGGCAGGCCGAGCAGCGTCTGCACCGCGCGCGCCAGTGCCAGTCGCACCGCGATATCGCCCGCGCCCTCGGCCACAACGATAACGCCGCTGGGCGTGGCCTGCCGCTCGGTCGCGCCAAACGCGCCGGCAGTCTGTGCCAGATCGGCCTGCTGATGCACCACCACCTGCACCTGTCCCGCACCGTCGATAGCCGACAGCACCTGCGCCAGCCGCTGCTCCAACTCGGTGGGCTGGCCGGTGGCGACAGTGCCGCTCGGCGCGTCAGTCAGCAGCAGACTGCCCAGCAGTCCCAGCGCGATCACCAGCACAATCCACTGGATGTGACGCATGCCCAAGAGCCGCGATATCCACGCGCGCACGTTCAAGGCGCATCGACCTCCACTTCCTCTACCGTCACTGCGTCGGATGTCAGACCGAGCGCGTCCGACAGCGCGGCGGACAACCCGGTAGGCGCGCCGCCCGCGATGCGCACGCGCACACCGACCGGCTGCGCTTGACGCAGCTGGAAGGCGACCTCCGCAACCTGTGCCCCCGCCTGGTCACACACCGCGCGCACCATGTCCTCACCCCGGCGCATGGCAGCCTGTCCCGCCGCCTGTCGCCCAGCGTCCAGCGCCGACTCGCTCTGGACAAGCCAGACCTGCTCCACGCCGGACAGGACGCCCTGCATGGGCCCGCGCAGCCACGCGAATACTTGTGCCATCATGATATGTAATAACAGCAGCCCGCAGACCAGTCGCACCACCCGCCGCATATCGCCGGATGGCAGCAGCAGATCGGCCAGCACCGCGAGCATCACCAATATGCAAAGCTGCGAAATGAGCTGAAACAGTAGCGCCATCGCGTCACCTCATCATCACGGTCAAGTTGCCGACCACCAATAGCTGCGCCACCAGCAGGAAGAACATCGCGCCCACGCACAGCAATGTGACAAACACCAGCGTCAGCACCTGTGAAAAATCGCCGATGCACGCAACAATGTTGCCATCGGCCACCGGCTCAAGCAGCGCGGCGCAGAGCTTGAACACCAGGATTGTGACCGCCAGATTGACCAGCGGCGTCGCGATATACAGCACCAGACTCATCAGTCCAAAGATGCCCACCGCGTTTTTGACCAGCAACGAACACCCAACCAGCGTATCCACCGTGTCGGAAAACATGCCGCCGATGATGGGCACAAAGTTATCGATGGCGTACTTGGCGGTGCGGATCGACACGCCGTCGGCCACCGCCGCGCCCATGCCCTGCACGGTCATCACGCCAATGAACACGGTAAAGCATACGCCCAGCGTCCAGTTGGCGACGGTGCGCAGCAGCCCCGCCAGCCGTCCCAGATGCACGCGGTCCGACAGATGCCCGACCACCGTGACCGCCGCGAAGCACATCGCCAGATTCAGCGTCACATCGCGCACGGTGGCGGTCATCGCGCCGCTGGCCGCCATTACCGCAGGCTGGAAGAACGCCGATGACGTGTGCCCGCCGACCGCCGCCAGCAGTGTCAGCAGAATCGGAAACAACGCCTGCATACCGCCCACCATGCCATCCGCGGTATGGCGCACCGCGTCGATGTGCGCCACCAGACTGCGCACCATTGGCACGCACACCAGCACAAAGCACGCGTAGTGGCTTAACTGTGCTACGGTGTCCTTCTCAAACGCGGCGCGCAGTTGCACAATCACGCTGCACAGCACCGCTGGGATCAACAGCGAGATCGCCAGCGTGGTCTGCGCCCGCAATGCGGCCAGCAGCATCGCTAACAGCCGCTTGAGCAGCGCGCCCGCGTCGATCGCCACTTGCCCGCGCGCGAATTGGTCGATCAGCGACCGCGCGCTCCACTCACCGCCGGTGCCCAGCATGCCGTCCATCGCGCGCTGCAACGCGGAAAAGTCGATGCCGTCCAGCACACGCGACAGCTCGGCCTGCATGCCACCACGCTGCGCCCACGCCGCGACCGGCACACACACCGCCGCCAGCAGCGCGCAGACAAACGCTCTGCGCTTCATGCCAGCATGCCCAGCACCAGCGTCACCAGCTCGGCGACGATCGGTGCCGATGCCGCCAGCACAATCAGCTTGCCGCCCAGTTCCACCTTGGCGGCGATACTGCCCGCCCCGGCATCGCGGCACGCCTGCGCGCCAAACTCGGCCACATAGGCTACGCCCACCACACGCAGCAGGGTGGACAGATAGCCCTGCGCTAGATTCGCGCGCTCGGCCAGCGAGCCCATCACCGCCACCACATCCCCGACTTTGCCGATCACTGCCGCCAGAATCAGCGCCCCGGCAGCCAGCGACACCACCAGCGCCAGTTCAGGCCGCACATCGCGCAGCACCAGCGAGAGAACCGCGCCAATGATGCCCAGGCTCACAATCAGGACAATGTCCATGCGATTCCCTCCTTTGCTGCCAGCGATCAATAGAACTGAAAGATGCCCCGCACGCTGTTGAGCAGTTGACCGATCAGGTTGATAACCATCAATAGCGCGATCACCAACCCGGCCAGCGACACCATCATCGCCATGTCCTCGTGCCCAGTGCGCTTAAGTACCTGCCCCAGCACCGCGACCAAAATGCCCACCCCGGCAATTTGAAATAGCAAATCTACGTTCATCCAGCGGCCTCCTTATCACATCAACAGCAGAAAAAGGCAAAGCCCGCCCAGCGTGCCCAGCGACTGATAGAGCCGCTGCGTATCCTTCATGCTGCCCGCCAATTGCGCGTGCCGCGCGGACAACTCCCGCTGCACCGCGTCCAGCAGCGCGCGCTGCTCCCGTGCGTCGCCGCGCCCCAACCCGACCCACAGCGGCGATAACAGCGCCAGATCGTCGGGCGTCAGCACAGCCAGTTCCGGCATTTCACCGAGCACACGCTGCCATCCCTGCGCCAATGCCAGCGCAGGCTGATCTCTGGTTTGCGCGCCCAGCGCGGCAAAAGCCGCCGCCCAAGCCCGCTGCGCCGGATCGCCCCCGGGCAGCGCCGACAGCGCATCAGCCAGCAGATCATGCCGGTCGCAGATCGCGGTTTCCAGCGCGCGCAGTGCCCACACCGCGCCATGCACCATGCGTGCGCGCCGCGCCGCTGCCGCTGACAGCGCATAGCCCAACGCCGCCGAGCCCGCCGCCGCCATCGCGGCGCACACCAAGCGCAGCATCATGCCACCTTCTCCCCATCGGCGTTCCACACACCCGCGCAAGTCGCCAGTTCTCCAAGCCCAATGATCCGTCCAAACGCGCGCGCCGCCAACAGCCCGCGCAGCATGGGCCGCGACACAAGCTGCGCATAGTCGGTGGCATGCGCGGTGGCCAGCACGCGCACCCCGCAGTGCATCGCTTCCAGCACGGCTACGGCATCCCGCTCTGTGCCCAGCTCATCGACCACCAGCCAGTCAGGCGCCATCGCACGCAGCAGCATCGGCATGCCCAGCGCCTTGGGGCAGGCATCCAGCACGTCGCTGCGCTGCCCCACTTCCATCTGCGGCAAGCCGTCCACACAGCCCGCGATTTCTCCGCGCTCATCCACTACGCCGATGCGCTGGCCGAACCGGTCGGAGAGCTGCCGCGCCGCGTCGCGCAGCAGTGTGGTCTTGCCCAGCCCCGGCGCGGAGAAGATCAGCGCGCTGTGCGTGCCGCCGTCGGCCACCAATTCGGGCATCAGCCAATCGGCGACGCCGGGCACCGCGCGCGCGATGCGCACACACAGCGACGCAATGTCGCGCAGCCCCGCAATCGCGCCGCCTTCGATGACCGTATGCCCGCACAGCCCTACGCGGTGGCCGCCCGCGATGGTCAGGTAGCCCTGCCGCAACTCCTGTTGCCGGGCATATGCCGAGTGTTGCAGGCACGCCTGCGCCATCTGCCGCACATCCTCGACGGACGGTGTCCACGTGCAGCGCGGCGGCGCTTCGCCCGCCATCACCCACTGCACTGGCTGCCCGGCGCGCAATCGGATCTCGCGCACCGCCGTCGCTTGTCGGGGGGAAAGCACGGCCACAGCCGCGCCCAGCTCCGGCGGCCAGTACGCCGCCAGTTGTGTCCGCCACGGCATGGACATCCCCTCCTCGCACGAGGATATGCGCGGACGAGCGGCGATATCACTCAAACAGCATCAGCCCGAGCGCGTCATACACCGCCTGATCGATGCACTCGTTGTTGGGCAAGCCGCGATCCTTCAAAAACTCCGCCAGTGCCTGGCTGGTGCCGCGCCCATACGCGCCATCCGGGTTATAGGGATAGTAACCCAGCGCCTTGAGCTTGCGCTGCACGGCGCGCACATGCGCGTTTTTGTCGCCCGGCTCCAAGCGGCGCAGCGCGCTGCCCAACTCGCCATAGGGACCGGATTCGATGATCACCGGCGTGCCGTTGGGCACCAGCTTATACAGCGCCTCGGCATCTCGGCTGAACATGCGAAAGCACCCGTGTGACGCGTGGCTGCCGATCGAATTGGGCGCGTTGGTGCCGTGGATGCCATACACGCCCCAAGGCACGTTCAGCCGCAGAAAGCGCGTGCCAAAGCCGTTGGGCTCCTTGGGCGCAAAGCGACCGATGATGCGGAACGTGCCCACTGGCGACGGCGTGTCCGACGCCCCGGCGGCAATCGGATACCGGGCGCGCTCCGTGCCGTTTTCATAGAGCGTCAGCGACATGCGCTGTGTGTCGATGACAATGACGCGCTTGGGTGGTTCGGCCAGCCCCAGCGCGGCGATCACCATGCACAGGACGATCACAATGCCGCCGCGAATCAAAGACGGTCTCATGCGGACACCCCCTCGGCGAATATATGTGGCAGCGCGCGGCAAATTGCGCACAAAAAAGCGCGAAGCACGGGCTTCGCGCCCAGACCATCGACTTTGTCGATGGTCTGACAGGCTGCCAAGAAAGGGCGCAAGGCAAGGAGGCGAGCTTGCGCATGAGGGCGCTTATTGTGCAATAAGCAACCGAAATGCGTGAGCGATGGCGACACAGCAAGCAAGACCGCGCATCGCCTGATGCGCGATCTTGTGTTTGCGGCCTTTGTGGGCGGCCTGAGCGCGAAGCACGGGCTTCGCGCGATTCCATTGTAGCAGGTTACGGCGTCATCGCGTCGGCGACTTCCGAGGGGATGGTCGGATAGATACGCAGTGTGCAATGCTGCTCCGCTTTTTTTAGATGCATCGCGAACCTGCCCTGATAGGTCAGCCCGCTTTCCATCACCCCCGGCTCTGTCTCTTCCAGCGCGTTCACCAGATAGTCGTACAGCGTTTCCGCGTTTTTCTCGCCGACACTCAGCACCGCGTCGGCGGCCAGCACAAATACTTGCCTCGGATCGGCGAAATAGGGCGAGTCGAACGGCACTTGCGCTTCGTATGCCCACAGCGCACCGCTGTCGCGCAGCACATCGATCCATACCAGTCGACCTTCCAGGATGCGCACATCGCGCAGGAAGCCCGGCTCGTTGTCATCCTGCTTCATCTGCCCCAGCCGCAGTTCGGGCAGGTTTTTGTCCTGCCACAGGCAATAGAAATACGGGAAGCCGATCGCCGCCTCACTGCGCGGCTTTACGCCCAGCGACCGCTCGGTCACCAGCACGCGAAACGCGCGCAACGCCAGATTATCCGGCGCGATAAACAGCGCGCTGTCCACCTGCGCCAGCGATTCCCGATAGCGTCCCAGCGACAGCAGCGTGTCTGCCATACAGAAGAGGGTCTGCACACTGTAGGGCGATAATTCGTCCGCCTTGGCAAAATCGGCCAGCGCCTGTTCATACAGCCCCTGATAATAATGCGCCTCGCCGCGCGTGACGTGATATTTCGCCTCCAGTGGCATGACGGCCAGTGCCTTGTCGATATCGGTCAGCGCGGATTGAAACTGCCCGGCCTTCACCAACAGCGCCGCGCGGTCGCCGTACATCTGCGCGTCGGACACCGGCTCTTTCTGCTGCTCATACAGCGCAATCGCCTGATGGAGCGATGCCAGCGCGCCCTGTGCATCGCCTTGCGCGGACAGAATCTGCGCATAATCGCGGTGATACTGGTACACATCGGGCGCGATCGCAAGCGCTTGCTCCATGAAGGGGCGTGCTTTTTCGTAATCGCTAAACATGATGGCCGAGATCGCCTCGGCATAGGCAGCCGACGACTCCGTTGTGGTGCCTTCCCACGCGAAGGGATTGAACGCTTCCTCCGCGACGCCGCCGATCGCCAGCGCGCATAGCAGCACCGCCAGCAGCACACCTGTCCATATCCGCATCGCGCTTCCTCCTTTGTATGTTCGGCGTGTGCCCGGTCAGCCGATCTCGATGATCTCCGCCCCAGCCACCGCCTCGGCAACCAGTTCCTCGATGGGCAGCACCGCCTCGGCCTCTCGCACGGTATCCAGCTTGGGGTGGGTGGCCGGGTGGCGCGGTGTAAAGATCGTGCAGCAGTCCTCGTATGGCAGTGAGGACAGCTCGTAGGTGCCGATCTTCTCGGCACGCTCCACAATCTCACTCTTGTCAAAGCCGATCACCGGGCGAAACACCGGCATGTCCACCGTTTCGTCAGTGCAGGCGAGTGCCTCCATGGTCTGGCTGGCCACCTGCCCGATGGCCTCGCCAGTGACCAGCGCCTGCGCGCCCTCGGCGCGCGCGACGCGCTCGGCGATGCGCATCATAAACCGGCGCATGATCAGCGTGGTCAGGTTGTCCGGGCACTGCTGATGGATGTCCATCTGAATACGCGTGAACGGCACGACGTGCAGCCGGATCGGCCCGCAATACTCGCTGAGCACCTTGGCCAGATCGACCACCTTTTGCTTGGCGCGCTCGCTGGTGTACGGAAAGGAGTGATAGTGCACCGCGCACAGGTTGACGCCGCGCTTGGCCACCATGTAGCCAGCGACCGGGCTGTCGATGCCGCCGGAGAGCAACAGGCACGCGGTGCCGTTGGTGCCCAGCGGCATGCCACCCACCGCGGCGATGCGCTCCACATACAGGTACGCCTGGTCGCGAATCTCGATATCCAGCACGTGCTGCGGCGTATGCACGTCCACGGTCAACTGCGGGTTCCGCTCCAGCACATAGCCGCCCAGCTTGCCATTGATCTGCGGCGAATTGAGCGGATAGCGCTTGTCCGAGCGGCGCGCGACCACCTTGAACGTGCCGGAAATCGGGCGCATCATCTCGGCGGCCTGCTGGCAGATCGCGTCAAAGTCGCCCTTGTCCATCTCGATGCAGGGGCTGACCGAGTGCACGCCAAATACGCGCGTCACGCGCCGGATGCATTCGGGCATATCGGTGACATCCGATACAAAGATACGGCTGTCGGCGATCCACACTTTTCCGCCGACATCGCCGACCGCGCGGCGAATGTGCTTGAGCAATACGTTAAAGAAATAGGGGCGGTTCAGCCCCTTTAGATGTACCTCGCCAAAGCGAACCAGCAGCAACTCGCGCATGTCAGCGCCTCCTCAGTCCCTTGTATTGCGTATAGGCGCGCAGCGCGGCATCGGCTGCGTCGGCAATCTCCTGTTCGGTGGTCATGGGCGAAAGGCTGAATCGCACCGCGCCGTCCAGCCTGTCCCCGGTGACGCCCATCGCCGCCAGCGTATCGCTGTGCTTTGCCCTGCGCGATGCGCACGCCGAGCCGGTGGATACATAGATTTCTTCAGCCTCCAGCGCGTGCAGCAGCACCTCGCCGCGCATGCCGCCAAACGACACATTCAGGATATGCGGCGCGCTGTCCGCGTCGCCCGGCGCGGGCCCATTGACCATGATGCCCTCGCCGCCGCGCGCCAGCCTATCCCATAGCGCGGCCTTTTTCGCCGCCAGCGCGTCTCGCCAAGGCGGCAGCGCGGCCAGCGTTTCCACCGCGGCTTGCAATCCGATAATGCCCGGCACGTTCTCGGTGCCCGATCGCAGCCCGCCTTCCTGCCCGCCGCCGGGCGTCTGCGGGATCAGCCGCACGCCGGGTTTGATCAGCAACGCGCCCACCCCCTTGGGGCCGTGGATCTTATGCGCGCTGACGGTGTACAGGTCAATGCCGGTCTTGCCCACATCCAGCGGCACGCGCAGAAATCCCTGCACGCCGTCCACGTGCAGCAGTGCCTTGGGGCACAGCGCTGCCATGCGCTGCCTAAGGCGCGCGATCGGCTGGATCGCGCTGGTTTCGTTATTGACGTGCATCACACTGACCAGCGCCACTGTGTCATCAAGCAGGCTGTCCAGCGCCGCGATGTCCAGCACGCCGCGCTGATCCACCGGCAGCACGCGCACGATGTGCCCGCGCGCTTCAGCCACGCGCATCGCCTCGCGCACCGCCGGGTGCTCCACCGCACTCACGCAAAGCACCGCCGGTTTGCGCAGCGTGTCGGCTGTGCCCAGGATAGCCAGCGCGTCGCTCTCGGTACCGCTGCCAGTGAATACCACGCGAAATCCCGCAGCCCCTGCCGCCTTTCTCAGCGTATCGCGCGCCGCGTCCAGCGCTCGCTCCACCCGCGCTGCCGGTGCGTAAGCCGCCGATGGGTTATAAAAATCGCAGCGCATCACATCTATCATGCGCTGGCTCACCTCGGGCAGCGTCGGTGTGGTCGCGCTGTGGTCCAGATACGCGGGCATGTCCTTCTCCTTTTTGTATCCTTATGCCTGGAACACGCCATGCGTCAGGTATTTTTTGATCATCTCCACCATCTCAGGGGAGGGCTCCAGCACGATCAGGCGCTTAGCCGAATCCTTCACGAAATAGAAATAGAACAAATTGGCCTCGCGGTTGAGAAACCAGTTGTCTTTGCGCACGTTGGGCATACTCAGGTAGCGCTGGAAACTCGCGCCGGTCACATAGCCGCACGCGTCCACATTGCGCACCTTCAGGCACCCCAGCTCCTTGCGCTTCTCGTTGCCCAGCACCTGCGCAAAGTCCAGCTCGCCATTGGTAAAGATGTATTCATACTCCATGCGAAAGCGGTCTTTGACGCGATAGAGAAAAAAGCACAGCGCGCCAAAGCCCACGCCAATCGCAATGCCGATCAGATCAAAATTCATTTGCAGCAGCGTACCCTGCAAAAAGAACAGCGCGACAAGACCGGTGACCACAATCAGCACCCAAACCAGCATGTACAGCAGGCTGTCGAGCGTCCGATTTTTCTTGACAATGATCTCTTCGCGGAAGTTATCCATGCGCAGTCCCCCTTTGTTTCATGCTATTATAGCATGTTTCGCACGCGGATGGTAGTGGCCGGACAGGCAGGATTTTTCCGCGCGGACTACGAATGATATATGATTCACGATTCGCTGGCGCACTGCGCGCCGCACAGAACCGGAGGGGTTGCATGAAGTGTCCCGAGTGTGGGCGTTGGAATCAGGCCAGCTTGCCGCGCTGCTTTTCCTGTGGCGCGACACTGCCGCGCAATGTCGGCAGTTTTTCCGCCACGCCCAGCTGGCGCGAGCAATTGCAGGACGCCCAACCCGATGAAGTTTATATCCAGTTTACCGAAGAAGAGGTGTCCGAGGAGAAAATCCCCGAAATCGCTGAAACGCAGCACAATCCTCAGTTGCTCGGCTCGGACATGGAGGAGCTCAAAGAGCGCAGAAAGCGCGGGGAACTTAAGCTGGCGCAATTGCGCATGCAGGCGCGAAAAGCGCGAAACATCATTGCCGAAGCGCCCATACTGCGCCCGAATAGCGAAGACGAGCCGACGTATGAGGCATTCCACGAAGAAGTGCCCGCCCCCCCGGCCCATTCTTCCGCATCAGTGGACGCGGTGGACGCGCTGGACGCCACCAGCCGCCGTCCCAATCCCCGTCGCGGCCGTCGCAGCGCGCGCGTGCGCCCCGATGCCAGCGGCCATACCGCCACAAAGGAATTTATCTTCACCGACGACGACGACGCGCCGGTGCTGTACGACGGGTATATCTCCTCTCCGTTTGACAAAACATACGGCGCGCGTGGCATGGACCCCGACCCCATGATCGCCGAGCGCGAGAAAGCGGCCTTCACCGCCTCGCAGCACTTCCCCATCGACACCACCTACGCACGCGGCCGCTATCAGCGGCAGGAGGCCAAGTCCGTGCCGCAGCGCACGGTTCGCCGCAAGATCGCGCCGGTCATGCTCATGCGCATACTGAGCTTCACCCTGCTCATCACGGTGCTGGGTGTCGGCAGCTACTTTGGATTTCAGGCGCTGATGAGCCGCTGGGATTCGGCGCTGCCGCAGGTTGACAAACCCAACGTCAATCCCTCCAACGTGACTGAAACCATCATGCCCGACGGCGCGGCGGCGCACACCATCTACATCACCGGCAAGGAAGGCACACAGATCTACATCCGCGAACTGCAAAAATCCTATGTCGTCACCGGCGGCACCGCGGAAATCCAGATTCCCGACTATTTCTGGTACGAGGATGTAGAAAACATCAACTCCGACTATCTGGATGTGACGGTTACGCCCTTCACCAAATACGCTACTGGCGAACAAACCGCGATGGAGCCGGTGAACTATACTATTTTCGTGCCGTTGTCGCCCATCCAGCTCATCCGCCCGGAATCGACCACCGCGCGCGTCAGTACGTCGCTGTACGATATCCGCCTGCAAGTCGAACGAAACAGTCGTGTCATCATCAACGGCGAAAACTTGACCGAAACCATCGACTCAAACGGCCGCGTATCCAAGAACATTCCCGTGCTGCCCATCGGCGAAAACCGCATCCAGATTTCCGTGCGTTCGAAGTATCATCGCCAGAACACGCTGGAGCTCATCTTAATCCGTGACCAGCAGGAAATTCCCTTGGAGATGGCCCCCGATACGCCCAGTGAAGTGTCCGAAGATAAGCTGCGCATCTACGGCAGCACCGCGCCGGGTGCCAGCATCTCCATCCTATCCGATTATGTCGAGGGCGACTATACCGAAAAAGACGGCACCGTGCGACCGGGCTTTGACAACTCCACGCTCAAAAGCACCGGCGATTTCTCGTTTGTGGCCATCTTCACCAAAATCGGCGACAACGAGATTAAAGTGCGCGCGTCGGCAGATGGCAAAGCGGACTCCGTGGTTACGCACATCATGTACTACATGCCCCCGCCCGAAATCTACACCAAGAAGGCATGGCCGTTTGACCGCACCAACTATCTGGATCTGATTAACAATTCCGAACTGCGCAAGGGACAAATCTATGTCTGCAAAGGCACCATTACACGCATCATCAGCGAGCGTCCGCAGATCGCGGAGATGAACACCGGCGGCGACGGCGCGGAGCAATTTGTGCTGCTGGAAAACAGCTCCAAGACCACTTGGGAGGTCGGCAAATCCTACGATGTCTACGGGGACGCCTTTGGCGGCATGTATGGCAATATGCCGCGCATTATCGGTCGGTACACGTATCTGAAATAATTTGATGAATCCGAGGTCAGTTTGACGCGCGATGGGCTGCCTGCATCGCTCTATCGCATTGTCCTTTTGGGCAGCGCTACGGTCGGGTCCGCACAAAAAAACAGCCCTCTCGGGCTGTTTTCTTTTGGGTCGGTTATTTCGAATCTACCCAGCGCCAATGCTCTTGATCAATGTTGTACTTAAACCCATCCGTAGTGGTAAACCCGGTGATCGCGCAGGACAGCACCTGCAACCCGTCAAAGTCGGACGGGTGGATGAACTTGAACATACCGTGCTCCGTGCGTTCGCCCGGGCCCATTGTCTGGCGATAGTGCCCATAGAGCATGGTGCCGTCGTCATCGGTGCTCATGATCACCATGATGCCGTTCTCGCCGATGCCGCGCATCACAAAGCGGATTTCCGCCATCTCCAGATTGGACACATTCTCAAACGTCAGCCGGGGCTGCCCGCGAGAACTGATGGCCACCTGCGTAATCTTGTTGGCGTAGCGGAACGATCCGCCGTGCACCAGCAGGTTTACGGCATAGCCGCCGTCCTCTGTCACGCCGGTGATGGTGCACGAACCCCACGCGTGCGCCGAAACGCGCACACGGTTGGTGTCCCCCTTCACGGTGGCGATAGACGGGTCGGTGGTGGTCCAGGTCATGTTCTTGTTGCTGGAGTCTTTGGGCTCTAGCACAGCTTCAATGGTCGAGTACGAACCGACGCCGATGCGCACCTCGTTCTTGTTCAGGTGCACGCCTTGCACCGGCTGAATGACCTTGACGGTCATGGTTCCGGCCTTGCCGCTGCCATCGGTGGATTTGCCCTTGATGGTTGCCGTACCGGCTTTCAGGCCGGTCACCACGCCGTTCTCGTCCACCGTCGCGATCTTGGGCTTGTTGCTCGAATACTTGACGGCCTTGGAGCTCACGTCGTCGGGCGCGAACTGCGGCTCAAGTTGGACAGAATCCTTGACCAGCACATCCACCGTCTTAGGCTCCAGACTCACCTGGGTCGCCAGACGGATAATCTCCAGCTCGCACGAGCCGACCACCTGATTGTCAATGGCACTGGTCGCGGTGATCGTCACCTTGCCCGGGCCGATGCCCTTGACCTGTCCCTTGGCCGTCACCGTCGCAATGCTCTCGTCGCTGCTCGCCCAGATCACATTGCGGTTCGCCACGGTCTTGGGTGCGACAGTCGCGGTCAGCAGCGCGGTTTTTCCGACCACGATGCTGCTTTTCTGCGACTTGATATCCACAGACTCCGGGCGGTCTGTGATGGTGATGGTCTTGCTGCCGGACACTTTGCCGTCGGCAGTCTTGGCGGTCACCGTCACCCGGCCGCGCTGCATGGCGGTCAACACGCCGTTCGCGTCTACGGTTGCCAGCTTCACGCTGCTCACCGCGTAGGTCACACCATCCACAGACACCGCTGTGTCGCTGGCAGTGACCGCCAGCTCAAGCGATTCCCCTGCAAACACAGTGTCAGCGGGGGCAGTAATCAATAGCTGTGGTCTGCTTGATTTGCTAGGCGCTGCCTGCGCAGGCACGCAACCGGTCATCATAAGCGCCAGCACGAGAAACACGACAATACTCTTGCGCATAGGTGCTGCTCCTTTTCCATATTGGGTGGTATCGGGCAGAATCGGCAATTATTTCTCCGGCATCTCCGTTACATCGGGCACCGGCGCGTCGGATATCTGTGTGATGCCAACGCCGTCCAGAATGGCCAATCCCAGCTTGTAATCGGCATCGTCCATCGGCTGCGCATAGTCGTCATACATGCCGAACACTTGCAAAAAGTAGCCGTCCTTGACCGCGATCAGGTTCACATAGCGATGATCCTTGGCGCGAATGTCCAGCGCCTTCATATTGTCCAGTGCCACCACGCTGTAGCTGCCCTCGTCGTAATTCACCTCGCCGAGCGAGTCGGCGAACAGGCGCTCCAGCTCTTCCTGCGTCAGGTCCTGCGTATCTTTGCCGCTGTACTGGTCGTCAAACGCGACCGTGAGCCAGTAGGTAAGCTCCGGCTTTTCGGTGCCTTCCAGCAGGACAACGCAGATATCGCCGTGCTCTTCTTCCTTCATGGTCAGACCTTGCGGCACATCCAGCGTCAGGTCAAAGAAGGGGCTGGTTTCTTCCAGCGTCACGGTTTCGGCTATCGCGGGCATCGCGGCTAGGCTCATCATCAGCGCCACCAACGCCAGGCAAATCCACTTTTTCATGCGCTTTTCCTCCTCATCATGCCTTGACGGTTGCCGGTTATTGTGCCGGCGCGGCGCTCGGGGCCACGGCATTTTCCACAATCGTGCCTTCCACCGCGATGGTGCGATTGACAAAGCGCTTCATCATAAAGCCAACCGCGCTGGTTTCCGGGTCCTGCACCTGGCACCACACGTTGTCCTCCGCAAGAACCACCAGCGGATCGCCGATGAAGTAATCTTTGATGATCTTGCCATCGGTGGTCGGCGCCCAGCGCATATGCACAAATCCGCCGGGCGTAGCGGGCTGCACGACCGCTTCATAGCGCGTTTCGCGGAAACCGCCGTACATGTTTTGCGGAATCACATCGACCACGGGGACATGGGTGGCCTTGGGCACCACCGGCGCAGGCTTGTGATAGGCCAGATAGCGGGCCGCCACAAAGCCGTAGTACCCGTTGTACTCACATTCCGCCCATTGCCCATCACGGGTAATGCGGAACACTGTAACCTGCTTGGCGTAGCCGATCTTGCATACCACCGCCGAGTCGGTGCTGGTGCTCACGCGCATGTGCACGCCGGTGCCGCTGTTGGTCTTTACATACATCGTGCTTGCCGCAGAGGCGAAAGTCAGGGGGAGCGCGACGATCAACATCATCGCAAGCGCTAGCGATACCCATTTTTTCATCGTGTATTCCTCCACGTTCGTCTTGTGTGCGCAAGCAATGTTTACAGCTCGGGCGCGGTGACGGTCTGGGCGTCCTTGATTTGCGTCAGCTTGATGTCATCTAGCAGCTGAACCGCTTGGTTCACATCCGCCTCGGCGATCGGCTGGTCGTCATTGTACATGCCAAAGATCTGCATGAAGTAGCCGTCCTTGATGGTCAGCACGTTGGCCACATTCGAATCTGGCGTGTTGATGATCATCACTTTGACGCCGTCGTCCAGATCCTTCATCGTATAGGAAGCCTGCGCCGCGTCGGCATCGCCCAGCGAGCCGCCGAACACATCCTCAAGCTCGGCCTCGTTCAGATCGGCCATGTCGCGGCCGGTCATCAGGTCATCAAAGGAAATGACCAGCATGTTGGTGTAGTTGGGCTTATCCGCGCTGGTGATCGCCGCCTGCGAAATGTCGCCCACCACGCGCTGCTCCATTGTCATGCCTGCGGGCAGCTCGATGCTCAGGTCAAAGAAAGGGCTGGTCTCCTGGATCTGGGTCGGTTCCGCCAGTGCGGGCAGCGCGCAGAACATCAGCGCGACCAGGGCAATACTCATCCACTTTTTCATGGTTCTCCTCCTTAACCTTCCTGGCCCGGATTATTCGCGGGCTCGGCCTGGGGCTGCTGCACGATGCCCAGCCCATTGTTGATCGGTGATACATACGTCAGGAACGCTTTCATCATGAATCCACAGGTCTGGCGCGCCGGGTCGTACACCTGGCACCAGGAATTGTTGGCCTGCAGCACCACCAACTGCTCGTTGGCAAAATAGCGGGATTGCACCGGGGTACTGGTCGAGGGGCCCCAGCGCAGATTGACAAAGTTGGTCGGCGTCGAGGGCACCACCACCGCGTTATACATCACCGGCGCGAAATTGGCGTAGATATTCAGATCGACCGGTTGCGGCTGCGGCTGCGGCTTGGGCTGCGGACGTTTGGTCGGCTGGGGCTTGGGCGCGGGCGGGTAATCGGACAGGCAGCTGAGCGCCACAAAGCCCGAACGGCGCTTATAATCCACCTCCACAAATGAGCCGCCCAGCAGCCAATCATTGATGTAGACCTTCGCGCCATAGGGAATCGTCCCGACAACTTCTTCATCGGTGGACGGGCCCTGGCGCATGTTCACCGATCCGCCATTGCGCGTGTTCACATACATGTACTGGCCCTCGGCCATCGTCTGAAACGGCACCATTGTCAGCAGGATCAGCAAGCAAACCATCAGTGAAAGGGTCCTTTTCATGTCATGTCCTCCTTGCGTTTTGTACTTACGCTTCATGATTTACTGGAAAAGCTCCTCCATCTCGGTGAGCAGGAAGAGAATGCGCATCTCCGGCGCGCCGGCGGTGTCGGAATAGAGGGTATAGCTGGTCTTGTTGGCCTGATCATACCAGCTGGCCAATACCTGGCCGTCGTCGTGATCGGCCTTTAAGGAAAAGTCCTGCACGCCGGGCGCAAACGTCAGGTCGGTCAGCTCACTGGCCGCGTCCTCATCGTCAAAGTCCACGTACACGCCTGCCATTTCGCTGTTCTTGGCGTCAGTGGCGGCGGCGCGCAGCGTATACAGGTCGCCGTCCCAGCTAAACTCGATCTGCGCGATCAGCGGTTCCCCATCAATGGTGTTGAAAGCAATATCCAGCGCGTCGGCAGGTGGCGCCAACAGCGTGACGCCCGGCATCGCGGTCGCAAGCTCCTCGAAGGATTCAAAGCTGGTCATCGGGCTCACGGTTTCGCCACCGATAAGCATTTCCCCATCGTCGGACGCGGTGTTGTCATCCGCCAAGGATACCGAGGTCAGCAGCAACATCGCCAGCATCAGCACCAGAATCCGCGCGAACAATCCATTCTGTTTCATTGCGCATGCTCCTTTGTTCATTAGACTCCCTGTGTACTTCCCATATAATAGCATAAAACGCGTGAAAAGCGTAGTTCTTTCCATTCGTCAAGCAAAATTTTATATGCTGTTTCCGTCGTTTTCGCTGCGCGCTGGTCCGGTGCGGCATTTCGCCACAGGGCACCCTACAATACAAAAAAAGGCAGCCGCTCCACAGCGACTGCCCTTGCAGATATCCCCCGCTTACTTGATGGTGATGCGTCCAGCGGGCTCGGCATACTGCGCGCCAATGACCCCGCCCAGCACCGTATTGGCGTACTGCACCAGCGCGTCCTCCAGCGCCACACCGGTCTTGTAGCCGGTCTGCGTGTTGGCGTATCGGAACGCGTAGTAGGTATCGCCGCCAGCGGCAGTGAAATCGTTGGTCGCGATGGTGTACATCGCCGCCGCGTCAAAGGGCTTCCCGCCCACTGTCTCGATGGTCACGCGGCTGCCCGGCTTGGCGGGCTTGTAGTAGGTGGAATCCGGATACTGCTCACCGTTTTCATATTCCACCGACGTGTCGATGGCAAATGTGATCCCGGCCACCTGCGGGAACGCGCCGATCGCCTTGGGCGTGGTGCAGGTAGCGGCTTCCAGCGCCTCCAGCAGTTCCGCGCCAGTCACATTCAGCGTGGTCACTTCGTTGCCGAAGGGGAAAACGGTCTTCATGTCGTTCATGGTCACGTCGCCAGCCTTGATGGACGTGCGAATGCCGCCGCCATTGGTGATCGCCGCCACCACCTGATCGCCCTGCGCCTGCTGCGCGGCCCACAGGATCGCGTCGGCGGCAAAGTCGCCCAAGTTGGTTTCCATGGTGCGCACGCCGGGGTCGCGCTCACCATTCAGGTCCACTTCGGTCTTGGCAAACACCTTCGACAGCTCCGCGCTCACCGTGTCACGCACCGCCTCGATGGCAGCCGATACTTCCTCGTCCTGGGGCAGATAGCTCAGGCCAAAGGGCGAAGTCAGCGGGCCATACAGGCTGGCGCTCAGCTTGTCCTCCTCGCCGATCACCACGATGCCCAGGTTCTGGCTGTATTCGCCGGTGCTCACCATCATCGTATCGCCCACCATCTGACCACCGGGGATCTTGGTGTGGCTGTGGCCGTCGATGAACAGGTTGATACCGGTCACTTTCTCTAGCACATCGGTGCTGCGGTTGGGCGCGCTTTCTTCGTTGACGCCCAAGTGTCCTAGGCAAATGATGAAGTCGGCGCCTTCGCTCTTGAGCGCATCCACCTGTTTCTGCGCGCAGGCATACAGTTCTTCGCCCTGCGCGAAGGTGATGCCCTGCACCTTATCGGGATGGGTCTTGGTCATGGTCTCCGGCGTATCAATGCCGAATACGCCAATTTTGCGTCCGCCGATCTCAAAGATTTTGCGGTCGCCGAAAACCGGCTCGCCGCTGATCTTGTCGACGATGTTAGCGGCCAGAATCGGGAACTTGGCATTCTCCAGAATTTGCTTGAGGTTGTCCAGTCCCCAGTCAAACTCGTGGTTGCCCAAACCCATCGCGTCATAGCCAGTCTGATTCATAAACTCGATGGCGTTCTTGCCCTGTCCCATGTTGACCAACGGCGTGCCCTGCGCGGCGTCGCCGTCGTCCAGCAGCAGAACAGCCGCGCCCGCCGCTTCCAGATCCTTCTTGATCTGTGCGATCGTCGGATAGCCGATGGCGCCGGTGGCGGCGTCTGGCAGTGCGCGGCCATGGATGTCGTTGGTATGCAGGATCACAATCTTTCCGGATACATCGGGCGCTTTCGCGGCTGCCATCGCCGGGGCGGTCATTCCAATGGCGAGCAGCAGTGTGAGGATGAGTGCAATCAGTCTTTTCGTGTTCATCAGCGTGTCCTTCCTTTCATCCATCCGTCGTATAGTGCTCTGGCGTCAGGCGTTGTCCTTGGCATGCGACATACGCCACAAATATATCATAGCAATCGCTCTTTCGCGCGTCAAGGCGTGTCCGGCGCTTTGCGGCGGAAAAGCGCCAGCCAATTTCGGCCATTTGATGCGTTGAATTCGCACAAATTTCATATAATAAAATTCGCTTTCAAAGTTTTTTGCTTTTTCGGCGCAAATTGCCCCACAGCCCGCTGTAAACGTGCTATAATGTGTGCAGCATCACTTCCAGCGAGGAGCATCGTATGGACGGCGAGGTATTCTACAGCATCGGCTTGGATATCGGCACGACCACGACGCAGTGCGTGCTCTCCAGCATGCGCATTGTCAACGCTGCGCCTGCTTTTTCCGTGCCCCGCTACCAGATCGTGGACAAGCGCGTGCTCCACCGTGCTCCGCGCCGCTTGACGCCCATGCTCTCCGCTGATACAATACAGATAGACATCATACGCGGGTGGCTGGACGAAGCCTTCCGTGCATCCGGTATATCGCCAAGCCAGATCAAGGCTGGTGCGGTGATCCTCACCGGCGAAACCGCGCGCAAGCGCAATGCCCGTGCGGTCGCCGAGTCACTTGCCGGGCTGGCCGGGGAATTTGTCGTCGCCACTGCCGGTCCCATTCTTGAATCGGTGCTCGCCGGGCGCGGTTCCGGCGCGGACGAGATTTCCCGCCAGCGCGGGCAGCGCGTGCTCAATCTGGATATCGGCGGCGGCACCACCAATCTTTGCTTGTTTGACGGCGGCGACCCAGTCGAAACCGGCTGCCTGCGCATCGGTGGCCGCCTGTTGCGCCGCGATCCCTCCACCGGTATTGTGCGCTTGTGCGCCCAGCCCATGATCGATGTCGCCAACGATGTCGGCGTTTCGGTCGCCGAGGGCTCGGTGCTGCCGCTGCCCGGGCTCATCCGCATCATCGCCCGCTCGGTAGAACTACTGGAAGAGTCCGCCGGGCTGCGCCCCGAGACACCGCTGTATCGTTCGCTGCTGTTGGAGCACGGCCTGCCACAAACCGCGCGCGCCGACCTGTTCACCTTCTCCGGCGGCGTCGCCGACTGCCTCTATGGCAGCGAGCCCGATCCCATGTTCGCCGATGATGTTGGCTATCTGCTTGGCCGTTCGTTGGCCGGTTCTCGCTTTTTCACGGCGGGGCGCGTGCTCCGCCCTGCTGAAACCACGCATGCTACGGTGATCGGCGCCGGAATATTCAGCGTCAGCCTATCGGGCAGCACCACTGTGGTGGAGCGTGCTCCGCTGCCGATTCACAATCTCGCGGTGGGGCGCGTCAAGCTGGACTCCCCCCCGGACATCGCGCATATACGTGACCGCGTCGCAAAACTGCGCGAGATGATGGACGAGCCGTTCGCCATCGGTTTTACCGGCTGGAGCAACCCTCGCTATGACGACATCGAGGCCATGGCCGCGCAGCTTGCACCCTTGCTCCCCACCGACACCGTTTGCCCGGTGATCGTCATCGAGCACGACATTGCCAAGGCGCTCGGCCAAGCGCTGCAACGCCTGCGCGGCGGCAATCCGCCGCTGGTGTGCATCGATGGCATCCGCCTGGCGATCGGCGACCGCATTGATATCGGCGTGCCCATGGGCGGCGGCTCCGCACTGCCGGTGGTCATCAAGACGCTTGCGCTATAGCCTGCGCGAAAGGAGATCGGCTCGTGAAACTCTCCACACAGCTTTTCGGACAAAACTACACCTTCCAAACGCTGGCCGAGGTACTGGGCAAAGCCAATGAGCCCAAGTCCGGCGACCGGTTGGCCGGTCTGGCCGCCGAAACCCCGCGCGAGCGCGTGGCCGCGCGCATTGTGCTGTCCGAGCTGACCGTGCGCGATATCACCGAGCACCCCGCCGTCCCCTACGAGCAGGACGAGGTGACGCGCATCATCATCGACGGCATCAATCAGAGCATCTATCGCGAGCTGGCCGACTGGACCATCGGCGAACTGCGCGAGCGCATCCTTGCCGCCGACGGCGCACGCATCGTGCGCATCGGTCGCGGACTGACCAGCGAAGCGATCGCCGCGGTGACCAAACTGATGGGCAATCTGGACCTGATGACAGCCGCCAGCAAGATCGAGGTGCTGGCTACCTGCGTCACCACCATTGGCATGCCAGGCACGCTCAGCGCGCGCCTGCAACCCAACCACCCCACCGACGATCTGACCGGCATCACCGCCTCACTGCTGGAGGGCTTGTCCTACGGTGTCGGCGACGCAGTGATTGGCTTAAACCCGGTGGACGCCAGCGAGGCGTCGGTCGCCGCCATCCTGCACCGCTTTGACGAAATCAAGCGCAAGTATGAAATTCCCACGCAACAGTGCGTGCTCGCGCATGTCACCACACAGATGGACGCGGTGCGCAAGGGCGCGCCCAGCGACCTGATCTTCCAAAGCATCGCGGGCACACAAAAGGGCAACGAGGCCTTCGGCATCAACGCTGCCATGCTCGCCGAGGCGCAGGCGCTGATGCGCACCGAGGGCACTGCGCATGGCCCCAACGTGCTTTACTTCGAAACCGGGCAGGGCAGCGAATTGTCCAGTGACGCGCACTATGGCCACGATCAACTGATCATGGAGGCGCGCTGCTATGGCTTCGCGCGACACTATGCGCCTTTCCTGGTCAATACGGTGGTCGGCTTCATTGGGCCAGAGTACCTCTACGACAGCCGCGAGGTCATCCGCGCCGGGCTGGAGGATCACTTCATGGGCAAACTGTCCGGCCTGCCGATGGGTTGCGACTGCTGCTACACCAACCACATGCAGGCCACGCAAAACGACATCGAGAACTTGATGACGCTGCTGACTGCCGCAGGCAGCACATATTTCATCGGCGTACCGCATGCCGACGATGTCATGCTCAACTATCAGTCCACCGGCTACCATGATGTGGCCGCGGTACGCGAGCTGCTCCATAGGGAGCCGATCGCGGCATTTTCGGCGTGGCTGGCACGCTGGGGCATCTGGCAGGATGGAAAGTTGGGACCCGCCGCTGGCGATGCTTCCATCTTTCTGTAGAAAGGAGCACCCATGGAAGAATCAAGCATTCAAGAAATCGTTGATCGCGTGCTCCGATCGCTGGAGCCGACGCAAGAGAGCATGCTCCCGCAGCAATCATCCGCAGCCGATACTGCGCGCGACCTGACCGCCACCGACATACGTACCCAGATGCTGGTGGATCACCCGCATGACCGAGAGGCGTTCCTGTCGATGAAAGCGCACACGCCCGCCCGGTTGGGTGTCGGCCGCGCCGGAGCACGCTATCGCACACAAACCATGCTCCGCTTTGCCGCCGACCACGCCGCCGCGCAAGATGCTGTATTCAGCGACGTACCCGACGCGCTGCTTGCTCAGCTGGGCTGGAAGCATTACCAAACCACCTGCGATTCGCGCGACGAGTTTCTGACCCGCCCGGACAAAGGCCGCGCCTTTTCGCCCGACACGCTGGCGCACATCAAGCAGGACACCGGCACGCCGCCGCGCGTGTTCCTCTATGTCGCCGATGGTCTGTCCTCCAGCGCGGTGATCGCCAACGCGGCGGACATCGTCAAGACCGTGCAAAAGGGTCTGGAGGGCTATGGTGTCACAGTATCGCAGCCCATCTTTGTGCAGTATGGCCGCGTCGGCTCCATGGACGCGCTGGGCGACGCCATCGGCTCGGAGGTATTCTGCGTGTTCTTGGGCGAGCGTCCCGGTCTGGTCACCGCAGAGAGCATGAGCGCCTATATCGCCTACCGTCCGACCGTCGGCATGCCGGAAAGTCGCCGCACTGTGCTGGCCAACATCCATCGTGGCGGCACGCAAGCAGTCGAGGCCGGTGCGCACATTGTCGATGTGATCCGCAAAATGCTGGAGCAAAAAGCAAGCGGGCTGGACCTTACGCTATAAATTGGAGGTTGCCATGCGAGGAGACGCATTGCGTGCCCAGGTGCTTTCATCTCGGATCATTCCGCAGGTGGACGCCGCGTTGCGCGAAAAATTCTCGCTGCTGCCCCATGAGCGCGCGCTGGGCCTGCTGACCTGCGATAGCGATGACGTCGGCTACACCGCACTGGATGAGGCCACCAAGAAAGCCGCCGTGCGCGTGGTCTACGCGCAGTCCATGTACGCGGGTGCGGCCAATGCCAACACCAAGCTGGCCGGTGAGTTTCTGGGCATCCTGTCCGGCGAGTCACCGGAGGACATCCGCAGCGGTCTAGCCGCCGCTGCCTATTGCATTCGCAGCGGCGCCAGCTTTTACAGCGCCAACGACGACGATTCCATCCCTTACTTTGCGCACTGCATCTCGCGCGTTGGCACCTATCTCAGCGAATCGGCGGGCATTCCTGCCGGTTCCAGCCTCGCCTATCTGATCGCGCCGCCGCTGGAATCCATGTTCGCGCTGGATGCGGCGCTGAAGGCCGCTACCGTAACCATGGTCGCATTTTACGGCCCGCCCTCGCCGACCAACTTTGGCGGCGCGCTGCTCGCCGGTTCACAGTCGGATTGTCAGGCCGCGTGTCAGGCCTTTGCGCAGGCTGTGCAGCAGGTGGCATCCGCCCCGCAGGAAGAAGGAGTGTAACCCATGACCGCACTTGGGATGATCGAAACCATCGGCCTGGTATCGGCGCTGGAAGCCGCCGACGCGGGGCTGAAAGCCGCCGCTGTGCGTCTGCTGGGCACCGATTATGTGCGCGGTGGGCTGGTGATGGTGCGTTTTTCCGGCGAGGTAGCCGCCGTGCAAGCGGCGGTTGATGCCGGAGCACAGGCGGCGCAGCGCATTGGCAAGGTATTCAGCGCGCATGTGATCGCGCGCGCCATGCCGGAGGTTGTGAGCATGCTCCTGGATCAAGGCGACTGCCCGCACGCCGAAAACTCCGGCTGCGCTAGCTGCGGCGCGTGCGAGGGGGCGAAGCGCGAGGCAAAAGAACACAAAGCGCCCGCAATCTCACCCCATTACGAGGACTGGACCGTGCTGAAACTGCGCCAGCATGTGCGCGAACTGCCCGGGTTCCCCCTATCGCCCAACGAAATCCGCTTCGCGCGCAAGGATGAACTTCTCAGCGCGCTGGCGATATGGAAAGCGCAGCGCAATACCTGACGACACATCCGCAATGAGAGGTGATGCATATGGACCTGGATCGCGATCTCGCGTCGGTTCAGGAAGCGCGCGACCTTGTGCGTGCCGCGCGCGCCGCGCAGGCGCAGCTTGCCCAGATGACGCAGCAGCAGGTTGACGCCATTGTCGCGCGCATGTCCGAGGCGGCGGCGGCGCAGGCCGAGCCGCTGGCGCGCATGGCGGTGGAAGAAACCGGCTTTGGCGTCGTGCAGGACAAGATCACCAAGAATCGCTTTGCCGCGCTCAAGGTCTATGAGTCGATCCGCGATGTGCGCACCATGGGCATCATCCACGACGACACAGCGCGCAAAATCATCGAAGCCGCCGTGCCGGTCGGCGTGGTCGCCGGGCTGGTGCCCAGCACCAACCCCACCTCCACCGCGATATTCAAGTCGCTGATCTCGGTCAAGGCGGGCAATGCGGTGGTGTTTTCGCCGCATCCGGGCGCGGTGCGCTGCATTGGCGAAGCGGTACGCATCCTGCGCGAAGCGGCGTGCTCCGCCGGTGCTCCCGAGGGGCTGATCGCCACCATGACCATCCCCACCGTGCAGGGGACGAATGAGCTGATGCGTCTGTCGGATATGATCCTGGCCACCGGTGGTTCCGCGATGGTCAAGGCGGCATACTCCTCCGGCACGCCCGCGCTGGGCGTCGGACCGGGCAACGTCCCCGCTTTTATCGAGCGCACAGCCGATATCCCCGCCGCTGTACGCCGCATCTTCGCCAGCAAAACCTTCGACAATGGCACGATCTGCGCTTCCGAGCAGGCCATCGTCACAGAGCAGTGCGTCAAAGACGAGGTGCTCGCCGAAATCAAGCGGCAGGGCGGTTACTTTGTCAGCGGCGACGATGCCAAGAAATTCGAGCGCGTCATCCTGCATCCCTCGGGCAGCGGCGTCAACCCCAAGATTGTAGGCCGCAGCGCCATCACCATCGCCGAGATGGCCGGTGTGCGCGTGCCCGCCGATACGCGCGTCATCCTCTGCGAACAGGAGCACGTCGGCAAAGCGTATCCCTTTACGATCGAGAAGCTTTCGCCTTTGCTCGCGTTCTTTGTGGAACCAGACTGGCGCGCGGCGTGCGATCGCTGCATCGAACTGCTCCGGTTTGACGGTGTCGGTCACTCCATGGCCATCCACACCGCCAATTCGGAACTGGTGCGCACCTTCCTCACCGCCAAGCCGGTTTCACGCCTGCTGGTCAATGTCGGCTCCACGCTGGGCGCTATCGGCGCCACCACCGCGCTCAAGCCGTCGCTGACCTTAGGCTGCGGCGCGGTTGGCGGCTCGGCCACCAGCGATAACGTGACGGTCACGCACCTGTTCCAGATACGGCGCGCGGCCTATGGGCTGTCCGATGAGGGCGCGGCGCAAACCCCATCCCCCGCCCCCATTGCGGCGCCGTCCGCAAACAAATCCGACATCGACGGCATTGTCGAAGCCGTGCTGCGCGAACTGCGCGGCTGATCATAGCTCACACCGCATAACACCACGAAGGAGGTTTTATCATGGCTCGGGACAAAGACATCGCGCTGGGAATGGTGGAAACGAAGGGATTGGTCGGCTCTGTGGAAGCTGCCGACGCAATGGTCAAGGCAGCCAATGTATCGCTGATCGGCAAGGTGCACGTCGGCGGCGGACTGGTCACAGTGATGGTGCGCGGCGACGTCGGCGCGGTGAAGGCCGCCACCGATGCAGGCGCGGCTGCCGCGCAGCGCGTGGGCGAGCTGGTTTCTGTGCACGTCATTCCGCGTCCGCACGACGATCTGGAGGCTATCCTGCCGCACCTGAACAAGGAATAAAAGTGGATCACCGGCACGACCGGTTGAAAGGAGCAGTATTATGGATATGATCGCTTTGGGTATGATTGAAACGCGGGGGTTGGTCGGCGCGATTGAGGCCGCCGACGCCATGGTGAAGGCGGCCAATGTCACGCTGATCGGCAAAGAGCACGTCGGCGGCGGACTGGTGACGGTGATGGTGCGCGGCGAGGTTGGCGCGGTCAAGGCCGCTGTGGATGCCGGTGCAGCCGCCGCGGAGCGCGTGGGCAACCTGGTCAGCCGTCACGTCATTCCGCGTCCGCATGACGATGTCAATGCCATTCTGCCCGCTGTCAAGAAGTAATCCCCCGATACACGACGCATAGCAAGGAGGTTTGCCGTTGCGATACATCACCGAGTCCGATCTGCGCGAACAGTTTGCGCAGGGGTTGCCGGAACGGTATGATCTCCCGCCCGACGCCAAACTGACACCAGCCGCGCGGCAGTTTTTAATTGACCGTCGACTATTGCCGCTGGAAGGCGGCGCGCGGCCTGCCTTGGTCAGTGTTGCGCGCTCGGGCAAAAAGCCCGAGAACAAGACGCATCTGGACGCGCATACGCTGGTGCGCAAGGATCACCCGCGCATCGTGCTGCGTGGCCTGCTCGACGCTTTGCAGGCCGACATCCTGTTGGCGCAAGTTGTCGCGTTGCAGCGTGGCCAGTCCGACTGCGCCCATTGGCTGGAGGACGCGCTGGTGCTGACGCGGCACGCGCTGGCCTGCGATGTCAAACAGACGCCGCTGCCGCCCTGGTCGCTGGATGGCATGACCGAGGCCGATGTGCACGACGCATCGCACCATCCAGAGCGCATCCTGCCCTCCGGTCACGCCATGCCCGCCGCCGCCGACGGCGAACTGGCCGCCCGCATGAATCAACTGCGCACGCGCGCGCGCCAGGCCGAAATCCAAGCGGTCGCCGCCTATGGCGATCAGCGCGGTGGCTGCGGCGAGTCGCTTGTGCTGGCGCTCAACCGCCTGTCCAGCTACTTCTATGTGTTGCAGCTGCGCGAAATTGCCGCTGCCCGACGGGAGGGACAACATGGATCGTAAGCAAGTCGAACAAGCTGTCCGCGCCGTGCTGGCCCGCATGGAGCCGTCGGTCACCGTGCCTGACAACGCGCCTGTTTCGCCACCGTCCACACCTGTCCCGTCCGCCGCGCCCCTCTTTCCGGTCGAGGTTTCCGCGCGCCATGTGCATCTGTCAACCGCCGACGCGCGCGCCTTGTTCGGTCTGGATCAGTTGGAGCGGGACCGCGACCTGTCGCTGCCCGGGCAGTTTTTGAGCAAACAGCGCGTGCGCCTGATTGGGCCAAAGGGGACGATGGAGCACGTCGCTGTGCTGGGGCCGACACGCTCGTCCACGCAAATTGAGATTGCCGCTTCTGACGCGCGCCAGCTCGGCGTCCGCGCACCGGTACGCCTGTCCGGCGACACACAGGGCGCGGGCAGTCTGTACCTGCAAGCCGGTGACGCGCTTGTCAAAGCGGACGCAGCCATCGTCGCGCAGCGGCACCTGCACCTATCCCCCGCCGACGCCGCACGCATTGGCGCAAGCGATGGGCAGGCGCTCAACGTCCGCGTGCATGGGTCGCGCCCGGTCACCTTTGAGGCGGTGATCGCGCGCATCTCGCCGGAATTTCTCACCACCCTGCACCTAGATACCGACGAGGCCAACGCGGCAGGCGTCGAGTCGGGCTGCACGTGCACTGTGATCGGTGCGTCGGACGCCGCACCCATCCAAAGTTCCACACCGGCCGCACCGGTCACACCCCATGCCTTCGAGGGCAAATTGCTGTCCGAGCGCGATGCCAAGGCGCTGGTCGCCACCGGGCTGACGACGCTGACGCTGCGCAGTGGACAGATCGCGACGCCGCTTGCGCTGGACGTGCTCCGCGCCGCTGGCGTTACGCTACATCGGGAGGGAACACCATGATCATTGCAAAAGTGGTCGGCAACATCTGGGCAACCCGCAAGGAAGAAGCGCTGGTCGGGCGCAAGCTGATGATTGTGCAGCCAGCGCGCCTAAACGGCGAGCCGCTGGGTGAACCGATTGTCGCCGTGGACGGCATTGACGCGGGGATTGGCGAGATGGTGCTGGTCGCCACCGGCAGTGCCGCGCGGCAAGCCGATGGGCAAAGCAGCGTGCCGGTGGACGCGACCATCGTCGCGATCATCGACATCCACGAGGTGCAGCGCGCACAGGAGAGCAAATAATGCAGGACGCATGGACGCGTCTGTGCCGTGGCGGAGTCGTCGGCGGCGGAGGCGCTGGTTTTCCGACCTGGAAAAAACTTGAATCACGAACAAAAACGCTGCTGATCAACGGTGCGGAATGCGAGCCGTTGCTCAAAAGCGATCAATTCTATATGCTGCACCGCGCCGGAGAACTGGTGGCGGCGGCGCAGGTGCTGGGCACGCTGACCGGCGCGGAGGACATCTGCATTGCGCTAAAGGCGCACTATCACCCGCAGGTTGACGCGCTCCAAAAGGCGCTGACCAGCAGCGGCACGGCCATCCGGCTGTGCGAGCTGCCTTCGGTCTACCCCATCGGTGACGAGCAGGCCATCGTCCACGCGTGCACAGGCCGCACCGTCGCGCCGCAGGCGCTGCCCGGCAGTGTCGACTGCACGGTGGTCAGCGTATCCACCGCACTCAATGCGCTGGCCGCGCTGGACGGCACGCCGGTCACCTCGCGCCTGATCACCGTTACCGGGGAGGTGCGAAACCCCGGCCTGTATGAAGTGCCCATCGGCACAGCGCTTTGCGATGTCCTCTCCGCGGCGGGCGGCGCGCGCATCAGCGAATACGCGGTGCTGCTCGGCGGTCCGATGATGGGGACGTGCGTGCGCATGGGTGACGATCCGCCCATCACGCGCACTGCTGGCGGCATCATCGTGCTGCCAACCCATCATCTGCTGGTGCGCCGTGCCGAATTGTCGCTGGAACACATGCGAAACCGCGCAAAAGCCGCTTGCATCCAGTGCCGGTTCTGCACCGATTTGTGCCCACGTTTTCTCTCCGGTCACCCGATGTACCCGCATCGCGCGATGCGCGCTTTCGCGGCCAATCAAACCGATGCCACCGCGCTGCTGTGCATGGAATGCGGCGTTTGCGAGCTGAGCGCCTGCCCGATGGGGCTTTCGCCGCGCCGGATCATGGCGGCCATGAAGCCCGCGCTGCGCCAGAGCGGCGCAAAACCGGACACCGCGCTGCATCCCGACCAAAGCGTCATGCGACCGAGCCGCCAACTGGCTTCCGCTCGTCTGACACAGCAAATCAATGTCGTGGCGTATGACATGCCCGTACCCGCCGAAGCCGTGCTTGTGCGCGCGTCGCGTGTGTCGATTCCACGCAAGCAGCACATTGGCGTGCCGACTGAGCCGATCGTATCAGTGGGCGACCGCGTGCGCGTCGGACAAACGATCGGCCGCACGCCGGAGGGCGCGCTGGGCGCCGACGTGCATGCCAGCATCGACGGCATCGTCACGCAGGTCGGCGATGCGATAGACATTCAAACCGAGCAGGCAGGGGGACGGCCATGATGATTGCCTTGGGCGTATTGGAAACCAACAGCATCGCGCGCGGCGTCGAGGCTGGGGATGCGATGCTAAAGACTGCGGCGGTTACGCTGGAAAAAGCCGGGCCGGTCTGCCCCGGCAAGTACACCGTGGTGATCAGCGGCGAGGTTGCCGCTGTCACGGCGGCCATGGACGCCGGACGCGCGCAGGCACGCGACGCGCTGGTCGATGACCTGACCATCGCCAGCCTTGATCCGCAGGTGTTGGGCGCGATTGCGGGCTGCGCGGATGTCGGGCCGGTCGCCTCGCTGGGCGTGATGGAGTTCTTCTCCATCGCGGCGGCAGTGGTGGCTGCCGATTGCGCTGCCAAGGCCGCCAACGTGCGGCTGATTGAGGTACGGCTGGGATTGGGCATTGGCGGCAAGTCGTTTGTGTCGCTGTGCGGCGAGGTCGCAGCCGTGCAGGCGGCGATCGACGCCGGTACGCAAACCGCCGCCGCCAAGGGGCTGCTCGTATCCACCTGCGTCATTCCCGCGCCCAGGCCGGAGATTTTTTCCTCCATGCTGTAAATTGTCTATGCGCAAAAAGAGGGACTGTCCACAACAGTCCCTGCGTATCCCCCAACTTTAGGCTGTCCAAAAAGGTCCTATCGCTAGGAGGTCACGAGCGAAGCGCGAAGCCGTATCGCAGCATACGGCGACAAGCTGAGCGCTGTGCCGACGCCGCGAGAGGGCCTTTTTCGACGGCCTGAGCACAGCGCTCTTTCATCCTACTTCTCGATCACCAGCACATTGCGCTTGCTGACAAACAGCTCCGCCGTTTCGCCCAGCTGCAACGCGCGCATGTCGTGGTTTACGCACTCCACATGCACCGGCACGCCGTGGCACGCCACCGTGTAGCGCATCACACTGCCCAGCATGGAACTGGCCACCACCTTGCCGGAAAAACCAATGCGCTCCTTGCCCGCCTCAAAGCCGATCGCTTCGGGGCGAATGGCGACCACTTGACACGCGGGCTGTGGCTGCCCCAGCGCGCGCGTGGCATCCTCGGGCGTCAGCACGTTGTAGTGGCCAATAAAGCGCGCCACAAACTTGGTTTCCGGCCGCTTGTAGATTTCCTCCGGTGTACCCTGCTGCTCGATGATGCCGTCATGCATCACGCACACACGGTCGGAGATCGCCATCGCTTCTTCCTGATCGTGCGTCACGAAGATGGCGGTGATCTTCATCTGCTGCTGAATCTCGCGAATCTGCACGCGCAGGGATTGTCGAATCTGTGCGTCCAGCGCGGAAAGCGGCTCGTCGAGCAACAACACCTTGGGCTCCATGATCAGCGCGCGCGCCAGCGCCACACGCTGCTGCTGTCCGCCGGAAAGCTGCACCGGCTTCTGGTTGGCCTTTTCCTCCAGCCCCACAAGCGTCAGCGCGCGGCTCACCCGCTCGCGCATCTGCGCGGTGGGCACTTTCGCGATCTCCAGGCCAAACGACACATTCTTGGCTACCGTCAGGTTAGGAAACAGCGCATAGCTCTGGAATACCATGCCGATCTGCCGTTTGCGCACGTCCACATGGGTGACGTCCTTCCCGTCGATGTGGATCGTCCCCGAATCCACATCATTCAGGCCGGCAATGGCGCGCAGCAGCGTGGACTTGCCGCAGCCCGACGGCCCCAGCAGCGTCACCAGCTCGCCCTGCTCAACATCTAAACCGATGCTCCGAAGCACATGGTTGTCGCCAAAGCTCTTATTCACATCGCGAATCTCAATAAAAGAACGCATAGTCACACTCCTCACACCGCTTATGTGGGTTTTTTCTCGCTGGTCAGCTTCATCAGGATAACGCTGATGACCGCCAGAATGAATACATAAATGATCACCACTGCGCTAGACAGGTGGCCGGTCTGCTTCATCACCAGATACAGATAGATCTGCACAGTCTCAAAGCTGCCGCCGACAATCAGATTGCCGATGACGAACTCCCCAAACAGTGTCGAGAAGCTGAGCAGTGTGCTGACCAGAATGCCCGGCGCGACGTTGGGCACGATGATGCGCAGAAAGGTAGTCAGCGTGGACGCGCCCAGCACGCGCGCCGCCTCGGTAATGGGTACCAGATCAATGGCGTGCATCGCGTTGTTGATGCCCGAATACATCAGCGGCAGCACCAGAACAAAGTACGCGCCGGTCAGCACCGCCACCATCGGAATGCTCGTACCGCCATAGGTGGCCAGCAGCGCGGTCGCGTTGATAACGCCCGGGATGGCAAACGGCAGCAGCGTCAACGCCTTCATCACACGCTCGACTTTGGGCGTATAGGCGGCGATGGCAAAGGTCAGCGGCGTCATGACCAGAATAGCCACCGCCACCGACGCGGTGCTCAGGATCACGCTGCGGCCAACCGCCGACCAGAACCGCGCGGAGGTAAACATCTCGTGGTAATACTGCATTGTGTAGCCGCGCGGCAGCACCGTGTTGGACCAATCGGTGGCCAGCGAGTACAGCCCGGTGATCACAAACGGCAGGAACAGGTAGATCATCAGCAGGATGACCACCGCTTTGGGTCCAGCGCCGCGTTTTTTCTGTCCGCTCACGATTTCATCCCCCTTCTGTCCGCCACGCGCGATGCCCAGTCGCTGAGCAGCATGGTCAGGATCAGCACAAACGCCAGCGTAATCGCCAGCGCGCTGCCCAGCTCCGGCCGGGTGCGGATATCGCCGCTCATCAGCGCGCTGATGCGGATCGGCACAAGGTTATAGCTGGACGAGACGATATAATAAGCCGTCGCATAAGCGCCCATGGCGTTGGCGAACAGCACCGTAAACGTTGACAAAATGCTGGGCAGAATGGTCGGAATACCGATGCGCAGCCAGAACTGCGGGGTGGTCGCGCCCAATGTGGAGGCCGCCTCCTGCCAATCCGCACGGATGGCGCGGTAGATGGGATACAGCAGCATGATGCCCAGCGGCACCTGAAAATAGGTGTATGCCAGCACCAGCCCCTGCGCGGAATAGATGGTGAACGCCTTGGTCAAGTCAAAGCCCATCAGCTTGGCGAGCGTCACAAACATGCCGGAATTGCCGAGCATCAGCGTCAGCGCGAAGGCCAGCGGCAGTCCGGCGAAGTTGCTGGTCATATTGATGACCACCAGCAGGTTGCTCTGCACGCGCGCGCTGGCAAAGCGCGTCACCGCATAGGAGCAGAACAGCGCGATGATAAGACCAAATATGCTCGATTGCAGTGACAGCATGATCGAGTTTTGGAAGCTGACCCGATACAGCTTTTTGCTGAATACCTCGGCGAAGTTTTGCAGCGTAAAGCCGCCTGCCCCGCCGGGCGTGCGCAGGGATGTGGCGACCAATGAAATCACCGGAACCGCCATAAATACCGCCAGCAAAATCAAAAATACGCCCATGGTCGTCAGGTAGAACCCATTTAAGCGACGTATCCCTCTCAATGTGATTCCTCCCTTTTCGCCTTTTGATGAAAAGAGGGCTGCCACCCAAGGCGGCAGCCCTCTCGCGAATGTTCGCTGGTTCAGGTCGTCTAAGCGTCCAGATGCTAGCAGCGAAAACCCGTATGCCGGAGGCGTATAGTGAATACGCCGACAAGGCGGGTGATGCGCTGACGCCGCAGATGGGCGTTTATCGACAACCGAAAGGTTAGTTCATGTGAACGGCGACTTCCTCTGCCCACGTTGTCGCCAACTGCGCCACCACATCGGCCCACTTCTTCTGGTCCTTGATCTTGTAGGTATTGGCATACAGCGCGGAATCCAGCACGCGGGTCTTGGCTTCGTCAGTCAGCGCCACGTCGCGGATCGGCTTGGCATAGCCCAGCGCCAGATAGTTCTGGCCCGCGTCGGAAAGCATCACTTCACGCACCAGCATCGCCGCATAGGGGCTGTTGGCGTACTTGTTGATAACGCTGGCATAGCCGGAGGTCACCGCGCCGTCCGACGGGATGGTCACATCAAAGCGGTCCACGTCGATCTGGCTGCGATAGCCCAGCGCGTTGAAGTCCCACACGATGGCGACTTCGATCTCGCCATTCTCCAGATTGGCGACATAGGGATTGGAAGTGTTCAGGCGGCCCGCTTCGGCCAGCTTCGCGAACGCTTCCACTGCCTTGCTCAGGTCGTTCTCATCGCCGCCCAGTGCGACGTTGCAGGCCAGCACGCCATAGTAGGCCTGCGCAGCCTTCTCCACGTCGCCGATGCACACTTTGTAGTTGCCTTCCAGCAGCTCTTTCCACGTCTTGGGCGGGTTCTGCACGTTCTGCTTATCGGTGATGAACGCGGTGGTGCAGGTATAGGCCTCAATCCACAGGCCGTTCGGATCCTTCGCCCAATCGGGGATCGAATCCCAGTACGAGGTCTTAAACGGCAGCAGCAGGTCTTGCTCAATGGCTACATCGGTCATGGCCAGACCGATATCGCCGATGTCCGCATTGGCCTTGCCCTGCAATGCGAACTGCGCCAGTTCCTCGGCGGAGGACATGTCTGTGTCGGATGTCTTGATGCCCAGGCCCTGGATGTGCGCCCACAGGTCTTTCCAGTTGGCCCACTCATTGGGCATGCCGACGCTATACACCTGACCTTCGGCCTTGGCGGCGGCAAGCAGCTCGTCATAGGTCATGGTCGCGGCTTTGGTGGCCGCTTCCGCATTGGATGCCGCATCGGCCAGCGCAACGGACACACCGCTTACGCACAGCATAAGAACCAACAGCAACGACAGGGTTTTCTTCATAGAAAAAACGCCTCCTTTATTTGGGGTTCTCCCGGCACACAACGTGCCGACCTGTTATGGTTATTATCCTACGGTTGGCACGCATTGTCAAGGAATCTGTGGAAATGTAGCACAATCGCAATATGTAAAAACTGTATAAATGGCACATTATTTTCCTGTTGCGTCCGTTGCCAACAGCCCCGCCGCGTGCGCGGCGGGGCTGTTCCCGGCTTTCTTATTTGCTTGCGGCCGTCATGTCCGGCGGATACGTCCACCACCGATAATCGGTCATTGCCTCGCCGGTGATGGCGTCGATCCGCAACTGATAGCTGGCGCCATGCTCCATCGCCATCGACAGCGCAAACGCCTTATCGCCATAGGATCGCCACTGCGCCATATCGTAGTCGTTCTTCTTGTCGTCGCAGTACAGCACCCACACCGGTGCCATGATCACCGATTGCACCGGCACCTTCTCCATTTCCCTCACATTCACATCCGGCGGCAGGCAGGGCATGTAACACAGCTCCATCTGATACACATCACGCAGCAGACCCGCGTCGATGCGCTTAGCAATCGTCTTTTCGATTACCTCGAACGGTGCGAGCTGCTCCTGCTCGATCACCCACTGCTCGCGGAACAGCGCATCGCTGTGCAGCGAAAAATCCTCCTCGGTAAACATCTCAAACCACGTCATATAATGCGTCCACGCGCGCCCGTTCTCCTCCGGCCACTTGCTGACCGGCTTGACGCGGTAGAACTCCTCGGCCACCCGCGCATCGCGCAGATAGAGCGAAAACGCGGTCTTGTACTTGCCGATCTCGCGTTCCGGGATCGCGCCGTTCTTTTCATCGGGAATCCATTCAAAGATGTATCCCCAGTCCTTATGCTCCGGGTCAACGTAGTGTGTTTCCTTGGCCTTAAACGGCCTGCGTGTCACCACCTGCCCGGTCACCCGCAGTTCCAGATCGCCTACGCCCGCGACCTCCAGCGCCTCTCGCATCTTCTCGGCGGGCGCGTTCGGTGGCAGAGGGTTGTTCTCCGGCTGATCGGCATCGGGCATCACCTGCCACACAATGTCCGCCATACTGCCATACTTTTTCGGAATCTCGAACTGGCTCACTCCCTCCACCATCGCGCTCTTGCCGCTTTCATTGCGATACGGGCTCAGGAAAACGCCAAACGGCGACTGTTGGCTGGGCTGCTTATCGCGTCCCGTGCCAGCCAGCAAATCTTCATACTTGCCGTACTTCTCCTGCAGCGCCACCTCGTTGATCGCCGCGCGCTCCGCCTGCAAGATGGGCAGCGCTTCGGTTTCCGGCAGCAGGATTTCCGCGTCGATGGTCACGGTCTTGCCCTTGACGGTGCGCGAAAGCGTCAGCCGCTCGGGCATCGCCTCTTTCAGCTGCAAATATGTCACCTGCTCGGCAGCCAGCGCGGGCAGACTGCCCAGCGCCAACGCTCCGGCCAATAGACCTGCCGCTATGCGTTTTTTCATCTTATTTCCCTCCTTGTGGCGCCAGTGCGATGGCCCTGTCCATGTCGGCGACAAATGCATCCCCCGCGATAAAGTCCCCATCGCCCTTGTCCGGCGCGAAGTACAGTTTATCGGGCACGGCGTTGTCCATCGCGTATTCATTGTGTATCCGCGCGTGGCGGCTTTCGTCGGCATCTTGCGCCGCCGGGCCCCAGCTCAGCGATCCGCCGCTGGTAAACACCGGCTTGCCCGCAGCATCCACAATGGTCGCGCCCATCCAGTCGCGCATGATGCGCTCGGGCGCGCCCTCATCCAGATCCACTTGGTAGTCGATATAAAAGCGAATCGGCGACTGCATCGCGCTGTGCAGTGTAATGGTTACGCCGTCCTGCCGAATGGGCGCGGCGGGTGTCAGGTTGCGCACGCCGGGCAGATGGTCCGCGTCCAGCGCTATGGTCAGCACCTTGCCCTTGCTTGCGCCATAGAAAATCGGCGCTTCCAACGTAAATTTTCCCTTGGGCACGATGCCTTCACTGGCCAGCTGAATCTCCACAAAGCACACCGCCTGCCCGGGCTGCTCACCCGGCGCGGCGCTGCTGCGCGATCCGCCGGTCATCGAGATGTCCTCGCCGTTCAGCGTGAATCCGTCCGGCCCCCACAGCGATATGCCATCGGCGGTCACCGCGCGCATGAATGCTCCGTCCGGATCGTTCATCGTCTCTTCGGTCAGCCGCTCGGTCGCGCCGCGCAGCGTCACGGTATAGACAAATCGCACCGTGCTGCCGTCGTATAGCGCCTCGGTCAGCGCCACGTTCATCCGCTCGGTGGTCACGCTGCTCTGCTGCGGCGTCACCAGCTGCTGCGCCTCGGGCTGTACCTTGCCCCACGCGGCCAGCATATCGTATGCCAGCATCTGCAGCACGCCGCTGCGCAGTCCTTCGGCCACGCCGATAGCGGCCAGCAGCACCAGCGCCGCCACCAGCACCATGGTGCGCCGTTTGATCGACGCCCCGCGCGACCCCTTTTGCCGGGCAATGTCCGTCAGTGTCTGCTCAAACGCACGCACAAAGCGCTCATCCGGCTCGGGAAACGCGGCGCTTAGCGCATCGCGATAGTCTGCCATGTGCTTTCCTCCTCTCCACCCAGCGCAATTTGCAATTGATTGCGCGCGCGCATCATGCGGGTCTTGACCGTACCGATCGGCAGGTCGAGGCTCTCGGCAATCTCCGCCACGCTGAATCCTTCCAAATAGTGCAGCACCAGTGGCAACCGCAGCGACGCGTCCAATCGTTCCAGCGCGTCGTGCAACGGCAGATGATCCACCGTCGGTGCCGCGATGGTATCCAACAGCTGCAGCGGCGCGCGCTTGCGCTTGCGCAGCAGGTCATTGCATGTATTCACTAATATGCGCATCAGCCATGCCTTGGGCACGCCGTCCTCGCGCAGTTGCGCCTGATGACGCCATGCGTTGAGCAGCGCGTCCTGTACCGCATCGGCGCAGTCGGCCTGGTTGTGCAGCATCGCGTAGGCGACGTGGAACATCAATCGCTGATAGGGTGCCACATGCTGGGCAAACTGTTGACCGTCCATCCTGTGCCTCCTTTATCCGTAATTGCCGGCATCCATATAACCGCGCAAGTCCATGAATAGTTCACGGGCGCGCAGATAAATTCTGGCGGCACCCCTCCCTTCGTATTATACAGCGTTCTGCAACTATGAAATTTTTTTCATCCAAATTGCGCATTATTTCATTCCAATAAAAAAAGAAAATGCACAAATGCAAGTATTGGTATGCAAATCCGGCTTGCATACGTCGATATCCCGTGCTAATATAGTAATATTACCTTTGGCATTATCGCTCCGGCGGGTCTGCCAATCCGATTGGAACTGGCAAGCCCTGATTTTTCGCATCCCCCATTCCCTTTCTAGGAGGTCTGTCCCGCATGAATTCCAAGTTTGCATTCTACATCGTCAAGCGGTTCGGTATGGCCATCCTCACCATCTTTCTGGTCATCACCATCACCTTCTTCACGATGCATGCGATCCCGGCCAGCCCGTTCAGCTCCGAAAAGGCCAAGAACGACAAAACCATCGCCGCGCTGGAGGCCAAGTATGGCTTTGACAAGCCTGTGCCGGTGCAGTATGTCACCTATTTGAAGGGCATCGTCCAACTGGACTTCGGTCTGTCTACCGCGTGGGTGGGCAGCACGGTGTTCGAGCTGATTTCCAACAGCTTCGCGTACTCGGCGCGCATCGGCTTCACCGCGGCGATCTTCGCCGTGTTGCTGGGGGTGCTATTTGGCGCGGTTGCGGCGCTTAACCGAGGTAAATGGCTGGACAAAATTATACAGGTCGCCACGACAGCGCTGGTTTCGATGCCATCGTTCGTGATGGCCACGCTGCTGCTGCTGTTCTTCGGGCTCAGGCTTAAGTGGTTCCCCACCATGGCCACACAGCCCGGCGGTCTGGTGCTGCCGGTTGTCGCGCTCAGCCTCTACCCCATGGCGTATATCACGCGTCTGGAGCGCTCGAGCATGTTGGATGTTCTTGGTCAAGACTTCATCCGCACCGCGCGCGCCAAGGGTCTGCCCCAATGGAAAGTGATCTTCAAGCACGCGCTCAAATGCGCGTTAAGCCCCGTTATCACTTACGCCGGTCCGATGATGGCCTACATCCTCACCGGCTCGATGGTGGTCGAAAACATCTTTTCCGTGCCCGGTCTGGGCCGCCTGTTTGTCAACAGCATGCTGCGCACCGATTACATGATGATCATGGGCGTCACCATCGTGCTCGCGTTTATGATCATCCTGATGAATTTTTTGAGCGACGTGCTGTATAAAGTCATGGATCCCCGCATTGATTTGGGTTGATAGAGGTGACGCACATGCAAAGTAAGAACGAACCGAAAAAGAATCCGCTGTCCTTGCAGTTGAATCCCCAACTGTTCGTCCCCGCCACCGAGGCGGAAAAAGCGCAGCAAGTGACCATGCGCGAAAGCGTCTCCTTTATGAAGGACGCGTTGCGCCGTCTGGGCAAGAACAAGCTGGCGATGACGTGCCTGTTTGTCATCATCGCGATCACGCTGATCGCGTTCATCGTTCCGAATTTCTACCCGTACACCTATACGGCGCAAGACGTGGTCAGCAAGCACTTGCAGCCGTTCCAGTATTCCGAGAAGGAGCAGGCGTTGATCGCCAGCGGCGTCGATGTGTTCCCGCACATCATGGGCACCGACTCGCTGGGGCGCGACTACGCGATCCGCGTCATCTACGGCACGCGCATCTCGCTGCTGGTGGGCATCATCGCCGCCTTCATTGTGGTCATCATCGGCATTGTCTACGGCTCCATTTCCGGCTATCTGGGCGGAAAAGTCGATATGGTGATGATGCGCATCGTCGATATCATCTACGCGCTGCCGGATGTGCTGATTGTTATCCTGCTTACCGTCGCAATGAAAGAATGGGTGGCTACCTCCAAGAGCCAGCTCATTCTGCGAATGGGTGCGGGGATGATCAGTATCTTCATCGTATTCGGCCTGCTCTATTGGGTGGGCATGGCGCGTCAGGTGCGCGGCCAAATCCTCTCCATCAAGGAGCAGGAGTACGTGCTGGCCTCCAAGTCCATCGGCGCGTCGGCGGCGCGCATCATCCGCAAGCATATGATTCCCAACTGCGTGTCGGTCATCATCATCACCGCGGCCATGCAGATTCCCAGCGCGATTTTCACCGAAAGCTTCCTGTCGTTCTTAGGCTTGGGTGTGTCGATTCCCATGCCCTCGCTGGGCTCGCTGGCCTCCGAAGCGCGTGCCGGTCTGGTGTCTTATCCGTACCTGCTGTTCTTCCCCGCCGCTTCGATTTTCCTGATCGTGCTGTCGTTTAACCTGTTGGGCAACGGCCTGCGCGATGCATTCGACCCGAAGCTGCGCTCGTAAAGGGAGGAAGAGAAGATGGCACTATTAGAAGTTCGCAATTTGAAAACCTCGTTCTTCACCCCTTCCGGCGAAGTCAAGGCGGTGGACGACGTTTCCTTTAATCTGGACAAGGGCAAGGTGCTGGGCATCGTGGGCGAGTCGGGCTCGGGCAAGAGCGTCACCGCCTACTCCATCCTGCAAATCCTGACGCATCCCGGCCGCATCGTCGGCGGCAGCATCCAGCTGGACGGTCAGGAACTGGTCGGCATGAGCGAAGAAGAAATGCGCAAGATTCGCGGCAACCGCATCTCCATTATCTTTCAGGACCCGATGACCAGCCTGACGCCGGTATTCACCATCGGCAACCAGCTGATGGAAGCGATCATGCTGCATACCGACCGCAACCGCGAGCAGGCTGAGGCGCGCGCCATCGAGATGCTGCAACTGGTCGGCATCAACGATCCAGAGAAGCGCATCCATCAGTATTCGTTCGAGCTGTCCGGCGGCATGCGCCAACGCGTGATGATCGCGATGGCGCTGGCGTGCGAACCGGATATCCTGATCGCCGACGAACCGACCACCGCGCTGGATGTCACCATTCAGGCGCAAATTCTGGAGCTGATGGGCAGTCTGCAAAAACAGTTGGGCATGGCGATCATCATGATCACGCACGACTTGGGCGTCATCGCCAGCATGTGCGATGAGGTCATCGTGATGTACGCGGGCAGCGTCGCCGAGCGCGGCACCGCCGACGAAATCTTCTACAATCCGCAGCACGAGTATACCAAGGGGCTGCTGCGCTCTATCCCCAATATCGACAGCGACGACAAGGAGCGGCTGGTGCCGATCGCCGGTACGCCGATCGACCTGCTCAATATGCCCAAGGGCTGCGCGTTTGCGCCCCGCTGTGAGAGCGCCATGAAGGTCTGCCTGACCGAGCGCCCCTGCGAGGCGTGGATCAACGACCTGCACAAATCGTCGTGCTGGGCCAATGTGCGCGACGGTCAGGCGCAGGGCGTCATCGAAACCGACGAAAGCGGTGCCATCACGCGCATCAATCTACAGAAAGCGGGTGCGAAGTGATGAGCCAGAACCCTGTCGCGACGAAAAAGCCCGATTCCGGCAACCTGCTGGAAGTGCGCGGCCTCAAGCAATACTTCCCCATCAATACCGGTTTCTTCAAGACCACGCTGCTCAAAGCCGTGGACGATGTGTCCTTCTCCATCAAGCCCGGCGAAACGCTGGGTCTGGTCGGTGAGTCGGGCTGCGGCAAGACCACGGTGGGCCGCTCGCTGCTGCATCTGTATACCCCTACTGCTGGCGAGGTCTACTTCGACGGCGTCAAGATCGAGAAGGGCGACTCCCTGACCAGCTTTCGGCGGCGCGCGCAACTGGTGTTTCAGGACCCCTACTCCTCGCTCAATCCGCGCATGACCGTCGGCGATATCGTCGCCGAGCCAATCGACGTGCACAAGCTGTGCGCCAACCGAAAAGAGCGCAACGACCGCATCAACGAGCTGCTGGCGATGGTCGGTCTGTCCAGCGAGCAAGCCACCCGCTACGCGCATGAGTTCTCCGGCGGTCAGCGTCAGCGCATCGGCATCGCCCGCGCACTGGCCTCCAAGCCAGACTTCATCGTCTGCGACGAGCCGGTGTCCGCGCTGGATGTGTCGATCCAGGCGCAGGTCATCAACATGCTGGAGGACCTGCAAAAGCAGCTCGGGCTTGCGTATCTGTTCATCGCGCACGACCTGTCGGTGGTCAAGCACATCTCGCAGCGCATCGCCGTGATGTATCTGGGCAAGATGGTCGAACTGGCCGACGCGGGCGAGCTCAATCGGCATCCCCTGCATCCCTACACCATCTCGCTGCTGTCCGCCGTGCCCATCCCGGACCCCAACAAAGCGCGCGCCGCGCAGCGCATTGTGCTCGGCGGCGATGTACCCAGCCCGCTACGCGTTCCCTCCGGCTGTCCGTTCCGCACGCGCTGCGAGCGCGCCACCGAGCAGTGCGCCCAGGAAATGCCGGAATTTAAGGAAGTCTCCTCCGGCCATTTTGTCGCCTGTCACAACCTTTGATACATCAAAATTTCTTATTGACACATATGGGTACAAAAGGTAAACTTTACTCTGTTAAAGGGTTGCAGCTCTCGCTGTGATTCATAAATGTCCAGAGCCAAAAATACGAGGGGGGTACATCATGAAGAAAAAGACTTGGATCATCGTTGCAATCATCGCGGTGCTAGTGATCGCGGCCGTCTGCGCATTCCTGCTGCAGCCGAAAAAGCCGACGGTTGACGCTAGCAATGTCGCCAACATCTACTACGGCGGCGGCACGCCTCTGTCCATCGACCCCGCGCTGAACAGCGCCTCGGCTGGCAGCAACGTGCTGCGTCTGGCGCATGCGGGCCTGATGGGCACACAGATGGTGGATGGCAAGCCCACCCTGTCCCCCGAGCTGGCCGAGTCCTACACTGTGTCCGAGGACGGCCTGACCTACACCTTCACCCTGCGCAAGGGCCTGAAGTGGTCTGACGGCTCCGACTTTAAAGCCAGCGATGTCGCTTTCTCTTGGCAGCGCGCCGCTGGCTCCAAGCTGGGCGCTGACTATGGCTACATGTTCGAGATCATCGAAGGCGCGCCGGACAACCTGAACGTCGTGGCCGACGATGCGGCGGGCACCGTCACGGTGAAAATCACCGCGCGCGCACCGTATTTCCTCGAGCTGTGCGGCTTCCCCACCTTCTACCCGGTTAAGGAAGCGGTTGTGGACGATCAGGGCGCCTGGGCGACCAAGCCCGAGTCCTACATCGGCATGGGCGCGTTCCGCATGACCAAGTACGCGGTGGATGACGTCATCAGCTTTGAGAAGAACCCCAACTACTGGAATGCCGCGAATGTCAAGCTGGACGGCGTGAACTGCCTGCTGTCCGAGGACAACGTCGCGATGCTGACCGGCTACGAGAACAACAGCGCGATCTTCATCGATTCGTCGATTGACCCGGCCGAATACGATCGCATCAACACCACCTACCCGAACGAGCTGGTCTTCGGCGAGTACATCGGCACCTGGTATGTGCTGTTCAACGTGCATAAGGACGTGTCTCCGGCCTCCAAGCCGCTGACCGTGCAGGAAATGTCCAAGGCCCGCTTCGCGATTGGCCAGCTGGTCAACCGTGAGGAACTGGTCAAGAACGTCACCAAGGGCGGTCAGGCTCCGGCCACCGGCTTCTTCCCGAACGGTCTGGGCGATGGCCTCAATGCCAATGTCCGTGCGACCGCGAGCTATGGCAGCTGGTACACCGGCACCAACACCCCGTCGGATAAGAACGCCAACATCACCGCCGACCAGGCCGAAGGCTTGCAGACCCTGATCGATCTGGGCTATGCCTACACCGGCACGATCGAGGGCGGCGACATCAAGTTCTCCGACTTCCCGGCGTTTGACTTCGCGTTCAACCAGTCGGGCGCCAACGCCGCCATCATCCAGTATGTGCAGGAGACCTGGAACAAGTTCGGCATCCCCAGCTCCATCAACACCGAAGCCTGGGCCACCCTGCAGCAGAAGCTGAAGGACGGCGAAGGCGAAGCGGCTCGCATGGGCTGGATCGCAGACTTCAACGATTGCATCAACTTCCTGACCATCTTTGCCAGCAATGGCGGCAACAACTACGTGCGTGTTGGCAAGCCCGTGGGCACCTACACCCGCGCCAGCGAAGTGACCAAGGACGCCGGCGTGGGCCCGTATTGGGGCCTGGAAGGCAACCAGACCTGGGCGGATGCGTTCGACAAGCTGTGTGACGCGGTGGTCGCCGAGGCCGATCCGGCCAAGCGTGCCGAGCTGTGCGCCGAAGGTGAGAAGATCCTGATGGCCACCGGCGGTGTCGCCCCGCTGTACTTCTACACCCATCCGTACCTGATCAAGCCGCAGGTCAAGGGCGTCATGTTCCTGGCTACCGGCGACGTCATCTGGAACTACGCGACCATCAAGTAAATCACCTCATCACGCAAAAGGCCGCCAGCGCAAGCTGGCGGCCTTCTTTGATTATATTGCAGTCTAAAGGCGGTCCAGAAATGCCCAGATGTGGTGGAGATCGCAAGCTCGTCCGACGGAGGCGTATGGTAGAATACGCTGACGAGGCGAGCGCCGCGCCGACGCCGCAGGTGGGCGTTTATCAACCGCCGCTCGGCCTCAGCACATAGAACTCTCCAAACGTCTCCACCTCAAACGGCTCCGTATCCACGCTGTCCATCTCCGCGCTGTGCAGGATATACACCGCCGGAACCGCCGGGTCGATCGTGTACGACGGGAAGTATACATAGCGGAACCGATCCTTGTACGGCAGCGCGCCGGGCAGCTCCTGCTCCCCGCGTACATACGACGGCGACAGATTGAGTGCCCACATGGTGTTGAGCGCGGCGGCGACATCTGGCGCGTCGTGCGGGAAAAGCCGCGTGGTCACCATCACCTGCCGGGGGTTCTCTGCCTCGATGCTGCGCAGCGCGGGCTGTATGCCCGGGAAAGCGGGCGCTGGGTTATAGCCATGCAGCTGGAAAGAGACAAGCCCCGCGACACACAGCGCAGCCAGCACCGCGCCGGAGAAGCGCACCTTGCGACTCACATAGTGCGCGCCAACCGCCGCGCACAATGCCAGCGGATAGAGCAGCGCCACGTAGTGCGTCGGCGTGAGCCGGGTATGCGTCAGCGCAAAGACCGCCGCTGCGATCGCCCACGCGCCCCACAGCGCCCCGCAGAGCCGCTTGCCCGCGTCCTCGGGCTTCTGGCCACCCAGTGCCCGTGCGAGCAGCCACAGCATGCCCAGCAGCGCCAGCGGCACCGAGAAGAGATACAGATATCCGAACTCCGGCAGCAGATACGCCGTCGTGTAGCCCGGGTCGTCGGGCTGCTGGAACGGAATCTGCTTCATCAGCCCATAGAACGCGGACAATAGGTCGGTGTGCAGCGTCGCCACCTGCGCGCTGCCCCGCAGGAAGGGCGCTATCTGCGGGCCGTAGTCCTCCTGGTCAGGCATGATTGCGCCGGAGCTGTAGTGCGACGTCACGTCCTTGGGCTGCTGCATCAGCCAATCGGTTTGGTGCGCATATTTGTCCACTTGTGGCACCTGCATGCCATAGACGCTGGTCGCAGGCAGCGCGAAGGTCTGCACCACGGCGCTGACCAGCGCGGGCAATGCCAGCAGCACGAACACCGCCACCGCCGCCAGCACCGTGCGCGGGCGCGCCGCCTTGTGCCACAGCAAAGCCCCCGCCGCCAGCAGCACGAACAGCGGCACGATGTACCACGCGGCGTCGCCGGTATACATCGCCAGCGCCAGGATTGCCAGCGCGCCGATGACCGCGGCAGGCTTGCGCGGCCACCGCGCCAGCAGCGCGATCGCCACCACGCTCATGTACGCCAGCATCTGCCAGGTCAGCGCCCAGCGCACACCCATCAGCTGCCACGGCGCGATGGCCAGCAGCAGCAGCGCCCAGCGCGCCGCACCGCGCGCCTCCATGCGGCGCAGCATGTCCCATATCGCCAGCATCGCCGCCACCTGCCAGATCAGCGGATGCATGCGCACCGACAGCACCGCGCTGCCGGTCAGCGCCAGCGGCAGCATCGTCAGCCACGCCAGCAGCGGGCCGTTGGCCTCCCCTGCCCAGCCCGGCATCACCGCCGGAAAGGCCAGACCCTCCAGGCTCTTGCCGGTCTGCCACAGCGAGCGTGCCTGCATCGCGGTCCACAGCTCCTCCGGCACGAGCGCGCCGCGTGCCATCACCATCTGCGCAATGCGCAGCGCCAGCCCGACCGCCACCATGCCCAGCGCGAACAGCGCGTCGCCTTCGAAGCGTCCTATGTGCGGCATTTCCCGCGCGGCGGCCTCCCGCCGCGATATCGCGGCCCACAGACAGAGCAGCGCGGTCAGCGCCAACGCGATCCAATCGAATCCTGTCAACATATCAGCGCCTCCTCAATCCTCTGCCCAGTAGCGCGGGTACACCGTCGCATACATGCCGTAATCCTGGATGATAAAGTCCGCCGGGTCGAACAGCGCCTTCTGCCCCTGCAAGACGATGTACGCCGCGCACTCCTCGGGATCGGGCTCAAAGCCCGCGAAATCGGTGTATATATAGCGATTGGTGTAGTAGTCCATTTCGTTGTCCTGCATGTCGTACATCGGCAGCTCCTCGTGCCATTGTGCGGGCGACACCTGGTGGGTCAGCAGGATCATCACCTCGTACGTAGGCACATTGCCGCTGGCGTACAGGTAGTAGCGGTCGCAATCCATCGGCCGCACATCGCGCGTGGCGGCGTAGTAATCATCGTTGTGCAGCACCGCCGTGCGCTGGATGTACGTTTGGTCCCCAAAGTACCCTGCGCAAAACACACCGAATCCGATCGCGTAGATCAGCACAATGATCGGTGCGAAGGCGGGCACGCGTCGCATCGTCCGATACAGCGCGACGCACATCAGGAAGATGAGCGGATAGAAGATCGCGTTGGAGCGCTGCGACGTTGTGAAGTTGGTCATCAGGCCACACACCACCATCGCGATCAGCCAGCACAGCATCAGCGTCAGGCCATCCTGGCCAGGCTGCCTCTCGGGGGCGACGCCCTCTAGCGCGCTTGTTCGCCGCGCCCGCCATGCCATGTAGATGCCCGCGAGGATCACCGGCACCGAGAACGGATACAGCGTGCGCGTGGCAAAGTACGCGGCGATGGTGTCGCCCTCGTTCTGCCCGAATGTCGAGGTGATCAGCGATTGCAGATTCCACAGGAACTGCGCGACTGGCGTCTCGGAGAACAGCAGGATGTCGTTCGCGCGGCCCGACTCGGTGAAGAGCTGCATCGTGAACGGCCCGAGGCGCATGGTATCGAGCTGGAGGAAATTGATGACCATCGTCCATATGAACGGACCGGACACCAGCAGGAACACGCCCAGACTGATCAGCGCCTCTCCCCAGCGGATGCGGCGATGGCGCAGCAGGTAGACGCACACCAGCGCCAGGAACACCGGCAGCGTGTAGAGCGCCACGCCGTAGGCGTACATCGTCAGCCCAAAGAACACCATCGATACATACAGGAACGGCCGCTTGTGCAGCCCGAGATACAGGAAATACACCGCGAAGAGGAACATGTGCCCCATCGTGTTGCAATCCAGCGCCCAGCGGCTCTGCACGATTTGCCACGGACAGATCGCCAGCATGCCCAGCGCCAGCAGCGCGAATCGCTTGCCCATCGTGCGGCGGCACAGGTCCCACAGCACCGGCAACGCCACCAGGCTCATCAGCAGGATGGGCATGCGGATGGTTAGCCGCGACACGCCGAATAGCCAGAAGAACGGAATCATCAGGTAGGATAGCAGCACGCTCATCTGCCCGAATCGCCAGGCCTCGAAGTACACCGGCCACGACGTGCCGTAGTGGTCGGTGCCGTTGCGCAGCAGCGACTGCGCCTCCACGGCGGCCATCGCGCCGTCATGGTACAGCGCGCGCGGCAGCTCCGGCATGCGCCATAGCCGCACCGCCACGCCGATCAGCAGCGTCGCCGCAAAGAGCACCCAGTACCACCGATCGACAAACCGCACCGTCCAGCGCCCGGTGGCGTTCACCCAGCCGATGCTGTTCAGCCGCTGGGCGCTGCGCGTGCGCGCGGCAAGCACCATCATCGCGGTGAGCGCCAGCATCGCAATCCATGCATCTATGGTCGTCATGTCTTGTTTCCTTTCCTTCCGTGCCTTTTGTGCCTTCTGTGCCGTCTCGCTTGACCTTCCGGCATTGTTTTCGTATACTACATGCTAGTATATCATAACAAACCAATAGCAAAAAGAGGAAAAGAGTATGTCATTCGACCGCGTCAAGCACTTTCTGACCGAACGAGGCTTTGAGGATCGCGTACAGGAATTTTCGGTATCCAGCGCCACGGTGGAACTGGCGGCGCAAGCGGCGGGCGTCATTCCGGCGCGCATCGCCAAGACACTGTCCTTTCAGCAGGGCGACGGCTGCCTGCTGGTGGTCACCGCCGGTGATACCAAGATCGACAACGCCAAATTCAAGGCACAGTTTGGCATAAAGGCCACCATGCTGCCCGCCGACAGCGTCACGCGTCTGCTCGGCCAAACGGTCGGCGGCGTGTGCCCCTTCGCGCTGCCCGAGGGCGTGCCGGTCTACCTGGATCAATCCATGCGGCGATTCGAAACCGTGTTCCCCGCCTGCGGCAGCGCCAATAGCGCCGTGCAGCTTTCCTGCGACGAGCTGTTCGCGGCGTCCGGCGCGCGGGATTGGGTGGACGTGGTGAAGTGCATCGAGGGGTGATCTGCGCCATGGCCGCACTGCGGGCGCATGGGCATTGCGCCGCCGATGCCGGTGCAGCGATCGCGCTCTGTTGCGCATACACAAAGAATCCGCCGCTTTCGCGGCGGATTCTTTCTATAGAGAGCCCTATTGGATACTATCGTAGGTCGTATGCGCCAGCCCCTTGTTCTTGGCGTATTGCTCGGCATCGCTTCCCGCCAGCACGTGCAGTTTCACTTTGCCACATCCCTCGAACGCATCGTCGGCGATGTAGGCGACGCCCTTTGGAATGGTAATATCGGTCAAGGCGACGCAATTTGTGAAGGCTCTTGTGCCTATGTATGTGACGCCGTCGGGAATCTTCACCTGCTCCAGCTGGGTGCATCCATCGAATAACTGATCGCTCAGGCGGGTCAACCCCTCGGGAAGCGTCACGCTTTTCAGCCCCTCACACCATGCAAAGGCGCAACTGCCCAGTTCGGTCACGCTGTTTGGTACGGCTACCTGTGTCAGCCCATGGCAGCCCGCGAACGCCAAATCGCCGATGTATTCGACGCTGCCCGGCAGGGTGATTTCTGCCAAGCTGCTGCAGAAGGAGAACGCGCCCTTGCCGATGTGGGTCAGTCCCTCAGGCAGCGTGGCGAACACCATATTCCCACAGTTTGAAAACACATCGGGACCAATCGCGGATACACCGTCCGAAATGCTCACACCGGTCAACGCATGGCATCCCACCAGCGCCTCTTGGGCGATCGCAATCACCGGCAGACCGTCCACTTCGCTCGGGACGACCACGTCACCGACGGGTTCCCGATCCCAATACTTGACAGCCTTGGTGCCATCTTCATCCTGCGGCGACGAGAGGACCAGCATGCCATTCCAAACCGTCACGATCTCCCCGCCCTCGGCGGACTGCCCATTCGTGCTTGGCGCGACTAATTCTGTGCCCAGGCTCTCGAGCGTCTTGACCCACTGCGTGCGCACGGATTCATCCGCCGCTTCCTTTTCGAGCGCTACTAGGACCGCGCGCGCTTCCTCTGGGGTGGGGAATCCCTGATCTTCCAGCGTCAAGGCGGTGATTTCCATGACCGAGTCCAGCATCGTGCCGTCGCGATTCATCATGATGGACTTGAGCACAAACCGGTGCTCGTCGTCAATCCAGACCTCGAACGGACAGCCGCTGAACTTGCCGCTATAGCGTTTGGCGGAGCGCCCGGCGATCTGCGTGTTTTCTTCCTCCAAATACAGCCGGATGTCCGCAAAGCGATCCCCTTCAATATTCGGCAGGCCGCCATATAAGTCAAACTGCATCCGGGTATCCTCGTCCAGCGGATTCACCTCGGGATTCGGGTTGCCCATCCAGAACCAGTCATACTCTTTTTCCCCCGCTTTCCAGTACCGGCCCGAGCCGTTGGGTTCGGAGAGGGATGTGTTGACCGTGTAGACTCCGCCCTTGCTGCGGTGGTTGACGCCCAGGGTCACAGTGACAGCGCGGCTGTCCTCCTGCCCCTGCGCATACCAGCGATAGCCTTCCGTATAGGCCACGTGCAGGTAGGGGAACTTTTTGCGCAGCGAATCAGCGGACGCGATCAAATCCCGACCACGCGGGGTGGTGGTGTCGTTCGCTTCCTCGTACTCGTTTCGTTCGATAAAGTACGGGTCGGGGTCAAAGATATTGTCCAGCGTCACGCCGTCGAACGCTAACCGCGTCGTTTCAAAAGTGGTGATGGAGCCGTATCGGTAATGCACCGCAGCGCTCTTGAGCACGATGCCCAGCGCATCGTCCACCCACAGATCAACCCCCGCGCCGTAGTAGGGCAGCAGGCCGTGATACCGCGTGGTGGTCCGCCCGGCAATCTCCACGTCCTCCTCCACCAGGGTAAGCGTCTTCATATCCAGCCCATTATAGCTGTTTGCCGTAGTCGCCGCCAGCGGCTGCTGCCTTTCGTATGATTCTTTGTCCTCCTGCGACAGGATGGCGATGGTGGCGGTTTTGTTTCCTGCTGCGCTGTCATCCTCGTTGAAATTGTAGTAGAACGGCTGTTCCAGCGGCACATAGCTGCCGTAGATGTAGTTGCCCTGCGGAGAACTGGACCTGTTCTTGTAGTAGTACCCGCCGGGACACAGCTTATAGGTGTACTCGTTCAGCGACGCATAGCCTTCGTTCTGGCCTTCGATTTGAGCCTGCACGGTGTTTTCGGTATATGCCCACTCGTAGTTGGGGAATGCCTGGTGGATCTCTTCCTCGGTCATCAGAGGCGTCTTCATCTGGACCCCCTCCGATTTGCCCGAGTCGCTCGGCTGCTCCGATGGCTCCATCCAAGCTTGCGCAAGCGTACTCGCCACCTGCCGCAGCCCATCCGCGGAGATCCGAAGGCTCTTGCGATCCAGCCACGCCTCCGCAGGCGTCGGAATTTCCACCTTCTTGGCCCCGCCCCATGCGTCTCGCTTTTTGGCGTTCACGGCAAAGGTCAGAATGCCGTCTTTGCTGACGACCGGCTGTTCGAGTCCCTGCGGCTTGAGCCACTGCGTCAGCGGCGCCAGCGGCAGGCCATAGGCTTCGCCCAGCTTGAGATACGCCGCCGCCGCATCCTGCGCACATTGCGCGCCAAATTCCGTGGGCATGGGCGTTGCCGCCACAGCCTCGCCCTGCCAGGCATCGGCCAACCCCATGGCCACAGCGCGCATGCCCTCGGGCGAGATCATGAAACCCTTGCGATCCAGCCACGCATCCGCCGCAACGGGCACCGCGACCTTCTTGAGTCCGCCCCAGACCTCCTGACTCGCCTTGGCGACGGCAAAGCTCAGCGTGCCATCCTTGGCTACCGCCGCTTCGCCCAGCCCGCAGTCCTTTGCCCATGCCATGACCGGCGACAGGGCAAGTCCCGATGTTTCCGCCAGCCGCAGGTAGGTTTTTGCCCAATCCTCGGCAAAGAACGCGCCCAGCTCCGGCGGGGTCAGCGCCGCTACCTGCGGATCGCCGAGGGCAGCGATATCCGGGCGCGGCGTGGCGGTCGGCGCAGGCGCTTGTGCCGACGCGTCCGCCGGGGCAGGTTTCGTGCCCAACCCCACCTTCTCCAGCTCGGGAAAGCGCGCCAACAGCACATCGGTAAACCACTGGGTGTCCACCGATCCGTCGGCCGGTGCTCTATACATGTTCAGCACCACGCGATCGTCTGTAGACGGAAAATAGCTCAGCACCATGATCCACGGCTCGCCTTTGTAGACGCCGGTCAGTCGCACGCCTTTGATCGGATTGCCGGAGCACCAATAGTCGAAGTGCAGGACGCTATCGGAGCTTCCCAGTCCGAGCGTCTCTACCGTACTGAGTGCGGTCTCTTCAATCGCCGCCGGATCCAGCATCGCCGTCAGCACGCGGCCGTTTCGATCACTGAATTGTTGCAGCGTGATCGTGCTCTTCACAACATCCAGGGGATGGCTAAAGGTCGCGTTCGCATAGCTGCCTTCCGTCCCTTTTTCCACCACGTTGCCCTGCGCGTCCTGCGTTTCTTCCACGATATGCCAGGTATCGGGAATCAGCAGTTCCTGCCCCAAATGGAACGTGTCGCACGGCGTGTCGGCCAGCGCGGTGAGCGCGCCCAGAAAAACCGTCGTGCTTGCCAGCAGCAGCGCCATCGCGAGAAAATGCCTTCTCTTCATTTCGTTTTCCTCCCCCAACTTCCCATTTTGAGGCGGCACGGTCTTCCTCCATGAACGCGCTGCGCCTGGTCCCCCGTTTTCTAAAAAAACATAGGAATCCCGCCGATGATTTCGACTGGACTCCTATGCTATGCGCATCACAACGCTATCACGCTACAACGCATCGAGCAAAGGAGTACCCGCTGGAATCCTTGCACTGCCTGTTGTCGCTATCGCTGTCTTGCAAATCTATGCTTCCGATCGGCGCCGCACCACAACCCGATGGTGCGCACCGACGATGTATACCGCTCGTTCTTCAGGTTCGTATCTTCAGCGCCTCTTCGTGCCCCTCATCGGCAAACACCATGAACGACCGAATCTCCAGCCCCACTTTGTCCTCCACATGCATGGCCTCAAAGGTCAGCGGGTCGGCGATTACGCGCACCATCACATCGGCGGACAGCGCGACGCGGCAGTCGTTGACGTCGCCCAGGAAGTACTGGCTCTTGAGCGTGCCGGCCAGCTGCCCCTTGCCCTCGGGCGCAAGGCGAATGATCTCCGGCCGGATCGCGACGATCACTTTACCGGTCAGCGGGCCGTCGTAGGCCAGCGTCTGTGTCGTGCCGGTCAGCGCGATGCGTCCCTTCTCGACCACGCCGCTCAGGAAATCCACCTTGCCCACAAAGTCGGCGACGAATGGATTGACCGGCGTGTTGTAGATCTCGGTCGGCGAGCCGATTTGCTGCACGACGCCCTGGTTGATGATGATGACGCGGTCGCTCATCGCCATCGCCTCGGTCTGGTCGTGCGTCACGTACACCACCGTGATGCCCAACCGCGCCTGGATCTCCTTGATCTCAAAGCGCATGCTCTCGCGCAGCTTGGCATCCAGGTTGGACAGCGGCTCGTCCAGCAGCAACAGGCGTGGCTCAGCCACCAGCGCGCGCGCCAACGCCACGCGCTGCTGCTGTCCGCCGGATAGCTGATTGGGGTATCGCTTGGCGTACTGCGCCAGGTGCACGTCGCCCAGCACGTCGTTCACGCGCTGCTCGATTTCGGTCTTGCTGCGCCCTTGGATGCGCAGCGGATACGCCACATTATCAAATACCGTCATATGAGGCCACACGGCATAGGACTGAAACACCATGCCGATGTTGCGCTTCTCCGGCGGCACAAAGGTCTTGCCGCCCGACACGAGCTGCTCGCCAATATACACCTCGCCATCGGTGGGCTTCTCAAACCCGGCAATGATGCGCAGCATGGTGGTTTTGCCGCAGCCGGACGGGCCAAGCAGCGTCACAAACTCGCCGTCTTGAAACACCTCGTCAAAGTCGCGCAGCACCACGTTCTCGCCAAATGCTTTGGTCACATGCTTGATCGTCACGGTTGCCATGCTATCGTCCTCCCGCGTATGGTTAAATCGAGAACTCGCCCTTGGTCATGCGGTTTAATACAAAGTTGAGCAGCACGACCACCATCAGGATGCCGAACGCCATCGCCGACGCCTGCTGCTGGCTGGTAAAGGTCCAGTAGTCGTGCAGCTGCACGCCGATGACCTGCGTATTGGATGAATACAGCAGCGTGGACATCGACAGCTCGTAGAAGCTAGGGATAAAGATCAGAAACCACCCGGCGGCAATCGATGGCCAGATCAGCGGCAGCGTGATGTTCTTCATCGTCCTCAGCCAGCTCGCGCCCGACACCTGTGAGGATTCCTCCAGCGAGATGTGGATCTGCGACATCGCCGACACCACCGTGCGCATGCCCATCATCTGGTATTTTACCAGGTATGCGATGATCATGATGAACGCGGTGTTGTAGATATTGATGCCAAAGCGTCCCGACATGGTCATGATCAGGCCGAGCGCAATGACCACGCTGGGCGATCCGGAGCCGAGCGTGATCAGGAAGTCCGGGATGTGGCGACCCTTCACACGCGTGCGCTGCAACAGGTACGCCATCACGCAGGCAATCACAATGCCCGCAGTGGCGGCAATCGCGCCGTAGGTCAGGCTGTTGCGCATGCCCTTGATCAGGTCGGCGCGCGTGGTCACCTTTTCCCAGTGTTTCAGCGTCAGGTTGGCCAGGTCAAAGGGGCTCTTGCCCAGGTTCTTGGTCACCGAGGTCAGCGCGACGGTGGCGAACGGCAGGATGATCACCACAAACGCGAACGCCACCACCAGCAGCGTGATCGGGATGCGCCAGCGCCCCAGATCCACGATGTTCGGGCGCGTGGACTTGCCGGACACGGTGATGTACTGCTTCTTGCCCACCACAAAGTCGGACACGTACAGCACGGTGATCGCCATGAGCATCAGGAACACCGCCAGGCAGGTCGCGTCGGTCAGGCCGACCGCGTCGCCGATCGACACATAGCTGACGATACGCGTCGTCACCGTGTGGATCTGCCCGGGGATGCCGATGATCGACGGAATGCCGTAGCACGACGCCGCGGACACGAACACCAACAGCGCGCCCGACACGATCGAGGGCGTCATCATCGGCAGCGTCACGGTGAACAGCGTTTTCAGCGGCGACGCGCCGGAGATTTTCGACGCCTCCTCCAGCGAGGGATCCATCTTCTCCATCGCGCGCGAGATCGTGATGAACGCGTACGGGTAGTAGAACGTCGTGAGCACCCACACCAGGCCGCCCACCGTGTAGATATTGAAAGGGCTCTCGGCTAGGCCGAGCAGATCCCGCAAGAACACATTCAGATTGCCCACCTTGGGGTTGAGCAAGCGCAGCCAGGCCATCGCGCCCAGGTACGGCGGCACCATGTAGGTCAGCACGAACAGGCTGCGGAAAAACTTTCGCCCATACATATTGGTGCGCCCCACCAGCCAGGCCAGCGGAAAAGCGATCACTGTGCCCAGCACCATCGCGCTGGTCGCGGCGATCAGTGTGTTTTGCAGCGCCACCCAATTGAGCTCATACGTGTAGATGCGCTCAAAGGCCTCCAGCGAGAAGCTGCCGGTGGAGAAGAACGAGCGAAACAGCAAATACAGCAGCGGAAAGACCTGAAACACCGCCATAAAAGCGACAATCAGGCCGATCATCAGCCACTTGATATCAAAATAAAACCGCTTGCTTTGCGGCATGCCGGTCACAGGCGCGGTCGTCACGAGGCCACAACCCCCTTATCGGCTTATATAATCGTGGAGAAAAGCGGCGGAGACGCCCCGAGGAGCATCCCCGCCGCTAATGCGAATCGAACTGGATATTACTTCGCAGGCATCGCAACGCTCTCTTCGAACGCCTTGCGAATTTCCTCGCGGTTCTTGTAGCAACGGTCCCAGTTGACGCCCATGTCGGTGCCGATCAGGCCGTTGGTGTCGACGGAGTCAAACGGCACGCCGGACACGGTGGACAGCACCGAGTGCATCCAGCCGGACAGCACGAACTGCTGGCCCGCATCGGAGAGCAGCCAGTCGGTGATCGCTTCGCACGCCTTGATGTTCTTGTTCGGGGCGTACTGCTCGTCGATGGTCATGATGGTCGAGGGAATCATGATGTTGCCGTCGGTCGGGTAGATCACGGCGATCTCGGAGCCCTCTTCCTCACGCAGCTTCAGCACAGACTCTTCGAGGATCATGATTTCCTTGCACTCGCCGGTCTGCAGCTTGGTCAGCGCCACCGAGCCGGACTCGATCATCACGTTCTGCGCGCCGAGCTGCTTGAAGTACTCGTAGCCATACTTGTCGCTGAGCGCAGCGGCGGCAGCCATGGTCGTGCCGCTGGTTAGCGGGTCGCCCATGGAGATCGCGCCCTTCAAGCTCTCCATCGTCGCGAAATCCTGGAAGCTCTGCGCTACTTCGTCCTGCGCGGCCATTTCCGGATTGTAGGCCAGCACCATGTTGCACACGCGCACCGGATACCAATAGCCTTCCTCGTCATAGGGGAAGCGCAGGTTCTTGGCGGCTTCGGTCTTATACGCATGCAGGTAGCCCTTTTCCTTCAGCTCCAGCGAGTAGGCGGGCTCGGCCACCAGCAGCAGATCGGCCTCGATCTTCTTGGCGTCCATTTCGGCGGCCAGCTTGGTCTGGATCTTGCCGGTGCCACCGTAGAAGGTCTCCACGGTCAGGTTCGGGAACTCAATCTTGAGCGCCGCCACCATGGCATCGAGCACGTCCTGGTAAATCGAGGTGTAGATCATGATTTTTCCAGTGATTTCCTCATTGACAGCCATCGCGGGCACGCTGAACACCGTGGTCGCCAGCAGCACACACAAAACGAGCGCGACAAATTTCCTCATCAAAGTATCCCTCCTGTTGATGATTTGGGTTTGACAATATTGTACCTAATCCCATGCATTTTGTAAAGCAAAGATGCATTTTTTCCGTCGGTTTTGTGCAGAACGCTGCGCTGCTTCCACAAAAAAGAAAACCCCCGCGCCCGCGACGCAAAGGTTTTTATGCTTCCTGCGAATGTATGAGCTGCGCGTACATGATCAGCGCGTCCTCTTTGTTGTCCTCGTAGTATCGCTTGCGGTAGCCCACGTCTAGAAAGCCGACCTTGTGATACAGCGCCTGCGCCACCGCATTGGAGCGGCGCACCTCCAGCGTGATCATATACATGCAGGTGTCCTTGGCCAGCGCCATCAGTGCGCGCGTGACCGCCTCACCATAGCCGCGGCCACGATAGTCCGGATGCACCGCGATGTTGGTGATGTGCGCCTCGTCGATGACCAGCCACATGCCGCCATAGGCGACGACCCGGCCATCCGCCTCCAGCACCAGGTATCGCGCGGCGACGTTCTCCTTGAGCTCACGCTCAAAGGACGCACGCGACCACGGCATCGAGAAATTGATTTTCTCCATCTCGGCCAGGGTATCCAGATCGCGCTCCTCTAGGGGGCGCAGGGTATAATCAGCCATGCAGCGCCTCCCGGGCGGCGCGCTCACGCTCGGCCTGCGGCGCGCGCAGATAGTACGGCAGCAGCTGCTCATACCCGACCGCCTCGTGCGCATGATGCCGCGCCAGTGTGGCCGCCGCGCTGGCTTTCAGCCCCTGCGCATGCATCGGCGCGCACGTCGCCCGATCACCCAGCGCCTCGGCAATGCGCGCCGCGAACACCGGCACGCCGTCACCGACAAACCACAGCGGCATGCCCAGCGCACGCACTTTGTCTAAATATTCCGGCAGTTTCAGCGCCTCGTCGGGCAGCAGACGCTTAGGTGGCAACCCCGCCGCAAAGGCCGCGCCGTATACCTGCCCCGCGCGCGCGTCCAGGATCGGGCAGACCGCTCCCTGAACGCCCGACAGGTTCATGGCCAGCGCCTCCAGCGCATTGATGCCGATGCATGGCCTATCGGCCACCTGCGCCATGGTACGCGTCGCCACCACGCCAATGCGCACGCCGGTGAACGACCCCGGCCCGTGCACCACGGCGAACAGGTCGATGTCGCTCATGCGCTTGCCGGTCTCGGCCAGCGCGCGCTCCACCATCGGCATCAGCCACTCGGAGTGCGTCCGGCCGTGCGTCAGCACGCTCTCGAACAGCACGCGCGTGTCGTCCGTCAGCGCCACGCTGACCGACGGGCCGGAGGTATCCATCGCCAAGATATTCACGTGCTTCCCTCCAGCCCCGTCAGGATTTCTTTCGGAAAGCCGCCCTCCGCGCCAAGGCGGATCTGGCGGGCTTGTCCATCCTCGATGTAAGCGATCTCGATGGTGAGCCGCCGCTCGGGCAGCGCGTCCATCGCGCGCTGGGGCCACTCGATCACCGCCACGCCGTCGCCATAGGCGTATTCCTCCAGCCCCGCCGCGAAGAATTCCTCCTCGTCGGCCAGGCGGTATAGATCCATGTGATACAGCGGACAACGCGCACCCTTGTGCTGCGCCATCAGCGTAAAAGTGGGGCTGGGCAGAGGCCCTATCACACCCATGCCCCTCGCGATGCCACGCGCCAGCACGCTCTTGCCCGCGCCCAGCTCGCCGATCAGCAGCACCGCATCGCCCGCGCGCAATGCTTCGCCCAAACGCTGCCCCAGCGCCTGGGTGTCGGCCTCCGCGCGGGTAATGACAGTGTGCATGGTCGTTCTTTCATCCTCTCACAGGTGGCCGCGCGTTATGCGCGGCGGTTATGCAGCAGTGGCGACAGCCGCTTGTACGATAGGAAGGTCACCAGGCTCAGCGCCACGCCCTTGATCAGGTTGAACAGAGCGGTGACGGTCAGCACCAGGTCGAGCAGGCTGTTGATGCGCGGGAAGATCGCTTTGCCTGCGCCAATGATCGCATCGATCGGCATAAAGTTCTGGTAGAACGGAATCAGCACAAAGTAGTTGGTCAGCACGCCGACGATGATAATGCTCACGATGCCGACGGCCAGGCCGATTAGCGCGCCTTTCAGCGTGCGGTTGTGCGCATAGATGATGCTGGCAGGTACCACGAACGCCGCCGACATCAGAAAGTCGGCCAGCTCGCCCACGCCGCCGGTTGAGGTTTGCAGCAGGTGCAGCAGATCCTTGATCGCCACCACTGCCACACCAGCCAGTGGCCCCATCGAAAAGCCCGCCAGAATCGCCGGAAAAGTGCTAAAGTCAAGCTTGTAGAACGCCACAACCGGAATCTCCAGCTGGAACAGCATGAATGCGATCGCAGAGAGCAGCGCAATGCGCGTCAGTTTCCAGGTTTGCAGTTTCATCGTGTATCCCCTTTCGCATCAAGAAGCCCCCGCGCGTCTTGCAGGGGCCGAAAAAATGCACATACACATGCTTCTTTCATCCAGACTATACTGTCGGCTCCGGAATCAAACCGGATCTGCCTCTCGGCTCGCGGGCTATACCGCCGGTGGGGACTCACACCCCGCCCTGAAGACACACGAAAACTATTTGGTTGTACGGATATTGTAGCGCGGCGCAATGCCCCTGTCAAGCGCGCAAAAAAAGAATGTCTTGCTTTTTCTAATTAAATTGTGTACAATTTAATTGCTTCAAATTTATCAGGAGGTTTCCACTATGAGCATCTATGATATCACGGTTCAAGACGCGCAGGACAACCCCGTATCATTGGCGAACTATCAGGGCAAGGTGCTGCTGATTGTCAACACCGCGACGATGTGCGGCTTTACCCCGCAATACGAGGGG
>JAVBMF010000001.1:0-83657 GCA_031552735.1 Eubacteriales bacterium
GCTGGAGAACCGACTGAAAACCCGCGCCGGGCTGCTGTCCGGCGGTCAGCGCCAAGCGCTGACGTTGTTAATGGCCACCGCCACGCGGCCCAAGCTGCTGCTGCTGGACGAGCACACCGCCGCGCTGGACCCCAAGACCGCGCGCAATGTGCTGACGCTGACCGAGCGCATCGTGCGCAGCAACGGCCTGACCGCGCTGATGGTGACGCACAACATGAAGGACGCGCTGCAATACGGCAACCGCACCATCATGATGCACGAGGGCAAAATTTTGATCGACATCGGCAGCCGCGTGAAAAAGCGCCTGAAAGTCGAAGACCTGCTGGCGATGTTTGAGAAGGCCAGCGGCGACGCGATGGTGAATGACCGCATGCTGCTCAGCAAATAAGTAAAATGTGCACAGAGAAGGGTTCTCGCTTCGGCGGGAACCTTTCTTGTTTTTTCCCGGCTTTCTATTTTCTCTCGGTTGTGCTATACTGTATATAGGTGAAGTTTTGCATTTGCACCCATGTATTGTAGATTGGAATATCGCAGGAGGCGCTTACAGTGCGGAAAACCAAGATTATTTGCACGATTGGCCCGGCATCCGAGCCGGAGGATGTGCTGTCGAAAATGATGGACGCGGGCATGAACGTCGCGCGGCTGAACATGTCGCACGGCGATTACAACGAGCACGGCAAGCGCATCGAGCGCATCCACCGGCTGCGCGCGCAGAAAAAAATCCCCTTGGCCATCATGCTGGACACCAAGGGGCCGGAGGTGCGCACCCGCACCTTTGTGGACGACAAGCCGGTGACGCTGGTGGAAGGGCAGCGCTTTACGCTGACCAGCCGTGATGTGCCGGGCACCGAAAAAATTGTGTCGGTTACCTATCCCAAGCTGTGCGAGCTGGTGACGGCGGGCACGCGCATCCTGATCGACGACGGCCTGGTCAGCATGGTGGTGGACCGCGTGGACAAAGGCACCGATGTCCAGTGCACCGTGCAGGACGGCGGCACCATCGGCAATCACAAGGGCATCTCGGTGCCCAGCGTGGATTTGCAAATGCCCTCGCTGACCGAGCAGGACAAAAAGGACGTGCTATTCGGCATCGAGCAGGGCGTCGAGCTGATCGCGGCGTCGTTTGTGTGCCGCGCCACCGATGTGCTGGCGCTGCGCAAGCTGCTGGAGGAAAACGGCGGGCACGGCATCCAGATCTTCGCGAAGATCGAAAACCGCACCGGTGTGGAGAACTTCGAGGAAATACTGGGCGCCGCCGACGGCATCATGGTGGCGCGCGGCGATTTGGGCGTTGAGGTGAACATGGAAGAAGTGCCGGTGCTGCAAAAGCGGTTCATCCGCAAGTGCAACGCGATGGGCAAGCCGGTCATCACCGCCACGCAGATGCTCGACTCGATGATGCGCAACGCGCGCCCGACCCGCGCCGAGGTCAACGATGTCGCCAACGCGATTCTCGATGGCACTGATTCGATCATGCTGTCCGGCGAAACCGCGTCGGGCAAGTATCCGGTGGAATCGCTGCGCGCGATGGACCGCATCGCCGCCTATGTCGAGCAGCACACCAAGCGCCGCTTGGCGGAAATCCACGAGAGCCTGGACGGCGGCCAATCGCTGACCAATGCGGTCAGCTTCGCTTGCTATTCGATGGCCGCCGACCTGAACGCCGCCGCGATCATTACACCCTCGCGCTCGGGACACACCGCGCGCAATGTGGCTAAGTACCGCCCGGACTGCCTGCTGATCGCCACCACCGACAATGACCGCGCGTATCATCAGCTATCGACGGTGTGGGGCGTGCTGCCGGTGCGCATGGAGTCGGTGACCACCACCGACGAAATGATGCAGGAGTCGGTCGATGTGGCCGGGCAGGCCGGACTGATCAAGGACGGCGACATCGCCATTATTTCGGCGGGCGTGCCGGTCGGCGTGCCAGGCACCACGAACCTCATTAAGGTGCACGTCGTCGGCGATGTGCTGCTGACCGGGCGCGGCATTGGCGGCGGCAACGCCGGTGGCCGCGTATGCGTGGTCAAGGACGTTCACGACGCGCAGAGCCGCTTTCAGGCAGGCGACGTGCTGGTGACCGCCATGACCGATAACAGCATGCTGCCGCTGATGAAGAAGGCGGCGGCCATCATTGTCGAGAGTGACGACCTGATGTGCCACGCGGCGCTGGTCGGATTTGCGCTGGAGATTCCGGTGCTGCTGGATGTGGGCAGACAGGCGACCAGCAAGCTCAAAGATGGCATGCGCATATCGGTGGATGCCAATGCGGGCTATGTATACAACGGGGACGCGCACCATCGGAAGCCGCAATAAGGAGGAGGAAGAACATGAAGCGAATGAAATGGATGCTGGCGATGCTGCTGCTTTGCGCCTGCCTGACGGGCGCGGTTGCGCACGCGGAGGATGGGCACGTCGGTGTGCCGCTGACCATGCAGGAGCTGAACCAGTGGTTCGACTCCGTTTGGCAAGAGGCGAAAGAGGAGCCGCTGCTCAATGATCCGAACGAAACGCTCAATGAGGAGAGCAATATGTTCCTGATCCAGACCGAGCCGTTCACGCTGGAGTGCGTGGCGCCGACACTGGAGCAGAGCAGCAACCCGATCAATACCGTCACATTCAATGAAGGCGAAATGGTCGATCCGCGCGGCATTGGTCTGGGCACCTCGCTGGAGCAACTGCTGCTGGCCTACCCGAACGCCAATGTGCCGCTGGTTGGCGACGACGAGTTTGCCGCGCTGTATGTGTACGGGCTGGGCGAAATCCAGAACCTGAACGAAGCGGGGTGGGCATGGGTGCTGCGCGAGAAGGCGCGGATCACCAGTGTGCAGTACGCCGTGCACGCGCCTGCCGCCGACGGGCAGTTTACTGACGCCGGTATCCAGTATGTGATTGAGGACGGCTATGTATCGGACATGCGCGTCTATGGCAGGTTTGCCACCATTGATCAGGAAGAGATGCAGGCCAACCTAGACATCGTGCGCGATATTGCCAAGCGCGATACGTACACGCCGACGCAGGAGGACGTGCTGGCCATGCGCGCCGATACCTTTGGCGTGGCGGACTTGGTATTCTCCGACTTTGACTTCCTGCACGCCACCGCTGACAGCGTGTGGCAGCGGTTTGGCAAGCCGGACAGCCAGGAGATGGCGCCCGGTGAGGGTGGTACCCCCGGCAGGGCGAACTTCTATTACGAGGGCATGCAATTCACTTTTTCGCTGGACGCGATGAATAACCCCACCACGCTGGAGTCGATGCTGATCAACCGCCCCAATTTGGCCGGTCCGCGCGGGATCGTCTTGGGCATGGATCTGGTCGATGTGCTCGGTACCTTCCGGCAGGAGGAGCAGACCGAGCGGGAAAACAACATCATCCTCTATAGCGAGGGCAAAACACTGGATCAGCCGCCCTTTGGCATGGTCAACTACTTTGGCACGAGCGGCGCGACGGTGCGCTATGCCACCATGATCGCGCCGGGCGAAAGCGGCGAGGCGGTAACCCTGCACCTGTCGATTGAGAACATGGCGGTCAGCGAGATGCTGATTTACCGCTGGACGCCGGACGAAGTGAAATAAGCAAGCGAGTGGGCGATGCCCGGGAGGGAATACCCCTCCCGGGCGTTTGTGTGAGGAGGAACCGCCATGGAGTTGCGCAGTGCGCGCTGGCTGGCCACCGACTATGTGCGGCGGTTGCTGCTGCCCGGCGATTGTGCCATTGACGCGACCATGGGCAATGGTCACGATACGCTGATGCTGGCCGAGGCGGTCGGCGAGGCGGGGCAGGTGATCGCCTTTGATGTGCAGCGGCAGGCCGTGGAGGTCACGCGCGGGCGCTTGGAGGCGGCTGGGGTAATGGCGCGCGTGACGCTGCACCACGCGGGACATGAGCGCATGGCCGAGCTGGCGACGCGGCCGGCGCGCGCGGTGATGATGAATCTGGGCTGGCTGCCCGGCGGAGATAAGGCGGTGACCACCCAGCTTGCCACCACGCTGGCGGCGGTGCGCGCGGCGCTTGACTTGCTGCTGCCCGGCGGGCTGCTGACTGTCTGCGCGTACCCCGGGCATGCCGAGGGCGACCGGGAGCGCGCGGAACTGACCGCCTTTTTGCGCGAGCTGGACGTGCATCAGTTCAACGTGCTGCATCACCGCTTCCTCAATCACCCCAACGATCCGCCGGAGCTGTTCGTGGTGCAGAAAAACCTTTGAAAAATCGTTCAGAAATTGTCAAACGGGCAGGAAATAGGAAAAGAACGTGGAACGTAATGAAGTGGAGCAAATTGCTGTGTTTCTGTTCATGGCGACATGATGGGCGACGCGGCATTTGGGATAGCGTAACGAATGGAGGAGAGAGCGGCATGAGCACCATGCAAACCCTGGGGCAGGTGCAGGCTCGCAAGCGGGAGATCCTAGCGGGAGATCCGGCGCGAGTGGAAAAGCAGGCCAAGGACGGCAAGCTGACCGCGCGCGCGCGCATCGCGAAACTGCTGGACGCGAACAGCTTTGTGGAGCTGGACACGTTGGTGGCCAACGATGGGCACGCGGAAGGCGTGGTCACAGGCTATGGCACGGTGGAAGGGCGTCCAGTGTACGTCTTTTCGCAGGATTTTGCCGTGCTGGGTGGATCGATGAGCCAGAAGATGGCGCAGAAGATCACCAAGGTGCTGGACCTGGCGCAAAAGACCGGTACGCCGGTGGTGGCGATGTGCGACAGCGCGGGCGCGCGCTTGGCCGAGGGCGCAGCGGCGCTGGAGGGCTATGCCAGCGTCTTTGTGCGCGTGGCGCGCCTGTCCGGCGTGGTGCCGATGATCGCGATGGTCATGGGCCCGTGCGTGGGCGCGGCAGCGGTCATGAGCCAACTGATGGATTTCACGCTGATGGTCGAGGGCAAGGGCCAACTGATGGCTGCTGGCCCGCAGGTGGTGGCGGCGACCTTCGAGCGCGCGTGGACGCCCGAGGAGATCGGCGGCGCGGCCATGGTATCGGCGCAGGGCGGCGTGCATGTGGTCGCCAAGGACGAGGAAGCCTGCTTTGCCAAGGCGCAGCAACTGCTCGGCCTGTTGCCCTGCAATAATCTGGAGGACGCACCCGAGGACGTGGCCGAGGATATGAACCGCGCCATTGCGGAAACCCGCGATGCGCAGGCATTGATCGCGGCGCTTTCGGATCAGGGATCGTTCTTTGAGCTGCAAGCCGGGTACACCGATGCGGTGACCGGACTGGCCAAGCTGGGCGGTCGCGTGGTGGCGATGGTGGCCACCGGCGGCGGCGCGCTGACCATTGAGTCCACCGGCAAGCTGGCGCGCTTTGTGCGCTTTGCGGATTGCTACAGCATACCGGTGATCACGCTGGTCGACACCGAGGGCTTCGAGATCGTCAAGCCCGAGGCGCAGGTCTCCATGCTGCGTGTGGCCGGGCAACTGCTCTACGCGTATGCGGAGGCGACCACTGTCAAGCTGTCGGTGGTGGTGGGCAAGGCGATCGGTGCGGCGTATGTTGCGCTGGGTGGCAAGGCCAATGCCGATGCCAGCTACGCGTGGCCGGGCGCGGTCATCGCACCGCTGATGCCCGAGTCCGCCGTGCAGGTGCTGTATAAGAAAGAACTGGCCGAATCGAAGGGCGATGTGGCCGCCGTGCGTGCCGAACTGGCTGCCAAGTATGCCGGGGAGGTCGCCGACGGCATCCATGCCGCCGAGGCGGGACTGCTCGACGATGTGATTGACCCCGCCGATACGCGCAAGCTGCTGATCGCTTCGCTGGAGATGCTGGCGTCCAAGCGGGACTCCGGCCCATCCAAGAAGCACGGCAACATGCCGCTGTAAGGAGGGCAAAACATGCAGGCAATGATTCAACAATACGGATTGGCCATGCTGCTGGCCGGCATGGTGGTACTGATCATCATGGGCTGGGTGCTGCTAGCCCGCACCAGCAGAATGGCGCAGGGCGGACAGAGCCGCCCGGTTGCGTCGGGCATGCCGGTGATGCCGCGCGGTGGCGCGCAGCAAAACGGCGCGCTGATCGCGGTGATTACCGCTGCGGTGGCAGCGGCCATGGGTGAGGAAGCTGCGCAAGGCGGCTTTGTGGTCAAGAGCATCCGCCGCGCGAATGGTTCGGCCTGGGGCCGTGCCGGTCGGGAAGAACAAATGTACAGCCGTCTGTAGGCTGACACAACAAGTATAGGAGGATCGTTATCATGCGTAAGTTTATGATCACCGTGCAGGGAGTCACCTACGAAGTGGATGTTCAGGAAGTTCAGGCTGGCGCCGCGATGGCCGCGCCGGTTCATGCCCCGGTTGCCGCGCCCGCGCCGGTCGCCGCGCCCGCTCCCGCTGCCGCCCCGGCGCCCGCGCCTGCCGCTGCGCCTGCTCCGGCCGCGCCTGCCGCGCCTGTCGCCGGTGGCACCAAGGTCGAAGCGCCCATGCCCGGCACCATTCTGGCGGTCAACGTCAAGGTGGGCGATACCGTGAAGGCTGGCGATCAGGTGTGCGTGCTCGAAGCCATGAAGATGGAAAACGAGATTCTCTCGCCGGTGGACGGCACCGTCGCGCAGATCGTCGTGAGCAAGGGATCGACGGTGAATCCGGGCGATGTGCTGGCTGTTATTTCCTAAAGCGGCTGAACATTGCATTACTCCATCCACAAAAAGAAAGTAAGGAGGAGGGAATCTCATGGCGAAAGTACTTGTGACCGACACCATCCTGCGCGACGCGCACCAATCGCAAGCCGCAACGCGCATGCGCACTGACGAGATGCTGCCGGTGGCCGATAAATTGGACAAAGTGGGTTATTACTCGCTGGAATGCTGGGGCGGCGCGACATTTGACGCCTGCCTGCGCTTCCTGAACGAGGACCCGTGGGAGCGCCTGCGCAAGCTGCGCAAGGCGATGCCCAATACCAAATTGCAGATGCTGCTGCGTGGTCAGAACATTCTGGGCTACAAGCACTATGCCGATGACGTGGTGGATTTCTTCGTCAAGAAGGCCATCGAGAACGGCATCGATATCATCCGCACGTTTGACGCGCTCAACGACCTGCGCAATATGGAAACCGCGGTCAAGGCCACCAAGAAATATGGCGGCATCGCCGAGGTAGCCATCAGCTATACCACCAGCCCCGTGCACACCGAGGACTACTTCGTCAACCTGTGCAAGGATATCGAGGCGATGGGCGCGGACACCATCTGCATCAAGGACATGGCCAACCTGTTGCTGCCCTATGATGCGTACAAGTTGGTCAAGCGCTTAAAGACCGAGATCAAGCTGCCCATCCACCTGCACACGCACAACACCTCGGGCACCGGCGACATGACGCTGCTGAAGGCCATCGAGGCCGGTGTGGACATCGTGGACACCGCGCTGTCGCCGATGGGCAATGGCACCGCCCAGCCCGCCACCGAGGCGCTGGTCGCCACGCTGCGTGGCACCGAGTATGACACCGGGCTGGACATGAAGCTGATGAGCGAGTGCGCCGAGCACTTCCGCAAGGTGGCCGAGCGGCTGGAGAAGGACGGCTTCCTGGATCCCGCCGTGCTGCGCGTGGACATCAACACGCTGCTATACCAGGTACCGGGCGGCATGCTGTCGAACCTGATCAGCCAACTCAAGCAGGCCAACGCGATGGATCGCTTCTACGACGTGCTGGCTGAGATCCCGCGCGTGCGCGAGGACTTTGGCTATCCGCCGCTAGTCACCCCGACCAGCCAGATCGTCGGCAGCCAGGCCGTGCTGAATATCCTGGCCGGTGGCCGCTATAAGCAGGTCAGCAAGGAATCCAAGGCGCTGATGCGCGGCGAATACGGCCGACTGCCCGCCCCGGTCAACAAGGACGTGCAGAAGCTGATCATCGGCGATGAAAAGGTGATCACGCACCGCCCTGCCGATGACATCAAGCCCGAGCTGGAGAAGTATCGCGAGGAAGTTCGCCCCTACTACGAGCAGGAAGAGGATATCCTGTCGCTGGCGATGTTCCCGCAGGTCGCGCCCAAGTTCTTCGAGTACCGCGCCGCGCAGAAGTATAAGGTGGACGCCACCATGCTGAACGCGCAGGATGGCACGCTGCCGGTGTAAAGGCTGTCTATCCGCACCCTCTCGCGGTGTCAGCGCGGCGTCAGCCTCCTCGGCGTATAACACGATACGCCTCGGTCGTCTGACTTGCGCTTCCTAGCGATAGGGCACGTCTAGCCAACCTTCTGACGGCTGTCTATCCGCACCCGCTCGCGGTGTCAGCGCGGCGTCAGCCTCCTCGGCGTATAACACGATACGCCTCGGTCGTCTGACTTGCGCTTCCTAGCGATAGGGCACGTCTAGCCAACCTTCTGACGGCTGTCTATCCGCGCCCGCTCGCGGTGTCAGCGCGGCGTCAGACTCCTCGGCGTATAACACGATACGCCTCGGTCGTCTGACTTGCGCTTCCTAGCGATAGGGCACGTCTAGCCAACCTTCTAGCGGCTGTCTATCCGCGCCCGCTCGCAACTGCTTTTGACAACCGACTCCCAGCCCGCCGTTTATCCGGCGGGCTTTTCGTATGGGAAGAAAATGCGCGGCTCAACCCTTCTATAGAAGAGGGCGTTGGTTGCGCGCATGAAAATAATGTGATAAGATATCACTTTGTAGGGAGGGACGAGCATGACCCAACAGATTCACGTGATGGCATGGCGGCGAATCATCGCGGCCGCGCTCTGTGCGCTGCTGTGCGCGCTATGCTTGCCATCCTTTGCCGAGGATGAGAGCGCCGACCCGGTTGTGTGCTTCACCGCTGTGGTGACGCGCAAGCTGACCATCCGCAAGACACGCGATCAGGGCGGAAAATCGGTGGGCACGGTGGACAAAGACGAAACCGTCGAAATCGTGCAGCTTGAGAAAGACTGGGCAAAGGTGCTCAAGGACGGCAAAACCGGCTGGATTGTCGGCAAGTACTTCACCGACATGCAGGTGCTCGATGAAACCGCGCCGGTGCCCGACATGTACAAATTCATGCTGCTGCCGCCGTTTTTGCCGCGCTTTAGCGGCGCGGTGCACGGCAATGTGTCGTTGCGCTCGGATATGGATGTCAACGCCAAGCTGCTGGCGACGCTTTATGACGGCAACCGTGTGGAACTGTCGCAGATTACGCCTGACTGGATCATGGCGCGCTATCGCGGCAAGCTGGGATTCGTGCAGACCGAGTACATCAGCGATCTGGAGGTCATCGACCCCTATCTGGCCATTCTGCCCGATCAAAAGCTGTACCCCTATGCGGCGGTGGCGGTCAATGATCTGGATATCGAGGCGGCGGTGCCCGGTGAAAGCGGTGTGAAGCAGCACGTGCCCGCCGGGTCGGTGTTTCCCGTGACCGAGCCGGACGAACAGGGCACTGTGCGCATCCCATACTTGCGCAGCATTGGACAAGTTAGCCAGAACGAAGTGGAGCTGCTGCGCGTCGTGCCGTATGATGAGGCGCAGGAAGGCGAGCTGATCGGCGTATTCTCCACCTTCTTCCCCAAGGAGGCCGAGCGTGAGATTGACGAAGGCCGCCGCTTCAATATTGAGCTGGGCGTGCAGCTGGTCGGCGGCACGGTGGTGCAGCCCGGGGAGCAGTTTTCCTTTAACAAACTGGCCGCGCCCTATGCCAAGAGCAAGGGCTACGAACTGGGCCCGATCATCAACTATACCAGCGACAAGAAAACCGGCTATGGCGGCGGTGTGTGTCAGGTATCAACTACGCTGTACAATGTGGTGCTGCAATTGCCGCTAAAGGTCGTGCGCTGGCGTCCGCACAGTTCGTATGGCATCAGCTATGCGCCGGTCAATTTTGACTGCGCGGTGGGGGACAACAATCTGGATTTCATCTTTGCCAATGAGCTGCCGTACGCGATCCGCATCCAGTTGGACGTGTGGGACGGCGTGGTGTGCGCGCGCATCTATCGCGATGGCGAGCTGGCGATGCCCGATCCCACAGAAACGCCGGAACCGACCGAGCAGCCCGAACAGCCCGAACCAACGCAGCAGGCACAGGATGCGGAGCCGGTCAGTACGCCCGAGCCGCAAGGCGATTCGGAGGACGACTCCTTCTTTGGCGAGCCGACCGCCGCGCCCACCCCGACGCCGACCGAGGAGGCTGTGCAGGGATGAGCCTAAAACGATGGGTATGCGGCGTACTGGCGGCGCTGATGTTGGGCGGGGGCGGCACGGCTGCGCTTGCCGAGGAGGCATCCGCATCCAGCGCGTATATCGCGGTGGCCAGCAAGGCGATCCCGGTGTACGCCAAGAAGAACACCGATAGCAAGCAGCTATATAGGGTGGAAGCGGACGCCACACTGGACGTGACCGATTACGACCGAACTTGGTTGACGCTGGAGGGCGTGGATGGGCAACCATTTGGGTATGTGCAGCGCAAATATACCGAGCGACTGCAACCACGCGACCCCACGCAAGGGCTGATGCCCGGCGTCACCGCACAGGCAGCGCTGGCGGTCGCCACACAGCAGGTATCGTTCCGTCCGGCGGGCTATTCCGGCGCGATGCGCTATCCCGAGGGAACGGTGTTTGCCGTGCAGGAAGTGCGCGACAGTGCTGTCGGGCTGGTGTATGGGCGCATGGATGGGCTGCAAAGCATGGACAGGGCGGGGCTGGACATCCAGCCGGTCGTGCCATGGCGCGATGCGCAGCCCGGCGACCTGATCAGCGCGTACACGACCTACTACGCCACGTCGCCGTACAAGCACCTGAATCAAGGGCGCATGGCCAATCTGGCGCTGACCTGCCACCGGCTGGACGGTGTGACCGTCGCGGCGGGCGCGGATTTCTCTTTTAATCAGTACTGCGCGCCGTACACCAAAGAAAACGGTTATGTCCGCGCGCCGATTGTGTCCGGGTCACAGGCCGACGGCTATGGCGGCGGCGCGTGTCAGGTATCCACCACACTGCACAACGCGGCGATTCGTATCCCGTCTGTGCTCAAGGATCACCATCTGCATTCGCAGAACGGCGCGCCCTATACGCCGCCCGGCCGCGACGCGACGGTGGGCGACCTGTGGGACTATGTGTTCCAGAACGCACTGCCGTATGATATCCGCATGGCCGCCTACGTCGGCGACGGCGTGCTGACCATCGCGATCTACCGCGCGGAGAACCATTGAGCAGGGAATCTTGCATGCGCCGGGGAAACCGGCGCTTTTTTTGCGCAATTTGTGGAAAATGGGCGGAGAAAATGCAAGATGCTCTTGCAAAAAATGCACGGATTTAGTACAATGTGCGCAAGACGTTGCGGAATTGGAGGCAATTTGCGTGCACGATATCCAAGATATGCAGGAAATGATTCGCAAGCTCAACCAGAGCGGCAAGCGCCTGAGCAAGGGCCACCGGCGAATCGTCGAATACATTGTGGAGCATTATGACAAGGCGGTATTCATGACCGCCTCGAAGCTGGGCGAAAAAGTTGGCGTCAGCGAATCGACGGTGGTGCGCTTTGCGTCGGCACTGGGCTACGACGGCTATCCGCAGCTGCAAAAGGCGCTGCAAGAGCTGGTTCGCCACCGCCTCACCTCGGTGCAGCGCTTCGAGATGGTGTCGGAGATTGAGCAGAACGCCATCCTGCGCACCGTGCTGAAGGCCGATATGCAGAACATCCGCACCACCATCGAGGAGTGCGACCCCGACCTGTTTGACCGCGTGGTGGAAAGCACGCTCAAGGCGCGCAACATCTATCTGCTGGGCGTGCGCGCCGCCGCGCCGCTGGCGCAGTTCATGGGCTATTACCTGCACTACGTATTTGACAATGTGCATGTGGTCGGCGAAGGCGTCAACGATATCTTCGAGCAGATTTCGCGCATTGGCAAGGGCGATCTGCTCTTTGGCATCAGCTTTCCGCGCTATTCCTCGCGCACGCTGGAGGCGATGAAATTCGCCGGATCGCGCGGTGCGACCGTGGTGGCGCTGACCGACGGGCCGATGTCGCCGCTGTGCGATATCGCCGCGATGACGCTGACCGCGCGCACAGACATGGCGTCGTTTGTCGATTCACTGGCCGCGCCGCTGTCGATGATCAACGCGCTGATTGTGGCGCTGGGCCTGCGCAAGAAGGATGAACTGTCGGAGCATTTTACGCTCATGGAAGGAATATGGGATGCAAACAAGGTCTACCTTGACAAAGAAGGCAAATGACGTCGTGGTGATCGGCGGTGGTCCGGCGGGCATGATGGCCGCGCTGACCGCAGCCAAGGCGGGCGTGGCGGTGCTGCTGCTGGAGCGCAACGAGAAGCTGGGCAAGAAGCTCTACATCACCGGCAAGGGCCGCTGCAACCTGACCAATACCGCGGATATGGACACATTCTTTCGACAAGTGCCGCGCAATCCGCGATTTTTGCAATCGGCGGTGCGGCGCTTTTCCTATGTGCAGCTGCTCGACCTGATGGACGCGCTGGGCGTGCCCACGGTGGAGGAGCGCGGCGGCCGCGTGTTTCCGGCCAGCCAGAAGGCCAGCGACGTGACCCGCGCGTTTGAGCGCGGCATGCGTCAGGCTGGTGTGGCGATTCGCCTAAACGCGCGCGTAAGCGAGGTGCTGCGCGACGATGCGGGCGCGGTGTGCGGCGTCGCGCTGGACGGCGGCGAGCGCATCGCCGCCCGCGCGGTGATTATCGCGACCGGCGGGGCAAGCTATCCGGTGACCGGCAGCACCGGCGACGGATACGGATTTGCCCGGGCACTGGGACACACCGTCCATGCGCCGCTGCCTTCGCTGGTGGGGCTGACCACGCGCGATGCGTGGCCCAAGGCGCTGACCGGGCTGTCGCTGAAAAACATCCGGCTGTCCGCGCGGCGCGACGGCAAAGTGATTTTTGACGAGCTGGGCGAGATGCTTTTCACACACTTTGGCATCTCCGGCCCGCTGGTGCTGGAACTATCCAGCGACGCGCAGGGCACCTGCGCGTTCGGCGCGCTGGATGTGCGGCTGGACATGAAGCCCGCCCTGACGCTGGAGCAGTTGGACGCGCGCCTTCAGCGCGACTTTGAGGAGCATGCGCGCAAGCAGTTTCATAGTATGCTGCCAGGGCTGTTGCCGGGCAAGATGGCCAACCTCGCGCCGGAGCTTGTCGGCATCGCCGCTGACAAGCCGGTGCACCAGATTACCCGCGCCGAGCGGCAGGCGCTGTGCGCGTGGCTGAAACACATCGCGCTGCCGGTGACCGGCACGCGCGGGCTGGAAGAAGCCATCGTGACGCGCGGGGGCGTCGAGGTCAAGGAAGTGAACCCATCGACCATGATGTCGCGCGCCGTGCCCGGCCTCTACTTTGCCGGAGAGGTGCTGGATGTGGACGCGCACACCGGCGGATTCAATATACAAATCGCGTGCGCCACCGGGGCGCTGGCGGGGCAGTGCGCCGCCGCGACCGCAATGGGCGCGGAGCGGGAGGAATAGCATGAGTCAAAAGCATCAAACCATTCAGGTAACCATCGAGGGCGTGACCGCGTCCTGCCAGGTCGGCACGTCGGTGCAGGACTGGCTGAAAGCGCATTTGCCCGCGCGCCTTGATGGCACGATGGCGGTGACGCTGGGCGATAGCATCAAGGGTCTGCGCTGGCAGCCGCAGCAGGACTGCGCGCTGACGCTGCTGGACTACACCAACGAGGAAGTCCGCCGCATGTACGAGCGGTCGGCGCGCTTCCTATTCTTATTGGCGCTGCGCGACACCATGCCCGGCGCGCGCGCCCGGTTCGAGCACAGTGCGGGCTACGGCGTCTATGTGCAGCTGCACGATGCCGAGGCGCTCAACAGCCTGAAGGTGCGGCGCATCGAGCAGCGCATGCGTCAGCTTGCCGAGGAGGATTTGCCGTTTGTGCGCACGCGCTGGACGCGCGAGCAGGCGATGGCCTACTTTGAGCAGGACGGCCAAGCCGACAAGGTTCGCCTGCTGGGCTACCGCCCGTACAACCACTTCGACGTGTACACCTGCGGCGGGATGAACGAGTATTTCTATGGCGAGATGCTGCCTTCGACCGGGTATGTGCGCGCGTTCTCGCTGCAATATTACCTGCCCGGACTGGTGCTGCAATTGCCCGCGCCGGGGCAGCCCGATCGCCCCGCGCCATTCCGCGAGAACCCGAAGCTGCTGCGCACGCTGTCCGAATCGGCACGCTGGGCGCAGATACTGCACAGCCAGAACGCCGCCGACCTGAACGACCTGATCGCGCAGAAGAAGCTGCGGCCATTCATCCGCGTCAACGAGGCGCTGCACGAAAAGTCCATCGCGGATATCGCCGACCAGATCGTCGAACGTGGCGCGCGCGTGGTGCTGATCGCCGGGCCGTCCTGCTCGGGCAAGACCACGTTCATCAACCGGCTGACCACGCAGTTGCGTGTCAACGCCTGCGAGCCGGTGGCGATCTCGCTGGACGACTATTATATGGATCGCGACAAGGTGCCGCTGGACGCGCACGGCAAGCCCGATCTGGAGTGCCTGGAGTCCATTGACGTGCCGCTGTTCAATCAGCATCTGGTGCAGCTATTGCAGGGCGAAACGGTGGAGGTGCCGCTCTTTTCCTTTAAGAACGGCAAGCGCGAGCCGCACGGCCATGCCATGCGCGTGCGCGCCGATCAGCCGATCCTCATCGAGGGCATCCATGGCCTGAACAACAAGCTGACCGAAGAAATTCCGTGCGATATGAAATTCAAAATCTATATCAGCGCGCTGACGCAGCTCAATCTGGACGACCACAACCGCATCCGCACCACCGATGTGCGCCTGCTGCGCCGTCTGGTGCGCGACAAGGAAACGCGCGGCGCATCAGTGGATCGCACCATGGGCATGTGGGACGATGTGCGCGCGGGCGAGGAAAAGTACATCTTCCCCTTTCAGGAGCAGGCCGACGTGATGTTCAACTCGTCGCTGCTCTACGAGTTGCCCATGCTCAAGAAGCTGGCATATCCGATGCTCGCCTCGGTGCTCGAGGACAGCCCGTGGTATCTGCGCGCGAACCGGCTGATCAAGTTTCTCAATTATTTCCTAGATGGCGAGGTAGAGGACGAGATTCCGCCGACCTCCATTTTGCGTGAGTTTATCGGCGGCTGTACGTTCTATAAGGAATAGCTGCGCCTGCAAAATTTGCAAACTCGCCCATCAACTGCCCTGATAGTTTGCCTGCTCCGCGCGCACAATAGCGCCGAGAGGAGGCGAACACAACTTGAAGAGGACGATCCTACTATTCCTATGCATGGTGATCCTGGCCGCGCTGGCCGGTTGCGCGAGCAACACGACCACGCCCATGCCATCCGCCATGCCGCTGAACACCGACATGATGCCGACCGTGCAGCCCATGGAGAGCACGATGCCCGGCACCAGCGCGCAACCTGAGGTGCCCTCCGCCGCGGTCAATATGACCCCGGCGGAGGCCCAACAGGCCGCCAAGCGGATCAGCGACGAAGTGGTCAAGCTCAGCGAGATTGACAAAGCGACGACCGTTGTGCTGGGCAATTCCGCGCTGGTCGGCGTAAACTTCACCGCGCAGTACAAGGGCGACATGACCACGCGCATCAAGGACATGGTCAACGACCGTGCGAAGAAAGCCGTGCCGGTCATCCAGCGCGTGGCGGTCAGTGCGGATCCCGACTTGGTCAAGCGCATCCAGGCGATGGCCAGCGATGTCACCGGCAGTCAGGAAACCGACATCAGCTCGCAATTTTCCGAAATCTTTACGCGCATTCTGCCACAATGATCTTGCCTTCAGGACGGTTGCGCACGCAGCCGTTTCAGGCTGTCGAACCATGCCCATGCACGCGGTGGGCATTGCTCGGCAGCCTGCGTTTTTGTACCCGGCTAATAAAAACGCTCTCATCAACGATGAGAGCATTTCTTTTTGACTCGGATTTACTTGCGCTTTTTCTTGAACGCGTCGGGTGCCAGTTTGTTCTCGTTGCCTTTCATCAGGCGCTGAATATTGGCGCGGTGGGCAAAGACGATGATCGCGCAGATCGCCAGACTGAGCCAGCAGAGGATGGGACGCCCCCAGTTGGTGGGGATGATCAGGATGGGGTAGAGCAGCGCGCTGAGCACCGAACCCAGCGACACATACCGCGTGAGGAAAACGATGACGAAGAACGCTGCCAGCGCGGTCAGTCCCTGCCAGGGGAACAGAATGATGATGACCGCAAAGGAAGTGGCCACACCCTTGCCACCGCGAAAGCCGAAGAATACCGGCCACACATGCCCCACCACCGCGCCAAATCCGCCGACCATGCCGCCGTCCTTGCCGGCCAGCAGCGCGCCAAAGCCGACCGCCAGCAGGCCCTTGAGCACATCGCCGACGACGGTGAGCGCCGCGGGCTGGTTGCCCAGCACGCGCAGCATGTTGGTGGCACCGGCATTACCGCTGCCGTGCTTGCGGATGTCGGTGCCCGACAGATACTTCGACACGACAATGCCGGTGGAAAAATTGCCCAGCAAATACCCGACCACCAGGATGAGCATCAGTTTGAGGATCGCCATAGATCAGTCCTCCTTTTTTCTTTCGCGCAGGATCATGCGGATGGGCGTTCCTTCAAAGCCGAACGCCTTGCGAAATTGATTTTCCAGATATCGCTCATAGGCGAAGTGCATCAAATTCTGGTCGTTGACAAACAGCACGAAGGTGGGCGGCGCCACCGATTGCTGCGTGCCATAGTACACCTTGAGCCTGCGCCCGCCGGTGGCCGGGGGTTGCAGCGCGGCGGTGGCATCGTGCAGCACGTCGTTGAGCACGCCGGTGGTGACGCGCTTGTTGGCCTGCGCATAGACCTCCCGGACGCCTTCCAGCACCTTGTGCACGCGCTGCCCGGTCAGCGCCGAGATAAACTGCACCGGCGCGAAGGACATGAACTTGAACCCCTCGGACACTTCTTTTTTATAGGCTTCGAGTGTGCCGGTTTCCTTGTCCAGCGCGTCCCACTTGTTGACGATGATGATCGCCGCCTTGCCCTCGTCCAGCACGAAGCCCGCGACCTTGGTGTCCTGCTCGGTGACGCCGTCCACCGCGTCGATGAGGATCAGCGCCACATCGCAGCGGCGCACGGCGGCCAGCGAGCGCACCACCGAGTAGTGCTCGATAGACTCATCCTCGATGGCGCGCTTTTTGCGCATGCCAGCGGTGTCAATCAGCACATAGCGCTGGCCGTTCGCCTCCAGCGGGGAGTCGATGGCGTCGCGCGTGGTGCCGGGGATGTCCGATACCATGGTGCGGTTCTCGCCCAGCAAACGATTGACCAGCGACGACTTGCCCACATTGGGGCGGCCGACCACCGCGATGTGAATCGGGCGGTTTTCGTCGTCCTCGTCGGGCACGGCCTCGGGCGGCAGCAACTTGGCTACCTCGTCCAGCAGATCGCCCAATCCCATCATGTTGGTGCTGGAGATGCCGATCGGGTCGCCCAGACCGAGATTGTAAAACTCGTAGATATGATCCTGCAAACCCGTGTGGTCAATCTTGTTGACCACCAGCAACACCGGCTTGAGCGCCTTGCGCAGCATGTTGGCCACCGCTTCGTCGTCGGCGGTCATGCCCGCGCGGCCATCGACGAAGAACAGAATCACATCGCAGGTGTCGATGGCGATCTGCGCCTGCTCGCGCATCTGGCTGAGCAGCAGGTCCTCGCTCTTGGGGTCGATGCCGCCGGTGTCGATCAGCGTGAAGCTGTGGTTCAGCCACGTCACGTCGGCGTAAATGCGGTCGCGCGTCACACCCGGCGTATCCTCCACGATGGAAATGCGCCGCCCCGCGACCTTGTTGAAGAAGGTGGATTTGCCCACATTCGGGCGGCCGACCACCGCGACCAGTGCCTTTGCCATGTTGTTATGCCTCCGTTCCGCGCAGCGCGTAGAGTAACTCCGCGCCGTCGGCAGGTATCACGCGTACTTGTACGCCTAGCGTTTCGGCAATAGCCGATAGGGGGGTGCCGTCTAAGAAAACGTCCTCGCCCGCACGCAGCATGGAGCCGGGCAGCAGCAACTCGTCGGCTTCCAATCCGTTGAGCTGCGCGAGGATATCGCCGCCGGTGACCAGACCGGCCACGGTGACGGTCTCGCCGAAGAAGCGGTTGACGATGGGGTGCACGGTGACCGACACACCGGACAGCGGTTGGGTGGCGATCAGTTCGCGCAGGAAGGGCGCGGCCGACGTGCCGGTGGCGATGGCGACGCGGCGCGGGCGGGTGGTTTCCTCTGGGTCAAGCCGCGCGGCGGTAACGAACTCGTGTGCCAACTGCCGCAGAAGCCCGACGCCGTTCTCGATCTGCGAGAAATCCTCGTAGGCTTCGTAGGGCGGAATGGGCTGCCCGGCGATCTGATAAAACTCATCGGCAGGGAACACCATGCGCGTACCCAAGGCGTCCATGCATCGTTGCTGCCAGGCGTGCGCCTGGGCAAGCACCCGGGCAGCCTGCTCGGCGGTATAGGGCGAAAGCGTGGCCAAATCCTTGCGAAAGCGCGTCAGCCCGACCGGCACCAGCGCGACGCTGCGCGCGGCGGGGGCAAGGGCGAACAGATCGGCAAGCGTGCGATCCAGCGCGTCACCGTCGTTGATGCCCGGGCACAGCACGACCTGGCAATGGAACGCGATGCCCGCCGCCGCAAAACGCTGTAGCTGCGGCAGGATGCGGTCGGCATGCGGGTTATTGAGCATCTTTGCCCGCAGCGCGCCGTCGGTGGTATGCACCGAGATATACAGCGGGCTGGCCTTGCGCGCGATCATGCGCTGCACCTCGCGCTCGGGCAGGTTGGTCAGTGTGATGAAGTTGCCGGTCATCAGCGACAGCCGCCAGTCGTCATCCTTGACGTACAGCGAGGGGCGCAAATTCGGCGGCATTTGGTCGATGAAGCAAAACACGCATCGGTTGGCGCAGGACTTGGGGCAGGACATCAGCGTAGATACAAACTCGATGCCCAGCGGCGCGTCGGCGGCTTTGCGGATGGTCAGCGAAACCGATTGTCCATCGCGCGTCAGCGTGGCGGGCACCGTCGCCTGCGCGGAGAGGTACTGCAAATCGACTTCGTCCTGCACGGTTTCGCCGCAGAGCGTCTCCAGCACGTCGCCCGCGCGGATGCCTGCCTGCGCCGCGGGGCTGCCGGAATGCACGGTATGGATGGTGAGCGCCAAGCGTTGGCCTCCTTCAAAACACGATGGGTTTTCCAAAAGATAATTATGCGGGAAGAATGGGGCAAAGTCAAGTGTCAGCCTATCGAAAAGGCCTCGCGGATGCCGCGAGGCCCTGTGGGTCAGTTAAACAGCGACGCCTCCTGCGGCTCGTCCGGCATGGGCTGCTCGCCGGTCAGCGCGTCAAACAGGCCGCTTAAAAAGTCGCTGCGACCGGGCTGCGCCATCGCCTGCGTCACCTGCACGGATTGCGGTCCCTCCAGCAGAATGCCCTCGTTGAGCAGCGCGTCGTGCACCGGGATGATGCGGTAGGTGTACGACACGCCCGCGCGCGCGCCCTGATCGGTGTAGTACTGCGTCACGCCCGCGTCGGCGTTCATCTCGGTCAGCACGATCGACTCGCCGACGCTGTCACGCTGGATGCGGTAGCGCGCGGTGTCGGCGGGCTGGAATACCAGCAGCGGCTGGCCGGAATCCGAGTGCGCGATGTAGAAGGAATTAACGGCGCGCGGCGCTTGCCACACATCGGAATACTGCGTGGGGTGGTTGCTGTCCAGAAAAACTTCGCTGTAGCGATAGCCCTTGGGCGTCAGCTTGCTGGCCAGCATGGGCATGCCGCGCACCTTGATGGCCTGCTTGTCAATGTCCAGCCACACCAGCCCTTTGGGCTGCTTGAACTTGGGCTTGCTGCGATCCTTGTACGCGGCCTGAAAGAACGCAGTGGCCAGCCCGGCGGGCAGATCGCCGCCTGTGGAGCCGGAATAGATCTTGTGGCTGTTGTCGGTCTTGTCAAAGCCCATCCACACCGTGGCGACCAAGTCCGGCGTGTATGCGGCGATCCACACGTCGCGGTTGCCGCCGCCGGTCATCGAGTTGGTGCCGGTCTTGGCGGCGATGTCCTGCCCGGTGGCGCGCAGTTTGGCAGCGGTGCCGTAGCTGGCCACACTCTCCAGCATCGAAGTAACCAAAAACGCGTTCTGCGCGCTGGTGACGCGGCTGCCCTCGTCCTGATGCTCGTAGAGCACTTTGCCGTTGCTGTCCACAATCTTGCTGATAAGGTGCGGCGCGTGGTATGTGCCGCCATTGGCGAATATCGCATAGCCCGCCGCCAGCTCGGTGGGCGTCACGCCGTGCGTCAGCGCGCCTAACGCGATGGCCAAGTTCTGGTCGCGCGCGTCCAGCTTGATGCCGACTTTCTCCAGAAACGCGCGGGAATTATCAATGCCCACCTCGCGCAGCAGGCGCACGGCGGCGGTATTGAGCGAATTGGTCAGCGCGGTGCGCAGCGTCACCCGGCCATAGTACACGTTGCCCGCGTTCTTGGGCTTGTAGCCATTGAAGTTGCCCAGCTCGTCCAGCACCACCGACGCGGTGGCAAAGCCCTTGTCAATGGCCGGGCCATAGACTGCCAGCGGCTTGATCGCCGAACCGGGCGAGCGACGCGCGTCGGTGGCGCGGTTTAAGCCGCGCCGCGCCACATAGCTGCGCCCGCCAACCAACGCGCGGATCGCGCCGGTGGCGGTATCCAGCACCGAGAAAGCGCTCTGTGCCTGCACACCGTCGCGTGCGTTGGCCGGAAAACGTTTTTTCTCCGTGTACAGCTTGTCGGCGATATTTTGCAGGCGCGTGTCCATGGTGGTGTAGATGCTGTGCCCGCTGCCCAGCACCTCCTCGGCGGTGATGCCCAGCAGTTGCTCGGCCTCGGAAAGCGCCTCGTCCACCACCCAGCCATAGCGGATGGGCTGCTCCTCTTTCACGCGCACGAACAGTGTGGCATCCTTGGCGGCGTCGGCATCCTCGGGCGTCACCATGCCCTCTTGGCGCATGGTATCCAGAATGTAGCTGCGGCGTTCGGCGTTGTTCTTGGGGTTGGTGTGCGGGGCATAGGCGGACGGCGCCTTGATGGTGGCGGCCAGCGAGGCGGCCTGCACAAGCGACAAATCCTCCACATCGACACCGAAATAGGTCTGCGCCGCCGCCTGAATGCCGTACGCGCCGTTGCCGAAGTTAATGAAGTTCAAATACATCTCCAGAATCTGATCCTTGGTAAAGTCCTGCTCCAGCCGCACGGCGAGGTACGCTTCCTGTATCTTGCGCGCCCAAGCTTTTTCGGCGGTCAGGTGCGACAGTTTGATCAGCTGCTGGGTGATGGTGGATGCGCCCTCGCGATAGGAGCGTGTGCGGATATCGGTGATCAGCGCGCCGATGATGCGCACGATGTCCACGCCCGGGTGCTCGTAGAAGCGCAAGTCCTCGGCGGCCAAAAACGCCTGACGCACATGCACCGGCACGCGCGCCAACGGGATGACCGTGCGGTTCTCTACCGCCTGCACGGTGGTGATGAGCGCGCCATCATTATCGTAGAGCATCGTGGTCTGCTGCAAATTGGTCAATTTTTCCGGGTCGATGGCGTGCCAGTTGGCGACATCCAACGCGAAGTAGCCCCAGACGCCCACGCCAATCATCAGCACGAGCATGCCCAGCGCGATGTATCCCAGCACGCGCCATACGCGATGCGGCTTTTTGACCTTTTCTTCGTGTTGTTCGCTCATGTCGCGCGCGACCTCCTCTACAATCGTGCGCATAGTGTGTCCGCGCGAACAACGAAACACGCACTGGCAGCAAAGACAGGTTTTGGTCATGGACACGCGGCGGCGATGACGGTATACTGATCGCACATATTTCATTATATTTTTATATCGAGGTGGAAGCCGTGACCAGAGCTGGGAAATGGAAACTGGGCGTGCGCGTCCTGCTGGGCGCGGCGATGCTGATTGCCGCCGCCGTGATCTCGCTTAGGCCGCCGGTGCGCGTGCCGTACGTCGAGTTTTCACGGATGCTGCGCGGCGGGGAGATCGCCAGTGTGGCGCTGGGCGAAGGCGCGATGATGCGTGTGACCACGACTGGCGGCGCGGAGTTTTCCACCGAGAATCCGCGCAAAGAGAACTACAAGGAAACGCTGCTCGAACAGGGGGTAGAGGTGACCGAACCGGGCGCAAACCCAGCGGGCGCGCTGGTTGCCGGGGTGCTGATTGGCGGTGTGCTGTGGCTGATGTTGCGCCAGCAGGGCAAGGGCATGGCGCGCAAGATTGGCGGCATGGAAGCCGAGGCGGCGGTGCCCACCATCACGTTTGATGATGTCGCGGCGAATGAGGAAGCGCGCCGCAGCCTGCGCGGGTTGGTCGATTTTATCAAAAATCCGACAAAGTACGCGGCGTATGGCGCGCGCATTCCGCACGGCGTGCTGCTGTATGGCCCGCCGGGTACCGGCAAGACCATGATGGCGCGCGCGCTGGCCGGGGAGGCCGGGGTGCCCTTCTACGCGGTCAGCGGATCGGACTTTGTGCAGATGTATGTCGGCGTGGGCGCCAGCCGCGTGCGCGATCTGTTCAAGAAGGCGCACAAGGCCGAGCGCGCGGTGATCTTCATCGACGAGATCGATGCGCTGGGCAAGAAGCGCGAGAGCCAGAACGATGAGCGCGAGCAGACGCTCAACGCGCTGCTGACCGAGATGAGCGGTTTTTCGGCCAACGAGGGCGTGGTGGTGCTGGCCGCCACCAACCGTCTGGACACGCTGGACGCGGCGCTGCTGCGGCCCGGGCGGTTTGACCGGCAGTTGGAGATCGGCCTGCCGGGGCGAAAGGAGCGGCTGCAAATCCTGACGCTGCATGCCGGGAACAAACCGATGGCCGACGACGTGGACTTAGAGAAGGTCGCCGCCGACACGGTATATTTTTCCGGCGCGATGCTGGAAAGCATGCTCAACGAGGCGGCGATTCGTGCGGCGCAGCATGGCGGCGAGGCGATCACCGCCAAGGACATCGCCGACGCGATGCAGACCGTGCTGGTCGGCGAGGAGAAGGCCGAGCGCGGGGATGTATCGCTGCACGAAAAGCGGGTGACCGCCGTGCACGAGGCCGCGCATGCGCTGATCACGCTACGCAGGCTGCCCGATTGCCGACTGGCGCAGGTGTCCATCATTCCATCAACCAAGGGTGCGGCAGGCTACAGCATGGCCATCCAGCCCGATCGCATGTTTTTAAGCCGCCGCGAGCTGGAGGCGCACATCGCCGTCGCGCTGGCCGGGCGCGCCGCCGAGCAGCTCACCTTTGGCGAGGATCGCGTGACCACCGGCGCGTCCAACGACCTGCAAAAAGCCACCGAGCTGATGAGCCGCATGTGTTTGGAGTGGGGCATGGACGACGCGATGGGGCCGATGGCGCGCGGTGCGCTGGCACAGGTGTCGCCCATCGGACAAAGCGAAATCGCCACCATGCAGGCGCGGCTGGCAGCGATCTATCAGCAGGTATTGGCGGAGCTGGAAAGAGAAAACGACACGCTGGTGCGCATCGCCGACGCGCTGGAGCAGCAGGAGATGCTGACCGGCGAGCAGGTGCTGGCCATCGCGGGGTAATCGGGAGCAACAGAAAAGACCGCCTGAAAGCATAGGGCGGCTTTTTGTGTTGGATGCTGTTGACATACACACCATGTTTTGTTACATTTGAAATGATATGGATTTTCGATTCGTCTATGGTGATGGTTGAAACGCCCACGCAGTGGTCATAAAACGGAGGCCTGTCTATGCACAAGCGGATCATCACAATCCTTCTCATCGTGAGCATGCTGTTGGTCATGGTGGCTGACCTGGCGCTGGCGACCCATTCGTCTGACGCGACAGCGACGGTGGCTGCGGCGCAAACACCCAGGCCAACGAAAACACCGAAACCAACCAGAGCACCCAAGTGCACGAGGACCCCAAGACCGACCTCGACGCCGATGCCTACGCTCGTGCCGATATTCTGGGAGGACGGCACAAGGGTGCCCATGCCGGAGGATATCGTCTCCGTCGAGGAATCACGAGAAGAAGTACCCAAGATCATGTCCAAGCGCTTGCTGCCGCGCTCAAGCTAGCTCTTCCGGAATTTGAGGAGGAGCTTGTGCCGTGGACAGCGGTAAGGGATCGATTGCTGGCGGAAACCCCTGCCGAGGACGCGGGGTGGACCATTGTGGATGGCCAGAGCGTAAGGATCGAGGAGGACCGGTTCAGAGCCTACCTGGAGATGCTGGGCGGAACGGGATATGGGTTTAGCGAAACGGGCTTTCACATTGACTATCCGAAGTCGTTTGTTCGACATAGAGCGACCCGGGTTTCCGTTGCCCAGATCAAAAACGATTGGAAGGGGATAGAGCTTTTTTCCTGCTTGACGCTGATCCAGAAGAGCAGAGATCTTTTGCAAAGTGCCCGAGAAATATAAGACACCGATATACAAAGATTCCTCGCTGACATACCGCAGCGAGGAATCTATTTTTTTAGCAGCCGTGTCACATTAGCCGGTTTTGGCGCTAACCCGATGTTGACACTGGGGATGCTGTGAAAGTCCGGCGTGAGGATATCGAAGGAATAGCCGCGGCTTTTGTAGTTAGCCACCAGCAGCGGCAGCGTGGCGATGGTGTGCGGTTTGCCGTCGTGCATCAGCAGCACGATCTCGTCTCGGCTGCCGCCCGATGCCAGCGCGATCTCCACCATGCGCTGCGGGTTGCTGGCGTCGCCGGCGATGGCGTCGTTGTTCAGCGCGTTCCAGTCCACCCAGGTCATGCGCAGCGAGTCGCTGACCCAGCGTTTCAGCGACGGCGTCGCCCACGTGGAGCCATACGGAAAGCGGAATAAGTGAATCGGATACGGCTCGCCCAGCGCGTCGTCCAGCGCGCGCTGGAAGTTCTGCGCGTCGCGCAGGAAGCTGCGCTTGTCACCCAGTTGCGTGGTGCGGTGCTCATACGAGTGGCTGGCCATCGCCATGCCCGCGTCGCGAATCAGCCGCGCGCCTTCCGGGCGGCGCTCGATATACCGGCCCACCATGAAAAACGTGCCCGGGACATTCAGCGATTGCAGCATGGCAATCAGTGCCGGGGTCAGCTCGGTGGGTGCGTCGTCAAAGGTGAGGTAGACCACCTTGCGCGGCGGCGCGGTGGGTTCGGCCGCCAGCGCGGCAGGGCAGGCCAAACAAAACAGCAGCAGCCATGCCAGCACCTTGCGCACGCCGATCCCCTCCCTCTGCGTTTGTCCAACAGTATACCCACACACACGCCATTATGCAACTTGATACTCGTCCACATTTGATTTCTCGCATATCTCGCGGATCTTTTTCCGGTTGGTGTTGTCGTGCTTCAGTCGCCGTAGCTGCTGGCTACGCCTCCTTCAGGCTCCTTGCCAATCGAAAAAATCTCCCGCGATCTATTTCGAGAAATCAAATGCGGACGAGTATATGCGCCGCTGAAAATTTCGTCGAACGATTCTCATCCGGATCGCATAAAACGCTATTTTTCGAGGGAGGATATAGGAGACATTATACGGAAACACAGCAGACAACACGCATTGCGCCAAGGAGGAAAAAGCATGCTGGAACACGCGCGACAACAGGATACGCTCACCGTGCGGCTCAAAGGGGAGCTGGATCATCATTCCGCCGAGCAGGTGCGCCGCGATCTGGACGCCCTGCTCGCCGATGAGCGCATCACGCATCTGGTGCTCGATCTGGATGGACTGACCTTTATGGATAGCTCAGGCATTGGCGTGCTGATCGGCCGCTATCGCACGCTGGCCAGGCGGCAAGGCACGTTGGCCGTGCGCAATATGAGCGCCAATGTGGCGCGCATTTTCCAGCTTTCCGGTTTGCATCAAATCATCCAAAGAAGTGGCCGCTAAGGCACGGGAGGAAGAAACATGAGCATTGTCAACGAGATGCGGCTGGCGTTTTCCAGCTATGCGCAGAATGAGTCCTTTGCGCGTGTGGTGATCAGCGCGTTTGCCGTGCAGTTAAGCCCCACCATCGAGGAATTATCCGACATCAAGACCGCCGTCAGCGAGGCGGTGACCAACTGCATCGTGCACGGCTACGAGGGCACGCGCGGCACGGTGACGCTCAACGCCACCATCGACGACGCGTCGCTGCTGACCATCGAGGTCATTGATCAGGGCAAGGGCATCGCGGACTTAGCGCAGGCGATGCAGCCGTTCTACACCTCCCATCCCGAGCTGGAGCGGTCGGGCATGGGCTTTGCGGTGATGCAGACTTTCATGGACGCGCTGGAGGTCGAGTCTGTGCCGGGGCAGGGCACGCTGGTACGCATGCGCAAGCAGTTTGCGCCGCACACAAAATGAGCGCCACCACGCAAACACACGAGCAGGCGATGGCGCTGATCGCGCGCGCACAGGCAGGCGACACCGGCGCGCTGGATGAGATGGTGCGCGCCAACCTGCGGCTGGTGCGCTCGGTGCTGATGCGCTTTTCCGGACGTGGCGCGGACATGGAGGAGCTGTATCAGCTCGGCTGCCTCGGGCTGGTCAAGGCGATTCGCAACTTCGACACGTCGTACGGCGTGCGGTTTTCCTCCTATGCGGTGCCGATGATCATGGGCGAGATGCGCCGTTTTCTGCGCGACGACGGCAGCCTGACCGTAGGGCGGCGGCTGAAGGAGCTGGCGAGCAAGGCGCTAGCGGAGGCCGACGCCCTGCGCGCGCGGCTGGGGCACGAGCCGACGCTGACCGAGCTTGCCGACGCGCTGGGCTGCGATCCGGCGGAGCTGGCGCAGGCGCTGGAGAGCGGCCGCGCGGTGCTGTCGCTAGACGCGCCGATCGGCGAGGATGAAGGCGCGACGCTGTCCGACGTGGTGGGCGCGCCACAGGCCGAGGCCAGCATCGACCGCATCCTGCTGCGGCAATTGCTGGAGCAGCTCCCCATCCCCGACCGGCGGCTGATCCTGCTGCGCTACTTTCGCGACCAGACGCAGGCCGAAACCGCGCGCATGCTGGGCATGACGCAGGTGCAGGTGTCGCGGCAGGAGGCGCGGATTCTAAAGCGCATTCGAGAGGCGATGTAGCATGCTTGGACAAAACGCAAGCTGTGCTTTACTCGCTTGTTTTTTCCTAAAATTTGCAAGGAATGATCTTCCAAATGCGTTGTTATCATACAAAGGATATACTTCCTTGGAAGGGGCATTCTATCATGAACACAAAACATCAACCGCGCCGGTTGGTCGCTTTGATGGTCGGGCTGTGCCTGTGCTTCTTTGCGTCGATCGCCATAGCCGATGGCCTGCCCGGATATGAACAATACAGAAGGAATTTTTTCCTTACGTATGAATCCGAGCAGGTTCTTTGTGTTGTCGATGAAGTGTGCGAAGCGCATACTATGCGCCTGGCGGACGGCTCGAAAGCAACCGTCTTGCTGTTGCGTGTAGCGACAGCGGCGGACGAAGGTTTTCGTCCGCCGGTACTGTTGGTGGATATCGCGGGAAAGAAACACTACCGGCAAATTGGGGATTGGATCATGGAGGGGAAGCTCTTTTTTGCCGACTTTGATGCAGATGGCGCAGACGACATTTTAGCCGTGACCGACTATGGCGCGTGCGGAGGATTCGGCGGATACGCATGGTCGATCCTCAAACTTTCGCCAGAAGGCATTGCTTTGCTGTACGACAATGGAGCGTTTTATAACAATGTGGATTTCAGCCCCTTCCGGGCAATCCCCAAACCAGGATGGCAGTTTGAAATACATCATGAGACACTGCCGTTTTCGATGACGTTTCAGTTGCCCGCCGATCATGATGCCATGTACTTCTACGATGATCAGGGGATGCCGAACCCAGATTTCGCTTTGGGCTTTTGGGAGGATGAGTACCGTATCATGGGGGTAGACTCCTGCTATATGGTATACCCGGTCCCGCAGGCGGCGGGGCCCGCGCTGTTGGGTGTCGCCCAATACTGCTGGACAGGTAGTCACAATGGGAGCTATGTAGGCAGCGCGCACACGCTGCTCCGCTTCAACGCGCAAAAGGAACGGTTCGAAGAAGTGGAAGTTGCCTTTACCCCTTGCGGGGCGAAAGACTACAGGCCGCCGTGGGCGCAGTTTTTGACCGACTGGTTTATGGATTTGTCCGAATAGGAGGAACCTCTCCATAAATCTATGAAGGGGCTGTTGCCCCTTCATAGACTCCGGGAAAAAGACCGATTCTGCAGCGGGCAAGCAAGAGACGGCGCTACCGTCTCTTTTTTTTGTCCGGCTTTGTGTGCGTGGGGTAGTTGGGCCGCATGCAAATGCCCAGCGTGCCGCCGCATGGCTTGCAGGGGGGCGGGTGGTCCAGTGGGCAGGTCGGTTTGGGCGGCATGGGGCAATCGGGGCATACAGGGCATGGCAGGCAGCGTGGACAGTCCGGGCAGGCGGGACAATCCGGGCACCGGGGGCAGTCCGGGCAGGGCGGGCAGTCCTGCGGCGCATAGCAGCAGAAGCACAGGCAAGTTTCTTGCGCGCGCACCGGGTCGAGGATCGCCATGCCCAGCGTCTGCATGCGGTTGGGGTGCGGCGGATCATCCGCATCCACCAGCGCGACGGCGCACACCTGCGCGCCCTCGGGCGACAGCGACAACGTATAGCAATTGGCGCGCACGCTGTCGGGGAAGGACAGGAAGAAATCTTCGCCGCTGATGGGCGCGGCCAGTGGGTTGCCATCGGCATCGGTCAATGTGACCGGCGTGCCCGGCGCTTCGTGCGCGCAGGCGGCATGCAGCGACAGCGTGGACGTCGCGCGCGCAGTGACGCGCAGCGGGCCGTACTGCCATCGCCCGTTGCGGCGGGTCATTGCCTGCTGTCCGCAGTCCTCCAGACACGTCTGGTCGGGCACGGTCGCGCTGCGGCAGCCGCTGCGCCCGCATGGCGGCAACTGGCGCGCGTCCAGCCTGGCGGTCGCCGCGAGCTGGCTCTGTGCCAGCAGGTAAGCGGCCGTGCGCTCCAGACGCGCGTTCTTGGGATGTGGTGTGGTCGTGCCGCAGATGTAGAAGGTGCGCTCTGCGGCGGTGGTGGGACGGAACACCGACCACAGCGCGACTTGCCCAGCGGCATAGGCGTCATTGTCGTCCAGCGCGGGCGCTGCGCTGGCGTTCACCCCAGCGGCGGCGAACAATTGCGCGGCGGTGATCGCCGGATATGTATGGGTGAGCAGCCAGCCGATCTGGCGAATCTGTGCGCCGGTCAGGTCGGGGAAAGCCTCGGCCAGCGGCACAGTGGCGTAGCGATGGCCGTCACCCAGCGGCCCGGGCAAGCCTTTTTCCAGACAATAGGCAGCATGGCGTTTGCCGCCGTCCAGCGCGACATCAAACCGCCAAATGCGCTGAAACGTCTCGTTTTGATACGCGCTGGCCGGGAAGGTATCGCAATAGCTGCGCAGTGTGCCGCTGGCGGTGCCCATGGCATCGGCGCTGGACAGGCAGGGATCCGTGCTGCCCGCGCCGCTGACGCGCCAAGTGGCCAGCGCGTCGGCAGCCGGGAGGTTGGAGCAAGTCTGCATGGCATTCACTCCTTTTTTGACATGAGGGGTTGGTATAGCGTATGTGCGCGACAAAAAGGCGTGAAAAAAAGACCGCTGCGCAGCGGTCTTGGTGTGGAAGAAGCGGGCCTACACCCGGCGGTCGCTGTGCCAGGGCATGAACGCGCCGCCCGCCTCAAAGTACAGCGGGTCGCCGTCGGGCGCTTCGCCGGTCAGCGAGAAGCGCGCGTCTTGTTGCCGCAGCGTCAGCCGCGCGGTCTGGCCGGGCCAAATCTCCTTGGAGTAATTGAGCAGCAGGTCTTTCAGCGCGTGCGTGCGCTGCATGTCCAGCGGCAACGCGTCGCATACCCAGTCGGCATAGCGCGCGTTGTTCACGTGGCCGTTCACATCCAGATCGGTATAGCACGGTTCGCGCAGGCTGGTGCTTGCCTCGCCATCCACGGGGGTGACGCGCTCGGGCAGCGGCAGCGGCGGCGCAAACGCCGAGGTGTCCGGCATGGGCACGGCGGCCTGCGCAGGTAGCACGATCTTGCGCGCCTCCACGTCCAGAATCAGCCACAGTGCGGCGGCGCAGCCCAGCGGCGTGCCGTCGGTGCGCTCGAACACATGATAGCGCGGGAAAAAGAAGCGGTTGGTTGTGCCCGGCCAGGTGTGCGCCACCACGTCCTCATCCATCATGGGATAGGCGTCCATGTGCACATGCGTGCGCGACAACACCCAGATTTTGTTGCTCTCCAGCATCTGCACGCGACCGCAGCCCAGCAGCTCGGAATGCGCGATGCCCGCGTTTTGCATGCGGATCAAAATATTGCTTGGCCGCCAGCGACCAGTCAAATCCACATCGGCGGCGCTCAGTGTGTACTGCTCCGTATACCGTGTTTGCATGCTTTCACCTCATCATCAAACTGCATCCTGTATACCATGGAAAAGGCTGGATTGTCAACCGTTTGCCAGCGCCGCGCATTGACAACACATGCCTGTTGCGGTACTATACAGTGTGGCTGTTTAGCCACCAAATGGAATTGTCCCGCCGGTTTTTTTCGGCGGCAGGAGGATACGCATTGTGAAGAAGGCACAGAGGAACAACCGACCGGCGGCGCGCATCGCGCTGATTGTTTTTGCCGCCGCGCTGGTGTGGCTCGGACTGCATGTGTTTGCGGATTTCCGCGTCAGCGAGTCGGGCAAAGTCGTGTTTGTGCCCGCCGCCACCGAGGCGAACGCTCGGCAATATACCCTGACTGTGCGCGGGCTGACGCGCGGCGAGCCGGGCGAACAGACCGGAGCGATCGCGTGCCTGCCCGGCGCGGAGTTTGGCATCTACGCGATGGACGCAGAGGGCAATATGGCACCCTGGCCCGACCCGGAAGCGCCCTATCGCGCGTATCGCATTCGTACAGAGGATGAACCGGTGGCCTTTGCGCTGCCGGACAGGACCGAGTTTTATCTATTGCAGGAAAGCGCGCCGATGGGCTATCAAATGGCGGCGCAGGAATACTGGAAGCTGGGCGAGCAGCGCGAACTGGTGCTGGACAACGCGATGCCCGGCGGCGCAATCATCACTGCGGTGAACGCCAGCGGCGAGAAACAGGCGGGCGCCAAGCTGTGCCTGACCGCGCAGAATCAGACCCGGTTTGAGGGCGTCAGCGGGGTGGACGGCACATGGACGCTGGGCGCGCTGCCTGCGGGCAACTACCTGCTGGACAGCGTGCAGCCGCCCAAGGGCATGCTGCCCGCCCAAGACGCGCAACGCGTCGTGGTGGTGCGAGACGCCACGTGGACCACCGCGCAGATGAACTATGTGGAGCCCGGCAAGCTGGCGGTGCAGGCCGAGCGAGTGTCGGTGGACCAAACTGGGCAGATTGTGCGCACGCCGCTGGCCGGACTGACCTGTGACGTGCTGGATGAGCAGGGCAATGCTGCGGTGTCGCTGGATACCGGCGCGCCCGCCAAACTGGTGTGCGACCAACGCGGTTGGGCGCAGGCGGCGCTGCCGTCGGGCAACTATACCGTGCGTGTGGATCAGCGCTCGGCGCAGGGCAACCTGCTGCAAGCCGAGGCGTATCAGGTGCGGGTGACCGATGAAAAGACCAGCACCGTGCAGGTGATCACCGGCTCGCCGGAGTGCCGTGTGCGCGTGCGGGTGCTCGGCCAGACGGCGCAGAGCGCCGAGGTACCGCTCGGTGCAGTCAGTGTCACGCTGACGCGCGAAGGCAAAACCTATGGCCCGTATCCGACGGACGACAGCGGCGCGGCGATGTCCGAGGCGCTGCCTGCCGGGGCATATGCTGTGGCGCTGACCGGGCTGCCCGACGGCTATGCGCTGCCCGCGACCGTGCAGGCAAACGGCGTCGATCTCGCCTGGCAGACCGACGCGCTGCAGGCCGGGCCCGCGACGCTAACGGAGGTAGAGATCGCCTGCCCGGCGGTGCGCACCGGGCGGTTTATGCTGCGCGCAGGGGCATTGGGCGACGATGGTTCGCTGCAACCGCAGCCGGTGGGCGAGGTGACGCTGGCGGTGCTCGATGCCCATGGCCAGCCGGTTGTGGGCGGCGATGGGCAACCGCTGACCGTGCGCACCGATGCGGACGGCGGCTTTGCACTGACGCTGCCGGCGGGACAGTACGCCGTGGCGGCGACCAAGGCGCAGGCTGGCGTCCTGAAAAACGCGCCGGTGGTGTTGACGCTGCCCGCCGAGGACGGCGCGGTGGTGTTGATGCCCACACCCGACGCGCGGCTGATCGTGCGTGCGGTGGATGACAGCGGCGCGCGGTTGTCTGGCGCGAGCTATCGTGTGACCGACGCGCAGGGCAAGCATGGCTTTGATTTGGTCTGCGATACCACCGGACAGGCGGTTTCGCCGGTATTAAAGCCCGGTACCTATCACATCCAATCCATCGACAATCCGGTCGGCTTTGCGCCGACCGAGCCGGTCGCCATCGAATGCGCGGCGGGGCGCTTTACCGAGCGCAGTCTGGTGCACAGCGAGCAGGGCACACTGCGCATCACCGCATGGGCCGACACCATGGATGCGCAGGGCGAGCAGCGGCAAACGCCGCTGGCCGACGTGTCGGTGGCGCTGCTGCAGCTGCGCGACGGCGGGCAGGCTGACAATGCCGCCGACTATGTACCGTATCCCAGTGAGCAAACGCCGCTGCTGCTGCGCACCGACGCGCAGGGCATTGCGAAGATCGCGGGCGCGACGCCCAGACTTCCCGCAGGATATTATCGCGCGCGGGTGGTCGCGTGGCCGGACGGATTCACCGGTGCAGCCGAGCCGCAGCCAGTGGAAGTCATCAATGGCGCGACAAACGAAGGCGCGGTCATGGCGGTCAGTACGCTGGGCGGGCTGAAACTGACCCTGACCGACGCCGCTGATCCGGCAAAGCCACTGGCGGACGCGGTCTTTGCGCTGTACCCAGCCGATGGGCGGGGGGCGGCACGGCAATTGACCTCCGATGCGCGGGGCATGATGCTGGCGCTGGACATGCCGGAGGGCGAGTACATCCTGCAACAGATCAGCAGCCCCGATGGGTACAGCCCGCTGTCCACGCAGACCATTCAGGTGCCCTCCGCGCAGGTGATCAACGCGACCCTGACCAACGCGCGGCAGGGCGTGCTGGCCGCGGACAAGCGCGGATACACGTTCAATGCCAATATGCAGGCTTTCCGCGTGCCGCTGCCCGGCAAGTATGGCGTGTTCACGCAGGCTAACGGACAATACCTGCCCTACCCCAGCGAGGCCGGGCAGTACGTGCTGTGCGCCAATATCTCGCCGATCATCGGCGAATACAGCGAGGTGTCGCTGCCCGCCGCGCCGGAGGGCACGGCCTACTACCTGTGCGAAGTGCCGGGCACCGCGACGCAGGGCTATGTGGATGACCGTTCGTATCATGAGGTGTTTGTGTTCTCCGGCCAGCGGACGCAGGCGGAGATCGCCGCCACATCGGACAAGGGCTTCTTTGCGCTGACGCTGAGTGACGGCGTGACCGGCGCGTCGGTATCGGGCGGCAGCTTTGCGCTGTTCGCGCCGCGCACCGGCGGCCAGGCGTGGGAGGTGGAGCCCGCACTGCGCTTTGCCGCCGAGGGCGGCAGCTACCAGAACGAGATGGCGATGCCCGCCGGACGCTATAAACTGGTGATGGAGCAAGCGCCCGTGGGCTATATGCTGGACGCGCAGGTCGCGCCGGTAGAAGCAGAGATTGAAATACCGCCCTACATGCAGCAGGGCAATCCGATGGCGCAGGTCGGCTGGATGGTGACGCCGGTGCCGACCACCGCGCAGGCGCTGGGCGGCAGCATTGTCCCGACTGCGCGCGATGGGCAGATACTGGTCGCGCACGACTGGCAGGGCGGCGCGCCGATGCCGCTGAGCGCGGTGACGCTGGAGGCGGCGCTGACCGACCGCGCGGCGGGCATCACCGGCGTATCGGTGGGGCAGGCCAAAGACCGCGACGGCGGCGCGCTGGACGCGAAGATAGCGTACCGGCTGGTGGACGGTGGCTGGCGCTGGGACGATGTGCGCACGCTGCCTGGCATCCAGCAGGGCGCGCAGCAGGTGTCACTGGCTGATGTGCCGCAGCGCATCAGCGCGGTGCGTGTGTGGTATGTGCAGCAGGCGACCGGCACGCCGCAGGTCGGCGCGAGCTTTGTGCCCGGCGATGTGGCGATCACCACCGCTGGCCCCAAGTCGCAGACCGTGGAAACCACCTATAGCTATCGCGTGCAGTATTTGGACGAACAGGGCCAGCCGGTGGAATCTGCGCCGCGCTATACCGAGCGCGCTGTGGTAGACATGGGCGGCGGGCAGCCCGCGCCGATCGCGCTGGCCGACAAGCAGCCCGGCGGCGTGGTGGGCAGCGTATGGCTGGAGCAATCGCCGGACGACGGCTATTGGGACGCCGCCGAAAGCGCCGCCGGATTGCCGCCGATCACGGTGCAGTTGCTGCGCTCGGTCAACCTGAACGTGGTGCAGGAAACGCGCACCGACGAACAGGGCAATTATCGCTTCGACGTGACTGAAATGGGCAATTACCGCGTGCGCTTTGTGCTGCCCGACGCGTACTTGCCCGCGCCGTTTAAGGGCAACGACGCGTTCGCCAGCACCATCGCCGACGCGGCGCAGGGCATGACCGACGCGTTCCCGATCTCGGCATCGCAGCGCTGGACCAACTTGTGCGCCGGGGTGGTGCACGCCGCCACCGCGCAGGGCGTGGTGTGGCTGGACAACGATCAGGACGGCGCGCGCGGCGATGAGGCCGGGCTGCCCGGCGTCAGCGTAACGCTGCTGAAAAAGACTGCGAACGGCGCGGAGCAGCTGGTGGCTGAGGCAATGACAGATGATCAGGGTCAGTATCGCTTCGGTGGCCTGACTGCCGGACAATATATTGTGCGCTTTGCGCTGCCGGACAGCACGGTGTTTGCCAAGGGCGCGCCGGTCAGCGAGAAGGCGGGTGTGGGCAGCTTGGCGCTGAGCGTGACGCAGGGCACGGTGTGCGACATCGCGCCGGTCGGAATGCTTAAACTGGGCAGCATCGGTGGCGTGATCTGGACCGACGCCGATTCCGATGGGCAACAGGGCGTGGATGAGACGGCGCAGGCCAACCTGCGCGTAGAACTGTTGGATGAGAACCTGCAAGCGGTGCTGGCTTCCACACTGACCGATGTGCAGGGGCGTTACCGCTTTACCGGCCTGCGCCCCGGCGCCTATGTGGTGCGCGCGACGCTGCGCGGGCAATACACCTTTACCCAGGGCGGCGCGATCACGCACAGCGAGGGCACGGTCGGCTATACCGACCCGATCCGCTTGGCGATGGGTCAGGACATCGCGGACCTGAACGCGGGCGCGCTGATCCCCACCGGCGTGGTGGTGCACGCCTGGGGCGACGACAACTATCAGGGCATGCGCGGCGCATACGAGAAGGGCGTGCGCGGCGTGCGCGTGGCGCTGTTGCCCGCCGACGCGGCGGTGCCGCAGGATCTGTCTGCGCTGGATTGGCGCGAGACCGCCGCGGACGGCACCGTGCGCTATGACCGCATGAATCCGGGCAGCTACCGGCTGGCGTACGCGCTGCCTGATGGCTGGCAGCCAACGCGCCGCGTGGCGTCCGGCGACCGCGCCAGCATCCTGCCCGACGATGGGCAGGCGTCCGGCGTGACCGAGCCGTTTGCGGTGGCGTCCGGCGTGGGCGCGTATCGCGTGGAGATGGGGCTGATGCTGCCCGCCACCGTGCAGGGCACGGCGTGGATGGACGGCGACGATTCCGGTCTGCGCGACGCCGGAGAGAGCGGACTGCAAGGCGTCACCGTATGGCTGGAGAATGCCGAAACCGGCGCTGCCACCGAAAAAGTGACGACCGACGCGGACGGACAGTACACCATTGGCGGGCTGATGCCCGGCAAGTATACCATGCGGGTCAAGCTGCCCGACGGATGCGTGTTCACAGGCAACGCGCGCAGTGTCGCCAAGGGCTTGCCCGCGCGTGCAGACGCACAGGAGGGCGCTTCGGCTGCGCCGTTCGCCATCGCGATGGGGCAGAGCATGGACGCGATGGACATCGGCGCGGTGCGTCTGGGCGGCCTGTCCGGCGCGCTGTGGGCGGATGAGGACTACAGCGGCGCGCACGAGAACGGCGAGCAGCCGCTCAGCGGTGTGACCGTGACGCTGTACAGCGCCGAGGGCGTGCGCGAGATGCCGATCAGCGAAACAACAAGCGGCACGGACGGCAAATTTGCGCTGCCCGCGCTGCGCCCGGGCACCTATCGGCTGGGCTTTACACTGCCCGAGGGCTTTGTGCCCACCCGCGAGGATGCGCAAGACAAGCGCGTCGCCTTCCTGCCGCACGAGCGCAATGTGGTGCGCACTGCGCCCATCGCGCTGGCGGCTGGCGAAATCATTGACGATATCGCGTTGGGCGCACTGCGCCTGGGCACGGTGTCCGGCACCGCGTGGGAGGACGCCGACTACGACGGCAACCGGGGCGACACCGAAAAGCCGCTGCGCAATGTGTTGGTGACACTGTGGAGAAATGGCGAGCAGCAGGACGAGCAGGTCGCCTCCGTGCTGACCGACCGGGAGGGCACATACTATTTCGATGGCCTCCAGCCCGACTATTACTGGCTGGCCTTTGGGCTGCCCGAGGGCTACCTGTTTACCCGCGAGGGCGGGCAAAGTCAGATGGTGCCCGACGACGGCGCGCATGTGACCGAAACCGAGGTGTTCCACCTGGGCATGGGCGAGGCCGTGACCGGCATCGATATCGGCGCGCTGCGCCCGGCGTCGATGAGCGGCTCGGTGTGGCTGGACAGCAACAACAACGGCCTGCCCGACCCGGGTGAGCCCGGGCTGGCGGACGTCGGCATTCGCTTGTTGTCCGATGCGGAAACCGACCGTGTCGCCGCCGAGGTGCTGACCGATGAGCAGGGCGTGTGGCGCGCCGAAGGGCTGATGCCCGGCACCTATACACTGACCGCCGAGTTGCCACAGGGACATCTCTTCGCGCGCGGTTCGGCGCGCGCCAATATTCGTGCCAGCATCATTGCCGATGTGGACGCGACCGAAGGCGACGCCGCACCCATCACGCTGGCGCACGGCGAGCAAATGAACGGTCTGTATATCGGCGCGGTGCGCAGCGCCACCTTCAGCGGCACGGTCTGGTGCGATGGCAATGACAGCGGCCAATATGAGGACGGCGACGGGCGGCTGGAAGGCGTGGCCGTGTCGCTGATCGGCGAGGGCGCGCCGCATGAAACGCGCACCAATGCCGAAGGTGCCTATGAGTTTACCGATGTGCGCCCCGGCACCTACCAGCTTGCCTGCGATCTGCCGGAGGGCTATCTCTTCGCGCGGCCCAAGACGCAGGATCAGGTGGCACTGCTGTATGACGAGTCGGCCAGCTCTGCGCAGAGCAAAGCGTTTTCGATGGAGCAGGGCGAACAGCGCCAGGCGCAGGACATTGGCGCAGTGGCGCAAGCGGTGATCACCGCGCAGGTCTGGATGGACGCCGATCAGGACAACGCGCGCGCCGGTGACGAGCCGGGCGTGGAAAAAACGCTGGTGGAGCTGCTGGATGCGACCACTGGCGATGTGCTGGCCACCCAGCGCGCCAACAACGACGGCAGCGTGACCTTTGCCGCGCTGCGCGCGGGCGGCTATCAGCTGCGCTACACACTGCCGGATGGATACATCCTGGCCGAGGGCACAGAACTGACCGACCTGAACGCGCTGGAAACCGAGGGTTCCGGCCCGCGCATCGACCTGATTGCCGGACAGACGGCGGACACCGCGCCGGTTGCCGCCGTGCTCAGCGTGACCATTCGCGGGCAGGTATGGGAGGACACCGACGCCACCGGCCTGCGCGAAACCAGCGAACCACCGCTACCCGGTACCGTCGTGACGCTGCTGGGCATTGGCGCGGATGGTGAGCGCACACCGCTGCGCACCCTCGATGTCGATGCCTATGGTCGATACACATTCGCGTCGGTGCGCCCCGGCAACTACGCGCTGCGCTTTGCGCTGCCGGGCACCTACCTATTTACCAACGCCCGTGTCGGCACCGACGATGTGAGCAGCAAGGTGCCGGTGCCCGAGGGGCAGGTCGGCGAAACCGACCCGTTTGTCGTGACGATGGGTCAGGAGCTTGCGCACATGGACGCCGGTGCGATCCAGCCCGGGGTGCTGGGCGACACCGTCTGGGTGGATGAGAACGGCAACGGCCTGCAAGACTACGGCGAGGCACCGCTGCCCGGGGTCAAGCTGGTGCTATTCCGCCTGTACACCGGCCGCGCCGAGCAACTGGTGGCCGAGACCACCAGCGACGAATACGGCCTGTATCGTTTCCACGCCGTGCGGCCCGGTCAGTACCGTTTGCGCGTGGAGCTGCCGGATGGGTACACGTTCACCATCAACCGCCCCGACCTGTCCGAGATCGACAGCGACGTGCCCGAAACGCCGGGCGCGGCCGGGGATACCGAGCCGTTCAACATCCGTTCCGGCGAAACGCGCCGCGATATCGACGTGGGCGCAAAGAAACAGTGAGCAGCCGTCAACCCCTTGCCAAGAGATGGCAAACACGGTACAATACATAAACAGGCACAATGACAGGAGGGCGACCGTATGATCACGAAAATCCTCGACACCGCCAAGGAAAAAATGGGCAAAACTGCCGAGGTGCTGCGCAACGAACTGATGGCGATTCGCGCCGGACGCGCCAACCCGCAGTTGCTCGACCGCATTCAAGTGGACTACTACGGCACCATGACGCCGCTGACCCAGATGGCCAACGTGTCCGCGCCCGAGCCGCGCATGCTGCTGATCTCGCTGTGGGACGTGAAGGCGCTGGGCGCGGTGGAAAAGGCGATCCTAAAGAGCGATCTGGGGCTGAACCCCACCAATGACGGCAAAGTGATTCGTCTGGTGCTGCCCGAACTGACCGAGGAGCGCCGCCGCGATCTGACCAAGTTGGTTAAGAAAACCACCGAGGACGCGAAGGTCGCGATCCGCTCGATCCGGCGCGACGCCATCGAGCATGTCAAGAAGCTGCCCAAGGATGCCGGTATCTCCGAGGACGAGATCAAGAAGGCCGAGGACGACATGCAGAAGATGACCGACAAGGCCATTGTCGATCTTGACCGCATTTGCGCCGACAAGGAAAAGGAGATCATGGACATCAAATGAGCCGCATCGGGAACCTGCTGGGCTGGCCGCTGGACAGGGCGATGGACGCGCTGCGAGCGCAGGGCATTGAGCCGGAGGTATCGCGCATCCTCGCGCCCCGGCGCGACGCCGGACAGGGCATGTGGCGCGTGGTGCGCGTGCGCGAGAACGGTGCGCACATAGACGCCTGTGCGTTTGTGACCACGGTGCGACAGGAACCAAACGGGAACGAGTGTTAGCCACAGACTGTGGAGAAATGCCCAGATGCGAGGAGAACGCATGCCTGTCTGAAGTGGCGCAATCGATGCGCCAAGGCAGCGGGCATGGCGTCCACAGCGCAGCTGGGCGTTTATCGGCTGTCTGATAAGGAGAAACAATGGGTTGGTTTGATAAAAAGCAGGCGGAGCCACAGCCGACGTTGGATATGCGGCGCTTGCCCAAACATGTGGCCATCATCATGGACGGCAATGGCCGCTGGGCAAAACAGCGCATGCAGCCGCGCGCGTTTGGCCACCGCGCCGGGGTGGAGGCGCTGCGCGGCATCATCCGCAACAGCAGCGATATCGGCATCGAGGCGCTGAGCCTCTACGCTTTTTCCACAGAGAACTGGTCGCGTCCCGCCGACGAGGTGGGTGCGCTGATGGGGCTGCTGCTGGAGTTCTTTGGCCGCGAGATCGAAGAGCTGCATCAGAATAAAGTGCGCATCACCATCTTGGGCGATGTGGACGGCATGCCCAGCCCGCAGCGCGAGGCGCTGATCGCCGCGATGGATAAAACGCGCGACAACACCGGGCTTCGGCTCAATATCGCGCTGAACTACGGCAGCCGCGCCGAGATGGTACGCGCGGCCAGACTGCTGGCCGAGCAGGTGGCGGCGGGTCAACTAACATGCGAGCAAATCGACGAAGCCCACTTTGCGCAGGGGCTGTACACCGCCGGACTGCCGGAGGTAGATTTGCTCATCCGCACCAGCGGCGAGCAGCGCCTGAGCAACTTCCTGCTCTATCAGTGCGCGTATGCCGAGATGGTCTTTACCGATGTGCTGTGGCCGGACTTCACCATCGCCGAATACCACGCCGCCATCGCCGCCTACCAGCGGCGCGACCGGCGCTTTGGCGGATTATCCGAGCCGAAATAACCCACGCTGTATTAGGGAGATGAGAAACATGCGCACGAGGATCATTACCGGCGCGCTGGCGCTGATTGGCGTGGCGGCCATGCTGTACTTTCGCGGCTGGCTGGCCAATCTCATCATCGTCGCGCTCCTGATCATGGGGCTGATCGAGGAATACCGGGCGTTTTCGATGGTGCATAAGCCGGTGATGTGGCCCGCGATCGTTGCCGCCGTACTGGTGCTGCCCGCGTTCTTGCTGCGCGGCGTGGCCATGATCGCGCCACTGCTGGTGCTGACCACGCTGCTGGTGATGCTGGTGGTGTGCTTCCGTAAAGCGCCGGATTGGGTGGATGCCGGAGTGTCCATGTATCCGCTGATCACCGTGTTTTTGCCGTTCTCGCTGATCTTTGTGCTGCTCAACGACGCCAGCCAGCCGCGCGGCAGCCACATGATCATGCTGGTGCTGGTCATCGCGCTGGCTGCCGACACGTTTGCGTACTTCATCGGCGTGCTGTTTGGCAAGCACAAGATGTGCCCCGAGGTCAGCCCCAAGAAAACCTGGGAAGGCGCGGTCGCGGGGCTTGCCGGCAGTGTGCTGGGCGCGATTGCCACCACCACCATCCTGGTGCGGCTGGGCTACAACATGCCCAAGCTGTTCGATGTGATCGTCATCGGCGTGTTGGGCGGCATGGCGGCGGAGGTCGGCGACCTCAGCGCGTCGCTGGTGAAACGCCACTGCGGCATCAAGGACTTCGGCAGCATTTTTCCCGGGCACGGCGGCGTCATGGATCGCGTGGACAGCATCCTCTTCACGCTGATGGTGGTGTGCTCCTACGCGCTGGTGCTGCCCACGCGCATCCTATAACAACAACCGCAAAGGAAAAAGCCATGCGAGATATTTGCGTTCTGGGTTCTACGGGATCGATTGGCACGCAGGCGCTGGACGTGATCGCGCGGCACAGTGACCGGTTCCGCGCGACCGCGCTGGTGGCGCACAGCCAGGCCGACCTGCTGTTTGCGCAGGTGCGGAAGTTCCGCCCGCAGATGGCCGGACTAGTGATCGAGCCCGCGCATATTCCCGACGACCTGCGCTTTTGCCAGTGGGTGTTTGGCGAGGGCTGCTTGACCGAGGCGGCGGCGCAAGCGCCAGCCGACAGTGTGCTGGTGTCGGTGGTCGGCTTTGCGGGGCTGAAGGGTGTGCTGGCCGCGCTAAAAGCCGGGCGATCCGTGCTGCTGGCCAACAAGGAACCGCTGGTGGCCGCCGGGCAGCTCGTGACAGACGCGGCAACCCAAGCGGGCAAGCCGCTATTGCCGGTGGACAGCGAGCACAGCGCGATCTTCCAGTGCTTGCAGGGCGCGGCGGGCAATCCGGTACGCCGCCTGCTCTTAACCGCGTCGGGCGGGCCGTTCCGCACATGGGACAAGGCCGACATCGCCAGCGCGACCGTCGCGCAGGCGCTCAAGCACCCCAACTGGGCGATGGGCAGGAAAATCACCATCGACTCGGCCAGCATGATGAACAAGGCGCTGGAGATCATTGAGGCCAAGTGGCTGTTTGGCGTCGCGCCGGAGCAGATTGAAGTGCTGGTGCATCCCCAGAGCGTGCTGCATTCCGCGGTGGAGTTTATAGATGGCGCGGTCATCGCGCAGTTGGGCACGCCGGACATGCGCCTGCCCATTCTCTACGCGATGGCGTACCCGGAGCGCCTGCCCACCGGCGGCGACTTCCTCGATTTTACGCGCATGAGTCAGTTGAGCTTTGAAGCGCCTGACCGCGAGAAATTCCCCGCGATCCGGCTGGCGTATGAGGCGCTGAAAACCGGCGGCATTGCGCCGTGCGTGCTAAACGGCGCCAACGAGGTGGCGGTGCAGGCTTTTCTGGCCGAACGCATTCCCTTCGGGCGCATCGCCGCCACGGTAGAGGAAACACTGTCGCGCGTGCCCTCGGGCAGCGCCGATACGCTGGAGGCGGTGCTGGCAGCCGACCGCGCCGCCCGAGAAACCGCCGAACAGTGCATCGCAGGGAAGAAATGACGCCCGCTTGCGTATGATAGAGAAGCGCGTTTTCGCATAGAGAGGAAGACACACATGCAGTTACAAACCATTTGGTATGTCCTGGCGGCGCTGTTCATGCTGGGTGTGCTCATCACAGTGCACGAGCTGGGGCACTTTGTCGCCGCGCGCCTGACCGGCATGGCCGTCAACGAATTCGCCATCGGCATGGGGCCCAAGCTGTTCTCGCGCAAGAGCAAAAAGACCGGCACCACCTTCTCGCTGCGCGCGTTTCCGCTGGGCGGGTTCTGCCTGTTCTATGGCGAGGACGAGGAGATGGACGACCCGCGCGCCTATAACCGCCAGCCGGTGTGGAAGCGGTTTGTGTCGGTGCTGGCGGGACCGACCATGAACTTTGTGGTGGCCATCCTGCTGTTCATCGTGATGCTGGCGGCAGTCGGCCAGCGCGTGCTGGTCGATCAGCCGATCATCGGCAATCTGATGCCCGACAAACCCGCGATCACTGCCGGGCTGCAATCCGGCGACCTGATCACCGCGATCGACGGCGTGCCGATGACCACGCGCGAGCAGGTGTCCACCGCGATCATTGCCTGCGAGGGAAACCCGGTGACGCTCACCATCCAGCGCGCTGGTCAGGAGCTATCGCTGACCGTCACGCCCAGCTACAGCGAGGAGCAGGGCCGTTACCTGCTGGGCATCGAATACGCGTATTTGCGCCAGCGCATGCCGCTGGGGCAGGCGATCGGCCAGTCTTGGCAGCAGTGTGTGGAAGCGGTTAAGCTGATGTATACATCGCTGTGGGGCATGGTCACGCGCGGAGAGGGACTGGATCAGATGACCGGGCCGGTGGGCACGGTGGCGCTGATTCAGGAAGAAACCGCCAAGAACGGCTTTGAAATGTACATCCTGCTGGCCGCGATCATCAGCATCAATCTGGGCTTTGTCAACCTGCTGCCCATCCCCGGGCTGGACGGCAGCCGCCTGATCTTCTTCGCCATGGAGGCCATTCGCAGAAAGCCGATCAACCGCGATCTGGAGGGCACGATTCACTTTGTGGGGTTTGTGCTGCTGATTGGGCTGATGCTGGTCTTTACGTACAAAGATATCGCGCGGCTGGTGACAGGCGCGTAGCGCACATAGGGAGGGCACATGGCGGAGAACACAAGAAGCATTCAAGTAGGCGCGGTGCCCATTGGCGGCGGCGCGCCGGTCAGTGTGCAGTCGATGACCAACACCCCGACCGACGATGTGCAGGCGACGTTGTCGCAGATTTGCGCGCTGGCCAAGGCCGGGGCGGACATCGTGCGCGTGTCGGTCTATGACCGGGCCTGCGCCGACGCGGTGCGCGCGCTGGTGGAGGGGAGCCCGGTGCCGCTGGTCGCCGACATCCACTTTGACCACACGCTGGCCATCGCCGCCGCGGAGCACGGCATCCACAAGCTGCGCATCAATCCGGGCAACATCGGCGGGCACGAGAACGTGCGCCGTTTGGCCGACTGCGTGAAGGCGCACAAGATTCCGATCCGCATCGGCGTGAACTCCGGCTCGGTGGAGAAGGAAATGCTGCGCAAGTATGGCGGGCCGACGCCCGAGGCGATGGTGGAAAGCGCGCTGAGTCACGCCAAGCTGCTGGAGGACTGCGGCTTTTATGATATCGTGCTGTCAATGAAGGCCTCCAGTGTGGCCAGCACCGTTGCGGCGTATCGGCTGGCCGCCGCGCGCTGCGCGTATCCGCTGCATCTGGGCGTCACCGAGGCCGGGCTGCCCGGGCAGGGAACGATCAAGTCGGCGATCGGTATCGGCGCGCTGCTGCTGGACGGTATCGGCGACACCATCCGCGTGTCACTGACCGGCGATCCGCTGCCCGAGCCCAAGGCGGGCATTGATATCCTGCGCGCCTGCGGGTTGCGTAAAAACCACATCACGTTTGTCTCCTGCCCGACCTGCGGACGCACGCGCATCGACGTGGCGGATATCGCACGGCGCGTGGAGCAGGAAGTGGGCGACCTGCCACTGCCGCTGACCGTGGCAGTGATGGGCTGCGTGGTCAACGGGCCGGGCGAGGCGCGCGAGGCAGACATTGGCATCGCGGGCGGCGACGGCGTGGGCGCGCTGTTTGTCAAAGGCGAGCCGCCGCGCAAGGTCGAGGGCGATCTGGCCGGTGCGCTGATCGAGGAGATCCGCAAACTGGCGGCAAAACAGGGCTGAAAACCCGGCACAAAGGAAGGAGGGGATGCGCATGAGCGGCGCGGGCAAAGGGGACTGGCGCAAGCTGTTTGGCGAGAACCTCCAGGAGTTGATTCCGCACCTGACGCTGGAAAAGGTGCTGATGAACCGCGAAGCATCGCGCGTGATGGTCTGCTTCCTTTCCGACAAGCTGATTGCCGAAAAAGAGTTTCTGGCGGCCAAGCGAGCCATCTCCGCCGCCTTTCCGTTGATGCGTACGTCGCTGCGTATTGCCTGCCCTGCGCTGGGCGATGATCTGGTGCACAACACCGGCGCATACGCCGGTTTTTTGTCGGCATGCCTGCTGCGCCACCACCCGATCGCCAAGACGTGGCTTCAGGACAGCAGCTTTCGTATGCCCGATGACAAGACACTGGTCATTGAGCTGCCGTCACCGCTGGCAGTGCAGTATTTCACCGATTCCGACGCATCCGGACGCTTGCAACGCGCGGTGTATGATGTGTTCCGCATGCAGGTGCGCGTGGATGTGGCGCTGGCGGCTGATCACGAAAAGCGCATGCAGGCGCTGATCGAAGCCCGGCAGCGCGACGAGGCGGTGCTGGAGGCATCGTTCGCCCAGCGGCCGGCAGTGGCCGAAGGCAAGCCCGCCGAGCGCAAGCAGATTCTGGGCCGGAGCATTGCCGAGCAGACGGTCAGCATCAACGAGCTGACCGAGGACAGCGGCAAGGTTACCATCCGGGGCGAGGTGCTGGCCGCCGAAACCAAGCAGCTCAAGGGCGGGGATAAGCTGCTGCTGATTTTCTCCGTGACCGATTTTTCCGGCACGATGCAGTGCAAGGCGTTCCTGCGCTACAAGAAGGGCTTTGGCAAGCAGCAGAGCGAGGGCGAACCCACCGACGAGGAGCGCCGCGCGGTGCAGGCGGTGGTGGATGCGGTGAAGCCCGGCACCTGCCTGACGGTGCGCGGCGAGTGCCGCTATGACACCTTCGCGCGCGAAGTCAACTTGATGGTCAATGATATCCAGCGCGCTGAAAAAGTGCAGCGCATGGATACCGCCGAGCGCAAGCGTGTGGAGCTGCACGCGCATACGCAAATGAGCAGCATGGACGGTCTGGCCTCGGCGACGGCGCTGATTCAGCAGGCCGCCGACTGGGGGCATGCCGCCTTTGCCATCACCGACCATGGCGTGGTGCAGGCGTTCCCCGAGGCGTTCAGCGCGGCGGCCAAGTATGGCGTCAAGCTGATCCCCGGCATGGAGGCGTACCTGATCGACGAGGGCACGGTGGTGGAGCGCGCCACCGACCGCAACCTGCGCGAGCCCATCGTGGTGCTGGACTTTGAGACCACTGGCTTATCGCCGCTGCGCGACCGGGTGATCGAGATTGGCGCGGTGCGGCTGATCGACGGACAGATCACCGACGAGCTGTCCATCATGGTGCACCCGGGGTGCAGCATCCCGCCGCGCATCACCGAGATCACCGGCATCACCGACGCGATGGTGCGCGACGCGCAGCGCGCCGACGCCGCCATGCCGCAATTGATCGAGTTCATCGGCGATGCGCCGGTCGCGGCGCATAACGCGTCGTTTGACATGGGCTTTCTGCGCGAGGAACTCAAGCGCATCGGCCAGGAGCTGACCCCGGCGGTCATCGACACGCTGGAGTTTTCCCGGCGGCTGTATCCGCAGCTAAAAACGCACAAGCTGGGCTCGGTGTGCAAATCGCTGGGCATATCGCTGAAGAACGCGCACCGCGCGGTGCACGACGCGCGCGCGACCGCGCAGATGCTGGCGCGCATGCTGTCCGCCGCGAAGGACAAGGGCATCGACACCCTGCGCGACCTGTCGATGTCGCTGAGTAACGGCGCGATCGGCGAATCGCACCACACGATCCTGCTGGCGATATCGCAAAAGGGTATGGAGAACCTGAACCGGCTGATATCCGAGGCGCACCTGCACCACTTCCGCCGCCGCCCGCATATCCCGCGCAACCTGCTGCAAAAGCATCGCGAGGGCATCCTGGTCGGCTCGGCGTGCGAGGCGGGCGAGCTGTACCGCGCGGTGCTCGACGGCAAGGACGACACGGTACTCAGCCGCATCGCGCGCTTTTACGATTATCTGGAGATTCAGCCGGTGGGCAACAACGCTTTTCTGGTGCGCGAGGGGCGCGTGGACGACGACGACGAACTGCGTGCGATCAATAAAAAAATTGTGGCGCTGGGCGAGCAGCACGGCCTGCCCGTAGTAGCCACCGGTGACGTGCACTTTCTCAAGCCGCAGGACGCCGCCTGCCGCGCGGTGCTGATGGCCGGGCAGGGCTTTTCCGACGCGGACGAGCAGGCGCCGTTGTACTTTAAGACCACCGATGAGATGCTGGAGGAGTTCGCCTACTTAGGCGAGGAGAAGTGCGCCGAGGTCGTGATCGACAATCCGCAAAAGATCGCCGACAAAGTAGCGAAACTGACGCTGTTCCCACCGCACCCGGAGGGCAAGGAAACCTTCCAGCCCTTCTGGCCCGACGCGGCGGAGAACATCCGCGATATGTCCATGCGCACCGCGCGCGAGCGCTATGGCGACACGCTGCCCGACATTGTGGAGGCGCGGCTGAAAAAAGAGCTGGACGCGATCATCGGCTACGGCTTTGCGACGCTGTACAACATTGCGGAAAAGCTGGTCAAGAAATCACTGGCCGACGGCTATTTGGTCGGTTCGCGCGGGTCGGTCGGCTCGTCGTTTGTCGCGACCATGTGCGGCATCACCGAGGTCAACCCATTGCCGCCGCACTACCGCTGCGCGGCTTGCCGCCATGTGGACTTTGGCGTCAACGCACACAAATACAAGGTCGGCGTCGATCTGCCCGAGATGAACTGCCCGGTGTGCGGGCAGCCGCTGATCCGCGACGGATTCGATATTCCTTTCGAGGTGTTCCTGGGCTTTAAGGGTGACAAGGTGCCGGATATCGACCTGAACTTCTCCGGCGAATACCAGCCGCGCGCGCACCGCTACGTGGAGGAACTGTTCGGCAGGCAGCACAGCTTCCGCGCCGGGACAATTGGCACGCTGGCCGAGAAAACCGCGTATGGCTATGTGGCCAAGTACTTTGAGGAGCGCGGCATCAACGCCAGCGAGGCTGAAAAGAACCGACTGGTGCAGGGCTGCGTGGGCGTCAAGCGCACAACCGGCCAGCACCCTGGCGGCATGGTGGTCGTGCCCAAGGAGTACGAGATATATCAATTCACCGCCATCCAGCACCCGGCGGATGATGTGGACAGCGACATTGTGACCACGCACTACGACTTCAGCTCCATGCATGATGTGCTGGTGAAGCTGGATATCCTGGGCCACGACGATCCGACGATGATCCATATGCTGGAGGACCTGACCGGCGTGAGCGCGCGGGAGATTCCGCTGACCGATCCGGGCGTGATGTCACTGTTCTCCTCGCCGCAGGCGCTGGGGCTAACAGTCGAACAGCTTCGCTCCTCCTCGGGCACGCTGGGCATCCCGGAATTTGGCACCAGCTTTGTTCGCCAGATGCTCATGGACACCATGCCCACCACTATGGAGGAGCTGATCCGCATCTCCGGCCTGTCGCACGGCACCGACGTGTGGCTGGGCAACGCGCAGGAACTCATCAAAAAAGACATCGCGCCGCTGTCAGCGTGCATCTGCACGCGCGACGATATCATGAACGCGCTGATGGACTATGGCGTGGCGCCCAAGATGGCCTTTGACACCATGGAAAATGTGCGCAAGGGCAAGGGCCTGCGGCCTGATATGGAGCAGGCCATGCGCGAGAAAGACGTGCCAGAGTGGTTCATCGACTCGTGCAAGAAGATCAAGTACATGTTCCCCAAGGGGCACGCGGTGGCTTATGTCATGATGGGGCTGCGCATCGCGTGGTTTAAGCTGTACCGCCCGGACGCGTACTATGCCGCTTACTTTACAGTGCGCGGCGATGGGTTTGATGCGCGCGTGATGCTGGGCGATACGAACAGCCTTTTCGCCAAGCTGGATACCTATGAGGCGATGGGCAACGCGATCAGCGCCAAGGACAAGGATCAGGTGACACTGCTGGAACTGGGCGCGGAGATGAACCTGCGCGGCATCCGCTTCGCGCCGGTCGATCTGTATCAATCGGCGGCGGCCGCGTTTCGCATCATCGAACCCGGCGTGCTGCTGCCGCCGCTGATGGCGCTGCCCGGCCTGGGCGAGAATGTGGCGCAGACCGTGGTGGTCGCGCGCGAACAGGCGGCCTTCCTGTCGGTGGAGGACCTGAAAGGCCGCACCAAGCTGTCCAGCGCGCACATCGACCAGCTGCGCGAGATGGGTTGCCTGAACGGCTTGCCCGACACCAGCCAGGTCTCGCTTTTTTCTATGGGATCAGTATAACGATTTCGTGCGGCGAAGGGCTTGTTTTATCTTGTAAACTGTGATATACTGTCGCAGGATTTCTGTCTGGAAGGCTGCCAACCGGCGGCATCGAAAAAGAGTGGGCTTGACACCCCACTCTTTCGTATGTTGTATGAGGTCAACACGCACGAGCGGAGGAGAGGCATGGCCAAGCGGGACACGGGCGAAACCATCCTGACCATTTGCCAGCGGCAGGCTGAGCAGATGGGCTATGAACTGGTGGACGCCGGTATCGAGAAAGAAGGCGCCGGGCGCTACCTGCGCATCTATCTTGACAAGCCCGAGGGCATCTCCCTAACCGACTGCGAAACCTATCACCGCGCCATCCAGCCCAAGCTGGAGCAAATCGACTACGACTTTCTGGAGGTCTGCTCACCCGGGCTGGACCGTCCGATCAAGACCGAGCGCGACTTTGAGAAAAACAAGGGCAAGCGCGTCGTGGTGAAGCTGTACAAACCGCTGGACGGGCGCAAGGAATATGTGGGCGTGCTGGCCGGGCTGGTCGATGGCGCCGTCGTGCTGCGCGCAGACATGGGCGAGATCAGCTTCGAGCGAAAATCCGTTAGCATTGTGAAACCCGTGGTGGACGTGTCCGGTCTGCTGGATGCCGACATCACCGAATAAACACCCCGCGCCATCGCGCGGTCAACCGATTAGAGGAGTGTGTAGCATGAATCGCGAGGTCATCGAGGCGATCGGGGTATTGGCCAAGGAAAAGGCCATTAGCCCCGAAGTGCTGTTTAACGCCATTGAGGAAGCGCTGAAATCCGCATACAAGAAAAATTTGAAGAAATCCCCGGTCGGCGCGCAAAATGTGCGTGTGCAGTTGGACCGCGACGACGGTGTGGTGCAGGTGTATGCCCGCAAGGTTGTGGTCGATGAGGTGGCCGATGAAACCCAGGAGATCTCGCTGAACGAGGCTCGCCAGATTCAACCCAACTACGAAGTGGGCGATATCGTCGAGATCGAAGTGACGCCCAGCGACTTTGGCCGCGTCGCCGCGCAGACCGCCAAGCAGGTCATCGTGCAGCGCATCCGCGAGGCCGAGCGTGGCATCATCTATGACGAATATATCGAGAAAGAGAACGAAATCCTGACCGCTATCGTGCAGCGCGTAGACGGCAAGAATGTGTACGTCGAGCTGGGCAAGACCGAGGGCATCCTCGATCCGCAGCACGAGATGCCGGGAGAGGAATATATGCCGGGCGACCGCCTGAAGGTCTATGTGTTAGAGGTGCAGCGTTCCAGCAAGGGGCCGCAGGTGCTGGTATCGCGCACACATCCCGGCCTGGTCAAGCGCCTGTTTGAGCTGGAGGTGCCCGAGATACAGAGCGGCATCGTGCAGATCAAGTCGATTGCCCGCGAGGCCGGTTCGCGCACCAAGATGGCGGTGCATTCCACCGATCCGCTGGTCGATTCGGTCGGCTCGTGCGTCGGGCCGCGCGGACAGCGCGTGGAAAACGTGGTCAGCGAGCTCAAGGGTGAGAAGATCGATATCATCAAGTGGTCCGCCGATCCCGCCGAGTTCATCGCCAACGCGCTGAATCCGGCACGCGCGCTCAGTGTCTATATCAGCGAGCGCGAGAAGGCCTGCCGCGTGGTCGTGCCCGACAACCAGCTTTCGCTGGCCATCGGCAAAGAGGGGCAGAACGCGCGCTTGGCCGCCAAGCTGACCGGTTGGAAGATCGACATCAAGAGCCAATCACAGGCCGAGGCGCAGCTGGCCGACGACAGCCTGAACATGGAAGATGCCGGGCTGGAGGAAATCGAGTAAGGGGAATGGCCGTGAAACCACGAAAAATCCCGCTGCGCATGTGCGTGGGCTGCCGCGAGATGAAGCCCAAGCAGGAACTGATGCGCATCGTCAGGAATCAGACCGGCGAGGTGCGCTGGGATCCGGTCGGCAAGGCGCCGGGGCGCGGTGCGTATGTGTGCAAGAGTGAGGCGTGCTTTGCCCGCGCGGTCAAGCAAAAGCAGCTCGAACGCGCGCTGGAGCAGAAGATCGAGCCCGCGGTGTACGAGCAGTTGCTTGAGGAGATCAAGGCGCATGAGCAGCATGGATAAAGCGCAGGGGCTGATCGGCCTGTGCGCGCGGGCTAGGCAGCTAGCCTCAGGCGAATCGGCCTGTGAGCTGGCATTGCGTGGGGGAAAAGCCGCGCTGGTGCTCATTGATCAGGCCGCATCGGACAACACGAAAAAGAAGTTCACCGACGCGTGCGCATACCGGCGAGTGCCGCTGTGCATGCTGCCGGAGGACATGCTGGGACAGGCGATCGGCAAGCCGGGCCGCATGACCGCCACCATTCCGCCAGGCAATCTGGCTAAGCAGCTTTTGGTGCTGCTTTCGCCGGATAACACATACATATCTGTATCTGGGACAGGCAAACACGACTGAAACGCAATATGCGGGGGTGCAAGGGGCGAATGTCCAAACTCAAGGTTCAAGAGGCAACCAAGGATCTAACGCAAGCGACCGGAAGACTGCTGGAAGAGGTTTCGCACGTGCGGCGCACGGGCCAGGAAACCTTGCAGGCGTTAAGGCGCCTGGAAGGCATGTTCGCCCAAGAGGACGAGCAGCGCCGTGAGCAGGAACGGATGGAGGCGCAACGCCAAATACTGGAAACGCAGAGCCGCGCATGGACGATGCCCGACGCCGAAGAGGCCGAGCAAGCGCCCAAGGCGGAGGCTTCGCCTGCGCCTGCGCCCGCGCCTGAAAGCGCGCCGCCTAGAGCGGAGAAAGCATCCGAGGAGGCTGCGCCCGAGGCGGCCCAGGCGGCGGGAGAAAAACCCGCACAGCCTGAGAAGCCCGAACAGCCGGAGAAGCCCGCGCAACAGGAGCGCGCGCCTGAGCGGCCGGTGTATTCGCCCGATCGGACGACGTACCAGCCCGACCGGACGACCTATCAGCCAGACCGGCAGCAGCGCTCCTTCGGCCAGTCGCCGCAGGGCGGTCCGGCGCGTCCCTTCGGCCAGTCGCCGCAGGGCGGCCCGGCGCGTCCCTTCGGCCAGTCGCCGCAGGGCGGCCCGGCGCGTCCCTTCGGCCAGTCGCCGCAGGGCGGTCAGGCGCGTCCCTTTGGCCAATCGCCGCAGGGCGGCCCGCGTCCCTACGGCCAAGCGCCGCAGGGCGGTCCGCGCCCCTATGGGCAAGCGCCACAGGGCGGACGTCCGCCGATGGGCGGCGCGCCGCGTCCCGGCGGTGCGGCGGGCGGTCGCAATCGTGGCCCCGAACTTGCGCCCACCGTCGAGAAAGAGCGCGTATCCAACTACGATCCGAACAAGAAGAGCTATATCCGCCAATATGACCCGGAGCGTTCCTCGAACAAAGCAAGGAAATCTGGCGTGCGCGAGACCGGCATCGCGGTGGACGACGATGTGTTCCGCACCGGCGGGCGCAGGAAGGGCAAAAAGCCCTCCGCGCAGCAGATGATGGACCCCATCAAGATCGAAAAGGCGTACATGACCGCCGAGACCATCACGGTCAAAGACCTGACCGAGCGCATCGGCAAGCCCGCCGGGGACATCATCAAGAAGCTGTTCCTGCTGGGCACGATGGCGACCATCAACCAAGAACTGGACTACGACACCGCGCAGCTGATCTGCTCGGAGTTCGGCGTCGATCTGGAGCTAAAGCTGGAGAAGACCGCCGAGGACATCCTGACCGAAGGTGCCGACGTGGTGGACAGCGAGAGCGATCTGGTTACGCGTCCGCCGGTGGTGACCATCATGGGTCACGTCGATCACGGCAAGACCTCGCTGCTGGACTACATCCGCAAGGCGCACGTCGCCTCCGGCGAGGCCGGTGGCATCACCCAGCACATCGGCGCGTATACCGTGATGCTGAACGGTCGTCAGATCACCTTCCTGGATACCCCGGGCCATGAGGCGTTCACCGCCATGCGTGCGCGCGGCACCCAGGCTACCGATATCGCGATCCTGGTCGTCGCCGCCGACGACGGCGTTATGCCGCAGACCATTGAGTCGATTAGCCATGCCAAGGCCGCCAAGGTGCCGATGATCGTGGCGATCAACAAGGTCGATAAGCAGAGCGCCAACATCGACAAGATCAAGCAGGACCTGACCCGCTACGAGGTTGTGTCCGAGGACTGGGGCGGCGATACCATCATGGTGCCGGTGTCCGCGCTGACCGGCGAGGGCGTCGATACGCTGCTGGAAAACGTGCTGCTGCTGGCCGACGTGCAGGAACTCAGAGCCAACCCCGACCGCATGGCGCGCGGCGTCATCATCGAGGCACGGCTGGACAAGGGTCGCGGCCCGGTGGCCACTGTGTTGGTGCAGAACGGTACGCTGAAGATCGGCGACACCATCGTAGCGGGCACAGCGTTTGGCCGCGTGCGAGCGATGATGAACCCGCTGGGTGAGCGCGTCAAGGAAGCGGGCCCGTCCATGCCGGTGGAGATCATTGGCTTTAACGATGTGCCCGAGGCCGGAGACGAGATCAACGCGGTGGAGGACGACAAGCTCTCCCGCTTGGTTGCGCAGGAGCGCCGCGATAAGCAGAAGGCCGCGATGGTCAAGAACTCCGCCCGCGTCACGCTGGACGATCTGTATAGCCAGATCGCCGAGGGCAAGGTGCAGGATCTGAACATCATCATCAAGGCCGACGTGCAGGGCTCTGTCGAAGCCATCAAGCAGGCGCTGGAGAAGTTGTCCAACGACGAGGTGCGCGTGCGCACCATCCACAGCGGCGTCGGCGCGATTACCGAGAACGACGTGATGCTGGCCAATATCGACAACGCGATTGTCATCGGCTTCAACGTGCGCCCGGACAACAAGGCGCGCGAGGCCGCCAACCGCGACGACATCGATATCCGCCTGTACCGCATCATCTACCAGGCCATCGAGGACGTCGAGAAGGCCATGAAGGGCATGCTCGCCCCGACCTTTAAGGAGGTCATCTTGGGCCACGCCGAGGTGCGCAATGTGTTCAAGATCACCGGCGCGGGCACCATCGCGGGCTGCTACATCACCGACGGCAAGGTGCAGCGCAATGCGCAGGTGCGCCTGCTGCGCGACAATGTGGTGTGCTTTGAGGGCAAGCTGGACTCGCTCAAGCGCTTCAAGGACGACGTGAAAGAAGTTGCCAGTGGGTATGAGTGCGGCATCGGCTTGGAAAAATACAACGACATCAAGGAACTGGACATCATCGAGTGCTTCGTGATGGAAGAAGTAGCCCGATAAGTCCACCTGAACCCAGAGGAGAATCTATGGCCTTTCAATTTACCCGCACCGATCGCATCAACGAAGAGGTGCGCCGCGAGGTAGACCGCATCATCCGTGACGACGTGGATGATCCGCGCGTGACCGGCACATACAGCATCACGCACGCGGACGTGACGCGCGACCTGCGCTACGCGAAGATATATGTCAGCGTGCTGGAGCCGGAGCTGCGCGAGCCGCTGATCGGCGCGCTCAAGCGTGCGGCAGGCTTCATCCGCCACAGCATGGGCAAGCGTGTGCAAATGCACTACACGCCGGAACTGCTCTTCGAGCTGGACACCAACATCGAGTACGGTGCGCGCATGGCGAACCTGATCGACGAGGTCATTGCGAAAGAAAAAGGAAACGAGCATGGACAAGAGCATGGAGCTGAGGACACCGAATGACATTCTGCAAGCGCTGACCGATGGGCAGCGCTTGCGTTTTTTGGCGCACAAGCAGGGCGAAACGTGCGGCTCAGCCATGCCTGTATGTGGCGGAGCCGCGAGGCCGTCTGCCGGAGGCGCATATGCATGCGCCGACAAAGCGGCTGACGCGGCGACCCCGCAGGCGGGCGTGGATCAGCCGCACGGGCAGCGCTTGCGTTTTTTGGTGTGCGCGCATGTCAACCCGGATGGCGATACGCTGGGCGCCAGTCTGGCGCTGCGCATGGCGCTGATGCGACTTGGGCACGAGGTCACCGTGGTCTGCGAGCATGCGGTGCCGACACTCTACGCGTTTTTGCCCGGTGCGGAAAGCGTATGCACACCGGGACAAGCGCAAGGGGCATATGACATCGCTATCGCGGTGGACGTATCGGACTATGCACGGCTGGGCAATACCGCGCCGCTGTACGATGCCGCGCCGGTGCGTCTGGTCATCGATCACCACCCCACCAACGACCGGTTTGGGCAAGTCAACTGGATTGCGCCAGACGCGTCGGCGACCGGCCTTTTGGTGCAACAACTGATCACGGACTTGGGCGTGGAACTGACGCAGGACATCGCGACCTGCCTGTATGTGGCGGTCAGCACCGATACGGGGCACTTCCAATTCGGCAACACCACCGGCGACGCGATGCGCGCGGCCGCGACGCTGATGGAAGCCGGGGTAGATGTATCCGATGTGTCGCGCAAACTCTACCGCACGCGGCAACGCGCATCGGTAGAGTTGCTGGCGCGCGGCCTGTCCTCCATGACGTTTTCGCCAGATGGACGCGTGGCGGGCTGCACGCTGACGCGCCAAGATATTTTGGACACCGGCGCGGGGGAAGGCGACAGCGAGGGCATCGTCAATTACGGTATTGAAATTGTCGGCGTGCAGGCGGCCTATATGGCGCGCGAGAACGGCGACGGTGTAAAGTGCTCGCTGCGCGCGATTGCGCCCTATGATGTGGGTGCGCTGGCCAAGCGGCTGGGTGGCGGCGGGCACGCGCGCGCAGCGGGCTGCACACTGGCCATGCCGCTCGCCGATGCGGCGGCCTTTCTGCGCGTGCAGCTATGCGCGATGCTGCGCGGGGAATAGCCGATGATCAACGGATTTCTGAATATTCTCAAGCCGCCGGGCATGACCTCCAGCGATGTAGTGGGGGCGGTGCGGCGCATGCTGCCCAAAGGCGCGCGTGTCGGCCATGCCGGGACGCTGGACCCCGAGGCGGCGGGTGTGCTGCCCATCATGGTGGGCAAAGCCGCGCGGCTGTTCGACTATCTGGTGGACAAAGAGAAAGCCTATGCCGCGACGCTGGTGCTGGGCGCGGAAACCGACACGCAGGACGCGCAGGGCACGGTCGTATCGCGCAGTGATACCGTGCCGAACCGTGCGGATATTGAGGCGGTGCTGCCCCGCCTGACCGGGCGCATCCTGCAACAGCCACCGATGTTCTCGGCACTCAAGCAGGGCGGCGTACGGCTCTACGAGCTGGCGCGCGCGGGCAAGACCGTGGACATCCCTGCGCGTGAAACCGACGTGTTTTCATTGGAACTGGGCGAGCAACTGAGTGCGCGCGAGTACCAGTTGTTCATACGCTGCGGCAAGGGCACCTATGTGCGCACGATCTGCCACGACATTGGGCGCATGCTGGGCTGCGGCGCGCACATGGGCTTTTTGCTGCGCACGCAGTCGGGTGTATTTACGCTAGAGGACGCGGTGACGCTGGCGCAGGCTGCCGAAGGGCTGGATGCGCTGCGCATCGCGATGGACGCGCCGCTGGCGCATCTGCCGCGCGCCGACGCGGGCGACGCGGCGAGAGCTGCCGCGATCAACGGCAATCCGCTGCCGCGCGCGATGCTGGCCGGGGAACCACCTGCCGATGTGCCGCTGCGCGTGTATGTGGCGGGGGAGTTTGCGGGCATCGGCCGCTACAAGGATGGCGCGGTACGCTTTGACGCGATGTTGCTAGAGAGGGAGCAAGGGGAACACGCATGATACGCCTGACCGATGAAAAAGACTGGACACTAGGGCCCTGCGCGGTGGCGTTGGGCATGTTTGACGGCGTGCACATAGGGCACGCGCAGCTGATTGACGAGGCGAACCGTCTGGCGCAAGCGCAGGGGCTGGTCAGCGCAGTGTACACGTTTGACACGCATCCACTGGCGGTGCTGCGGCCACAGGGCGCGCCCCCGGCGCTGTGCACGCCGCAGGAAAAGGCCGACAAACTGGCGGCGCTCGGACTGGGCGCGCTGGTGATGCGCCCGTTTGACAAATCGCTGGCGGAGATGTCCGCCGAGGATTTTGTGGCGCATCTGGCAAAGGCGCTGCAACCGCGCGAGGTGATCGTGGGCTTCAATTACTCGTTTGGCGCGCGCGGTGTGGGCGATGCCGCGCTGCTGACGCGCCTAGGTGAACGGCTGGGCTTTCGCACGCGCGTGATGCCGCCGGTCTGCTGGCAGGGCGAGCCGGTGTCCTCCTCGCGCATCCGCGCGGCACTGACCGCCGGGGAAATGGATGCGGTGCGCGATATGCTGGGCGGTGCGTACACGATTTCTGGCGTGGTGGCGCACGGCAAGCGCATTGGGCGCACGCTGGGCTTTCCCACTGCCAACCTGTCGCTGCCCAATGGCAAGGCGCTGCCGCCCTATGGCGTGTATGCCGCCTGGGCGCGGACACAGGCGCAACGCTATCCGGCGGTGATGAACATTGGCGCGCACCCGACCGCCCCGGAGGGCGCACCAACCGCAGAGGTGTATCTGCTGGACGCCGATGTGGCACTCTATGACCAGCCGCTGACCGCAACGCTGGAAAAATGGCTGCGACCCGAGCGGCGGTTTGACAGCCTGGACGCGCTGAAGGCGCAGATCGGGCAAGATGTGGAAGTGGCGCGGCGTTGTTTGCAAAAATGAGTTTACAAAGATCATTGTGCATGATACAATGAATGGCAATGCTTTTGAACCTTTCGCTAGGTTGACCGACACTCCGACGGCTTACTTTGCGCAAGGGGATTGAACGAAAAAATGGAGGGAAACATCATGGACAAGACCCACAAGACAGAAGTAATCCAAGGCTATGCCCGCCACGAGGGCGACACCGGTTCTCCTGAGGTGCAGGTCGCGCTGCTGACCGACCGCATCAACCACCTCAACGAGCACCTGCTGGAGCACAAGAACGACCACCACTCGCGCCGCGGCCTGCTGCTGATGGTTGGTCAGCGCCGTGGACTGCTGGACTATCTGAAGAAAACCGACATCGAGCGCTACCGCTCGCTGATCGCCAGCCTGAACCTGCGCAAGTAAGGGCCTCCGATGATTAAAGCCGTCCTTTGGGAAAGCAGTATGCCGACCAAATGCCGGCTTTTCTAGCGCCAGCCCCTTCTGTTATTTTTACTGGAGATGCCGAAAGGAGACCCTTTTTCATGCACAAGGTATTCGAAATGGACTTTGCCGGACGGACACTGTCGCTGGACTTCGGCAAATATGCCGGACAAGCCAACGGCTCCGTACTGGTGCGCTATGGTGAGACGGTGGTGATCGTCGCCGCGACCGCCTCGCAGAAGCCGCGCGAGGGCATGGACTTCTTCCCGCTGAGCGTGGACTTTGAGGAAAAATACTATGCTGCGGGCAAAATTCCCGGTGGCTATATCAAGCGTGAAGGTCGCCCCAGCGAAAAGGCGGTCCTGACCTCGCGCCTGATCGACCGCCCGATCCGCCCGCTGTTCCCCAAGGGCATGCGCAATGATGTGCAGGTGGTCGCGCAGACGCTGTCTGTCGATGTCAACCTGCCGCCGGAGATCCCGGCGATGATCGGCGCGTCCGCTGCGCTGAGCGTGTCGGATATCCCGTTTGGCGGCCCCACCGGCTCGGTGATGGTCGGCCTGATCGGTGGCGAGTACATCCTGAACCCCGATCTGGCGCAGCGCGAGAAGAGCGACCTGCACCTGATCGTCGCGGGCACCAAGGATGCCGTGATGATGGTGGAAGCCGGTGCCAAAGAAGTCAGCGAAAAGACCATGCTGGACGGCATCATGTTTGCGCATGGCCACATCAAGACGCTGGTGGAGTTTCAGGAAAAGATCGTCGCGGAAATCGGCAAGGCGAAGAAGGAGTTCCCGCTGTCTTTGACCGGCGAGGACATCAAGGCCGCCGTGCGCGAGTTTGCGTATGACAAGTGCGTATGGTCGTTTGACACCTTTGACAGGAGCGAGCGCCAGACGCGCGAGGAGCAGGTCAAGGCCGAGGTGCAGGCGCACTTTGCCGAGCAGTTCGCCGGTCGTGCCGGGGAAATCGGCGACGCGCTGTATTACCTGAACAAAGAAATCATGCGCAAGAAGATTCTGGACGACGGCGTCCGCCCCGATGGCCGCAAGCTGACCGAGGTGCGCCCGATCTGGTGCGAAACCTCTGTGCTGCCGCGCCCGCATGGCTCGGCGGTGTTCACGCGCGGTGAAACGCAGGTCATGTCCATCGCCACACTGGGCTCCATCGGCGAGTCGCAGATGCTGGACGGACTGAGCCCCGAGACCACCAAGCGCTATATGCATCACTACAACTTCCCGCCGTATTCCACCGGTGAGGCGGGCCGCATGAAGAGCCCCGGCCGCCGCGAGATCGGCCACGGTGCGCTGGCTGAGCGCGCGCTTGAGCCGGTGATCCCGGACGAGGAGACCTTCCCGTACGCGATCCGCGTGGTCAGCGAAGTCATGAGCTCCAACGGTTCCACCTCGCAGGCTTCGGTGTGCGGCTCCACGCTGTCGCTGATGGATGCCGGTGTGCCGCTGAAAGCCCCGATTGCGGGCGCCGCGATGGGTCTGATCAAGGACGCCGACTCCAGCAAGGTGGCAGTGCTGACCGACATTCAGGGTCTGGAGGACTTCCTCGGCGACATGGACTTCAAGGTCGCGGGCTCGATGAACGGCATCACCGCTATTCAGATGGATATCAAGATCAAGGGCATCGACGAGCCGATTCTGCGTCAGGCGCTGGCGCAAGCGCTGGACGCCCGCCTGCATATCCTGGGCAAGATGCTCGAAACGCTGCCGCAGCCGCGTCCGGAGCTGTCGAAGTACGCACCGAAGATCATTCGCTTCATGATCAACCCCGAGAAGATTCGCGAGGTCATTGGACCGGGCGGCAAGATGATCAACAAGATCATCGCCGAAACCGGTGTGAAGATCGACATCGAGGACGACGGCCGCGTGTTCATCTCCACCCCCGATGTGGATGCCGCCGACAAGGCGCGCCGCATCATTGAGGGCATCGCCAAGGATGTCGAGGTGGGCGACGTGTACATGGGCAAGGTCGTGCGCATCATGAACTTTGGCGTGTTTGTCGAGCTGCTGCCCGGCAAGGACGGCATGATCCACATCTCCAAGCTGGCCAATGGCCGCGTGGAGAAGTGCGAGGATGTGGTGAGCATCGGCGACGAGATCGAGGTGCGCGTGGCCGAGGTCGATGCGCAGGGTCGCGTCAATCTGGTGCGCAACGACATCACCTATGACCGTCCGGACGCCCCGGCGCGCCCCATGGGCGATCGTCGCCCGCCGCGCCGTGAGAGCTCCGGCCCGCGCCGCGACTAATTCAAACGACAGCCGACGGACAAGCGATCGCGCTTGTCCGTTTTGCATCATGACGGATGCATTCAGCCATGCTACACCTATCACAATCGCGGCAAAGGAGCACGCATGTTCAACGAATTTACATTGCCCAATGGGCTGCGCGTCATTGGTGAGCGCATCCCGCACTTTCGGTCGGTCAGCGTCGGGCTGTGGATTGGCGCGGGCTCGATGTATGAGGCGCAGGCCGACAACGGCCTGTCTCACTTTGTCGAGCACATGCTTTTTAAGGGCACCGCGTCGCGCGACGCCAAGCAGATCGCGCAGGAGATGGACGCCATCGGCGGCCAGATGAACGCGTTCACCGCCAAGGAATGCACCTGCTATTATGCCAAGGTGATGGACGAGCACTTCGAGAATGCCGTCGATCTGCTGAGCGACCTGCTCATGCGCGCCAAGCTCGATCCGGTAGAGTTTGAGAAGGAGCGCGGCGTCATTCTGGAGGAAATCTCCATGGTGGAGGACACGCCGGAGGATTTGGTGCACGACATGCTGTCCACCGCGCACTATAAGGGGCAGGCACTGGCCATGCCGATCCTGGGCCCGGCGGCGCAGATTCGCACCGTGACGCCCGACATGCTGCGCCACTTCCACGCGACGCACTATCGGCCGGACAATACCGTGCTGTCGGTGGCGGGCAACTACAAGCTGGAGGAGCTGGAGCGGCTGGCCAATAAGTACCTAGGCGAATGGCAGTCCGACAGGCCGACCGCGCTGCCGGAGCAGCCGGACGGCTACACGCCGGACGTGCTGTCGCGCGAAAAGGACATCGAGCAGGTGCACATCTGTTTGGGGTATCCGGGCGTGGCGCAGGGCAGTCTGGATATCTATCCGCTGTCCATTCTCAATAACCTGTTCGGCGGCGGCATGTCCTCGCGCCTGTTCCAGAAGATCCGCGAGGAACTGGGCATGGCCTACTCGGTATACAGCTATCCCACGCAGTACCCGGGCAGCGGCATGTTTACGCTGTACGCGGGCACATCGCCGGACAATGCCGAGAAGGTGATCGGGCTGATCGGCGGCGAGGTGGCGCGGCTGCTGAAGGACGGCATCGACGAGAAAGAGTTCCATCAGGCGCGCGAGCAACTCAAGGGTGGATACATCCTGGGGTTGGAGAGCGCATCCAGCCGCATGTCGTCGATCGGCCGCAGCAAGCTGCTGCTCGGCCGCGCGCTGGACGAGGAAGAAGTGCTCTCGCGCATCGCCGCGGTGACACTGGACGACGTGATGCGCGTGGCGCGCGATATATTGACCAAGCCATGCTCGGCGGCGGTGGTTGGCCGCAAGGTGGGCAAGATCGACGTACAGGCGCTGCTCAACGCCGGAGCCAACGCGTAGAGAGGCGGGTGTACAATGGATAAACTGGAGCGGATTTTTTCGCTGCAAAAGATGTTTGACGATGCGCTGTGTGAGCAACGCGGCCTTGGCGACGTCACCCGCGAGCAGTGGATACAGAAAGAAACGCTGGCCATGCTCTCTGAGTTGGCGGAGCTGATCGACGAGGTGAACTTCAAGTGGTGGAAGAACCCGAAGCCGATCAATGAGACCGCCATCAAGGAAGAACTGGTCGATGTGCTGCATTTTCTGGTCAGCATGTGCCTGAAGATGGGCATGGATGCCGAGGAGCTGTGCGCCATGTACGTGCGCAAAAACCAGGAGAACTTTGACCGCCAGCAGGGCAAAAGTGAAAAGCCGGGGTATGCGTAACAAAATTTGCTTCCAGAAAACAACCCACGCAGCCAACCGGTTGCGTGGGCGCTTTGCATGGACGCACGTGCGAGAATGACGCGCCGCTTAGGCCAGTTCGATAAAGAGCGTGATGACCAGGAATAGAATGATCCACAGCGGGATCAAGGTGATGGCCAGTACGCCTTCAACAAGTGCCGACAGCACGATGGTGGTGACGAGCAGCGCAATGGCTGCCCACATCGGCACGCGGCAGCACCAGTTATAGCGGCGCTTGCCGAAGTCCTCAGCTCCCGGCTGTGCGCGTCCGCAGTCCCGCTTGGCGCAGTCGCAGGCGTTCTCGCTGGCGATGACCGCGATCGCAAAGATCGCCAGCACGCCTAGGAAGAACAGCGGGTTGGGGATCACGATCAGCTGCATGCCGGCGGCCAGCAGCGCGATGGTGATCAGCGTGGACACGACAAAGGCAATCAGTGGAGGCTTGCAAATGGGTCTGCACATAAATAATCTCTCCTTGCTTGCCCCTTTAGGGGTCATTATACTTTATGCGCACCCCCCAAAACCGTTCGGCGCGGGACGCCGAAAAGGACGCATCTGCGGGCACTGCGCGTCGCCTGCTTTGTCGCCGTATTGGACATACGGCTCCGGCAGACAGGCTAGCGCTTTGCTCACATCTGCGCCCTTTTGGGCGACCCGAAAAAGCGCGAGCAGAACCGTTCGGCGCGGGACGCCGAAAAGGACGCATCTGCGGGCACTCGAACAAAATGCATGGCCCAATTTTGCCAAAAACAAAAACCGCCCGGCAACGCCATTGCCGAACGGTTACAGCACCCTGTGTCTTGCCCCTTACCAGGCGAAAATTGCCGGGATGATGATGGTAGCCAAAATGCCGATCACCAGCAGCGCCGCCAGTGTGCGCACCACAATCTTTTGTGTTCTTGCGGACATCTACATCGCCTCCTTTGATCAGCATCGTCCTACAGTATAGCACAGATCGCGGTGAATGCAAGCCTGACAATCACTTATCATGTACAGCGCAGGAAAATGATGGTATACTCTGACTGATTCGTGTCGAAAACTGGGAGGGAACACCATGCCGCACGACCGAAAAACACAGGAACAACTGTTTATCAACCGCGAGTGGAGTTGGCTGGCGTTTAATGAGCGTGTGCTTATGGAGGCGGCCAATCTTGACAATCCCGTGTTTGAGCGGATGAAGTTTCTTTCGATTGTGTCCTCCAATCTGGATGAGTTCTTTATGGTGCGCGTGGCTGGGCTGCGCGACCGCTGCAATGCCGGTGACAAGCAGGAGGACGACGCGGGCTGGTCACCCAAGCAGCAACTGACGCACATCATGCCGCGTATCCAGCAGATGATCCGCGACCAGCACCGCATCTTTCACGAGCAGGTGCGCGTCGATCTGGCACAGCAGGGCGTGCGCTTTGTGCGCTATGACGAGCTGGACAGCGAGCGCGCCGACTGGGCGGATCGCTACTTCCAGCGTGAGGTATATCCGATCCTGACGCCGATGGCGGTGGACGCCAACCGGCCTTTTCCCTACATCGCCACGCGCAGCCTGAACATTGGCGTGCTGCTGGAGAAAAAGGGCGGAAAGACCGACTTTGCCACCGTGCAGGTGCCGTCGGGCCTGCCGCGCGCCATCCAGCTGCCCGCCACAAACGGCGAGTCCGGCTGTGATTTGCTGATGCTCGAGGACCTGATGATGAGCGGCATCCACCGGCTGTTCGTCGGCCGCCGCGTGCGCTGCTGCGCCGCGTACCGCATTACGCGCAGCACCGATTTTCCCATCGACGAAGACGATGACGGCAGCATTCTGGTGCAAGTAGAGAGCAGCCTGAAGAAGCAGAAGTGGGGCGCGGTCATCCGGCTGGAGGTCGAGCACGACATGGACGAGGAGCTGCTGCGGGTGCTGCGGCACGCGCTGTTCGCGACCCGCGATGAGGTATACCCGCTGCACGCGCCGCTCAACCTGACCTTCCTGCTCAAGCAAATCTATGGCTTGCCCGGCTTTGATCCCTGTCGCTATCCGGCGTTTGCCGCGCCGATCCCGCCAGCGCTGGACGTGCCGGAGGGCGGGCTGTGGGACGTGATCCGCACGAAGGATCGCGTGGTGCATCATCCCTACGACAGTTTTGAGCCGGTGGTGCGCTTTGTGCAGGACGCCGCGCGCGATCCGAATGTGCTGGCCATCAAGCAGACGCTGTACCGCGTCAGTGGTCATTCGCCGATCATGCGCGCGCTGGCCGACGCTGCCGAGGCGGGCAAGCAGGTGACGGTACTGCTGGAGATCAAAGCGCGCTTTGACGAGGAGAACAATATCCAGTGGGGCAAGCGCCTGGAGCGCGCAGGCTGCCACGTGATCTATGGCCTAAAGAAGCTCAAAACCCACGCGAAGATTACGCTGGTGGTGCGACGCGAGGAGGCGGGCATTCGCCGCTATGTGCATCTGGCGACCGGCAACTACAACGACATCACAGCGACGATGTATACCGACGCGGGGATGTTTACCGCTGACCCAGTGCTCGGCGAGGACGCTGCGGAGTTCTTTAACATGCTGACCGGATTCTCCGACTCCCCACGGCTGAACAAGCTGGTCTATGCGCCACAGCACCTGCGCGACAAGCTGATCGCGCTGATCCGCCGCGAGGCTGAGCACGCGCGCGCCGGGCAGCCTGCCGCTATCACCGCGAAGATGAACGCGCTGCTCGACGGCGAGATTGCCGAGGAGCTGTACGACGCCAGCCAGGCGGGGGTGAACATTCGCCTGCTGGTGCGCGGCATCTGTTGCCTGCGCCCCGGCGTGCCTGGCCACTCCGACCGCATCACTGTGCATTCCATTGTTGGACGCTTTTTGGAGCATACGCGCATCTATCACTTTGCTAACGCCGGGCAGGACGAGCTGTACATGGCCAGCGCCGACTGGATGACGCGCAATCTGGATCATCGCGTGGAGCTGTTCTTCCCGGTGGAGGACAAGGAATGCCATGCGCGTGTGCTGGACATTCTGGAGAGGAGCTGGCGCGACAACGCCAAGACCTGGGTATCGGACAGCGCGGGCGACTACCACCGCGTCCAGCGCGGCGAGGACGAGCCGGTGTGTAACGCGCAGGAGGCGTTTATTCAGGAGGCGCTCGCGCGGCATTGACATTCCGCCATGCGCCGCATATAATACTCTCAACCGCATATTTGGGCAACGAACGGGAGAGTATCCGACAGACCACCCCCAGAGAGCACGCGCCATCGGCTGAAAGCGCGCGCGGGCAGGCGGCGGAGAAGTGCACCCGGGAGCCCGCGCACCGAGGCTGGAGGGCATTAGGCTGCGCCGTGACGCCGCGATAAGGCGATGGAGCGGGCGATATGTGTCGCCAAGCAGAGTGGAACCGCGGGAGACCGCCTCTGATCAGGGGCAGGTCTCCTTTTTGATGATAATGTGGGAGGAAACTATGTTTGACCATATCCGGGAAGATATCGTGTCGGTTCGCCAGCGCGATCCGGCGGCCAAGAGCGCCTGGGAAGTGCTGCTGTGCTATCCGACCATCCGCGCGATGTTCTGGCACCGCATCGCGCACAAACTGTACAGAAATGGACACACGACCTTCGCGCGGTGGCTGTCGCAGCGCGCTAAGCGCAAGACCGGCATCGAGATTCACCCCGGCGCGGTGATTGGCAAGGCGTTTTTTATCGACCACGGCGACGGCGTGGTGATCGGCGAGACTGCCGAGATCGGCGATTATGTGACGCTGTATCAGGGCGTGACGCTGGGCGGCACCGGCAAGGACACCGGCAAGCGCCATCCGACCATCGGCAATCACGTGACCATCGGCGCGGGCGCGAAGGTGCTGGGGCCGTTTACCGTGGGCGACAACAGCAAGGTGGGCGCTGGCGCGATCGTGCTCAAAGAAGTGCCGGACAACAGCACCGTGGTGGGCAACCCCGGTCGCATCGTGCGCAAGACCGGCAAAACGCAGGCGGAGCTCGATCTGGATCAGGTCAACCTGCCCGACCCGGTCAAGGCGCGGTTTGACGAGCTGTCGGCGCGCATCGTGCAACTCGACGCATGCCTGAAGCAATACATGGAGAAACAGAGCTGCGAGGACTGCAAGACGCCCAAGGCCCGCTACTGCCCCAAGAAGTACAAGGAGGAAACAAAGGATGCAGATCTATAACACCCAGAGCCGCAAGAAGGAGCCGTTCGTACCGCTGCATGCGGGCAAGGTGGGCATCTATGCCTGCGGACCGACGGTATACAACTACTTCCATATCGGCAACGCGCGGCCATTCATCGTGTTTGATGTGCTGCGCCGCCACTTGCAGCGGCAGGGGTACGATGTAACCTTTGTGCAGAACTTTACCGACATCGACGACAAGATGATCAAGCGCGCCAACGAGGAAGGCATCACCGTCAAGGAGCTGGGCGAGCGGTTCATTGCCGAGTATTACAAGGACGCCGACGCGCTGGGCATTCAGCGCGCCACCGTCAACCCCAAGGCCACCGAGCACATCCCCGAGATCATCGCCATCATCCAGAAGCTGATCGACAAAGGACTGGCGTACGAGGTCAAGGGCGATGTGTACTTCAACACGCAAGCGTTCCCCGGCTATGGCAAGCTGTGCGGCCAGAACATGGACGATCTGGAGTCCGGCGCGCGCATTGATGTGGACGAGATCAAGAAACATCCGATGGACTTCGCGCTGTGGAAGGCGCAAAAGCCCGGCGAGCCCGCGTGGGATAGTCCGTGGGGCATGGGTCGGCCCGGCTGGCATATCGAGTGCTCGGCGATGTCAATGAAGTATCTGGGCGAGACTGTCGATATCCATTGCGGCGGGCAAGATTTGGTCTTTCCGCACCACGAGAACGAGGTGGCGCAGTCCGAGGGCGCGACTGGCAAACCCTTTGTGCGCTACTGGATGCACAACGGCTTCATCAATGTGGACAACCAGAAGATGTCCAAGTCGCTGGGCAACTTCTTCACCGTGCGCGACATAGCGCAGGAGTTTGATCTGGAGGACGTGCGGCTGTTCATGCTGGGCTCGCACTATCGCAGTCCGATCAACTTTAGCCGCGAGCTGATCGAACAGGCGCACAGCGCGCTGGCGCGGCTGTACACCGCGCGCGACAACTTCCGCTTCCTGCTGGGCAAGGCCGCCCAGCGCGCGATGACGCCCGACGAGCAGGCGTTTACGGAGCGGGTCAAGGCTGATCTGGTGGCGTTTGACGCGGCGCTCAACGATGATCTGAATACTGCCGACGCGATGGGCAGCCTGTTTGAGATGGTGCGCGACGCCAACGCGACGCTCAGTGCCGACAGTGCCGCCGAGGCTGTCCAAACCGCGCTGGACGCGCTGCTTGACATGACAAAGGTGCTGGGTCTGCTGACCAGGGAAGAGGAGACTGTCCCCGCCGAGGTCGAGGCGCTGGTCGCGCAGCGCGCGCAGGCGCGCCAGAACAAGCAGTGGCAGGAGTCGGACCGCCTGCGCGACGCCATCAAGGCGCTGGGCTATACCGTGGAGGACGCCAAGGAAGGCCAGAAGGTGCGAAAAAGCATATAGTTAAAGGGGCAAAAAAGCTGGCCTGATGATCAGGCCAGCTTTTTGCGCGCATGTTACGCTTGGGGATCCCACGGTTTGGCGTCGCCTTCCGTTGTGGGCGGCAGCTCCGCGGTATCGGCGGTGCTTGCACCGCTTCCGGCGCGCTGGCGGATCATCTGCACGACGCCGATGATGATCATGATGCCTGACACGATGGTCAGCGCCATGGAGCTGTTGGTGCCGCGCAGCGCCAGTTTGCCGCTTAGTCCGCCGATGAGGCCGATGATGCCAAAGATGATGAGTCGCATGGGTTGTCCTCCTTATATTTGGGATATATCAAAGCTCTCGGTGAGCAGATCGCGATAATGCCGACCGGTGCGCGCGGTGAAGCGCAGCACGCAGTAGTCCGGATCGGTGACGCCCTTGGGATAGTAGATGCGGTCGCCGACGCGCCAGATCGCCTGCTTGGTGTCGGCGTCCTCCAACACCTCCATGGTGCCGGTGAGCATCACACCCTCGTAGTGCACCGCACCCTTGCGGTAGAAGTAGATGCTGGCCTTTGGATTGGCGCGGTATTGGCTTATCCGCTGCGACGAGGTGTTGGTGGAGAAATAGAACGTGCGCAGTCCCTCGCGCCTGCGCGGCGGCAGCATGGCCTTTAGCGCGGGAAAGCCCTGCGCGTCCACCGAGGCGATGAAGGCGACCTTGCGCTTGGCGATAAAGGCCTCGATTTTTTGCACGTCTACCATTCTACCAATTCCTTTCAATTTGTGCAATAGCTGGGAATGCGTGGAATCAATTGAAAAAGACACAAAAATGTAATACAATTGTCACATGTAAATGCGTCCATAGAAAGGAAAAACACAATGCAAACGATGTGGACGTACAAAAGATATCGGGCGGCGCTGGCGGCGCTGATCTGTGCGCTGCTGCTACCGCTGGTCGCGCTGGCCGAAACGGCGTATGTCACCGCCGACTACCTGATCCTGCGCAAGACACCGGCAACCAACGGCGCGCCCATCACACAGATTCCGCAGGGCAAGGCGGTGCAGATCAAGGAGCGCAAGGGCGAATGGGTGCTGGTCACCTATCAGAACCACAAGGGGTATGTGTTTGGCACCTATCTGGCACAGTCGCCGCAAGAGAAGCCGTCCGATAAACCGAAAACCGAGCCCAAAGTCGGAGCGGCGCTGCGGCTGGGCGATACCGGTGCGGCGGTGCGCGCGCTGCAAAACCAACTGAAGCAATGCGGCTATTCGGTGGCTGCAGACGGCGTGTTTGGCGCGGGGACCGAGGCGGCGGTGATCGCGCTGCAAACGCGCAACGGCCTAAACGCAGATGGGGTAGTGGGCACGCGCACGCAGCAGGCGCTGGCCAAAGGCGCCGGCGAGCAGCCCGCCGAACAGCCCGCCGCACCCAAACAGCAATCGGTGGAAAAACTGGACTGGTGGCAGGGCGGCGCGGAGGCGTTTTCGCTCGGCAGCCGCGCGGTGGTGGTCGATGTGCGCACTGGCAAACGGTTCAGCGTGCGCCGCTGGGGCGGCGTCAACCATGCCGATTGCGAGCCGCTGACAAAGGACGACAGCGATACGATGCGGCAAATCTATGGCGGCGCGTGGAGCTGGAACCGGCGTCCGGTGTGGGTGATCGTGGGCGGACGAACGCTCGCCGCCTCGATGAACGGCATGCCCCACGGCGGCATGAGCATCCAGGACAATGGATTTGACGGGCACTTTTGCATCCATATGCAAAACAGCCGCACGCACGGCAGCAACCGTGTTGATGAGGCGCATCAGGCAGCGGTCAGCGAGGCGTATGAGAAGCGCGGGTCATTCAGATAATTCCGGGGGAATGACGGAAAAACCCCATGCGATGTGCGTGATGCGGTTGTCGTCCGGATCGGCGGCGATACTGGCATACGGGTATGCGCCGCGGTCGTTCCGCTCGGCCACCAGCGTGACCATGAGCTGCCCGGACTGTACGCTGAGCACGCCGTATGGCGCGACCGGCGCGATGCCCTGCGCGTCGGCGGTGTAGAGTAGGTTGCCGTCGCCGGATTCAGCCTCCAGCGATTGCACCGGCAGGCGTGCGAGCAGGGTATCCAGCGTGTCGCCGACCTTGATGCCCATCGGGCCTGTCCACGCGTCGCTTTGCATGGTGGCCGCCGACAGCGCGGGCGGTGTGCCGGTTAGCGTTAGCGTGGCGCCGTCAAGCATCCACAGCGTTTGGTGGGGCTGGTTGACCACCGACAGCGGCGTCAGACCGAGCTGGTCGGCGGTCATGCCGACGCGCGCGGTGTGGATGACCATATCGCCGGTGCCAAAGGCATGCGCGCCGCCCGGTGTGGCAGGGTGCGCCACGCGCGCGAACAGCAGCCAAAGCGTCAGGCCCAGCGCCACTGCCAACAGCGCGGCGAATACGCCCCACAGCAGCAAAGGCTTGCGCTGGCGGCGGTGTCTGCGGCGCCTGGGCGGCGGTCTGTGCATGGCGTTCTCCTCTATAGGCATTGTTTTGTCTTTTTCCATTATAGCATGTCCAAATCACTTGCCGCTAGCCTGTTTTTTCTGTATACTGTATAGGGTGCGGAGAAGTACCGCAGTCTGTGGTAGTGCATAGGAAAAAACGCGGTTGCGCGGTGGAGGACATATGGAGCAATTCGGAGCGCAAGCGCTTGCGTTTCTGGCAAACAACTGGATGAGCCTGCTGGCGCTGTGCGCGCTGGTGGTGCTCTTTGTGCTGGTCATCGGCAGCATCCGCCGTCGCGAGGCGGCGCTTGCGCGGCGGCTGGAGGACATGGAAGAGGACATGGATGAATCGCTGGAGCGCACGCGGCTATTGAGTGAGGAGCAGAGCCAGCGCGAGCTGGAGCTGATCCAGTCCAGCTTTCTGAATTTTAACACCGCGATTGTGCGCATGATTGGCGAGATGGCGCGCACCCAGCAGGGCCAGCTTGACTCCTTTGGCGGGCAGATTCGCGAGGCGGGTAAGGTGGATGGCGAGCGCATGGACAAAATGCGCCTGACGGTGGAACAGCGCCTGGGCAGCTATGAACAGCGCATGGACAAGGTGACCGCGACGCTGGAGGAGGGCCTGACCCGCATGCAGGCGCAGAACCAGCAAAAGCTGGAGGAGATGCGCGTCACTGTGGACGAAAAGCTGCACGCGACGCTGGATCGCCGGTTGGGCGAGTCATTCCAACTGGTTAGCGAGCGGCTGGACGCCGTGTCCAAAGGACTGGGCGAAATGCAGACGCTGGCCAGCGGCGTCGGCGACCTAAAGAAGGTGCTGACCAACGTCAAAACGCGCGGCACCTGGGGCGAGGTACAGCTGGGCGCGTTGCTGGAGCAGGTGCTGGCACCCAGCCAGTTCCGCGCCAATGTGGCGGTGGTGCCCGGCAGCGGTGAGCGCGTGGAGTACGCCATTGTGCTGCCCGGACGCGGCGACGACGCCGAGCACGAGGTGTATCTGCCCATCGACGCGAAATTCCCCTCCGAGGACTATCAGCGGCTGGTCGCCGCATCCGAAAAGGGCGACGCGGCCGAGGTGGAGACCGCTAGTAAAGCATTTGACAACGCGGTGCGCACGCAGGCCAAGCGCATCCACGATAAGTATGTGCAGCCGCCGCACACCACCGACTACGCCATTCTCTTCCTGCCCACCGAGGGGCTGTACGCCGAGGTGCTGCGCGGATCGCTGGCCGAGGAGATCCAGCGGCAGTTCCGCGTGATCATCACCGGGCCGACGACGCTGGCCGCGCTGCTCAACAGCCTGCAAATGGGCTTCCGCACGCTGGCCATCGAGCAGCGGTCCAGCGAGGTGTGGGCGCTGCTCAGCGCGGTCAAGACCGAGTTTGGCCGCTTTGCCGATCTGCTGAGCAAGACGCAGCAAAAACTGCGCCAGGCTTCGGATTCCATCGAGGATGCCGCGCGCAAAACGCGCACCATCCAGCGGCGTCTGCGCGACGTATCCGAAATGCCCGAGCGCGGCGCGGCGATCAGCCTGCTGACCGAGGGCAAAGCGGGCGACGCGCTGGAGGAATGGGAAGCGGCGGCTGCCGAGGACATGGGGAATCAATAAGCAAGGGGGGCGCAGACAATGCAGGTGATGGAAGCGATTGCGGCGCGGCGCAGTATCCGCGCGTATCAGGATAGGACGATTGAGCCCGACAAGCTGGCGGCCGTGGCCGAGGCGTTTCGTCTGGCGCCGTCGGCGCGCAACGCGCAGGACTGGCAGTTATACGTCATCCATGACGCCGACATCCGCCGCGCGCTGTGGGAAACGACGCGCAGCAAGCCGCAGTGGCTGCTGGACGCGCCGGTGATCCTCGCCGGGGTGGGCACCAACCCGCACGCGCTGCAGTGCGACATGCAGTCGGACGCCATCGACGTATCCATCGCGTTTACCTGCGCGATGTTGGCCGCGCATGCGCAAGGACTGGGCACCTGCTGGATGGCCAGCTTTGACCAAGCGCCAGCGGCGCGGGCGCTGTCGCTGCCCGAGGGGCACAGCGTGGTGGTCATCTCGCCCTTGGGCTACCCGGCGGAGACACCGCCGGAAAAGCCACGCAAGGGCATTGATGAAGTGCTGATCACGCGATAACCGCCAAAAATATTGACAGCAGGCCACGCGCATGCTATGATACCATCCGTGCCGCTGTGCGGCGCGCGATCCATTAGCTCAGTTGGCAGAGCACCTGACTTTTAATCAGGGTGTCCGGGGTTCGAATCCCCGATGGATCACCACAAAAAGCCCTTGCAAACGCGTTTGCAAGGGCTTTTCGCATATGGGTCAAAACTTATGCTGTATCGGTTCTAAGATCGCGCGCATGCGCTCGGCGGTGGCGGCGATGGCGTCGCCGGTCAACCGCATGGACGAGGCGCTGAGACTGAGCGCCGCCACCAACCGCCGGCCATGCCCGAAGAACGGTACGCCGATGCAGGTGATGCCCAGCTCGTGCTCCATATTGTCGATGGCGTAGCCGCGTGCGCGCGTCAGCGCCAGGTCGGCCAGCAGCGCCTGCTGATCGCACAGCGTGGTGTCTGTAAACCGCTGCAACGGCTTGGATGCGCAGGCTAACTGCTGCTCCGGCGGCAGGTTGGCCAGCAGCGCCTTGCCCAGCCCGGTGCAATACATCGGCGCGTGCTCGCCCAGAATGTTGCGCCAGCCAATCGTCTCGTCCGGGAAGATGCACTCGATATACAGCACCTCGTCGCCATGGGGCACGCCCAGATAGACCATCATGTTAAACTCGCGCGCGATGCGCTTCATATACGGCTGCAAGAATTTTTGCAGCCCCATGTGGTTATTGATAATATAGCTGAATTGCAGCAGCTTGATGCCCAGATAGTACTTGCCGTTATCGGGATTTTGCGACAGATAGCCCATGTGCACAAAGGTGGTGGCGATGTTATGTACCGTGCTTTTGTGCAGGTCCAGCATCTGCGCGATTTCCGTGACGCCCAGCTCCGGCGTGGAGATCGTGAAGCACTCCAGCAGCTTCATCGCTTTGGCAAGGGATTTTACCTTCGGGTCTTGTTCCATCGGTGGCTCCTTTGGATCGGGAAGCGCGGACGCGTCCGTCGTCAATCATACAAAATAGTCGCATGTAGCATAGCATCATTGAAATTGCCTGTCAATATTGTAACCTCTCGCAAAGTTTGACATAGCGGTTGACAGCACCGTCCTGTCGGCGTTACGCTGGCATAGACAAGCAAACACAGGAGGCGATGGGCATGAAGGAAAACAAACTGCGGACACTGTTAAGAGAAGGCAAACCATCGGTATCCACCCGGCTATGGAGTACTTGGCCGTTTTACATGGAAGCGCTGGGCGCCACCGGACTATATGACTACGCGGAATTTGTGGGGGAATACGCGCCCTTTACCGGTGTGGATTTGGAGAATCTGGCCCGCGCGGCGGAGTTGCACGAGATGGGCTCGATGATCAAGCTGGACTATTTGGACTGCGCGTACCAGGCGCAGAAGGCAGCGGCGGCAGGCTTTCAGGCCATTCTGTTTGCCGACCACAGGAGCGCCGAGCAGGTGAGAGCCACCATCCGCGCGATGAAGAGCGATACGCCGGAGCAGGGCGGGTTGTACGGCTGTCCGGCGCGGCGCTTCATCGGCACGCAAAGCCACCTGTCACAGTTGGCGCACGCCGCCCGTGTCAACGAGGTTGTGCTGTGTTTCATGATCGAAAAGGCCGAAGCAATGGCCGATATTGAGGCGATTTGCGCAACGCCGGGGGTGGATATGGTGCAGTTTGGCCCGGCGGATTACTCCATGAGCCGGGGGTGGAACGCCGCCGAACACCGCGAGGAGACCCGCGCCGCCGAGCGCGAGATGATCCGCGTCGCCCACAAGCACGGTGTGGCCGCCCGCTGCGAGATCGCCACCACCGCCGACGCGGCGTATTATCGCGATCTCGGTGTGCGCCATTTCAGCCTGGGCGATCAATTCAAAATATTGCATGATTTCTGGACAAAGGAAGGCGGCGCGCTGCGACAGCTTGCCGATGCGCTGGGGTCTGACAAATAGCAATTCATGGAAATCGTGCAGAATAGATAAAAACAAGATAGAAAACTGTTGACACGGACGATAGAGTGCCGTATGATAATCATAAAGATGAACTACGTTCAACAATAATGAACGATAGCGATGGCCTTATTTGCTGTGAGGAGGGGTTTTTTATGGACCAGCGGGCATTGACTGAGGCGGATATTCTGAATTTGAAACGGTGGAATACCCCCACCGTGTATAACGGCTGGGAGAAGATCACCCATTTGGAGCGGACGCAGGGGCGCTTTAACCGCGAGCCCGTGTGCGATATCATGCCGCAGATGGGCATCATGGCGGGCTGGGCGGTGACTGTGGAGGTGCAGCCCAGCCAGCGGATGCACCAGACCAATAACCCGAACGCGCAAGAGCAGTACATGCGCTACCTGGCCAGCGTGCCCGGTCCGAAAATCGTCATCGTCAAGGATTTGGACAATCCGCACATTGGCTCGTTCTGGGGCGAGATCAACGCCAATATGCATAGAGTGATGGGGTGCGTGGGTACCATAACCGATGGGTGTGTGCGCGACACCGACGAGATGACCAACGCGGGCTTTAAGGCGCTGGCCAAGCATTGCTGCGTGGGACACGCCTATAGCACGCCGGTGCGCTGGGGCATGCCGGTGGAAGTGTTTGGCTGCGAGGTCAAGCCCGGCGATTTCATCCACGCCGACAAGCACGGCTTCATGGCCATCGACGCAGAGGACTGCCCGCGCTTGCTTGATGCGGTGCGCTTCATGGACCAGAATGAGTGCGACTGCCTGCTGAACTATTCTCGCAACGCGCAGGGCGTGCCGCTGGACGAGTTTGTGACCGAATATGCCAAGCGCGCGGCTGAATTTGGCCGTCGCGCCAACGAGCACTTTGCAAAAAAGTAACCCTGCCCGATTCCTAAAAGGAGGTGCATCCATGGTTCGAGCGCACAGCGACGCCTCATTGCGCCGGCGCAGCCTGCTGCACAACATCAAGCGCCATTGGCGGCTGCTGATTTTTGTGGTGCCAGCGCTGGTGTACATCATCGTTTTCCAATACCTGCCGATGTACGGCATTGTGATCGCGTTTCAGGATTTCAAGCCCCATCTGGGCTACTTTGGCAGCCCGTTTGTCGGCTTCAAGCACTTTATCCGTTTCTTTAACTCGCCGGACTTCTGGAAACTGATTGGCAACACGGTCTCGCTGTCGGTGATGCAGCTGATCTATGCGTTTCCGTTCCCGATCATCCTCGCGCTGGCGCTCAATCAGCTACCGTATCGCAAATACCAGAAAACCGTGCAGATTGTCACCTACGCGCCGCACTTTATCTCGGTGATCGTGCTGGTCAGCATTATGCGTGTCATGCTTGATCCGCAGAGCGGCGTGGTCAACGCGATTCTGGGCAAGCTGGGCATCGCGCCGATCTTCTTCATGGGCGACGCGGCGCTGTTTAGGCCGGTATACGTGTGGTCGGACATCTGGCAAAACACCGGCTGGAGCAGCATCATCTATTTCGCAGCGCTGTCCAGCGTGGACCCCAGCATGCACGAGGCGGCCATCATCGACGGCGCCAACAAATGGCAGCGCACGCGCTTCATTGATTTCCCATGCATCCTGCCGACCATTATTACCATCTTGATTTTGAATACCGGCCGCGTGATGAGCGTCGGTTTTGAAAAAGCGTTCGCGATGCAAAACGCGTTGAATCTGTCCACATCGGAAATCATTTCCACCTACGTCTACCGCATGGGTATCCGCGAGGGGCAATACAGCTACTCGGCGGCAATCAACCTGTTCAACTCGGTGATCAACATGGCGCTGCTGCTCAGCGTGAACGCCATCACCAAGAAAACCAGCGACGTGGGCATCTTTTAGGAAAGGGGGGCCTGATCCATGGCGAACAAGGAAGCCTCGCTGCGCATTCACGAATCGCGCGCGGACAAAACCTTTAACTGGATTATCATCGGATTTACAGCCATTTGCATGTTGCTGTGCGTCTATCCATTGTACTTTGTGATCATCGCCTCCTTCAGCGATCCGTCGCTGGTGGCATTGGGCGAGGTCATCCTGATTCCCAAGGGGCTGACATTCGAGGGCTATGCCAAGATTCTGGTGGACAAGGAACTGTGGACCGGCTATCGCAACACGATTCTGTACACCGGCCTGGGCACGACGCTGAATCTGTGCCTGACGCTGACCGCGGGCTTCGCGCTCTCCAGACGGGAGTTGCCCTTCCGCAAGGCGATCATGGCGCTGTTTACCATCACCATGTTCATCAACGGCGGTCTGGTGCCCACCTACCTGCTGATTCGCAATTTAGGGCTGTACAATTCCTTCTGGGTCATGGTGCTGCTTAACGGCATCAGCGTCTACAACATGATCATCTGCCGAACATTCTTTGAAAGCACCATCCCCGGCGACCTGTGGGACGCGGTGCAGGTGGACGGCTGCACGGAGTTCCGCTACTTCTGGCAGATCGTGCTGCCGCTGTCCGGCGCGGTGATCGCAGTGCTGGCGCTGTATTACGCGGTAGGGCACTGGAACAGCTACTTTAACGCGATGATCTACCTGCGTGATAAGTCGCTGTACAGCCTGCAACTGGTGCTGCGCAATATCCTGATCGCCAACCAGTATACAGACGACATGGCCAGTCTGGACGTGGGCGCGGACACCAGCATGAAGCTGCAAACCATGAAGTACGCGATCATCGTGGTTTCGACAGTGCCGATGCTGATCATTTACCCGTTTGTGCAGAAGCACTTTGTCAAGGGCGTCATGATTGGCGCGGTCAAGGGTTAACCACGGGCAGTGGGCCCGTGCAAATATCGACAGAACATGAGGAGGAAAGGCAATGAAGAAGACTCTGGTTTCCCTGGCGCTGGTACTGGCGCTGCTGCTGCCTACGCTGGGCATGGTAGCTATGGCCGAGGATCCGGCGATGATCAACGACAATACCTTCGCCACCGGCGATCGCATTGTCAAAGACCCGATCACGCTGAAGGTGGACGTGGTCAGCGGCAGTCACGTCGGCAACATGGCCGACCTGAACTGGATCAAGAAGCTGCAAGAGGACACCGGCATCAAGATGGATTTCTATCACATCAATACCGGCGACACCACCGAGCAGCGCAATCTGGTGTTCTCCACCCAGGATTACCCGGACATCTTCTGGGGCAACCCGACCGACAAGCAGATTGCCGAGTGCATCGAGGCCAAGGCGATCCTGCCGCTCAACGACCTGATCGACAAGTATGCGCCCAACTGGAAGGCGTATCTGGACGCAAACCCCAACGTGCGCAAGCTGATCACCGCCAGCGACGGCAACATCTACAGCCTGCCCTGCCTGCGCGATGAAATCGTGCAGAGCGGTATCCGCGACCAGTGGCTGATCAACAAGGTGTGGCTGGATGAGCTGGGCCTGGCCGTGCCCACCACCGATGTGGAGTTTGTCGAAGCCATGCGCGCCTTTAAGGCCAACGCGGGCAAGGGCAGCATCCCCGAGGGCGTGATCCCTTACTATTTCCGCTACAACTACTTCATCGGCAGCCAACTGGATTTCTATGCCGCGTATGGCATCGTGACCCCCGGCGACCAAGACAAGGTGTTCATCTCCATCAACGAAGACGGCAAGACCGTGGAGTATAACTTTACCGATCCGGCCATCAAAAAGCCGATTGAGACCCTGCACACCATGTACAAAGAGGGCCTGATCCCCGGCGCGGTGTTCACCGATGAATGGAATGAGTACCTGGCCAAGACCCGCGCCACCCCGGCGTTCGTTGGCTCGTTCCACTCCTTCCACAACCCTGATGCCAACACCTACGTCGCCATGCCGCCCTTCAAGGTTGAGGGCGTGGAGCACAGCTACATCCGCAGCCAGCTCAATCAGGTGACGCGCAACTACTTCACCATCTTCGCCAACAACAAGTATCCGGAAGCATCCATGCGTCTGGCCGACGTGATCGCCGATCCGGAGCGCTCGCTGACCGGCTTCTACGGCTCGTTCGGCAAGTATCTGGAGAAGAAGGACGACGGCACCTACCTGCAACTGCCGCAGGCCGCCGACGAGCAGATGAAGGAAGACTGCCCGGGCAACTGTCTGGCGCTGCTCATTCCGGCCGAAATGGCGGATAAGATCACCTATGACGGCGCGCTCAAGACCCGTCAGGACGCGGTGGAAATGTACAAACCGTACATCCTGCCCACCGAGCGCCTGTATCCGCGCCTGCTGGTGCCGCAGGATCTGCAAGTGCGCTATACCGAGTTGGAAACCGACATCAACAACCTGACCAAGGAGCAGTTCGCGCTGTGGATCGCCGACGGCGGCATCGAGCAGGGCTACGAAGAGTATCTGAAGAAGCTGGACGCTGCCGGCCTGAAAGAGTATCTGGAGCTGGCGCAGAAGTGCTTTGACGATTTCAATAAGCTGTAAGCTTTCGCAAAGTTGATATTGGGTCGCGGCCAGGGGGGCAACCCCCTGGCCGCCTTAAAGGAGAGAACCATGCGAAACCCCAAAAGCTGGAGCTATGTCCCGTATGACCCGGTAACCTGCGACGCGCTGGGCAACCCGGGCAAACCGTATGATTTTCTTTTCAAGCAAGTGCTGCCGCGCGATGGCGGCGTGCGCGCCGCGTGGCACCCGATGCCCGGCGCGGACGGCTATCGGCTGTACGCGGTGCCATACGGCCAGCACCCGGGCGGCGCAGGTGAAATCAGCGCGCGCTGTGCGAACCCCGAGGGGGAGCTTGACGGACTGGCCAACGAACATGATTATGAACTGCGCGTGGACGCGCTAAGCGGCGGGGAAGCGATGGGGCGCGCATTGCCGCGCTGGGCACGCCCTGCGCCGGTGCCGGGCACGGTGGTCAACTATATTCACCCGGACGATTATACGCTCTCTTATTCCGGGCGCTCGACGGCGTCGCCGGGCATTGTGCGCCTGCCCAACGGGGAGCTGCTGGTCAGCCACGATGTGTACTGGGCGGATACGCCACAGAACCTGACGCAGATTCTTTCCTCTAAGGACGATGGCGCGAGCTGGCAATACGTGTGCGACGTGCTGCCGTGCTTCTGGGGCAAGCTGTTCTGGCACAAGGACGCGCTGTATATGATCGGCTGCGAAACCGAGTGCGGGGCGCTGCTGGTGGGACGGTCGGACGACTATGGGCGCACCTTTTGCGCGCCGATTGAGATTTTTCCCGGCGGCACGCGCCGCACCGGCGGGCCGATGCGCTCGTCCCTGCCGGTCACCGAGCACGCGGGGCGGCTGTGGACCAGCATGGATGTCGGTTCGCACCCGCTGGGCTATCACGACACGGTGATCGTGTCAGCGGCGGTGGATGCGGATTTAATGGACCCGGCGAGCTGGGTGTGCTCCGCGCCGCTCAAGTTTGACCCCGATTGGCCGGGCACGTCGAAAGGCGCGACGCGTATGGGCTTTCTGGAGGGCAACATCATTGCCGGGCCGGATGGCGCGCTCTACGATATCCTGCGCTATGAGACGCGCGGCGGCGACCCGGAATACGGGCTGGCCGGGATGGTGCGCATCGACCCCGCGCACCCCGAGGCCGCGCCCACGTTCGAGCGCATCTTGAAATTTGACGGCAACCTGTCGCGCTTTAGCATCGTGCGGCACGAGCGGAGCGGTCTGTACTTTGCCAGCGTCAGCCGCGTGCTGGATGAACCGTCGTACTACCGGGGCAGGCTGTCGCTGATGCGCTCGAAGGACCTGATCCATTGGGAACTGGCGCGTGACCTGCTGGACATCCATCCCATTTGCCCGCAGGAGTGGCCGACCCGCACCGCCTTCCAATACCCGGACAGTTTTCTGGAGGGCGACGCGCTGTATCTGGTGTCGCGCACCGCGATCTTTGGCGCGTACAACTATCACAATGCCAACTACATCACGTTTCACCGCTTTGATCTATCCGGGGAGGTGAATGAGGGATGAATGGATATGCGCAATCTTGGGGCGTCCGCCCCTTTACGCCGCACGAGCAGTCGCTGTATGGCGCGCTGCACACCGGCTTCTCGCTGCGCGTGGTGCGGCTAAGCGTCGGCGACGGCTGGGTGGAGGCCGAGTGGCTGCCCTGCGCCGATGCGCAGACCGCCTGCTACACTATCACAGTGGCGCGGCGTGGACAGAGCGTGGGTTTTGCCAACAACCGCCCGGCGGGCACGCCCGAGCCGCAGAAACTGTCGGTGGGGCAGACCTGCTGCCGCTTTGACGGGCTGATCAACGACGTGGACTATGAACTAACAGTGTTCGCCCGGGATGAGAAAATGTTGCCGGTCGCGCGCAGCCTGCCACGCCTGTTTCAGACGCGCGCGTATGACGGACTGGTGGTCAACACGCTGCACCCGGACGACTACACAATGGCATTTGCCGGGCGGTCGCTGGCCGCGCCCAGTCTGGTGACGCTGCCGAGCGGCGTTGTGCTGGTCAGTCATGGCGTGACTTGGCCGGGTGCGCCGAGCCATCTGACCGTGGTGTTTCGCAGCGAGGACGGCGGGCGCACCTTCCGGTACGCCGCTGATTTCTGCCCCTGCGCGGGCGGGCAGTTGGTCTATCGCGACGGGCAGGTGCACCTGGTGGGGCGCGCCGGTCAGACCGGTGCGCTGCTGTCAGCGCGCTCGGCGGACGGTGGGCTGACCTGGTCGGCACCGGAAGCGGTCAAGGCGCTTGCCGACGCGCATTGCGCGGATGCCGCACTGGCGGTCAGCGTGCAGGCTGGCGCGGGTGCGTTCAGCCAAACCGACGCCAATATACTGCTGATTCAACAAAGGCATCTGCCGGTGGGCGATGCGCGGAAGGGGATGGGGGAATGGGTGTGAACCAACAGCCTTCGAAGAACCACGACGGGCACATCGGCGAAGTATGGCCGGTGATGCTGACGCCATTTCGCGAAAGCGGGGAGATCGACGAAACCGCGCTGGACGCGCTGATTGATTTCTATCAGGCGGCGGGCGTGACCGGGTTGTTCGCGGTCTGTCAGTCCAGCGAGATGTTCTTCCTGAGCCTAGCCGAGCGCGTGCGGTTGGCGCAAATGGTCAAGAGCCGCGCCAAGGTGCCGGTGATCGCCAGCGGCCATGTCAGCTACGCGCCCAGCGAGCAGGCGCGCGAGCTGAACGCCATTGTCGACACCGGCGTGGACGCGATCATCCTGATCACCAACCGTCTGGCCGACCAGCACGCCGATAGCAAGGCTTGGATCGCGAACATGCGCGCGCTGCTGAAAGAGCTGCCCAGCGACATGCCGTTGGGCCTGTATGAGTGCCCCTATCCGTTCAAGTGGGTGCTGGGCGACGACGAGATTGCCTTTTGCGCCGACAGCGGGCGCTTTCGCTTCCTGAAAGATACCTGCTGCGATTTGTCGCGCATCCAGCGGCGGCTGGCGCAGATACAGGGCAGCGAGCTGAAGCTGTACAACGCCAATACCGCCACGCTGCTGGATTCCCTGCGCGCCGGGGCGGCGGGGTTCTCCGGCGTGATGGCCAACTTTCATCCGGATTTGTATGTGTGGCTGGGTCAGCAGTATCAGGCCGAGCCGGAAAAAGCCGTGCGCTTGCAGGCACTGCTGACGCTGTGCTCGCAGATCGAGAAGCAGTGCTATCCTGTGAACGCCAAGGCGTATCTGGGCCTTTCGGGGCTGCCCATCACGCGCGTGACGCGCACGCGATCCGCCGGGGAGATGACGCCGCTGTTTGACAGCGAGGTGGCGCAGCTAAAAACGCTGACGGAATGGGCCAGAGAACAATTGACCGGACAACAAAGATAGAGAGGCGAGAAAAGCAATGCGCGGACAAACAACGTGGGACTATCATCCGTATACCCGGCTGAGCGAAAATCAGAAAAAAAAGCTGCCTTACATCGCGCGGTTGGCGCCGTATGCCGATTGCTGCGAGGTGGAGTGGTTTGACCAGGGCAGCGCGGGTCCGCACGAGCTGGTCGTCAGGCTGCGCGCCAACAACAAGCCCGCGCTGGTCATGCCGGTGACTCCGGGCACTGTCAAGGTGACCGGGCTTGTGTCTGACCGCGAATATGATGTGTTTGTCCGCCGGACAGGCGCACCGGAGCAAAAGAGCGATACGCGGCTGTTCCGCACCGGCGAGATCATCGGCACGGTGGTCAACTACCTGCACCCGCATGACGCGGAGTTCGCATTCTCTGGGCGCTATCTGTGCAGCCCGGCGATTGTCAAGACGCAAAGCGGCCGCCTGTTGGTGGCGATGGACGTGTATGGCCCGCATCAGGCGCAGAACCTGACCTTCCTGTATAAGTCCGACGACGACGGCGCTACCTGGCAGTACGTCAGCGACCTGTTCCCGTGCTTCTGGGGCAAGCTGTTCCTGCACGACGGCAAGGTGTGGATGCTGTCGATGAGCGCCGAGTATGGCGACCTGCAAATCGGCTATTCCGATGACGACGGCGAGCACTTTGTCAAGCCGGTGTCGCTGTTCCCCGGCGCGGGCATCCGCGACGAGAAGGGCATGCACCAGGCGCCGACCTCGGTGGTGCTGCACAAGGGGCGCTTCTGGAGCGCGGTAGAGTACGGCACCTGGGAGAAGGGCGGCCACGAGAACGCGCTGGTCTCCTGCGACGCGAGCAAAGATTTAATGGACCCGGCCAACTGGTCGTGCACGGAGTTCCTGCCGTTTGACAGGAGCTGGCCGGGCGCGGTGAAGGACTGCCGCTGGGGCTGCCACGAGGGCAATGCGGTCGCTGGGCCGGACGGTGAGATGTACAACTTCCTGCGCTACCAGATCTCCAACGTGTATCCGGACGGCAGGCCGCTGCCCACGCCCAGCCATGGCAAGGCGATGATTCTAAAGGCCAACCTGGCCGACCCGGATCAGCAGCTCGCCTTTGACCGCTTTGTGGACTTCAACGGCGGCATGAGTAAGTTCACCATCCGCTATGATGAGGTGAGCAAGACCTATCTGGCGCTGGTCAACAAGGTGATCGACGACACCGCGCCGGGCGCGCGCAACATTCTTTCGCTAGCGGTGTCGAAGAATCTGACCGACTGGAAGATTGTGAAGGACCTGATCGACGCCTCGGACTACGCGGCGGAGGAAGTCGCGTTTCAGTATGTCGATTTTATTGTGGACGGCGACGACATCGCCTACGCGTCGCGCACGGCGTTTAACCACGCGAACACCTTCCACGACAGCAACTTCATCACCTTCCACCGCGAGAAGGGGTTTCGGGCGCTGATTTAGTAAGCACGCAAACCCATGCGAAAACCGCCGGGCTGCTGTGCCCGGCGGTTTCGCGTGAGTTTATTCGCAATCAAAAATGACTTTGTGCGCGATATACCGCGCGAACCGATCTTTCCACTGCTGATGGAGCTCTGATTGATCAAAGACTTCAAGCGCCGACTGCGCACAATCTATGCGGATCATCAGGTCGTATCGCTTTTCGGAAAAGAGGATGGCGGGGCGAACCGAAACCGAGGAAATGCCCGCGATACGCATGGCATCGCTGAACAGCAACGAAATTTCTTGATACAAGCGCTGCCGGTCCTCGACGGCTGCATGGTATTTCACGAGAATGTAGTGTTTCATGGGTTTTGGTCTCCTTTGAGTGGTGAAATACAAGTATATCACGAAAAAAGCGCCGAACCATCAAAAACCCGCAAAAACTCTTTGACAAATGCGCCAGCCTCCAGTATAATATCCCTTGCGCTGGATCGGGACTGCGGGCGTGGCGGAATGGCAGACGCGCCAGACTTAGGATCTGGTGCCGCAAGGCGTATGAGTTCAAGTCTCTTCGCCCGCACCACTTTTCAATGGAGCATGCGGTAGTAGCTCAGTGGTAGAGTGCCACCTTGCCAAGGTG
>JAVBMF010000070.1:0-35036 GCA_031552735.1 Eubacteriales bacterium
GCGCGTCGGAAATCCTATGAAGAATATCGCGCGGACTGGTTTGTCAAAACCGAACAGACAGAGGGCTTTCTCTCCACGCTGGCCGAGAGTATGGCGAATGCGCGCACCGTCGCCGAGATCATCAAAACTGAGTCGGGTGAAGTGGTGGGGTATCTGTGGGTTCCGTTCCACGGGGAGGATTCGTCTTTCCTCTGGGCTGATGTTCAGGATTTGTATGTCGAGGAGGCCTTCCGTAAAACGGGCGTCGCGACTTATTTGATGGACTACGCCGAGAAGACCGCCAGGCGGAATGGCGCGAAGGTCATTCGTTCGGGGACGGGCTGCGAGAATTTGCGCTCGCAGGGGTTACACCGGAAGATGTGCTATTACCAGTATCGGATGGAGTATGAGAAAGTGCTTGAGGAGGCAAACGACGATGGTTAAGCTGCAAGGCGACAACATACATCTGGGGACGCTGGAGCGCGCGGATTGCAAGAAGATATGGGAAGATACCGAGTATAATTTTAGTCAACTTACCGAGCCTTTCATCGTGGGCCGCTCTTCCGCGAATGCCGACGGGTGGTTTGACGATATTCAAAAGCAGCAGGGCAATACCCATATCCGCTTGGGGATTTGCCATCTTGGCCTGGAGCGCATCTCAGCCAGCACGCAGGAAAACAACATCGGTTCGCAGCGCGTCCTTGAAAAATGTGGCTTTACGCTGGAAGGGCGTGAACGAAAAGCGCGGTATTTTGCCGGAAAACGGCACGACAGGCTTATTTGCGGACTGCTCGCGGAGGAATTTTTGGAGGGAGCGAAACAATGAAACACACCGAAAGCATCGCAGACGACTGGAACAAGGGTTCCGACAAGTACTATCAGCGCATCTATTCGGAGGGCGTGCTCGAACAGATCAAAACCGACCCTCTATGGGCGTTTCCGGTTGGCATGCGCGAAATGCTGATCTCGGCATTCCCCGACTTCCGCGGCATGCGGGTGCTGGTAGCCTCCAGCGGCGACAATGGCGCGGCGTTCGCGTTCCATTTGCTGGGCGCGCGGGTCACATCGGCGGATATCGCCGAGCGCCAGCTTCATAACGCCAAGGCTATCGCCGACGCGCAGGGCTGGGATATGGAGTTCGTGCAGGACGATACCATGCGCCTTTCGCATATCGAGGACGGCGCGTATGATCTCGTGTAAGGCCAGCGCCTTTTCACGGCTGTCCGGGCACAGGTTATGCACCGTCAGCGCCATGCCCTCGGCGCGCGTGCGCAGCGCCTCATGGCGTTCCGCCTGCTCGCCCTGCGGGGCTTGGCGGGCATAGTTCTTCTTGATGGTATTCGGGTCCATGCGTTACTCCTTTGTCGGTTCGGTATAGGGCATCATGCGGTTCGCGTCGTACCAGTAGGCAGCAAAAACGCCGTCGTGTTGAATCAGCGCTACCCGGATTTCCGTCGGCTCGCCTTCGTGCATTCCGCCGACTTCTCCGCAACTGTATCTACCTTCCTGCACCTCGATGACAATGACCGGCTCGCCATAGTCGGGAAATCTCCGGTTTTTCATGCTTGGCTTCCACGTCACCAGGTCGCCCGGCTGGAAACCATGCTTCTCCAGGTACAGCGCACAAGCGGCGCGCAGTTCGTCCGGCGTGGCGGTTCGGCGCTCGCTTGGTTTATCGCCTGCCCCCCCCCACCACATCCAGCGTCTCAAAAAGCTTCTTCAAATCGTGTGGCATGTGTCCTCCTATAGACCGGCGCTTTCTCGCGCCCGCATCGTCTGTTTTGCTTCGTCGCTCGCCTCAAACCGCGCACAGGCGTCCTCATAGTCTTTGAGTATCCGCTTGCATCCCAGGCGGCGCAGCATCTGGTGCCCGCTCTGGCACTCGCCCAGGTTCATCGCCCAGTGCCGCCAGTGCTGGCAATTAAAGCAGACATCAAACCGCCCCGCATTGCGCTTTTTCCTCATTTCATCACCGCCAAATCGATCAAAGCAATGATCTGAAACAGGACACAGAACAGTGTCAGGAAAGCCACCATCAGGCCGGGCAGCGCATGGCGGCGACTCGCTCGCACCTTCGATGCCGCGAAACCGCAAGCCCATATCCCCAGCGTCGGCAGCAGATACGGCAGCATGTGCCACGGCGTTTCAAATGGCATAGTTATCACCGCCTATACGTGCTTGTAGCAGTGCAGAATCACATTGCCTGCCTCATCCACCGTATCGCAGAATACGCCATACCCCGCTTGCCATACCGCCCATCTCAATTTCGCGTGGTCGATGTGCTGCTGCGCCAGCGGCAGACCATCGACCACGCGAACGACGGCCATTAAGGCGGCGACCCCGGCGGCGGCCCTGGCGGCGGCCCAGGCGGCGGCCATGGTCTCATATACGCGGATATGCGGGCTTTCGGGCAGCGTGCCGCTGCCCGAAAGCCATTGAATGGTCTTGGCCTCGGCGATCAGGTCGCACACACCCTGGATGTCGCCCAGCATCGGCCGCCAGCGCTCGATCCATCCGTCTGTGAAAATCTGCGCATCAATATATGCCTGCACGGCCTCGCGGTCGTCGGCGGTGTTCTGCTGGTCGAGTACCAGCTTGCCGGTATATGGGTTTACCTCCCACTTGTTGTGCAGATCCTCTTTAATGCGGAAGAACACCGCGATGCTGGTGTGGCTGTCGTAGCTTTTAGGCGGTTCGCCGGTGTCCGGCATGGGCACACGGGCAAGGCGCTGCTCCAGTGTGAAAAAGTAGATATTCCCCTGTCCATCGGAATTGAGCGAAAGTGCTTGACACATGTTGATCCGATCTCCTTCTCGGCTATTCACCGTATATCTTTTGTGCCTCGCGCACGCCGTCCATGCCGAGCTGCACATGATACCGTTGTTGTGGCTGATAGGATTCGCCCGGCTTCACCATGCGCCCAGGCTTGGTGCTGGCGCTGCCCAGCGCCCACAGATCGCCGACCCTGGCTGGGTTAATGTCAACCTTACCCATGCGGGCGATGCTGGCGGCTAGGCGCGCGGCGGTGGAGTGGTTGCTTCTCATGGTCTTTTAACCTCGATTTAGCGCGCCACCAGCATCTGCCCGGATACCAGCCGTAAGCGTCGCTTCTTCTCGCGCTGCCCGGCGTAGGGTTTTGGCGTCAGGGCATCGGATAGCGGCGGGAACACCTCAAAAATCCGATGACGCGCAATGCCGTAACGGTCCATCAGAAAGTAGCACTCCGCCAGCGTCCAGGATTCCTTGCCGGTAAAGCGTTTGTTGATGTAGCTAGGGCCTTTGTTCATGGCAAGGCCCAGCTGGAGTTGCGTTTCGCCAGCGATCAGCATTCCCGCGCGAACTTCTGGATACAGTTTCATTGTCATTGTCCTCCTTGCGATCACATGCTAGTTTTCCAAATGATTCCTGTGTGGTATACTGGCGGCATCAATAGTACAAAAGGGGGCTCGGCCATGCCGGTGCCATATTTACCGCCTAAAACTCTTGCTCTGTTGAAATTTATCGCGGCGTTGCCCAATGGCGCGGAGATTAAGGCGCTGATCGCTTTTGCTGGTTCTGCCGAAGAATATGATGCAAGAGCAGGAACGCTTTTCGAACTGAAACTGATAAAACGGTGCATGCCATATCCTATCGTTAGACAAAGCGTAGGCAACTTTGCTGTTGTAGGTGGAGCCGAAGGATATAGAGGGGTGAAGTGTTCGACCAAGGGTCGCGATTATCTTGATGCGCAGTCGGCAGAGGATGCCTTGACCGCACAACGCATGCTAGAACAGGCCAATCAGGATGCCGAGCGCCACGCCCGCGAAGAAAAGAAGGATATCCTGGTCTCTATCCAGCGAAGAAAGGATCGACGCGATAAGTACATCCTTGTGGTGCTGGGTCCCCTTGTCGGATACGTCATAGGTCGGTTCGGTGACGAGATCGAGCAGCTCATCCGTAGCGCGTTTGCGCTTCTGGCGTCCCTTTTTCATTGATCCTTTCCCCTTCCCGCCCTTCCACGGCGGAGGGCTTTGCATTGTCGTGCATGTTGCCGTATGGTATGATAGGTGCACCAAAAGTACAAAGGAGGTATCGCCCATGAAAAGGCTGTTGTCGCTGGTTCTGTGCGTCTGTTTGTTTGGGTTGTCGGTGGGGGCGGCGGCTACCGACCTTGAAGTCGTAGCAAATTGCACTGTAACGCTTGATTTTTCCTTTGGGGAACGCACCGGCCAATATACCGGAGAGATGAAGAACGGCGTTCCGCATGGATATGGTGTGTTTGAATCGGTTAATTTGTCCGGGGAATATTGGGTGCATGTCGGAAGCTTTTCAGACGGCCACTTTGAGGGAAAAGGCCGCTCTTTGTGGGAACTTGGGCATACTCAAAACGGAATGTATACGCTGGATGTACTAACATCCGGGACGAATGTCAGTCCTTCCACCTACGACGTGTCCGAAGGCACTTTCTCCGAAAGCGGGTTTACTGGGATAAGCAAAGTATTTGACGATGAGCGCACTTTGTTAAGCGAGGCACGGTACGCTGACGGAGAAGAAGTTCTTGCCACCACAACCCCTGCCCCAACCTCCGTGCCAAGCGGCGCAACCAGCCCTGCAATACCCGTCATTGACATCGACTATCTTGATATCGTCAAGACAATATCTTCAGATGGACGCGAAATATCGACCGAGAAAACCGGGACTTCTAACCAATACGAGTTCGCATATTATTTCAAGGGAATATCCTACGAAGATGCAAAAACAAAAGTGTTTTTCTATTTTTCTGACAACGCTCTTGTCGCGATTTTCATCTATTGCACAGATTTCTCAAATGGCGAAATTGAAAGCATATATGCAAAAACGGTTGATCAAGTATTTGGCGCTCTTGGCATTCAAAATGTGCACGCCAACATCGGAAAGCTCCAAAGCGACGGACGCTACCAATGGCACACATTCCCGATAAAAGGGAAGCTCTACAGCGGGAACATGACAGCGATCGCTCCGATCGGATCAACATTCGACATGTATGCACCACCTGGAATTTCTTTTGCTCGCATTGAATCTGTTGAGGGATTTCCGTCGATGAATCAAGCAGGCAATACGGAACTCGTAGCTGCAAAAGAAACTGACGCACCTAAGCAAAGCGTCCCGCAGGAATCCGAAGAATACTATTCCGAAGGACAATACAAGGTCGGTGATGATCTGCCCGCTGGTGAGTATGTGCTACTGAACAATTCCAGCCGTAGCGGATACTTCTGCGTTTCTTCTGACGCGAATGGGGATGACATCCTGTTCAACGACAACTTTGACTACAACTCAATCATCACCGTGAAAAAGGGCGAGTACGTCGAGCTGAACCGCTGCGAAGCGGTCCCCTCTGCTGTGTTCTACACCTCGGAGAAAATTCCAGCCGATGAACCGGGCAGCATGCTCAAAGTTGGTGTTGACATCGCACCTGGCGAGTATAAGCTCATCGCCGAAAGCGATTCTTCCGGTTACTACTGTGTCTATCCAGACAGCCGACACCAAAAGATTATCACCAATGACAATTTCAAAAACTCCGCCCGTGTGAAAGTAAAGAAGGGGCAGTATCTTGTTCTGAACCGGTGCACTATCAGCCAGTAGTTCTATGCCCACCCTGCCCTCCGTAAATGGAGGGCTTTTCTATGAGGCTTCCTTTGCTTCCTCGCTGGCCTTGGCATTCAGCTCGGCCAGCAGCACCGCGATGCCCAGGGCGTCCTGCGTGCTCTGCGGAAGCGCCTTCACGCGCCGCCAGGTTAGGCGGGTTTTTTCGATGCGTTCGCTCTTAGTCACGTTTTTCACCTCGATCATGTTTTTCTAAATGCAATATACATCACCATATTGCATTTGTCAATGCTATTTCGGTAAAAAATGTTTTGACAAATGCAATTCATATTGTTATACTGCTGGCGAGGTGATGATCATGCGTGAACGTATTAAAAAAATCCGCCAGCATTTTAAGCTGACGCAAGAATCCTTTGGCGAAAAAGTGGGCATGACGCGCGGAGCGATTTCGAGCATTGAATACGGAACAGCACAGCCGACCGAAATTTTCATCAAGTCTGTGTGCCGTGAGTTTCATATAGACTACGGCTGGCTCAAAGATGGCATCGGAGAGATGTTCAGCAGCGAAGGTGATGAAGTCCTTGCCGCGATCGATGACCTGATGACCGGCGAGAACGAGACCGCCAAAGCCCTGCTGCGTGCCATGTCAAAATTCACAGACGCGCAGTGGGCGGCGTTTGATCAGATGCTGTGTATATTAGAAAAGGAGCGCGGACGTTAGTCCGGCTCCTTTGCAAAAATCCTCTGAATGAAGTGGTATATTCGGCGCATGACTCTCTCTGACCGTATCTGGTGCAGCATCTCGATCGCCCACTCTCTATACTTTTCCAACATTGCCATGCCCTCCCATGCTAATAAATAGCAAACATATGTTCGCTTTCCTCTACTGTTATCATACATATTTTCCATCGTTCCGTCAATCGCTATATGTAGTGTCTTGCAACAATTCCATACACAAGGGCGTCTTGTGAATGGACTTTGTCCCTATATGACACCCTGTGCGCATCGAAGCCTAGCCATGATCCTCCTCGGACAGCGCGGTGCGTGGCTGCAAAGCCCACTGGAGCGGCAGGTGCACGATCAGTTCAAGCCCTATATTCAATTAAACAAATAGGCAAGGCGGTGCTTCTATGGCCAATTCTCGCAAAACGGAAGCTATATGGATTGAGAAGCAAGGGCGCTGGCAGGTCAAGGTGCAGGTCAACGGACGCCGCAAAGCGTTCTATAGCTTCACGCCCGGTCGAAAAGGAAAGATTGAAGCCGAGCGCAAGGCCGACGCCTGGCTTGATGATGGAGCATCCGATGATCCAAAACTCGAAACGGTCTGGGCTAATTTTCTTGCGGAAATCAAGAAAAGCACAGGAACCGGAAATTATATGAATCATGAATCCATCGGTCGGATCTGGCTGCTCACGCCTAAGCTAAAGATCAAGCGTATATCTGCCATCACGTTGCAAGACTGGCAGAATGTACTCAATGCTATGCACGAGGCCGGTAAATCGAAGAAATATATATCTGACGCGCGCGGTTCGATGACCGCGCTGTATAACTACGCACGAAAAAACCGATACCCAATGGAGAGACCGGAGTTCCTCGCCATTCCAAAGGACGCTCCAGTTGGAGAGCGCAAAATACTACAGCCCGACAAGCTGAAAATTCTCTTCAAGGCAGATTGGGTGGAACACTACGGAAAGCAGGAGAAGTGCTATTTCATCCATGCTTGGCGTTTCCTCGTGCTGACCGGCCTGCGTCGCGGTGAACTGTGCGGCCTAAAGAAAGAAGATCTGGTTGATGGTGTGTTGCACGTCCGTCGATCCATCAATAATCTGCAAGAGGAAACCGGAGGCAAAAACCAGAACGCTAAACGGTACATCGTTTTGTCAAAGCGCGTCCTGGATATCGTCGCCGAGCAGGAAGCCATGCTAAAGCGCAAAAAGATCATTTCCCCTTGGCTTTTCCCGGATGAAAGTGGCAGTTGTCTTGATAGCAATCACCTGTACAAGATGTGGGCAAAATATAGAAAGACGCACACGATGGATTGCAGCCTGCATGAGCTACGACACACGATGGTGTCTGTGGTCAAATCCGATGTTCCCGATGTGCTGCTAAAATCCGTGGTAGGTCACAGCAAAGCTATGGACACCAAGGGTATCTATGGACATGCGGTAGATGGGGACGCGCAGCGCGCCTCCGACTTGATTGACGGTGTCTTTGGCCGGATACTAGACACGTAACCCGCTAACCCGTTTTGTAACCCGTTTCCGATGTTTCGAGTGACATTCGCGACATTGCGCAGGAAACAAAACACATTGATTTTTCTACAAAAAAGCAACGGTTGCTCTTGTTAAATCAAATACGCACCGATTCGAATCCTCTCACCCAGACCACAGGAAAAGCCCTTGTAGTCCTCAAGAACTGAGGATTTGCAAGGGTTTTTTCGTCCCTATATATTTTGACTAAGTATGGCCTAATATCAATAGTATATCGCAGTGCACAGCAAAACCGCCCTTAATCGGGCGGTTTCTTGTTTCTCATCGTTGTTCGTTCAGCGCCTGTGCCAGCAAATCCGGGAAATTGACGGTGATGCCGTCCAGTTTTTGCCGCAAAGCCTCGCGCATCAGCGCGGTGTTTTGCACGCCCCACCCGCGCACCGAAAAGCCGCGATCACGCGCCAGCCGCAGCGCGTCGTCGTCAAAGCATCCCACGCGCGGGCAGATTTGCTGCATCCGATATGCCGACAGCCGATCCAGCGTGTCCGGCGTGATGCCTTCCACCAGATACCCGATCACGGCATCCGTGTCAATCGCGCGGACGCGCGCGATGCTCTCCCACTGAAAAGAGGTGAATGTGACCTTGTCCATCAGGTCAAATCGCCGAACCATCTCTACGGTATCTGCCTCTACACCCGCTTGTTTGATCTCCAGCGCCAGCGCGAGGTCTTTTCCACCAAAATAGCGCAGAAAATCCTCCAGCCGGACGATTTTTTCCTGTGCATACTGGGGTTTGCCTTTATGCTTGCCAAAGTCCAGCGCCATCAGCTCCGCATAGGTATACGCCCGGATAGCGCCGTCACACCCCACAATGCGCCGCATATCGTCGTCGTGAAACAACACCAGCACGCCGTCCTTCGTGCGCTGGATATCGGTTTCGATGCCATCAGCGCCCATCTCCAGCCCCAGATAAAAAGCTGCCATGGTATTTTCCGGCGCGTATTCACTGGCACCTCGGTGCGCATAGTTGATAAAACGCATGTGCATCCTTCCTTTTCATTTGCTTCGCGGCCCTATCATACAGGCGAACACGCAAACCGGCAAGCCAACGTCCGTTCGCGCAACCAAAAACCTCCTCTGCCAGCACGGATGTGCGTTCGCAAAGGAGGCAATGTTTTGTCGTCCACACCCTTGATTCCCCTGCCGAACCGCTTACTCTTCTTCCTCTTCCTCGGGCAGGTTGCCGTTGTGGTAGACATTCTGCACGTCGTCCATGTCGTCGAGCATCTCCAGCAGTTTATAGACCTTCTCCAATACCTCGGGATCGGTGATATCCGTGCTGGTCTGCGGCACCTTGCTCAGCTCGGCGGACAGGAAGTTGAAGCCCTGCCCCTCCAGCGCCTCGCGCACGGCCGAGAAGTCCGACACGGCGGTGGTGACCTCATAGCAGTCCTCCAGCGCCTGCATGTCGCTGGCGCCCGCCTCGATGCAAGCCATCATCACGTCGTCCTCGTCCATACCGGGGCGCGGCTCTAGGACAATCATGCCCACGTTGTCAAACAGATAGCCCACGCAGCCCGTGGTGCCCAGCGAGCCGCCGTTCTTATCAAATATATGGCGCACTTCCGAGGCGGTGCGGTTGCGGTTGTCCGTGACGGTATCCACAATAATCGCCAAGCCGCCGGGCGCATAGCCCTCATAGGTGATGTATTCGTAATTCACGCTGCCTAACTCGCCCGCCGCCTTTTTGATGGAGCGCGAGATGCTGTCGTTTGGCATGTTGTTGGCCTTGGCCTTTGCGATAACGTCGCGCAGCTTGCCATTGACCGCAGGATCGCTGCCGCCCTCTTTGACAATGATGGCGATTTCGCGGCCAATCTTAGTAAAGATTTTGCCGCGCGCGGCATCGGCCTTGCCCTTCTTATGCTTGATATTTGCCCACTTGGAATGACCCGACATCCAGATACCCCTCTCCGCGCCGCACGGCGCGCTCAAATACAGTACAGGGTATCATACCATATTTGCGTGCGGTGCTTCAAGTGTAACCTTCTGCCGGTTTACGGCGCAAGGTTCAGCAGGTCGTCGTTGGTTCCCGTGCCAAAGAAGGACTGCGGCACCTGCCCGACAATGATGCTCTCGGCTACCAGCACGTTTTCAGATACCTGCACGACGCGCGTTTCTGTTGGGATGACAATCTGGATCGCTGTCGTGGTCTTCAGGAACACCTTGTGCCGTGTCTGGTTGATGCCAGACTGCTCAAATTCACTCTGGAAGTTTGTGGTAACCGAGCCAACCGGATATACCTTGATGGGAATGCGCGGCCCCTCACCGGCCAATACTTTGCTGCCCAGCACCGAGCCCAACGGAATGTTGATGCGCGCGATGCCCAGATTCTTCAGCCCTTCCTGTGTGCGCGACACAATGTCGCCCGCCAGCTGGTTCATGCGCGCGGTATTGGCCTGCAACATACTGACATGCCCTTGCCCGTCCATGCGCACCTGCATCAAGTCATCGTACACCACATCGCCGCCCATTGCGTCACTGATCGCTTTGTTTAGCACATTGACCGCCAGCGCGCGGCACTGCGCCTCGGCCATGTTGACGACAATGGGGCGCAGATTGGCGTCCATCCACAGCACCAGTGCCAGCAGTGCCACCATGATGACCAGCAGCCAGATGCGCCAACGCCCTTTGGCGCGCTTCTTTTTTTCCAGCGGTGCAACCACGCGCATCCCATCCTCGTCTTATAGTAGATTAGAATATGCGCGCGAAAACACATTTACGCGAAAAAACCGCCCTTGGGAGATGCGTAGCGGCGCAAATTGTGATATACTGTATAAGTGTCTTATCAGCGAAAGGAGGTACTCCATGGACGACTTTGATACGCCACTGGGCGGGGAGGAGTATCCCCTCGACGACTCGTTGGAGTACCTGGACGAGCCCGAATACCGCACGGTCAGCATCCTGCGGCCGCGCACAAAGAAGCCCAATTTCCTGCTGGCGGTGCTGGTCACGTCGGTCAAGACTTTTCTGCTGCTGGCGGTACTGGCTATGCTGGCTGGTGGCGGCGCGCTGCTGGGCATTGCCAAAGCATACGTAGAGACTGCCCCGACGCTCAATCTGGCCAAGCTGGACGCGCAGGCCAAGACCTCCTTCATCTACGACGCCAACGGCAACCTGATTACCGACTACAAGGGTACCGAGGACCGCATCATGGTATCGCTGTCCGAGATGCCCACCAATCTGCAGAACGCATTTGTCGCGGTCGAGGATGCGCGTTTTTTCACGCACAACGGCGTGGATGTCAAGCGCATCATTGGCGCGTTTATTTCAAACTTCTCTTCCACGAACCAACAGGGCGGTTCGACCATCACGCAGCAGTTGATCAAGCAAACCGTGCTGTCGGACGAGCAATCGTACAAGCGCAAGCTGCAAGAGGCATATCTGGCCATGCAGCTGGAAGGAAAATACACAAAGGAACAGATTCTGGAATCCTATCTTAACACCATCTTCCTGGGCGGCAACTACTACGGCGTGAAGGTGGCGGCGCAGGGCTACTTTGGCAAGGAACTGAGCCAACTGACGCTGCGCGAATGCGCGATGCTGGCCGGGCTGACGCGCAGCCCCAACTACTATGACCCGCGCAAGAACTTCTTTACCCGCAACACCGAGAACGCGCAGACCGCCAAGATCACCAACGATCGCACCGATTATGTATTGCGCATGATGTACGAAAACCAGTTCATTACCGACGACATGTATCAGGAAGCGTTGAACCAAAGCACCGCAAGCGTGCTGGAAACCTCGCCCTATCACGCGCAGTCGCTGTACAACTATACCTACTACGTTGAGTACGCGATCAGCGACGTGGTGAATAAATTCCTGGAGCTAAACCGGCTGGAGAACACACCAGCCAACCGCGCCGCCATGGAAACCAAGCTGCGCACCGGCGGCTACAGCGTCTATCTGTGCATCGACACCGATATCCAGACCATCGTGGAGGACACGCTGGCCAACTGGCCCAATTATCCGCGCCTGCGCAATCCCAGCGATAAGGTCTATCGCGCGCGCAACAATGATGGCACCTACACCGAGAGTCCGCAGCCGCAGGCCGCTGCGGTGGTGATGGACTATCGCACCGGCGAGCTGAAGGCCATTGTCGGCGGGCGCTACAAGCCGACCCAGCGCAAGACGCTGAACCGCGCCAACGCGATGACCATGCCGGTTGGCTCATCGATTAAACCAATCTCGGTTTATGCCCCTGCCATTGATCTGGGCGCTTCCCCCGCCAGCATTGTCTACAACATGCCGATTCCCATCAAGGGCTGGCGCGACAGCAACGGCAAGGACTCCTTCCCGCAGAACTATGGCGGCAGCAGCTATAAGGGCGCGGAGAGCTTCCGCGAGGCGCTGAAGCAATCGCACAATACCGCCGCCGCGCAGGCACTGATGTACTATGTGGGTGTGGACCGCTCGGCGGAATACCTACGACAGCTAGGCGTCGCCGAGAAGAATATCAATGCCGATGGGTTCGGCTTGGCACTGGGCTCCTCGGGCATCACGCCGGTGCAAATGGCCGTCGCCTTTGGCACGCTGGCCAACAAGGGCGTGTATCTGGAGCCGCTCTCCTTCTCCAAGATTGTCGATTCCAGCGGCAATGTGATTGTGGACATGCACGCCACGCAGGCCAAGCGCAAGGTCTTTAAGCCCGGCACCGCGCTGCTCACCGTCGATATGCTCAAGGCGGCGGTGTCCAGCGGCACCGGAACCTCTGCCAAGATCTCCTCGCAGGTCGTGGCGGGCAAGACCGGGACCAACTCCGATTCCAAGGGCGTGTTTTTCGCGGGCATGACCGGCTGGTATTCCGCCTCGCTGTGGGTCGGTCACGACAACTATAAGCCGCTGACCAGCAAGGCCACTGGAGGCAGTGACGCCGCGCCGCTCTGGCAGTCCTTCATGGAGAAAATCCACAAGGCCAAGAATCTGGATAAGCGCGAGATTATCGACGGTTCCCCCGCCGACTATGGTTTGGTGAAGATCACTACCTGCGGCGTATCCGGCCAACTGGCCACCGAAGCCTGCAAACACGATCTGAAAGGCTATGGCACCATCTCGGACTATTGGTATGCCGAGAGCGCGCCGACCACGCCGTGCGTCATGCACAAAATGCTGCGCGTCTGCACAGAGAGCGGCATGCTGGCTGGCGACTACTGCCCCAGCGATCTGATCGAGGATCGCGCCATTGTGCTCATCCCCAAGGGGCATCCGCTCTATCCTTACATCGGCAGCTATTCCAACGTCATCCGCCAGTACCTAGGCGCGTTTGCCACGCTGACCAGCGGCGACTCGTCCGCGCTGGATCGCACCATCTGCGATGTACACACCGCCGAATGGTACGAATACGAGACGCAGCAACAGCAGCAAGGTCCCGACATCACGTCGGAAGCGCGCTCGCTGGTGATTGACGCCTACAACCGTGCCAGCACCTCAGCCCACCTGCTCAGCGAGGACGCGCGCATCCAGCTCAACGGCGCGATCTACCAGGTGGAATCGATCCTCTACAGCGGCAACATCGACGCTGGTGCGCTGGCCAATGCCATGCAGAACCTGCGCAACATGTTGTCCCAGATACCGCAGTAAATACACGCATCAAAAGAGCCGTTCATTCGAACGGCTCTTTGTGTTTCCCTTGCTTTCGGTCAGCCCACGCCGCCCGCACCCTGCGGAAGCGGCGTAGCGCCCGGCATGGGTGTCGGCGTCGCGTTGAGCAGTGTGAGTACCGGCGACTGCGTCCACACCGGGTTCAATGGATCGATGCCCAGGATGGTAAACATCTCGGCGGCGGTGTAGCGCTGCTCGCGCTGCAAGCGGCCTTCAGCATCATAGGTGCGTTCCACACGGGCATAGCCCTCGCTGCTGTCGATCGGCAAGCCGCGCTCATCATAGGTCGATTCGCGCACAACCAGCTTCAGCTCGTTGTAACCATACTCGATGGCAGCATATCCGCCCATGGTGCGCACCAGCGAACCCATCGCGTCATAGTACATCTCCATGTTCATATTGCCCAGCAGATCATAGGTACGCGTCACCTTCTGGAAGCCGCTCACGTTGCCGACCGGCAGGCCGGATACATCGTAGTAACTCTCCGAAATCACCCGGTTTTCCAGATCATATTCGCGGCGCAGTGTCGCATAGCCCGCAGAACCCATGATCAGATTGCCCGCCGTGTCATACGTGCTTTCCGCAACGATGTTGCCGCGCGCATCAAAGGTATTGCGCACTGCCTCCTTGGGTGGTGGCGTGGCGGTCACGCTTGGTTTGGACGTATTTTCGCTGCTAGCCGCGCGGCGCGCCGCCTCGCTGTAGAGCAGCGTTTGCATCCGCATGTCCGCGATGCCATCAACCGGCAGGCGGTTGCGGCGCTCGAAATTGCGCACCGCGTCCGCAGTGGACTGGCCATAGTAGCCGGTGACCGTGTGCCAGAAATAGCCCAACTTGCGCAGGCGGCGCTGCATGTCCTCGACATCCCCGCCTTCATCGCCGCGCCGCAGCGTACCCGCAGAACCGACCGGCGTGGTGAGATACTCGCGCGCGGTAACGCTGAACAGCAGCGTCTGTGTCGCGGGCCCGGCAACACCGTCGTCATCCAGATAGCTGATGCGCTGGAACTCGTACACTGCCAGCGCGGTCTGCGCGTCGTACGTGCCGGTGACGGCAATGGTGTAGCCCAGCATTTGCAGTCTGGTTTGCAGATTGATGACCTTCTGGCCGCTCATGCCCCATTCCAAGACGCCGTAGGTCGGCAAATCTTGGTGCGACTGAATGGTAACATTCTTCTTGACGGTCTTGTTGGTTTCATACGTCACGGTAATCGTTACAACCGAACCAGCGTTGTAATTCTTGCGCAACGCGGCATAGAAGGAGCCACGGAAGTCGGAAAACACCTTGGTAGAATAGTAATTGCTGCCGCTGCCCACCTCCACCGTCACCCACAGGTGCGGCGCGGTGCGGCCCACCACCAGCGCGGATGCGTTGGAGATCGGATCCACATCGAGGCTCGGCGGATTGATGACCACATTGACGGTAGCGGGCGTCGGGGTGCCATCATCCACCGTAACGGTGTAGGTACCCACGATCATCCCGGTCAGTTCACCCGCGTATGTGCCATCGGCTGCTGCCGTTACGGTCGTGCTTTTCGTCATCGGCCCTGTCGCCGCAATGGTCACGGTGGCGCCAGCGACGGCCTGCGTACCAGACACTTTGATGCAATCCAGCCCGCTCGCTGTCGCGGTTGCGGTGATTCCCACCGCCATCGGTGCCATCAACATCATGGGCATCATATCACCCATCAGCAGCGTACCATCGGCCATCGGCGGCGCGTTCGGGTCAAGCGGCGCGTTCGGATCAAGCGTTGCGTTCGGGTCAAGCGTCGCGTTCGGGTCAGGCGTCGCATTCGGGTCAAGCGTCGCGTTCGGATCGGGGGTTGCGTTCGGGTCGGGGGTTGCGTTCGTGTCGGGGGTTGCGTTCGGGTCAGGGGTTGCGTTCGGATCGGGGGTTGCATTCGGGTCGGGGGTTGCGTTCGGATCGGGGGTTGCGTTCGGGTCGGGGGTTGCGTTCGGATCGGGGGTTGCGTTCGGGTCGGGGGTTGCGTTCGGATCGGGGGTTGCGTTCGGGTCTGACGCCACATTCATACCAGCCTGCGCATTTTGATCGGCATTCACGGACGCATCTGTGTTCGCCGGCGGAACCGGCGTTGCGGTTGGGATGTTCGCCACAGCGCCCGCGGACGTATCCGCCGGTGTATTTTCCCCGCCAATGCTACCACTCGCATCGCCTTGGTTTGTCTCCGGCGGCGGAGACGGCACGTTCTCGGGCACCGTAATGGTCACATCACGTGAGATCAACTGTGTACTGCCGGAGTACGCGGCGATACCGTGATAGGTCCCCGCAGGCACGGACAGACTGCCGCCATAGGTGCCATCTGGTCGTGTGCGCACCGTGCGTGTGTAGCTTGTGCCCAGCAGCTTGACGGTGATTTTCATGCCGCGCGGCGCTTCGGGTTCCGGCGTGGGTTCGTTCTCATCGACTGGTTCCTCGCCGGTTGATTCCTCTTGCGTATATTGTGAAACATCCACTCTGCCCGAGAAATACACTCTCTCCGGCTCTGTTGTATACTTCAGTGTAATGCTCGCACCTTCCGCGTGCACTTGCAAGACGCCCAGCAGCATCACACAAATCAGCAGGTACGACACCATTCGTTTTGATCGCATGCCCATTCTCCCTTCTACTCCGACACCTGTGTTGCACCGCCATGCGGCATCTACTAACTTTACGGAACATAGCGCTCTTTTCTTCCCTTGAATGAGAAACTTTTCCCTTTTGTAAAAGATTTGCCATATTTCATCCAGACATATTCCGCACACTTTTTTGATTCTGGAATTGACAAATGATCGCGTGCATGCTATGATATCTTTCGTCGTCAGACAATTGGTGCTTTGCCAGTTGTCAACACACACTGTCACTCAACACCTACACTTGGTCTGTTGGCTCAGTTGGTAGAGCACATCGTTCACATCGATGGGGTCACTGGTTCGAGTCCAGTACAGACCACCAAACCCCCTTGAAAACGCTAGGTTTTCAAGGGGGGTTTTTGTTCTCTCCCTTTGCTACATATCCAATCCAAAGTGCGAAAAGAACCAATCGTCATCCCGCACGCGCCGCGCAAAACGATCGCGACGAATCTTTTCGATGTTCTCCGGTGTAAACACCTCATCATAGGCTGCCCGAGCGAGCTCCGGGTGCTTTTGCTCCCCCAGCAGGCGCGACACACGTTCATCCTTGTAGTGGCACAGCGCGGTATATAGACGGTTGTGCAGAACATCGGTCATTTGGATCGAATAGGGTGCCGAAAACCGGAATTGGTGCGCAACACAGGTCAGCGGGGTCGCGTATAGCACATGACCGCGCAGCCACAGCTTTAGCGAAATCTCCTCTTCCTCGCCGCCGTAGCCGCGAAACGCCGCTTCATAGCCTCCAACTGCCTTAAACGCGTCGGCGCGCACCGCCCAGCATCCTCCGGCAACCACCGGCGTTTCAAATGGCTGATCACTTCGGGGCATCCACGCCAAGGAGCTGAGCTTGTCAAAGGTTCTGCCGCACATCCGTTGCTGAATCTGCGCGGAGCGCACTGCAGCATATAGGGTCATCCGCCGATATAGCGGATTGTCATGATCCAAGTTCTGGAACGCCGGTGTGACCGCAGCCGCGCCGTAGACATCCATCACGCGCGCAAACTCTTCCAACCAATACGGTTCCACATCGATATGCGCGTCGCAAAACACCAGCATATCGCCGGTCGCCAAGCTGGCGCCTAGGTTGCGCGCCGCCACAATGCCCCGGTTTGTCGTTTGCACCGACCGGAGCTGCGGGGCATCGGCAGTCCCGATCCACGCGAAGCTGTCGTCCGTTGACGCGTCGTCCACCGCGATGATCTCATAAGGCATACGCGTTGGCGCGCGCCGGATAAAGTCAATCGTTTGTTTCAGCATGGGGCCTTCATTCCGGCTGGCAATAATGATAGACGCTTTGCTGGGCATATCACGCTCTCCTCACGTTTTCTGTTCCCATCCTTTGTGCCAAGTCTGTGATGCGTCGCACCGCGTCGGCATCCCAGCAGGAAAGCAGTATGTCAACGCACTGCGCTTGCACATTTGGTGGCATCACGCGATAGGCGTATGCGCTTGCGCGTTCAAAGGCATCACGGAGCTTTTTTGCGATTTGCGCGTCCACATCAAGCTGGCATTCCGCAATGTAAGCCTCGATAAGCGCGAGTGCACGCGCTTTTCCGCAAGTGTGCTGCAAAAGCGCCACCGGAGAGCCCTGGCGGTCGCCAGCGCTTCGGCCCACAAAATGCCGGTATAGCGGCGGCGTGCTGACCGCGCGGTAAAGCCGGGCGTGGGTGGCAATCAGAAAGAACAGGTACAGATCGTTGGCGGCAGGCACGAACGCAGGTCTGGCCCAAGCAAATGCGCGACGGACCAGTTCTGTCTCAAACACGCGGTTCCAGAGCACGTTGCACGCCGGAAACCCTTGCGCATAGCATGCGTCTAGTAGTACCCGCGTGGAATCATAGCACGCTTCGTGTTCCAAGAGCCGTCTCGCCCGACCGCTGTCGTCGGCAATCTCCACGGTAAATTGCAGCACGTCGGCGCCTTCCTCAAGGATGCGCTTACGCGCGATTTCGCAGGTGTTTTCCATTATTTCATCGTCGGAGTCCACAAACAGAATGTGGGGCGCCGTTGCCAGCCGCGCGCCCTCAACGCGCGCCGTGGCCGCCGACGAGCGCCGCGCCAGTCGCACCACACGCAGGCGCCGATCGCGTGCGGCAAAATCCGCAAGCAGAGACGGTGTCTGATCCTCGGATGCGTCGTCTACGCAAATTACCTCGATATCCTCAAGCGATTGGGTCAGCGCCGTGCGCAGGCAGGCGCTCAGCGTGGGCGCGTCGTTATAGGTGGCGATGACGATGGATACCAGCGGCATGGCTTCACCTCCCGCGTAAGCATATGTGTTTTCTTTCGAATCTTTCCACGTTCCGCCACATATGGTGGAGTGAATTTTGCGCTGATGCAATAGGAGTGGATAACATGCATAACAGACCCGCAGATGGTGGTTTTGGCGCTTGCGGTTCCTGTTGCCCAAGGCCCTGCCAGGCATTTGGCAGGTGTGTTCCCGCCAACTTCCTGCCTCCTCCCGCCCCGCCATACCCGATATGCAACGTGTACAGGCCATGTTGTCCCCCCGTCGGCGGTCTCCCCTGCACAGCTTGCCCTGCACGCCCGCCCTGCCCTGTCTGCCCCCCATGTCCGCCCTGTCCAACGCCCGAAAACCCCGCCGTTGCCTGCACTGGTGGGTTGCCTGGCTTCCTGGACGCATCCCAGACTGTGTCCGACTTGCCGGTCACTTTGGTGAACGCCTTCAACCTCAACGACGGACCGCCGCCGTATACCGCGCTGAGCGCGGAGTTTATCCTCGATAACCAACAAGCGATTTTCAATTTGGAAGTGATCGACATACCGCCCGCGCCGTATCAAATGCGCGGGGACATTCGGCCTACGGTCATGCTGCTGTACCGGGATGGCACGGGTGCTACGCGCTCGAAACTCATCAATTTCCTGGTTCCGGTCAACCAAAGCTTCCCCCGGTCTACCGTGTCTGCTGGCTTTGATTTCTTTGTCTCGGTGCAAAGCGGCACCATCACCGGCCTATCAGTTAGCGGAAATTCACTGACGTTCACCGCCAGCTTGACATTGGATATCCTAGGGTTTGCGAATCAGCCGCAGCACTTTGCGGTTCTCCCTGATTTCAGCTGCGAAGCCCCGCCCAGCAGCTATCCCACCATGTGTGTCAGCATGATTGGGCTCCGCAGCGTTTGCAATGTGGAACCCGGCGCGTTCATGGCCGGGATCATTCCCTTCCAGCGGGTGGGCACGCCACCCTATCGCTCGTTCTCCGTAGAGATCCTGCCGATCCTGCCCAATGTGCTCATCGCGGCAAATTCGTTTCAAGGAATCGATATGCAGCTCTCTTTCCCGGCGATTTTGCGCTTTACGGATGTGACCGATCAGCAATTCGAACAGAGCGTGTTTGTCATTGGATCACTCAGCCTCATCGGACCGACGCTGGAAACGGGCGAGGTGGTGTTCGCGGATCTTAGGGTCATCAATACTTCGCCACCCATCTTTACGGGTGCCGCCCTCATCATCAATATTGTCAGCATCGCTGGCAGTATCACCATCATGCGCGACCATGCCGAGCAAACACTGGTTACGCCGTTGGTTTCTTGCGGCCCATTCCCTACGGACGGCGTATGCGTTCTGTCTGGCGGGGTCATCACGGAAACCATCCCGAGTCTTTAGCGCGTGGCGTCACCGAATCCAAGCTGATGCGCGCAAGCAGGTTCGTGGCAAGGAGGAGCCCAATGCCCCCGAATCTTGATCCCCGCACCGTTTTGTCCGCACAAACCGCGTTGTCGCAGCCGCAAGCGCTTCTCCAGCTGCACGCCGAGTTGCAAGCGATAAAGCAAAGCATTCGGCGCAGCGACGCAATGCTCCGGGAAGTGCTGTGGAGCCAGGTATTTCGCGATGCCATCGCCGATTGCTCCTGGCTCCCCTCAAAAGCATTTTCCCCGGGGCGCTGGGCGGCCGGTTATCCGTTGCTGTATGCGCTTTTTCGCGTACTATCGGATGCCGCGCCGCGCAGTATTTTGGAACTGGGCATGGGCCAGACCACGCGCATGATCGCGCAATACGCCGCGCACCATAGCGGCTGCACCCACCGGGTGGTGGAACACGATGAAGATTGGATTGCCTTCTTTTTGAAAAATTTCTCGCTCCCTGCGCAAACGACCCTGCTGCGGATGAATCTGGCGCGCAGGGCCGCTTGCGAAACACCGAACACATGCACCATCCCGGCGTACGAGGATTTCGGGCGGCGTCTTTTGGGGCAGGTATTTGATCTCATCGTAATTGACGGGCCTTATGGCGCGACCGAATCGGGAGCAGCCTCGCGTGTCGATGTGCTCGACCTGCTGCCCGGGTGCCTCGCGCCATCCTTTGCAATCCTCCTGGATGACACACACCGGAGCGGCGAACAAAAAACCGTCGCGATCATCGAGGCGCACCTTACCGCCGCCGGGATCGCGCACAAAGCAGCGACGTACCGGGGTGAGAAGGATTGCACACTCATCGCGTCCGCCGACCAGCGCTTTCTTTGCTCACTATAACAGCCATCGCACGCTTTTGTTTCCGCCAACATAATGTGCAGTGAATCCTTATACTAGGAGGGCAATTATGTTGAAACCTTTCAGCGCCAGTGGACGCGCTTTTCGTCGCTTCGCACTGGCTGTATTCATATTCATTTGCATCTTTTGCGGCGGCGCTTTCGCCGCAAAAGCAGAAACCATTGTCACCGATGAACAGGGGTTGCTGAACGCCATCAACTCCACCGAAACATTGATTATCGTCGCAAATGACATCACGTTAACACGGCAATATCAGATCACACGGGATTTGACAATTCAATCATCTGCGGGTGCAACCTTAACTTGGGGCGGCGCGGCCTATAACACAGTATTTGCGGTACAAAACAACGCCCATTTCACACTGGAGAGCATTGCACTCGATGGAAATGGGCTGGCTGTAATCCTTGTAAAAGTTTATGGCACAACATTCACAATGAACGATGGCACTGTGCTGAAAAATCTGCTGGGTAGCAGCGCCGGCAAAGCGGTGATCATCGGGGACGGCCTCGACCCAGGGGTTGGCGGCACGTTCCACATGAACGGCGGGCTTATCACCGGCGTCCGTGTGGATTCCCCGGTCTTATGCTATAACGGAACCATCAACATGAGCGAGAACGCCTCCATTTCGGATAATAACGCGACCGCCATTGCCCTAGTTGGCTCAACCTTGAACATGACCGAAAACGCGACCATCTCGGACAATACAACGCCTCGGGTCGGCGCCGGCGTGCTCGCCGGTGGCGGCAGCGTAATCAATATGGGCTTGCACGAGGGCGACACACCGCGCATAGCAAACAACACGTCTACCAACAACTATGGCGGTGGCCTCTATTTGGACGCAAGCGAACTGAACATGGGATTTGGCGCTTCAATTTCCGGCAACACCGCGCAAACCATGGCTGGCGGTGTGGCGTTGGGCAGATCGACCCTTACCATGAATGGCAACGCACAGGTAAGCGGCAATACAACCCGCCAGGGTGTGGGCGGCGGTATCATTGCCAGCGGATCCACGGTGCATATGTCAGATCACGCCGCTGTCTTTGGAAACGCCGTCATGGCAGACGACGGCAGAGGCGGCGGCATTTTTTTGCAAAGCGCCTCGTCACTCATGACCATTTCGGATTCCGCTGCCGTATATGACAACAGCGCCGCATTCGGAGCGGGCATTTTTCTCCATGTTGAAACGGAACTGCAAATGAGCGGCGGCGCGGTTCATGGCAATGTTGCCCATCTTGATGGCGGCGGCGTTTACAGCCGCGGCAAGGCGACAATTTCCGGTGGCATCGCGGATGGCAACCGCACGGTGAACGGGAATGGCGGCGGCGTCTATCTCACAAGTGAAGGCAGTGCCGTAATTTCCGCAACCGCCATCACCAACAATATTGCGCCAAACGGCTATGGCGGCGGTATTTATTCCGAAATTTCTGCGGATTATCCAAACCTGTCCACAGATATTGGGACACGGTTCTACGGCAACAGGGCGTCTGTGGCGTACGTGCCACCAGAAAACGCATGGACACTGTATCCACAAATCCGGTTTGCTTCGGTCAGCATCAATGCGCACCCACTCAACAATTACGACATCAATTTTACCGATACCGAAGTGCTCCTGTTCAACATGTCGTACGAAAACAACGGCGGTACGGGGTACTATGTGGGGCCGGACACCACGCCTTCCCACACAGTTATGGTGCTATCTCCGGAAGAAGCCGGAATTTCGCGGGTCGGCCACACATTTTCCGGCTGGAATACCGCGCCGGACGGCAGCGGACAATCGTATAGGCCGGGTGATACCATGGTGCTAAACAACGATGTGACATTGTATGCACAATGGCGCGTGAAGCACGCAAGCCTGTGGTGGTTCTTCCTCACGTTGGGGCTAAGTATCGTTCTGATGATGACATGCTTCTGTTTCAAGCAGCGAAAACACTGCTGCGAGTAGCAATGATGCGCTGTGACCAGCCTCGCTTCCACCCATGCCGGGGCGATGCTTATGGCTCCCGCTCCGGCACCAACACGGCTTGCGCCTCATGCCAAAGATGCTGCCAAGGCACGTCGTCCGGCAATGTGCCAAACTCGTCACGCCGGTACGCCGCCAGCACCCGGCCATTCTGGATTCGAATCAGCCTGTCCGCCAGGGACAGCGTATCGGCTAGGTTCACTGCCAGAATCACCACCGCGATGTCCTTTTGCAGCAATCGCTCGATCAACTGCCAGATGTGCATCCGCTGCGCCACATCAGCCTGCATGAACGGCTGGACGCACAGCGCCACCCGGGGTCGCTGCAACAGCACCCGCGCATAAATCAAGTCGTATTTTTGCAATTGGGTCAGCTCGGTCACCGACTTATCAAATACCTCCGCACCAAGCCAGCCCTCATGCTCGCGGCGGATGCCTTGCTGGACCTTGGCGGAAGACCAGACCCGAAGCAGCCGGTGATCCATGGTAAAGCACAGGTTGTCCATATAGCTAAGGTCCGAAAAGATCATGGTTTTCGCCGCCAACTGCTGAATAACCGCCACATCGCGACGCTGCCTGGCGGCGCGCGGGCTGTCGCTCACGCGGATGACACCGCGTTCCGGCCGCGCTTCCCCAGTCACTGCGGCAATCAGGTCATCAAAGGTGTGGTTGTCCAAATCCTGCACCACCACACACTCGCCCGGCGCGACCGCAAGGCTGAGATCATCGATCCTGCCTACCTGCAGATTCCGGATCTCCAGCGCCGGTGTGGCGTCGGGACAAAGAACCCGCCGCTTTTCCTGGGTCAGCACCATCTGCTCATAGTTTTCCACCCCAAAGCAGTGGATCATGCTGGGCTCGGTGTCCTTGGTGGACAGCACTTTGGCGATTTGCCCGTTGACCATCAGCGCCACTCGCCCGCAAATGCTGCGGATCTCTTCGTAGTGGCGGCTAACATAGAGAAAGGTGATGCCTTGCGTCGCATAATGGCGCAGGATATGGCGTAGCTGTTCCAACTGGGCATCGCTGACGATGGTTCCGGCGTCGTTTAAGATGATCAGACGACACCCTGCCACCACCGCCTTGACAATTTCCACCACAAAGCGTTCCAAATTGTTCAGATCCTTGGCATAGGCGTCCGCCGAAATCTCGACGCCGATTTCGCGCAGGAAGGGCTCCAGCAACCGGTTCAACACGCCGCGATGCAAGATGCGCTTGCGAAACCCATGGCGCAGCACAAAGACGTTGTCCGCCACGGTCAGGTCATCGGCCAGACCGCTTCGGCTCTCGATCACGCCGATGCGGTTATAACTGCCGTCGGCGTGCAGCCAGTGGTTGATCAGCTTTTCCCGGTAATACACATAGCCATAATGCAGCGGCAGGTTTTGGCGCAGCAAACGCAGCAGCGCCGGCAGGCCGGTGCCGTTGACCGGAATGAGTCCCATAATTTCACCGGCAAAAAGGCTAAGGCTGAAATGGTTCAGCTCGGTCACGCCCTGCTCCAGCACGGTGACGCGATCCAGACGCAGCACTTCTTCTTTCATGGCAACACCCCATTCATGGCGTCCCTCGCTTATTGCAGTACCTCGCGGTTGGTCACCTCGCGGTCGCTGGTAACAATCGGCAGCGCGATCTGCACATCGGTGCCGACGCCGGGCATGGAGTAGACATGCAGGCCATACTCCTCGCCAAAGATGAGATGGATGCGGTTGTTGACGTTGACCAGCGCCACGCCGCCGCCGCCCTCCTCTTGGCTGTTCTGCAAGGCGCGGCCGCTCTTCCCCAGTCGCTCATTCAGGCGAGCCAGCGTGATTTCGTCCATGCCGATGCCGTCATCGGAAACACGGATCAGCAGCCGTTTGCCGGTGCGTTCCAAGTGAATGATCAGGTTGCCCGCGCCGATCTTGAACTCCGTGCCGTGGATAATACTGTTTTCTAGGATCGGCTGCAACGTCAGCTTGGGCAGGCGGCAACGGTAAATCTCGTCCCGATCCTCCGCATCGCATTCAACGCGCAACTGTAGACGCGCGCCAAAGCGGTATTGCTGTATGCGAAAATACGTTTCGCAATTTTGCAGTTCTTCCTCGATGGACACCAAGTTTTCCACCTTACTGATCGTATAACGAAAAAAGACAGCCAGCGCCTCGGTCATCTCGGCCACGCTATCCAGACCAGCGATCAGCGCTTCGCTGCGGATGCTTTCCAGTGTATTATACAAAAAGTGCGGATTGATTTGATTTTGCAAACTGCGATATTGCGCTTGGCGCTTGCTTAGTTTCAGCAGGTATGGCGCGTTAAATTCGTCATTGATACGCCGCAGCAGCCGCTGGCTGCCCGGCGACAGGTTGATATTGTCGCTCTGGCTCAGGCCGGAAATGGTATAGCCCTCCAAAAAAAGGCCGGTCATTCGTTCCAGCTGCCGAAAAGGCCGGGCAATAAAGAAGTAAAACAGCGAACCTAAGCCGAGCAATAGCGCCAGTACCACCACCAACGGCCATAGCGGCGCGCCACGGGTCAACGCCGTAGAATATGCCGCCGCAAACAGCAGCATGATGATTCCCAAGGCGATGGCCAACGCTCGGACGCGGTCGCTTAAAAAACGCAGCGGCTTCTTCTTTTTCATCGCGCGCCCTCCCCTCAGCCGTACAGCTTGCGGAACTCGCCGGGTGTCAGGCCGGTGACCGCTTTAAACGTATGTGTGAAGTGCTTGATATCCATGTAGCCCACGCGCTTACAAATCTCGGCGACAGGCAACCGGGTTTCCCGCAGCAACCCGCGCGCCTCCTCCATACGGATCCGGGTTAGGTATTTGTTGAAGCCCTCGCCGGTTTCACGCTTAAACAGCGTGCTAAAGTAATTGACGCTAAGGCCAATGGCCTCACTGACCTCTTCAAGCGTCAACGGCTGGGAAAAGTGCTTTTGGATGTATTGCTTCGCCAGGCGGATCGGCTGGGCATCTTGGTTACGACGTTGCTCCAGTGCCGCACTCAGCAAGTCCCGCTGCAATTTTTGCAGGCTATCAAACAATTGTCGAACCGTAGCGCATTGCCCACAGCGATGGCCAAACTCCGCCAGCACCTGTTCGCGGTCTGGCACACCCAACCGTGTCGCAAAGACCAGTCCGGCTCCCTGCACCAAGTTCAGCAGTTCCCCTCCACGAATGTCCGGCACTTCGGTGGTCATCCCCTCCAACGCCAGGGCGGCGTTCCGCGCCTCCTCCAGACTCAGGACATCAATGGCGTGCGTCGCCTCCTGCACATAGCGGGCAAGCGCCGGTGCCTCCTGAAAGGCCGACGGCGCAGGCGTCCCTTCCAGCAGGCGACCAGTGCCTTCGGTCAGCCGCTCGACGATGGCCCGGCGCGCACTGTCCAGCGAATCGGTCAGCTCGTCGGCCTGACGCACCGGCTGCCCAAGCGCCAGTGAAAACACGACCGGCCCAAATAGGCTGGTCTGCGCCACCAATTGATTCAGACCCTCCCGCAGCCTGCCTCGCAGCCACTCCCGCGCATCCGCCGGGTAGTTGACCACGCCGCAAACCACCGCCCCTTTGCCGCCCAGCAAAAGATCACCGCATAGCTCGGCAAGCAAGGGCCGGAAAACATCCTCCGCCTTGTGGCGAACGATATCCAGCGATGGCTCTTGAAACTGATCCATGTCGTAATCCAGTTTCAGCAGGAATGCCTGATAAATGTCATTTTTGCCGCCAAAAAGGTCGCCGCCCGCCGCGTCCTGTGCCGAAAAGCGGCCTTCGAGCAAGTCCGGGATCAAGCCGTCGCGACGCCGCACCCGCTCATCCTGGCTGTCCAAGCGGAGGTTTTCGATCGCCAGCGTTTCCTTTTGCCGCGCCTCGCACCGCTGGCCCATCTTGGCCAGGGTGTTGTTCAGCGCCTCTTTGTTCACCGGCTTTAGCAGATATTCGCCCACGCCGTATTGAATGGCGGTCTGCGCATAATCGAACTGGGCATAGCCGCTGATGATGATGACCTCAAGCGCCGGGGCAATTTCCTTCGCGCGGCTGATCAGTTCCAGCCCGCCGCAGCCCGGCATGCGGATGTCGGTGATCAGAATATCCGGCTCCAACCGCTGAATCAGCGCCAATGCCTCCAAGCCGTTGCCGGCGGTTCCGGCGACTGTCATGCCCAGGCGCTGCCAATCAGCCAGCGTCTGGATCAGCCGGCAGATTCTCTCCTCGTCGTCAGCAATGATGACCCGCAGCATACGTTCTCCTCCACGCAGTGTCGTCGCGCCGGTCGCCCGCACGCTTGTCCCGCGCCCAATGCCCCTAGTATATCATGGCAGTTTCCCGAATTTCAAGAAAAGACGCCGGTCCTTGTCAGACCGGCGTCTCTTTGGCAAACCTTACTTCGTCAGCACGCTGACGCCAGTGTCGGTGACCGCGCCGCCCAGAGCGGTGCCGCCGATGGCCGCCACAGCAGCCTTCACGCCTTCGTAGCCCATCACGTCGGGATTCTGCGCCATGGTGGCCAGCAGGAAGCCCTCGCCGATCAGGCCCATGATCGCATCGGACTTGTCAAAGCCCACGCCGATGACGGCCTTGCCGGACGCCTTGATGGCGTTGCCCGCGCCGGTGGTGGAGCCTTCGTTGCAGCCGAAGATGCCGACCACACCCTGGGTGACATAGTTCTCAGCGATGGTCTGGGACTTCGCCGCGTCGCCTTCGCCGTACTGGGTCTCCAGCAGGGTGTAAGCGCTGCCGTCAAACGCCTCGCGGAAGCCCGCTTCGCGCTGCACGCAGGAATCGGTGGCGGCATTGACGTTGATGATGCCGATGGAGCCGTCATTGATGCCAGCAGCCTTCAGCGCGGCCAGCATGGTCTCGCCAGCGGTCTTGCCAGCGGCCTTGTTGTTGGTGGAGAAGGTCGCTTCGGCCTCGACGTTCGCGGGAGAGTCCACGTACACGATCTTGATGCCAGCAGCCTTGGCTTCTTCCAAGGAAGCGGAGATCGCATCCGGGCCGTTGGCGGCCACAACGATGGCCTTGGCGCCCGCCGACACGGCGTTGTTGACGCACTCGATCTGCTGCGCGTCATCCTTGACGTTCGGGGACATGAACTGGACCTTCACGCCCAGCTCAGTGGCGGCCTTCTGGGCGCCTTCGTTCAGCGTAACCCAATGTTGGTCGATGGAGTCCATGGTGATCAGGGCGACGAGCGTGTCTTCCGCCAGCACAGCGGTGCACATGCTCAGGGCCAGGCTCAGGATACAGAGAATCGCAAGCGTCTTTTTCATGATTTTCCCTCCAGATTTTATTTATTTATAAGCGTTTCCGCCTATAAACTCACTTTTTGGCGGTGCGCCGCTTTTCCAGCGCGCCCCGACGAACCACCACATCCAGCAGCACTGCGAATACCACGATCATACCGATGGCGATGCGCTGCCATCCGGGTTGTGCGCCGATCATGTTCAGGCCGTTTTCCAGGGTTTGCCATACGGCAGCGCCCATAAACGTGCCCAGCAGCAAGCCGGTGCCGCCCAGCGGCGATATGCCGCCGATGACGCCAGAGGCCACGGCATACATTTCGTAGCTGTTACCGGCTTCCATGTTGCCCATGCTGGCCTGGGCGCAGAGGATCAGGCCGACCACAAAGGCACAGAAGGCGGAGACCATATAGGCCTTGGTGGTGGTGGCAAAAACGCTGACACCGGACAGTTTGGCCGCCTCCACGTTGGAGCCGATCGCGTAGATGTGGCGACCGGTGCGGGTCTTGGACAGCAGGAAGAAGAATATCGCGAACACGAGCAGGGCGATCCAGAACGTATTGTAGATGCCCAATGTCTTGCCGTAATAGAACCACCACTGAAACGCATCCGCAGCCTCTTTGCCGATGCCGGAGGCAATGGCGTTGGTGTTGCGGTTGCCATTGACCATGTAGGCCAAGCCGCGCGCGCAGAACATCGTGCCCAGCGTGGCGATAAAGGGCGGCAGTTTGCACTTGCCGACCAGAAAGCCGTTGATGACACCGACCACCAGGCAGCACGCCAGTGTAATCAGCGCCGCCAGAAACGGGTTCATGCCCGTGGTCATCAGTGTCGCCGAGATCATCGCGCTCATGCCGACCATGGAGCCAATCGACAGGTCGATATTGCCGGTGATCAGCAGATAGCTCTGGCCGATGCCGATGACCAGATACTTGGCCATCGAGCGCAGCAGGTTCAGGATGTTATCCCCCGAGAAAATCTTCGGCGACTTGATGCCAAAGGCGACGTAAATGACAATCAGCGCGGCAAAGGCGATCATCGCCGAGCCCATCCCCCGGATGCTTAAAAAGCGGCGCAGCGGATTGGAACGTCTGATCCCCTGTTGTTCCAGATTCGGCTTGCCCAGTTCCATTCCGGTTCCTCCTCACTCGTTGGCGGCAATTTTCTTTTCAAAGCGGGTGGCCAGTGTCAGAATCTTTTCCTGGGTGGCCTCCTCGCGGGTCAGTTCGCCGGTGATACGCCCATCGCACATGACAATGATTCGATCCGCGATGCCCAGCACTTCCGGCATTTCTGATGAAACAAACATGACCGCGATCCCGTTTTGCTTGAGCTGATTCATCAGGTGATAGATCTCCACCTTAGCAGCGACGTCGATGCCGCGGGTGGGCTCATCGAACATGACAACCCGGGAATGACGAGCCAACCATTTGCCGACCACGACCTTTTGCTGGTTGCCACCCGACAGTGTCGCCGCATCGACGTCCACGCCCGGGGTCTTGACTTTCAGATCCCGCACTGTTTTGTCGCACATGGCATTCTCTCGCCCGCTGCGCACCACGCCCAGCGTGCAGAGCATGTCAAGATTCGGCAGCGCGATGTTCTGACGAATGGATAGTTTGGTGCACAGGCCGTCCTTTTTGCGATCTTCCGGCGCCAGCACGATGCCCGCCCGGATGGCGTCCTGCACGCTGCGGATGCGGATCGGCTGCCCGTCCAACAGCACTTCGCCGCTCTCTTTCGGGTCTGCGCCAAAGATCGCCCGCGTGGTCTCGGTACGGCCAGCGCCCATGAGCCCCGCAAAACCGACGATTTCGCCCTCGTACAGATCAAAGTTGATATCGCGCACCATGCGCCCGGCGTTGAGATGCTTGACTTCAAAGACTTTCTTGCCCCGCTTGCATGTAACCCGGGGGAATTTTTCTTTGATTTCACGGCCCACCATGTGCGCGATGATCGCGTCCAGATGAGTGTCCTGAAAGTTCATTGTGGTGATGTACTGACCGTCGCGCATAATGGTGACGCGGTCCACAATGTGCTGTAGTTCCTCTAGGCGATGCGAAATGTACACGATGCCGCAGCCCTTGCTTTTCAGTTCACGGATAATACGAAACAAATCCTCAATTTCTCGCGAGGTCAGCGAGGACGTCGGCTCATCCATAATCAGCACCCGGGCGTTGGTGGACAGCGCCTTGGCGATTTCCACCATCTGCTGCTTGGACACCGGCAGCTCGCCCACCACTTGGCGCGGATCAATGTCGATCTTTAGTTCGTCCAGAATGCGGCGTGCTTCTGCCTCCATGCTGTGGTTCAGCAGCACCGACCCCACCGCACGCTCCCTGCCCAGGAACATGTTCTCCGCCACGGAGAGGTGGTTGCACATGTTGAGCTCCTGGTGAATGATGGCGACGCCAAGCCCCTGCGCCTGCTTAGGCGTCAGGTCGCCATAGGATCGGCCAAATATCTCCATCTCTCCCGCGTCGCGGTTGTAGACACCACTCAGGATCTTCATCAGCGTACTTTTGCCCGCGCCGTTTTCACCCAGCAGCGCCATCACTTCACCGGCGCGCAGTTCAAAACGGACATCATCCAAAGCCTTGACGCCAGGAAAATTTTTGCAAATATGTTCCATGGAGACAATGACTTCATTCATACGAAGAAATCACCCCTCTTTTTCGGCTCACGCGCCTCTATGGTGATCAGTATACCATGGTCATGTGGCTTGTCATAGGGGATGGCTTTTCCGATCAAGGGGGGCATTCTTCCGCTCTGATCGCTTGACATCGAAAAAACGACCCCCGGTGAGGGGATCGTTTATTGTGCGTATACCTTGCTTGCTACAGCGTTTGCAGGAAACAGCCAACGCGGCGCGCGATGATCGCATGCCCCGCGTCGCTGGGATGCAAACCATCGGGGCATAGCCGCTCGCGGCAGACCGGATGCTCCGGCTGGATACCGCTGGTGGCGAACAGATCCAGCACCGGCAACGCATAATATTGCGCCACCTCCAGCAGGATGTCCCGGTACGCACGCAGGGGCGCGGCGCCTGCGGGCTTTCTTCCATCGCCACGGGCGCTCTCCTCGCCCGACCGGTGCAGCGGCGTCAGGATCGCCACCGGTTTTCCCGCGTATCGCGCCATCAATCCATCCATCAAGTAATAGCATGCGCCGTAAAATGTGGATGGTTCCCGATCCGAGGGCACCCCCAGGGGCGCCTCGCCGTGTCCAAAATCGTTTGTGCCGCCAAATACCACCACCGCGTCCGCACCCGGGTCCATCTCGGCCATCCGCATGCAATAGTCCCGGTCGCATGCCTCGCTCGTGACGACCCGCTGCCGGGCAATGCGTGAGCCGGACACGCCATAGTTATTGGCCTTTTTTAGCTGAAACTCCCGCGCCAGCACATCGGTGAAGCGCAGTGCCTCGCACGACGTGCCAACGCCAAACGTAATGCTGTCCCCCAGAAAATTGATGGTTGCACCCTTTAGTTCCACGTTCTTTCCTCCCCGAACCGTTCATCGCACATCCATTGCAGCAGCGCGTCAGCGCATATCCAGATGAAATTCCTGATAGTATCGCTCAAAATCGCTTGCGGACAGTGGGCGGCTGAACACAAAACCTTGGATCAGCTTAAATCCCTGCGCACGGAAGCTCTCCAGCGACTGCAATGTTTCGACGTGCTCGACCACGATGGGCAGATTCAGGTTATTGCACATCTCCAGCATCGACTGCGCGACCACGCTTTTGCTTGCGTTGGTGTCCACCCCATTGGTGAGGTTGGTATCAAACTTGATTTTCTTGAGCGTAAAATCTGTGATATACCCCAGCGATGTATTGCCGGAGCCAAAGTCGTCCAGCGCCACGCCGGAACCGAAGCCCGCCACGTCCGCACAGAATTTTTGCACGATCTCAATGTTATCGACGGCGGCGGTTTCCGTGACTTCCAGCTCCAGCATCCCCGGCTCGACCCCATGCTTATTGAGTATCCCAACAATTTCCTGAAACAGCTCCGGGCGCTCGATCTGCTTTTTCGACACATTGACGCTGATGCAGAAATCCGGCGAGAGCATCTCGCGCCACTTCACAATATGCTCGCACGCTTTTTCCAGAACGAACAGCCCAAGACGCCATATCTCGCCGTTGTTTTCGAACACCTCGATAAAGCGTCCCGGAGAGATGCGCCCGAACTGCGGATGATTCCAATAGATCAGCGCCTCGGCGGATGCGATGCGATTTTCCACAATGTCTACAACCGGCTGAAACAGCAGCTCAAACTCGCCGGAATAGTCAAACCTGCCGAGGTTGCCGATGACGTCCTTGAATAGCTTGTGCTGGCGCTCCAAGTGCTCATCATACACGCAGAAATGCATGGACCTGCTTTGCTCGACAGAGCGCAGCGCGTACAGCGCGCGGTCAATCGCCTGGTCGGCGGTCACGTTAATATCCGTGATGCGATAGACGGCCAGCTTAAAGTTCGCATGGGTTTTTACGCCGTCAATCGCAAACATGTTGCGTCTGCCATTCTCCAGCAACTGCTGCGCGGATTCGATCTCCATCGGTGCGCCATTGGAGAAGATGCACCACTCATTTTCCGATTGTCTGGACAAGAAGGCGTTAGGACTTATGACATCGGCAATATACGCCGCGATATCGCGCACGAGCTCTGAATGGGCTTTCGCCCCTAACTTAACCTTTATTTCCTGATAGTTGTCGATGGAGACGGCATACAGGTTATTGCCCGCCAGCGCGAATTGGTGCTGCTCGGCAAAGGTCCGCACCATGCGCTCAAACATCTCGGCATTCATCAGGCCGGTCTCCGTGTCGTGGTTTTCCACGTACTCCAGATGACGCTCCAGCGCAATTTGCTCGGTGACATTGTGCATCGTCAGCAGTGCGCCCATGGCGTGCCCCTGCCGGGTCTTGAGCGCATGGCGGCGAATCTGAATATAGACCTTCGGCGATGTATCCATATCCAGCTCAACAATCTGACTCGACGCGGACGTTTCGCCGTCCTTCAAGGATTCCGGCAATCCCAGCGAGGACAGCGACATCTGCCGCCTAGCATCGTGTGAAAGGCCAAGCAACGCATCGGCGTATGTATTGGTATAGCTCACGCTGCCATCATTGTCCAGAATCAGCACCGGTATGTCCAGCAGGTTCAGCGCATTCTTCTTGACGAAGGCCAAATTGTCCAGCATGCCAAAGTTGCTCAGCGAGATGAACAGGCACAATGCCGACAGCGGCAAAAAGAGGTTGGTCGCGTCAAAATGGGACAAGCCGAACAGATACAAAAAGCTGGCGGCCAGTGGCAGCAAAATCGCTATGGTCACCAGCACAGCCTGTTTGAGGAGTATCCTGCCCCTTGCGCAGTGTATGGCAATCAGGATGATTCCGGTCAAGAAGGAAAAGAACACGATGTATTCCAGCGCGTAATATAGCGGCCCGTGCTCAAAGGCAAGCTGTGAAAACCCGTTATCACGAATGGAGAGCGCATACTTGGCAATAAACAGCCGGTGTGGATTGAACATGCACGACAGCAGAAAAAAGGTGGCGAGCGCATGCATTACCGCCATTTGCACTCGCCCAGGCGGATAGCCGACAAACACGCTCTTTTGCACATACAGCACAAAATAATACAGCGTGTAGATGATCCCAAAGTATTGCAGTTGAAAGCACAGATACTTCGCGTCGGCGGATTTCGCGTAGGTTTCGAGCATGAAGAAGAACGTCCATACGGCAATGCTGATCATCATCCGCAGAAATTCCCGATGGTTTTTAAAGTAGTTCCGCCGCAGGTTTAGCGACAAGAACAGGGTGATGCCCGAAATAAACAGAAAAGAAATCAGACAAATTGCCGAGACGGACGAGTTGGTAATTTCCGGCACTGTTCGCACCTCGTTTGTGTTTCGCCACCCGAGGATGGCTTCGTCTGGTGTTGTGTGGGTTTGTCGCTTCCCTTCGCGCTCATATGAAAAAAGACGACCGGCAAAGCATTGTCCATCGACTTTTGTCACTCGCCATGTGCAGGTGTTTCTTCTGTAGTTATTATAACACAAACTAACATTTTGTACAGTTCGCGCGGCCAAATCGTGAAAATAATCATGCCACCCTGCGCCCAAATCTCCAAATTGCGACTGTGGGCGTCACCTTTCGCACCACAGGCAGTAAGCGCCAAACATATCCGCGCGCACAGGCATAGCGGCGGGTCCAGACCAAGGAGGTCAGCTCGTCGATGACGCCCAGCAGGGTGAGGGCTTTATCGTAGATGTACAGTTCCAAGAAATCACCTCGCTTTCCGGGCATAAGAAAAGAGCCGCCGAAGCAGCTCTATAGGGTTTCCGCAGGAATCAGTTGCCTTCAATGACAATCGTGTCGCAGCGCGCGCCTTTCAACCGATGTTGCAGTATCCGCTGGTATTCGGGTGAAAAATACCACGCATCCAATGCCTCTCGGTCAGGAAATCGGATCAGCACAGCTCTTGTATAATCCCAATCTCCTTCCAGCACCACAGGCGCATCGTCCAGCGCAAGGTACTCCCCGCGATACCTCGAAAAGACTTCATCGACATCCTTTCGGTACTTTTCGTATTCACCATCATCATGGATGTGAATATTTGCAATAAAGTATACGCTCAATGCGGCCACCTCCTGCCAGAAGTATACCTGTGACAATCCACAATGTAAACGGTGATCGTCAGACTGCAAGAAATAAGTTATGTGGAATAGGCTATCGTAGATTCACGATGTCGCCGTCTCTTTCTTTGTTTATTGAGCCTTTCACTTTTTTCTCGGCCCTCTAGGTTCTGATTCTGGCTTCTGCTTCACCCCATTGGCAAAGAACTCATACTCGAAATAAAGCAATAATCCGAACCCATCACCGACAGCTACAAACTGTCTGGATTGGTTCGGATTATATGGGTTTGGTGCGGGAAACAGGACTTGAACCTGCATGAAGTTGCCCTCACTAGAACCTGAATCTAGCGCGTCTGCCAATTCCGCCATTCCCGCAGAAGATTATTCAGTTGTGTCCCTCGCATGTGTGTGCCACCTTCCCCCTGCAAGGGTTCGGGCAAACGACCCGCGTCAATTCGCTAAGCCGCCTGCCCTTAAGAGAAGTGTGGTGCGGGAAACAGGACTTGAACCTGCATGAAGTTGCCCTCACTAGAACCTGAATCTAGCGCGTCTGCCAATTCCGCCATTCCCGCGTAAAACGCCCCTGAAAAGGGGCTGGTGGATGGGGGTGGATTCGAACCACCGAAGTCTGTGACGGCAGATTTACAGTCTGCTCCCTTTGGCCACTCGGGA
>JAVBMF010000052.1:0-5851 GCA_031552735.1 Eubacteriales bacterium
AGGGCTCGAACCTGTGACCCTCTGCTTGTAAGGCAGATGCTCTCCCAGCTGAGCTATGCTCCCCTGCTGGATGCGCCGCTCCTCGAGCAAGCGGCGTTCTTTATCTTACCGTGAACACGCCGCTTTGTCAATAACTTTCCGGCATTTTGCGCCGATTGATTTGGGTTTTTTTCGCCTACCGTCGCGAGGCCAGTTCCTGCCACAGTTTGGCCAGGGGGATGCCGCGCTCGGCCAGCAGCACCAGCAGGTGATAGCACAGATCCCCGGCCTCGTAGCACAGTGCGTCGGGGTCGTTCTGGATGGCGGCGATGACGGTTTCGGTGGCTTCCTCGCCGACTTTCTTGGCGATCTTCTCCACGCCCTTGGCCAGCAGATAGTTGGTGTAGCTGCCTCCCTTGGGGTGCGCCATGCGGTCCTGTATCACCGCGTATACATCCTGCAGCACGGCGCTGGTGGCGGGGTCCTCCCCTTCCACAATCGTCTGGAAGAAACAGCTCTTCTCCCCCGTGTGGCAGGCCGGGCCGGTCTGCTCCACAGTCAGCAGCAGCGCGTCGCCGTCGCAGTCATAGCGTATGCCCACAATCTTTTGCAGATGCCCGCTGGTGGCGCCCTTTTGCCACAGCTCGTTTCTGCTGCGGCTCCAGTACGTCGCGTAGCCGCTTTCGATGGTCGCCTGTAGCGACTCAACATTCATATACGCCAGCATCAGCACGGTGCCGTCGTGCGCGTCCTGCGCGATGGCGGGCACCAAGCCCTTTTCGTCAAATTTGATGCTCGAAAAATCCATCCTGCTCCCTCACTTGCCCGCCGTGGCGATGGCCTCGCCCAGCGTAAAATTGCCGTTGTACAGCGCCTTGCCGCAGATCACGCCCGCGCAGCCCGCTTGTTTCAGCGCGGCGATGTCCGCCAGACTGCCCACGCCGCCCGAGCCGATGACGTTCAGGCCGGTCGCGCGTATCAGCGCGGCGGTCTCGGCGACATTGGGGCCGGTCAGCGTGCCGTCGCGCGCGATGTCGGTATAGATCACGTCCACGACGCCCATCTCGCGCATGGCCAGCGCCAGATCGACCGCCGACACGCCGCTGCCCTGCACCCAGCCGCGCACAGCGACCTGCCCGCCCATCGCGTCGATGCCGCAGGCAATGCGTCCGGGGTACGCGGCGCAGGCGTCGCGCACCAGCTCGGGCTGCTCGATGGCCACCGTGCCCAGGATGACGCGCGCGATGCCGCGCTTCTCCAGCCGGTCGCGGATGTCGTCCATTGTGCGGATGCCGCCGCCCAGCTGCACCGGCAGCCCGACGGTTTCGGCGATGCGCTGCGCACTGTCCAGATTGCGCGCGCCGCCGGTGAACGCGCCGTCCAGATCGACGACGTGCAGCCACTGTGCGCCCTCCGCCTGCCAGCGCATGGCGGCGACCACCGGATCGCCATAGTCGGTCACGTCCTCGGCACGGCCTTTCAGCAGCCGCACGCAGCGCCCGCCCTGCATGTCAATCGCGGGATAAATCAGCATGATACCTCCAACCCTTCGCCTAGCGAATTTTCCCTTTTCACCCATCCTTTGCGCCGCATGCGGCGCAATGGCGGGTGTCCAGAGGGACAACGTCCCTCTGGCAGGGGGCATGGGGGACAGCGTCCCCCATCGTACTCCCCTCGCGTCCCCCGTCGTCGCCCTCGTCCCCCGTCGTCGCCCTCGCGTCCCCCGTCGTCGCCTTCGTCCCCCGTCGTCCCCCATCGTACTCCCCTCGCGTCCCCTACAGCGTCCCCTTGGTGGACAGCACCCCTGCGATGTCCGGATCGATCCGGCACGCCGCGCGCATCGCCAGCCCAAACGCCTTATACAGCGCCTCGGCCTTGTGGTGGTCGTTGCGGCCATAGGGCACGGACAGGTGCAGCGTCATGGCGGCGCTGCTCGATACCGCGCGGAAGAACTCCTCGATGAGCTGCGTGGGCATCTCGCCCAGCGCCAGCTTTGTAAACTTCGCGTCAAACACCAGGTACGGCCTGCCGCTCATGTCCAGCACACAGGTGCCCAGCGCCTCGTCCATGGGCACGCTGGCCTGCCCCACGCGGCGGATACCCGCCTTGTCGCCCAGCGCCTGTTTGATGGCCTGCCCCAGACAGATGCCCACGTCCTCGACGGTGTGGTGCGCGTCCACGTGCAGGTCACCCGCACAGCGTACCGACAGCCCAAACCCGGCAAACCGCGCAAAAGCGTCCAGCATGTGGTCCAGAAAGCCCACGCCGGTGGCAATGTCGCTGTGCTGCGCACCGTCTAAGGCCAGCGTCAGCGTGATGTCGGTCTCCTTGGTCTTGCGCGCAATGGTCGCCTCTCGCATGCTCATTCCTCCTCAAACCGGATCGCGACGGCGTGGGCGTGGGCGTCCAGCCCCTCGGCCTTGGCCAGCCGCACCACGTCGGGCGCGGCCTGACGCAGCGCGTCGCGCGTGTAGTAGATCAGGCTGCTCTTCTTGGTGAAGTCCTCTACATTCAGCGCGGAGAAGAACCGCGCGGTGCCGCTGGTGGGCAGCACATGGTTGGGCCCGGCGTAGTAGTCGCCCAGCGGCTCGGGCGCATAGTGGCCCAGGAAGATCGACCCGGCGTTGTGGATCTTGCCGACCATGCCGAACGGGTCGGCGACCGCCAGCTCCAGATGCTCGGGCGCGACGCGGTTGGCGACATCGGCCGCCTCGTCCAGATCGGCGCACACGACGATAATTCCATAACTATCCAGCGATTGCCGCGCGATGTCCGCGCGGGGCAGCAGCGCCACCTGGCGCTCCACTTCATCGCGCACGCGCGCCGCCATGTCCGCGTCCACGGTGACCACCACCGACGCGGCCAGCGGGTCGTGCTCGGCCTGCGACAGCATGTCGGCGGCTACATAGGCCGGGTTGGCGGTCTGGTCGCAGATCACCAGCACCTCCGATGGCCCGGCGATCATGTCGATGCCCACATGCCCGAATACCTCGCGCTTGGCGTTGGCGACATAGATGTTGCCGGGGCCGACGATCTTGTCCACGCGCGGGATAGTGGCGGTGCCGAATGCCAGCGCGGCGACCGCCTGCGCGCCGCCAATTTTGTAGATCGCGTCCACCCCGGCGATGTCGGCGGCGACCAGCGTCAGCGGGTTGTTGACGCGTCCGTCGGGCGCGGGCGGCGTCACCATCACAATGTCCGGCACCCCGGCGACGCGCGCGGGCAGCACGTTCATCAGCACCGACGAGGGATACGCCGCCGTGCCGCCGGGCACGTACACGCCGACGCGGGCCAGCGGGCGCACCATCTGCCCCAGCGCCATCTGTTCGTCAAAGTCGATCCACGTGCGCTGCTTCTGCTTCTCGTGGAAGGCGGTGATGCGTTTTGCCGCCTCGCGCATGGACGCCACCCAGTCGGGGTCGGCGGCTTTGTATGCGTCGTCGATCTCCGCGCGGGTCACGCGCAGTGTATCAGGCGCCAGGTCGGCCTTGTCAAATTGCTTCGTATAGTCCAGCAGCGCCGCGTCGCCCTGTTCGCGCACGGCGGCGACGATGGCCTGCACGCGCGCGGTTACTTGCGCGTCCTCCAGCTGGGATCGCGACAGCAGCCGCTGCTCCAGCGCCGCGCGGTCGCTTGCCTGTACAATCGGTATCATGTGTTGTCCCCCCGCAATTGCTTTTCCAGCGCGGCGATCAGCGCGCGGATTTTCTCGCCCCGGGTTTTCAGCGACACGACATTGACCACCATGCGCGCCGATACCGGGCTGATTTCCTCCAGCACCTCCAGCCCGTTGGCTTTCAGCGTGCCGCCCGACTCCACAATGTCCAATATCACGTCCGACAGCCCGATGATGGGCCCCAGCTCCACCGAGCCGTTGAGCTTGATGATCTCGATGTTCTGCCCCAGCGCGCTGTAGAAGCCGCGCGCGATGTGCGGGTACTTGGTGGCGACGCGGAAGCTGGCGCGCGCCGAGCCGCGCGGCGATTGCCCGGGAAAGCCGCAAATGCACAGCCTGCACGCGCCAAAGCCCAGGTCCAGCAGCTCGTACAGCGGCCGATTTTCTTCCAGCAGGGTGTCCTTGCCCACCACGCCGATGTCGGCGACGCCGTGCTCCACATAGGTGGGCACATCGCCGGGCTTGACCAGCATGAAGCGGTACCCGTGCGCCGCGTCCTGAAACACCAGCTTGCGCCCGGGGTTGCGCGGCTCGCTGCAATCAATGCCCACTGCCTCCAGCAGCGTCATGGCTTGCTCGGCCAGGCGTCCCTTGGCCAGCGCGATGGTGACCACCGGTTCTGTCGCCAGATGCTTCATAGCCGCACCTCCCTCGCCAGCCCATCCGGACCAATGTACAGCGCTTTGTCGGCGCGCTGCCGCCGCGCGGTGTCGCACAACGCCCGTTCATCGGCGGCATAGCACATGGCCACGGTTTCGCCCCGCTCGCGCAGCGCCTGCGCCTGCGCAATGGCCGCGCGGCGCGCCGATGGCGCATAGCCGACCCACAGCGCGGGTCGAGTGGCGGGGGTGGCCTCGCCCTGCCGCTCCAGCGCGATCATCAGTTGCTCCACATGCAGCCCAAAGCCGATGGCGTCCAGCGGGCGGCCAAAGGTGGCGGGCAGCGAGTCGTAGCGGCCGCCGGACAGCAGCGGGCGGCCCAGATGCGCGGACATGCCGCGGAAGATAACGCCGGTGTAGTAGTCGATGGCGTGCACCATGCCCAGGTCAATGGATACATAGCGCGCCACGCCATAATCGCCCAGCGCGGCCAGCACCTGCTCAATGCGCGTCAGTGCGGCCAGCGCGCGCGGGGATTTGGTGATGCGCCGCGCGTTGTCCAGTGCCTCCTCGCCGCCGTACAGCGCGGGCAGCTGCATGATGCGGCGACTGATTTCCTCCCCCGCCTCCATCGTGCGCAGCATCAGCGCGATGTCCAGCATGCTTTTCTGCTCCACATAGGCGCGCAGCTTCTCCTGCTCGGCGGCGGTCAGGCCGCTCTCCTCCATCATGCCCTTGAAAAAATCGACCTGCCCGATGTCGATCTGAAACTCTTTCAGCCCGCTTTGTTGCAGCGCCTCGATGGCCAGCGCGATGACCTCCGCGTCGGCATCGGGCGAGGATTCGCCCAGCAGCTCGATGCCCGCCTGCGTGCTCTGGCAGTCGCGCGGGTGCTCGCCCAGCGGAAACTCCACCACGTCCTGCACATAGCTTAGGCGCAGCGGCAGCGGCGCATCGGCCAGCGCGGTGGCGGCCATGCGCACCACCGGCGTGGTGTTGTCGGGCCGCACCGCCAGGATGCGCCCATCGCGCCCGGTGGTTTTCCACATCAGCCGCTGATCCATGCCCCCGGCGAACGTGTCATATCGCTCCAGCAGCGGCGTGGCGACCTCCTGATATCCGGCGCGCGCGAATCCGGCGCACAGCCCGCGCTCGATGGCGCGCTTTTCGGCACACTGCGCGGGCAAGGTATCGCGCATGCCCTCGGGGATTTGCCGCTCTCTGTCCTGCATATGTCTCCTCCGAATCGTGATACTTCATCGCTTTACCGTAATAAAGCAATGATACACCATCCCTATGCCGCTGTCAAGGCCTGGGTGCATCATAGCATGGATCTTTTTTCCTCGCAAGTGTGTGCGCGCGCAAAAAAGCGCACCATGCCTGTGCATGATGCGCCGGTTGCCCGGGAATAAAACCGATGGATTACTTGCCGCTCATGGCGCGCTCGGCCTGCTCGATCATGCGCTTGACCATGTAGCCGCCGATGTAGCCAGCCTGGCGGGACGGCAGGTCGCCGTTGTAGCCCTGCTTCAGGTTGATGCCCAGCTCGTTGGCGATCTCATGCTTCATGTTGTAGAGCGCCTGCTTGGCTTCGGGC
>JAVBMF010000019.1:0-93046 GCA_031552735.1 Eubacteriales bacterium
ACTGCGAACTCTTCACCATTGTAGAAGAAGTAGTCCATGACCTCCAGAAGCAGCGTATTGCCCTCCTCGTCAGAGAATTCGACGATATCGCGTTCTGCCTGGTCCACTGGCATCTCCCCCTCTCCATGTGAATGGATACCGCTTACGTCTATCCTCTTCACTTCTCGCCCTTATTATACCTCTCATGGCCGGAAAAATCAAGCCATGAAAACGAAGAATGCAAAACCGTCAAAAAAAGTGTACAATGAAGAGGCGCTATTGTTTCTTTTGCAGCGGGATGTAGGAGCCATCCTCCTGCTCGACGCGGACATTTTGCAGCGTCGCCTCCATATTGGCGCGGAACTCGCGCAGATACTGCGCGCGCAGCTCGCGCTGCTCGGTATGCTCGGCTTCGGTCAGGCCGATGGTGCGGCTTTTGCGCGCCAGCTCGTTGATTCGTTCTATTTGCTCGTGCTCCACCTGAAAGACCTCCCCCTGTTTTGGGCGACGCGGCGCGCCGACCACATGATCGGGCATGTTTCTTCTCTTATCGTTTTTCTCTTATTCGTTTTTTTCTAATTCGCCGCCGGATGGGTTGGTTCCTGCCGCGCGCGAAAAAGCAACCGGAAAAGGAGGCCGCATGCATGGTGCAAGGACGCTGGGTATTCGGCGATCAGGATATCGGTGATGCGCTGGCGGTACGCCGCGCGGTGTTTGTGGACGAGCAGGGTTTTTCGCCCGATACCGAAGCCGACGCGACGGACGCGATGAGCTGGCACGCGGTGCTGTACGAGAGCGTTCAGCCGGTGGCCACCGGCCGCATCTATTGGCAGGATGGTGAGTTTCGGCTGGGGCGCATCTGTGTGCTGCACGAAAAGCGCGGCCTAGGCTATGGTGACCTGCTGATGCGTTTGCTGCTGTATAAGGCGCTGGATCATAGCGCGCGCAGCATCTCGCTGAGCGCGCAAACGCGCGTCGCGCCGTTCTATGCGCGATATGGGTTTGTGCCAATCGGCGAGCTGTACGATGACGAGGGCGTGCCGCATCAGTTGATGCGCGCGACGCCGGAACAACTGAATCTCGGCAGCCCCTGCCAACAGAGTGGCGGTTGCCCGGGCGGCTGCGCGGGCTGTGAAAAAAAGCGGCAATAGAAAAATCCCTCGCTCGCGTCTGACGCGCAGCGAGGGATTTTTTTGTATGCCTTAAAACAACTCGGTGGTATCAATCACTACGTCGCAGCGCGCCCACACCCCGGTTTCGGTGAGGTATCGCTGCTCCAGCGGAATCCACCGCTGGGCAAAATCCGGCCATTTTTCGTCGCCCTCGCGCAGACAGATGCGCGCCTGCTGCGCCGTCGGCGCCACGGCCAGCCCCACCGCCGCTTGATACGCGTCGCGCAGCATGGGGTGCAGGCTGTAGGCGCCCTCGATAATCACCAGCCCGCGCGGCGACACCTGTGGCTGATCAAGACGCTGCCCCGTCGCGCAATCGTAGCGCTGGTAGCGCGCCTTCTGGCCGGCCACAAGCGGCCGCATCACCTGCGCAAGAAATCGCTCCACATCCACATTGCCACCCGGCTGCGCCAACCGCTCCGCCGTGCGTAGATCGGGTGGCAGGAAGAAATCGTCCATGTGCACAACCTGTCCGTCATAACGCGTCGCCAGCTCCGTCGCCAACGCGCTTTTCCCACTGCCGCACTGTCCGTCAATCGCGACCAGCGCAAAGGGGCGCTGCGCAAGCGTGCGTTCCATCAGCGCGCGCACCGGTGCAAAGGACGGCACGGAAAGCATGCTCACGGCAGCGGCACCACCTTCGCGCGCTGTAGCCCCGCCATGATCAGCGGAATGACGATGATCTGGATCAGCATGCCCGGCCACACCATGACAAAATTGCTGGTCAGCGCCTTCGCCAGCACGAAAGAAGCGCTGCCCGTCAGCAGGAATCCCGCCACGATGCTGACCGCGCGTCCGGCGACCATCGCGATAAGCAGCGCGGGCACAAAATGCATGCGCCGTGAGGCAAGCGCGGTCACCAGCCCATAGGTGGCTAGTTCCAGCATCATGGCCACACCGGTGGGGTATAGCACCGGCATGCCGGTCAGCATGCTGGACAGAAGCGGCACGATCAGGCCGCACAGCGCGCCATACGGCAGCCCGCAAATCAGGCCGCACAGCAACACCGGGATGTGCATGGGCAAAAATGTCCAGCCTAGGTTAAAGAAATGAAAGATCACCGGCAGCAGCACGCCCGCAGCGGTAAAGAGCGCCGCCAACACCAAGCGCAGGACTTGTCCTTTTTTCATGGGTTTGCCTCCAATTTTGTTGATCCAAAAGAAAAATGCCACGAAGCACGGCCTGCTTTGCGCGGGCCTATGCCTTCATGGCATATGTGTTGCTCGATAGCGTGGGGTTTCTGTGCGCCTTCATGGCGCAGGGGCAGTATAGCACGCGCCTAAAACGCCTGTCAAGCGCCGAGCAGGACCGCCACCTCTTCTACCGCGACGGTCACATAGGCAGCCATCGGCTTGTCCGCCACACCGGCCACACGTACATGGCATTTGCTGATCGGCACCAGCACCTTTGGCGCGGTGGCCGCGCATACCGCCTGCGCCATCACCGGGCTGATCTCGCCATGCATGGCATGCGCCAGCACAACGCCCAGCGCGCCAACGATCACATCGGCTCGCGCGGCATTATAACACACGGCGCTTTCTCCGGTTGCGCCAATGTGCGCGCCGCCTTTGAGCATGTTGGCGGTAGCCGCGCTGTTTGTGCCCACCGCCAGTACCTCGGCCCCGGGCAGACGCGCGCGCAGCTGCTCTGTCAATGCGCGCCCCAATCCGCCGCCCTGTCCGTCGATTACCACGATCCTCACGCCTGATCCTCCCGTTTTATTGTCGCTTTTGTCAGTACGCGCGCTAGCCAATCCGCATCCAGCGCGCCTATCTCCTTGATTGGTTCTGGCGCATCGTCATGCGCACGCAGTGTTCGCACATAGTCGGTGCAATCGCGCCACGCGCCCAGCTTATAGCCGGTTTGACAAAACGTCCCCACCGGCACAAACCCGTGTTTGGCGTGGAAGCGCTCGCTCTTCTCATTGGGCACGCAAATGCGCGCATAGACATTGTAGAAGCCTTGCTCGGTCAGGATCGCGCACAGACAATCGTATAACCGCGCCGCGATACCCCGGCCATGGTACACCTCGCGCACATACACCGATACGCCAACGTTGTAGCAGTATGCCTCGCGCTCGGCATGCCTGCCCGCATAGGCAAAGCCGACGATGTGTCCGTCGATTTCGTAGACAAGGTACGGATGTGTCGCGGTTAGCCTCGCCACGCGCTGGCGGAACACCTCGTCGGTCGGCACGGTCAGCTCGAAAGAGACGACCGTATTTGCCACATAGGGCGCGTAGATATCGAGGAGCGTGCCGCTGTCGTCAACCGTCGCCAGCCGGATTCGGTGCGCCATGACCGTTTCCCCCTTCTCGCATCTGTGCGCCTATCGTACAGCAAACGCCGCCATTGCGCAACCGCAAGCAAAACCACGCGCTGTTTTGCGCGTGGTTTTGTGGTTGTGTCCTTTGTGGACGGCATGAACCCCGACGCGCGCGTCGGGGCATTGTGCCCTCCTGTCAGTCGTTGCCACCGCTATAGCTACTGCCCCGGGCGGCCAGCGCCTTGGAGCTAAAGAGCATGGATTGTGTATCCTGCCCGGCGATACCATCCACCCACTGTCCGTTACGATCCTGGAAGTCGCGCACCGCTTCTTCTGTTTCATAGTCGAACGAACCGGAAGCCGTGCCACCCAGATAGCCCAGCTCAATCAGCCGATTTTGCAGGCGCTTGACGTCGCTGCCCGATGAGCCCGACTGCAAATAGCGGTAGTCGGTGGCCTCCGACGCGACATAGGTTCTGGGCTTGGGCATTGAGGTCGCTCTGGAGGTATTGCCGCTGCTGCTGCCGCTGCCCGACGAGCTGCCGCTCGGCTTGGACTTCGCGCTATCCGAATTTAGTTTTTTCAACGTTGCCGGGCCCGCTACGCCGTCGCCGGTCAGCCCATTGGCTTTTTGAAAGGCAATCAGTGCCGATTCGGTCGCCTCGCCAAAGTCGCCGTCCGCCGAACCGCTCAGGTATTTCAGCTCGCGCAGGCGCCGCTGGATTGCGCGTACCTCGTCGCCTTGCGCGCCGCGCTTCAACACACCACCGGAGGTCGGCGCAGGTGTTTCCACAATAAAGCCGGGCAGCGGCGTCCATACCGACGTGACCACCGCCGGAGCGGCTGTCACCGTCGAAACCACGGGATCGGGCGCCGGGGTTTTTGCCGCCGGGGGGTTGGTTGGCTGCGCCACGCCGTTATAGGGAAGAAACGTGGCCATGGCCAACGTCTGGTTCGCGTTTTGCGCATTGCGCGTCATTGTATATAGCACCAGCGCAAGCACGCTGCCCAGCAGGAGCAACAGCACCATATACGCCTTGTTGATGGTTGCGCGCCGTCTTCTTCTCGCCATCGTTGGGTGCTCCTTTCATCAGTTGATTTTTTCGCGTATGTTTATCATGGACAGACTGCCCGCTTGTCATACGGTTGCATACAGACCTGTCTAATAACATTACGAAATAGAAGCCCATTTTCCTTCCCAAATAAATAAAAAAGTAATAATTTTGCAAAAAAAGGCCCGCTGGGCAAGGTTTGTGCGCCCATCGTTTCCCGCAACGCCGTCCTCTCGATTATAATGGTGCCAAAGCGCGCACCGAAAATCTTTTGTGCCATGGTGATAATTTGTTCGTCATTGCGGTCTGATCAGCGACACCCAAACCTCTCCAAGCACAACAAGAGCCGCCCTGTCAAGCGGCTCTTGTTGTATGGATACGCATTCGTATTTGGCGCGCCTAGCGAGATTCGAACTCACGGCCTTCCGCTTAGGAGGCGGACGCTCTATCCTGCTGAGCTATAGGCGCACAAGGCGGGCGCGTGCCCGCCAAAGTGGGTTATCAGTCGTCAATCACCAAAGCTGATGCCCATCGCGCGCGCAGCGGTGACGGTTTCGCCGCCCGGCTGCACAAACTTGGTCTTGCCCGCGACTTCGCTGAGCGGGTTGTGGCCGACCGTGCTGCCGATCATCGCCACCGACATGCCATAGATGTCGTCGCGAATCAATTCGGCGGCATGCACGCCAAAGCGGGTGGCCAGCACACGGTCATACGCCGAGGGGCTGCCGCCGCGCTGCACATGGCCGGGGATGACCACGCGCGCCTCCACACCACAAAGCTGCTCAAGTTCCGAAGCAATGCGCTGGGAAATCGTCGTGAAACGCTGATCCTCGCGATATTGCGTGCGCTCTTTTTTCTTCAGATTAGCCTCGATGCGGTTCATCGCGCCCTCGGCCACCGCAATGATGGAGAAATTCTTTTTGTTTTTCGCGCGCTCCTCGACCTTTTTGGCCACCTTTTCGATGTCGTAGGGAATCTCGGGCAGCAGGATGACATCGGCGCCACCAGCCAAACCGGAATACAACGTCAGCCAACCGGCCTTGTTGCCCATGATCTCGATCACCATGCAGCGCCCATGGCTGGCAGCGGTGGTGTGGATGCGATCAATGACATCGGTGGCGATGTCCACCGCGGTATGGAAGCCAAAGGTCACATCGGTGCCAAAAATATCATTGTCAATGGTCTTGGGCAGGCCGATGACATTCAGGCCCTCCTCGCTAAGCATGTTGGCGGTCTTGTGCGTGCCGTTGCCGCCCAGCGTCACCAGACAGTCCAGCCTCAGGTCACGATAGGTCTTTTTCATGGCCTCGACCTTATCCACATTGTCCTCGCCGACCACGCGCATCTGCGAGAACGGACGGCGCGACGTACCCAGGATGGTGCCGCCCAGCGTTAAAATGCCGGACAGCTCGCGCTTCTCGATGACGCGGCTCTCGTTCTCAATCAGGCCACGATAGCCATCGACAATGCCGACCAGCTCCATATCGAACATTTCGAACGACGCGCGCGCCACGCCGCGAATGGCGGCGTTCAGGCCAGGGCAGTCTCCGCCGCTGGTCAACAGACCGATGCGCTTTTTCGTCATGCGATCCCCTCCAGACAATCCAAGATTTCCTCGCTTCTATTGTAGCACGACCGCGTCGCGCAAAAAAGCGTTTTTTATGGTTCGGTCGGCGCGTCCTCGCCGCACACTTTCGATCCCGGGATGCGGTAAAGCTGGCGATTGTCCAGCCCCCACACCTTGTCGGAAAAGCCGCCCTGCAACGCGCGCGCCAGCGCCTCGTTCATCTCGTACAGGCGCGCATCCAGCGTGTCGAGCGTGTGGAGCACCTCCGCCTCCGGGAATTTGGGTGCAACCGGGCTGCCAAAATCGGGGATGCCGTGATGCGACAACACCATGTGCTGCATGATCTGGATGGTCGCGGCGTCCACGCCGGCGGCATCGCCCGCCAACTGAATGTCCACCACCCCGCGCACAATGTGGCCAATCAGCTTGCCATCGGTGGTGTAGTCGGTCACGCCGCCCAGGTCGTCGGCTTCCATCTCGGTCAGCTTGCCTAGGTCGTGGATGATCACGCCCGCCAGCAGCAGGTCGGCATTCAGATAATCATACACGCCCAGCAGCGCCTTCGCCGCTTTGAGCATAGTGGTCACATGATACAGCAGGCCGCCGCGATGCGCATGATGCATCTGCTTGGCTGCGGGGAAGAGCAGCAGCTTTTCCCCCGCACGCTCGATGAGCGCACGCGTCAGTTTGGCTAGGTTGTCGTCGGTCATGCCATCAATGGTTTCGGTTACCTCGGCCATCATTTGCTCTGGCTCGTGCGGCGCGCTGGGCACCAGCAGCGCCAGGTCGATGATATCGTCCGGCTCGGCGACGCGGATCTTCTCCACCCGCAGCTGGATGCGCCCCAGAAATTCGTTGCCGGTGGCGCGCACCTTGACCACGCTGCCTGCCGGTGGCGGCGTCACGGTGCCGTCCCACATCTTGGCGCTGATGTTGCCGGAGCGATCGCCCAGTGTCATGTCCAGATAGCCTTTTCCGGCATTGGACATGCGCTGCTCCGCAGTGCGCACCAACAGAAAGCCCTCGAATTTTTCGTCCTTTTGCAGCGCGGCAACGGTGGTTTCGTTCATGCTGTGCCCTCCTCAAGGATATTAGATCGAATCAAAGAACGGCTTGTCGTCTGCCTTGTAGCGCAGTGTGCCAAAGGAATCGAACGCCAGCGCAATGGGCTGCGCGTCGATGTATTTCAGAATCTCGTCCAGTCGCACCGATTCGGAATAGCTGACGAAGGAAAAACTGACGCCCGCGCGCTTGGCGCGGCCAGTGCGCCCGATGCGGTGCAGGTAGTATTCGTTCTTGTCGGGCAGGTCATAGTTCATCACCGCCTCGACGTCATCCACGTCAATGCCGCGCGCCGCCACGTCGGTGGATACCAGCATCTCAAAGCGCCCCTTGCGGAAGTCACTCATCACCTTGTCGCGCGCGCTCTGGCGCAGGTCGCCGTGCAGGCACTCGGCGCTGTATCCGGCCTTTTGCAGGCGCGCGCACAGCCGCGCGGTCATGTCCTTGGTGTTGCAGAAGATCATGATGCGCTTATACTGATCGCTGTCCAGCAAGTACAGCAACTGGTCATATTTCTTGCTGCGGTCGGATTCGATGACGTACTGCGTGATGTTCGGCCGGGTCTCCTCGGTGGCCTCGATGGTGATCTCCACCGGCTCTTTTTGATACTTCCACGCGATGGTCATTACGTCGTTGTTGGTGGTGGCGCTGAACATGACCAACTGTCTGTCGGCGGGCGTGGACTCGATGATCTTGCACACGTCCTTGACGAAGCCCATCTTGAGCATCTCGTCGGCCTCATCCAGCACCATGGTATGCACCGCGCTCAGCGATACATTCCCGCGCTGCATGTGGTCGAGCAGGCGGCCCGGCGTCGCCACCAGCACCTGCGGGCGCCGCTTTAGCTGCGCGATTTGTTTATTCATGTTCTGCCCGCCGTAGATCACCGCGATCTTGACCTCGGGGATGAACTTGGCCAGCTCGGTCAGTTCGTCGGCGATCTGCTGCGCCAGCTCGCGCGTCGGCGCCAGCACCAGCTCCTGCACGCGCGTATCGGTCAGGCTGGCGTATTCCAGCATCGGGATGCCGAACGCGCAGGTTTTGCCCGTGCCGGTGGGCGCGATGCCGATGATGTCGTCGCCGGACATCATGCGCGGAATGCATGCCTGCTGCACCGGCGTCATCTCGGTAAAGCCCATTTTTTCCACCGCGCGCAGTACTTCCTGGCTGATGTCCAGTTCCTTAAAGCGCGCCGGCGCGGTTGTGTCGGATTTGGTGGTCACCGTCATTCTCCTTCTTCTGTGTGCCTGCGCACAGTTCGTTAATCGTCACTTCATCAGATTATTGTAGCATATCTACTGGCGAAGGACAAGCACCGTCCCTCCTTGCAAAAGCGCGAATTTCGTGCTATACTTGCGATGTTTCTATGCGCACTTTTCTTTCGTTGGGCGGGAGGCTTGCAATCATGGCCAATCCTTTCCTCGTGCTGGGCATTCCGGTCACGTCGGATCAAGACGCGGTGCACTCGGCGTATCGGCGCCTGGTGAAGCACTGCCATCCCGACGCGGTGCTTGACGAGGCCAAAAAGAATATCGCGCAGGAGAAAATGATTCAGCTCAACCTGGCCTATGAAGAGGCGCTGCGCGTGGCCTGCCGTCCGGCCGCGCGACCCGTGACGCCTGCGGGCTTGCAGGAAACGCTGCGTCTGGCGCTGCGGCTGTTCAACCAGAAGATGTACGACTCCGCTGTGCGCATCCTCTCACGCTGCCCCGAGCGCAGCGCCCAGTGGTACTACCTGCACGGGCAGGCGCTGTACGCGCTGGAGCAATTCGAGGCCGCGCACCTGTCCTTCCGCCACGCGGTACGCCTATCGCCCGAGGACAAGCAGTACCGCATTGCGGCGCTACGCGCCTATCAGGCGGAAAAGAAAAGCCGCCAACTGCCGCAGCGTGCGGTCAGTTGGGCAAAAGGCATACTGAAAAAGGGATGATCACATGGCTCTGAAGCAACAATGGATCGACCAAGCGATCGAAATGGGCGCGGTGCATGCCGTGCCTTTTGTCATCGGTGATATCGTGTTTGACTCGCGCACGCTGCTCAAATGCATGTTTGGCTGTGACGACTGGGGGAAGGGGCACACCTGTCCCTCGCGCCCGGGCAGCCCGAGCATGGCGGAATATAAGGAAATGTTCTCCCGCTATCAGTGGGGCATTATCATCCACGCGCACGATAAGCACACCACGCAAAAGATTTCCTACGCGCTGGAACAGGCGGCGTTTCTGGCCGGATATCCCATGGCGCTTTCGCTGAGCGACTGCGGGCTGTGCAGCCGCTGTTCTGGGCACGAAGGCCAGCCTTGCCGATTTCCCAAGCAGGCGCGCCCCGCTTTTCACAGCGTCGGCATTGATGTGTTTTCTACCGCGCACAAGCTGGGCCTGCCGCTCTATCCGCTCAAGGGCGAAGCCGATGAGCAAAACTGGTACGCAGCGGTGTTTGTGGAATAGTTCGCGGGCGCATAGCCATGCTAGCGCAGAGGTGATGCGCATGGCCAAGCAGCCAAAGGGCGATAAGAACAAGCAGTCCAAAGCGATCAAGCCGCAGGGAAAGCAAGCGTTGCAGCCCAAGGGCAAGTTCAAGGACAATCCGCAAGGGAGTAAGTAATTAAGCAGGCAAAAAACCACCAGCTCACCGGCTGGTGGTTTTGTTGGTCTTGCCGGACGCTTCACTCTGCCGTGGCAACCCGGCAATCTCCGTCAGCGCGGCGAGCTCGTCCTCCTCTAGCCCTGCCGGGGCAACACCGGTGCATTCCGTGGACGATACCACCGCCGACATCCGGTCAAAAGTTTCCTGGGTGCGCTGTGCTTCTTTGCGCTTTTCAGGGCCCATTGGCTGCATCTTGTATCCTCCCTCATTGGCTTTGCGCTTAGCGTGCCCCGCATGCGTAAGGACGCCGCTGGTATATTTTTGCAAAACCTGCATGCGCAGGGAAGTGAGCACCCATTTGTATCGTCTATATGCTATAATAGTTAAGATGGCTTTCTGTGACTTTAGCCGAAAGGAGGTGTGCGCATGCGGCCCGAATGGTATGAGTTGCTGGCGCTGACCACGCGGTATTGGTTCGCGCTGCTCGGTCTGGTCGTCGTGTGGCGCACCTTCCGTTGGCTACGCGCGGATGCCAGCCTGCGCCGCAAAGTGCTGCGCGAACTGCCCGACGCGGGGTACATCGGCGCGCTGCATGTGCTGGCCGATGATGAAGGCGAATTGGATCCCGGCGAAACGTTTAGTCTGCCCGCCGAGGGCACGCTTGGCAGCGCCTCGGGCTGTGATGTGTACATTCCGCATGGGGATGTCGCCGCACGCCACGCGATTTTCTCCATGCAGTCCGATGGCCTGCATCTGCGGCCCCATCGCGGGGCACCGCTGATCGTCGATGGGGAGGAAGTGCCCGCTGGATGCGAAGCGGTGCTGCTGCACGGCGCGGAGGTGCAGCTTGGTTCGCTGCTGTTGCAGCTGCGCCTGTTCAGCGGCATGGACATCGCCGAATAGCGGACTGCCACAAACTAAACGCACAAAGGAGGTGAAAACCATGGCGCGCAAACGCCGCAACAAGAGTCCTATCCGCCTGCTAGTCGGTGCGATTATCCTATTTGAAGTCAGCGCGTTCGCGCTGATCGCGCTGCAGAAGCAGCCCATCAATACCGAGGCGCTGATTCTGGCCGCCGCGATGCCCGCGCTGTGCTGGTTTTCCACCATCCTTTTACCCAAGGTGTTTCCCATCGACCGCCTGCTGATGGCACTGACCAACTTTCTTTCCGGCGTGGGCATCATCATCCTTTACAGCATGCTGCCCGAGCGCGGTCTGCGTCAAGCGCAGTTTTACGCGATTGGTCTGGGCGTGATGCTGGTGTGCATCCTCGCCATCCGCTGGATTCGCGACTGGCGCTTCCTGTGCTGGCTGATGATCCCCGCGGGCATCGGGCTGCTGCTGATGCCGGTACTGTTCGGCAATGTGACCAACGGCGCAAAAAACTGGGTATCTGTGCCCTTCTTCGGCTCGTTCCAGCCCTCAGAGGCGGTCAAGCTGATGCTGGTCATCGTACTGGCGCACTTTTTCGCCTCGCGCAGTTCCTTCTCGCGCATGATCCCGGCCATCGCGTTTGTCGCCGGTTGCCTGGGCATGCTGGTCTTGCAGGCCGACATGGGTACCGCGCTGATGTATTATTTCACCTGTTTGGCGATGTACTTTGCCTCCAGCGGCAACCTGCTGATGACGCTGATCGGGCTGGGCGGCGGCGCGGGCGCGGCGGTGGTCGGCTACAAAATGTTCGCGCATGTGCGCGTGCGCGTGGCCATGTGGCGCAATCCCTGGTCCGACGCGCTGGACAAGGGCTATCAGATCATTCAAGCGCTGATGGCGATCGGCTCGGGCGGGCTGATCGGTCTAGGGCTTGGGCTGGGACAGCCGCGCGCGATACCCGCGTACTTTACTGACTTTGTGTTCGCGGTGATCTGCGAACAGTTCGGCATCATCTTTGGCCTGTGTGTGGTGCTGCTGTATGTCGCGCTGATGCTGCGCGGCTTCTCCATCGCGCTGCGCGCGCGCCAGTCGTTCCACGCGTTGATCGCGTTCGGCTGCACGGTGCTCATCGGCGTGCAAACCTTTGTCATTATCGGCGGCGTAGTCAAGATGCTGCCATTAACCGGCATCACCATGCCCTTTATCAGCTACGGCGGCACATCGCTGCTGTCGTGCATGGGGCTGATCGGCCTGTTGCAAGGCGTTTCCTCTCGCGTGAAGGAGGACACCGAGCAGGACGTGGCCTTAGCGCAGGTATGGACGGACGGTGATCACATATGAAAGAGCTTCGGCGCAACATGCGCGTGGTTGTGTCGCTGATGATCATCCTGTTCATGTTCTTCGGCGCGTATTTCGTGTATTCGGTCTATTTCTTTGGCGGACGCTGGTTTGCCAATCCATACAATCCGCGCCTGACCACACAGAAGCAATCGGTGCACATGGGCACAGTGACCGACCGCCACGGCACCGTATTGGCGCAGACCGCCAGCGACGGCACGCGCAAGTATGCGGCGGCGACCGACCTGCGCCGCGCGGTGTCGCATGTGATCGGCGACAGCGGCGGCAAGGTGGCAAACGGTGTGGAGACCTTCCACGCGCAATACCTGCTGGGCTTTAAGGCCAACATCATCGAGCGCATTATGCAGGTGTTCCAAGGCGACAACCGGCGCGGTGACGACATCCAGCTAACGCTGGACGCGCGGCTGAACATGTTCATGGCGTCGGCCTTTCCCGACAACAAGAACGGCGCAGCGGTGGTGCTAAACTACAAGACCGGCGAAGTGCTGGGCATGATCTCTCTGCCCGATTTTGACCCAAACAACATCGACGCGGCACTGGCCGACGAGCTGGCGGGTGCGCTGGTCAACCGCGCCACGCAAGGGCTGTACCCGCCCGGCTCGGCGTTCAAGGTGGTGACCATGGCCGCCGCGCTGGCCAACATCCCCGATGTGCAGAGCCGCAGCTTTGAATGCACCGGCATGCTGCCTGTGCAAAAGAGCGTGGTGACCGACGCGAACATGGGCGTGCACGGTGTCGAAACCATGAAGCAGGCCTTTGCCAACAGCTGCAACCCCGCTTTCGCGACATTGACGCTGGAACTGGGCTACGATGTGATGAGCCGAACCGCCGCCACGCTGGGCATTGGGGATAACTTCCTATTCCGCGATCTGGTGGTCTACAACTCCAGCTATCCGACCAGCAACCGCACGATGGACGACCTGGCGTGGTCGGGCGTGGGGCAGGGGCGCGTGCTGATGACGCCGCTGCACATGGCGATGATCGCGGGCTGCGTCGCCAACGAAGGCGTGATGATGGAGCCGCGCCTGCTGCAATCGGTGACCGGGCAGCAGGGCGTCAAGCGCGCAATGACTGATCCGAAGGTGTACCGGCAGGCGCTGGCGCCGGACGTCGCGGCGGTGCTGCGCGACGACATGTACGCGGTGGTGCAGAGCGGCACCGGTACGCGCGCGCGCATCAGCGGGCTGAAGGTCGGCGGCAAGACCGGCTCGGCCGAGGCCTCCAATGACAAGACGTTGGAAACACACGCATGGTTTATCGGCTTTATTTCCGACAGTCAGCATCCCTATGCCATTGCGCTGGTCGTGGAACACGGCGGATCGGGTGGGCAGGTTGCCGCGCCGTTGGCCGCGAAGATCCTACAAAAAGCGGTTTCCCTAGGGCTGTAACCTCAGCCTTTTGCTTACGCACAACCATCAAGAAGGAGGTTCCCCTATGAACAAACGGATCGCTCTTGTCCTGGTGATGATCGTTGCCTGTCTGCCGCTGTGCGGTGTCACCGCGGAGGGCATTACGCTCAAAACCGCGTCCAGCTTCGCCGATACCGATATCGCGGCGCAAACCTATCTGGACATGCTGACCGCTTGGGAAGAAGAAACCGGCAACACGATTGAGGACTACTCCTCGCTGGAGGATGAGACGTGGAGCGCGCGCATGGCAGAGGCAATCGCCGCGGGCGGATACGACGTGTTCTGCTATCGTGCGGGCACGCCGGAATCGGCAGCCATACTGCCCTATGTCGTGCCGATCAGCGAGATTGCCGCCGCGTATCCCGATCTTGCCTTCGCGCAGCGCGGCATACTGGCCGAGGCCGACGGCAATGTCTACGCCATTCCGGTGCGCGCCTCTTGGTGGGCGCTGTATTGCAACAAGGACCTGTTCGTCGCCAACGGTCTGGCCGCGCCCACCGATTGGCCAAAGATGGAGGCGGCGATCGCCAAGTTCCGCGAGCTGGGCATCACGCCGATCGCCGTGTCCTTCGCCGATGTGCCGGGCACACTGGCAGAGTTCGCGATCCTGTCCTCCGGTACGGTGGCCGAGCACAACGCGCGACCGGCTTCGCCCGATCAGTTGCCCGGCTCGTGGCCGCGCGGCATGGAGCTGCTTCAGAAACTGAAAAAGCTCGGCGCGTTTGCCGAGGATGCGACGGCGACCGACGACATGAACGCCACCGATAAATTCCTGAACAAGGAGGCCGCCATGCGCGTCGATGGCTCGTGGCTGGCCGAGGCGATGATTGCCGAGGACCAATGGGACAACGTGGTGGTGCTGCCCTTCCCGGCAAGCGATCCTTCCGCCGATCCGTATGCCACGCTGGGCAATATGGACATGGGCTTCTATCTGTCGCGCGCGGCGTGGAATGACCCCGCCAAGCGCGACGCGGCAGTGCGCCTGCTGGAACGCCTGACCAACCCGAGCGCGGTGGTGGAATTTAGCTTCCCCTACGGCGGCGCACTGCTGCAATCCGCGCAGGGGCTATTTGACCACGTCAGCGCGATGTCGCCGATGATCAGCGACGCGATGAACTACGACGCGCGTGCGCTATGGTTTTCGCAGATTCCGGCGATGATTGATGGTTCGGCGAACCCCGCGCAGGTCATGCAGCAGGTGGTTGCGCAGGATGCCTTTACGCTGGAGCCCATGCCCGAAATCCCCGCCGAGCAGCAGCCCGCGCAATAACCGCAACGCTTGTTTCTTGCGGCGCATCGGCCGCTATGGTATAATCAAAAGCAAATTCAAACCGCCAAGAAATGCCCTTCGCCGGATACGAGAGGACATTTTGTTGGCGGTTTGCACTGCGGAGGCACTATGCAACTCTACCACGACAGCCGCGACGCGTTCTATCGTTTTCCAGGCGGCGCGCTGCCCTGCGGTACAATGGCGCGGCTGCGTCTGGCCGTGTCGGCGCAAGCGAAACCCCTCTCGGTCGTGCTGCGCGTATGGAACGGCAGCGAGCATCGCATCGACATGGCACCGCTGCGCGACACAAAGGACGGCTGGGTCTATGAGGCGACGCTAGCTGCCGGTGATGCCCCGCTCACGCTTTGGTATCGGTTCGAGGTGGAATCCGACAACAGCGGCGCCTGGTACGGCAACGCCGCCGACCACTTGGGCGGCATTGGGTTGCAAGGCACCGGCGACGGCTATCAGATTACGGTGTATGATCCCGCGTCGGTGTCCCCGGCGTGGCTGCGCGACGGCGTGATGTATCAGATCATGGTCGATCGGTTTTACAACGGCGACCCGACCGGGCAGTTGGCCAAGACGCGCAACGATATCACACTGCACAGCGATTGGTACGAGCCGCCCGCGCTGGACATCGCGGGCAACGGTGATAACCGTGCATTGGACTTTTTCGGCGGCAACCTCGCGGGCATCCGCGAGAAGCTGCCGTACTTGCAGTCGCTTGGCGTGACCACGCTGTACTTGAACCCGATCTTTCAGGCGCGGACCAACCACAAGTATGACACCGGCGACTACAGCCGCATTGACCCGATGTTTGGCACCGAGGAGGATTTTGTGGCGCTTTGCCAGGACGCGCGACGGGCGGGCATGCGCGTGCTGCTTGACGGCGTGTTTTCGCACGTTGGCTCCGACAGCCGCTACTTCAACCGCTTTGGCACCTATGACTCGGTCGGCGCCTATCAGTCGCCGGATTCTCCCTATTATTCCTGGTTCACCTTCCAGCACTATCCAGACGCATACGACTGCTGGTGGGGCTTTGACACGCTGCCCAACGTGCGCGAGCAAGAGCCTGCGTATGTCGATTATATCCTGACCGGCAAGGATGCGATTGTGCCCGGCTGGATTCACAAAGGCGCGTCCGGCTGGCGGCTGGATGTTGCCGACGAGCTGCCCATGCCGTTTTTGCGCACGCTGCGTAATGCCGCGAAGCGCGCGCACCCCGACGCGGTGGTGCTGGGCGAAGTGTGGGAGGATGCGTCGAACAAGTGCACATATGGCGAAATGCGCAACTATACTGTCGGCGACATGCTGGACACCGTGATGAACTATCCGCTGCGCGAGATGCTGATCGCATTTTTGACCGGACACGAATCCGCAGGGCATGTCAAGCGCCGACTGGACGCGCTGGCCGAGAACTATCCGAAGCCGTTTTTCTACTCACTGATGAACCTGCTGGGCAGCCATGACCGCGCGCGCATTCTCAATGTGCTGGCCGAGCGCACCGGTGAGGATATGCCCCGTCCGGAGCGGCGCGACATGCGCCTGACTGACCAGCAGATGGCGCTGGGTACCGCGCGCGTGCGGCTGATGCTGCGGCTGATCTGCGCACTGCCGGGCATCCCCTGCGTCTACTATGGTGATGAGGCGGGCATGCAGGGCGCGCCCGACCCGTACAGCCGCGCCACCTATCCCTGGGGGCGCGAGGATACGGCGCAGGTCGCGTTCTTCACCGAGCAACTCCAGCGGCGGCGCAGTACGCAGGTGCTGCGCACCGGGGAGATGCAGTTGGTCGCGCCGTGCGATGATGTGCTGATGGTCATACGACGCAATGTCGATGACCGTGACGCATTCGGCCAGCCCGCCGGAGACGCGCTGGCGGTTTGCGCGGTCAATCGCGGCGACACGCCGTGCGAGGTGACGCTGTCCGCCGAGCAGATCGGTGCTGCCGCGCTGATTGGTGAGGACGGGCAGCCGTTGGCCGCCAAGGACGGCGTCTTTCGCTTGGCGCTGCCTGCGCTGGGCGGCGGGCTGTGGCAGCGTGCGAAATGAACGCGCAATGTGACATCTGGGCACCTGCCGCTTGCGGGTTTTGCGGCTCGGTGGTATGCTACTAGCGGGGAATCCCCCGAAAGGAGAACACGCGATGTACGGCTATGGAATGTCGCCTTTTTACTTTGATTGGACCATGATCCTGATCATCCCAGGCATGCTGCTGGCGGCGCTTGCTTCCTACTGGGTCAAGAGCGCCTACGCAAAGTACGGACAGATTCCCGCCAAATGCGGGCTGTCCGCCGCGCAGGTTGCGCAACAACTGCTGCAACAAAACAATTGCGGCAATGTGACCGTCGATCAGATCGCGGGCTCGCTGACCGACAACTATGATCCGCGCGATCAGTCGCTGCACCTCTCACAGACCGTGTATAGCTCGTCGTCGATCGCCGCGCTGGGCGTCGCGGCGCACGAGTGCGGCCACGCGATGCAGCACGAGAACCAGTATGGCCCGCTGATGCTGCGTTCCTTCATCGTTCCGGCGGTCAATATCACCTCCGGCGCGGCCATGCCGCTGTTCTTTGCTGGGCTGCTCTTCTCGTGGCAGCCGCTGGTCACCATCGGTATTCTGTGCTTTGCGGTGGCGGTGTTTTTCTCGCTGGTCACGCTGCCGGTGGAGCTTAACGCCTCGCACCGCGCGCTGGTGGCGCTGGAATCCACCGGCTTCCTGACCCCCGAGGAGAACGAAGGCGCGAAGAAAGTATTGCGCGCCGCCGCGATGACCTATGTCGCCTCGGCATTGACCGCTATCCTGCAACTGGCGCGCCTGCTGATCATTTCCAACAGCAATCGGCGGAGGGACTAAGCGGATTGGAGGGGAAGCGGGATGAAACGGCTCATATGGCTTGTTATTGTGCTGCTCGCCTTGTCCGCGACGGTTGCGCATGCGGAGGGGCTGTTTTCAATCGGATTGCAACAGGCTTTTTATGTTTCTTTGCAACGAGATTCCGGGACCTCCGCCGATAAGGAAATCCGCTTGCCCGATCAGCAAAACGCTGCCTTTTTACAGGTGTTGGATCTTGCCGCCCGCGATATCCGCATCGAGGCCGCCCGCAATCTGGATTTTTCCAGCGATCCGGGCTATATCCTGCGCGTGCATTATTATGAAGATGAGCCGATGGATGTGTTTCGCTTTGTCCGCGTAGAGGGCACCTACTATCTGTATCGATTTATGGATGCGGCGAATACCACCTGCATGCTGGGGGATGCGCACATTTACCCCGCTGTCAACCAGATGGGGCTCAACCTGATGGGCCTTGTGGCCGAATATCTATACCACGATGAGTTGCTGTGGTCGCAGAACCTAGGCGAGGCCACCTCCGTACTGCTGACCGTCAAGCTCTCCAGTGCCGACATCCGCCAAAAACGGCTGGAGGGCGAGGATATGCGCACCTTTTTGGCGGTGATGCAGGACAGCCTGATCCACAACGATCCGGCCTGTTCGGTCGAAGAGCATACTTTTGTGGGCGATGAGAATTACACCATCGAGATCGCGTATAGACAAGGGCCACCGGATAGACTGGTGGTTACGGAAACCGGGCGTGGGCTCTATCGCTATATTGGACCGCCAGCTGTGTATGTTTGCGACTTTGATCCACAACAAACCTTGAGGACGAAAATCAGGGAATGGGTGATTGGAGATGTCCCCGACGCAATGCCCGCGCAATAAACAAAAGAACGCGGCAATCGCCTCGTTCTTTTTTCATTCCCCGCTACAGCGGTTGACATGTCCCGCAAAAATATACATTCCCGCCCAAATACGCCATGCGTGTGATCGCGCCGCCGCAGAAAGGGCAGGGGCCGTTGGCAGTCTTGGCGGATAGCAGCGTGTGGTAGCCGCCGGGCTCGCCAAACAAATCTTTCTCGGTATCGCGGCCGCCTAGTGCCGCCATGCGTGCCAGCGTGCTTTTCATGTTATCGTACAAGCCGTCCAGTTCGTCAATGGACATGGCGCTGATCTTGCGCTTGGGGTGCACGCGGGCATTGAGCAGGATATCCTGCAACACGCCGTTGCCCAAACCGGGGATGCGCTGCTCGGTAGCCAGCAGCGCCTTGGCACTGGTGCTCGGCTTGGCGGCTGCAACCAGCCCGCCAAAGAACGCATGGTCAAACGTATCGGATAGCGGTGAGGGTTTCTCTTTGGCTACGCTGTCATAAAACCCCAGGTCCGTCCCGATCGGGCAGGCCATGAGTGCCGCGTACATTTGCACCGTGCACACCAGTGCGCCGCCGTCGTCAAAACCGAGGTACAGCTGGTGCTTCTCGGGCTTTGCCGCTTCCGGCGGATAGTAGCGCGCGTTGACGCCATCGTTGAGCACCACGCGCATGTCCTCACAAAGCAACTCCACGCGGCCGCCGTACGCCTGCGCACCGGTGACGCGCTTGCCCACCAGCATATCGGGATACGCTGCCGGGTCGCCATAGTAGAACGCAAACCCGTGCGGTGAAGCGTCGGCGCATGCCGATGTGATGCGTTTGCCAACAAAGACCTCCCGCATTTGCTGGGCAAGGCGCAAGGCCTCTGGCAGTTCGATCATGGTCGTACCCTCCTTTGTAAAAAGCGACACCCTTGCGAGTGTCGCTCTTCCTGTTACCTTGTGCCCAGCCACAGCGCCACCACAATGGCAATCACCAGTGTGATGATGATGCCGTCCAGCAGCCACAGCGGCATACGCAGCTTCTCATACATTCGCTCTTTAAAGCCCTTGGGCGCTTCAGGTTTTCGATCATCCATGTTGTGCATGTTACTTCTTGGCCAGATACTTGCGCAGGTCCAGCGCCACGGCGGTGATGATGACCAAGCCCTGCACGATGTAGGTGTATTCCGGCTTGACGCCCAGGAACTGCATCGCGATCTTCAGCAGCTCGAACACCAGCACGCCGATGAGGATGCCGGAAATCTTGCCGACGCCGCCGTTGACCGACACGCCGCCGATGGTGCAGCCCGCGATGGCCTCCAGCTCGTAGCCCATGCCGGTGTTGACCGACGCGCCGCCCGCCTTACTGGCCAGCAGGAAGCCGCAAACGCCGTAGAGCATGGAAGCCAGCATGTAGATGCGAATCTTCGTCCACTTGGTGTTGATGCCCGCCACCTCGGCGGCGTTCTCATTGCCGCCGATGGCGTACATGTACTTGCCGTGGCGCGTCTTGTTATATAGGAACCACATGAATGCGCCGATGCATAGCGCGATGATAGCGATATAGCTGATGACTTGGTTGCCGATAAATCCGGTTGCGACCTTCAGGAAGTCATTGCGGATGCCGCCGATGGGCGATGCGCCGATCGACACCAGGCAGATGCCGTAGACCAGCGTCTGCATGCCCAGCGTGGCAATGAAAGGCGGCACCTTGAAGTACGAAATGACCGTACCATTGACCGTACCGATGCAGGCGCATACCACCAGCACCACTAGGATGGCAAAGATCAGGTTCGGCTCACCGATCCAGGGGAACAACTTGTTGGCATAGCTGTTCTTTTGCATCATGGCGGCGGTGATGCACGCCGCAAAACCCGCTGTGCGGCCCGCCGACAGGTCGGTGCCCTTGGTGATCAGGCAGCCGGACACGCCCACCGCGATAATAAAGCGCGTCGCGGTGTTGCCGATCAGATTGCGGAAGTTGGCAGGCGACAGAAACTTGGGCTGGAGGATACTGACCACCACGGCGACCAGCACGATACCCACAATAATGGCGTTGTCTTGGAGGATACTCAGCATCCTCTTGGCGGAAAAGCGCGATGTGTTCGGGTTCTCAATGCTCTGCATAATTGCCCCTCCGTTACTTAAATTGTGTGGCCAAGGCCATAATTTCTTCCTGCGTGGCGGTCTTGCCCTCCACGATGCCGGTCATGCGCCCGTCGCACATCACCATGATGCGGTCGGACATGCCGATCAGCTCGCCCATTTCCGAAGAGATCATGATGATGCTCTTGCCCTGCTTGGCCAAGTCGGCAATGATGCAGTAGATCTCGTACTTCGCGCCGACATCGATGCCGCGCGTCGGTTCGTCGAGGATCAGGATATCCGGGTCGTTGGCCAGCCAGCGCGCCACCAGCACCTTCTGCTGATTGCCGCCGGACAGCGACTGAATCAATGTCTTGCTGGAGGGCGTCTTGATCGACAGCTTGGCGACGTTCTCCTGCACCAGCTTTTCGATCTTCTTGTCGTTGAGCATGATCCGATATTCCAGATACTGATCAAGGCTGGCCACCGACACGTTGTCCGCCACCGACAGCACGCCGAAGATGCCGGTCGCGCGGCGATCCTCGGTTAAGAGCGCCATGCCGCGCAGAATCGCGTCGCGCGGGCGGTCGATCTTCATCTCCTCGCCCTTATACGTGATGCTGCCCCTTTGGTGCGCGCGGATGCCAAACAGGCCCTCGACCAGCTCGGTGCGCTGCGCGCCGACCAGTCCGCCGACGCCCAGAATCTCGCCCTTGCGCAGCGAGAAGGACACATCGCGGAAGGAGCGGGGGTGAATGGAGGTGAAGTCTTGGACATCCAGCACCACCTCGCCGGGCACATTGTCGCGCGAAGGATACAGATTGGTCAGCGAGCGACCCACCATCTGCGTGATGATCTTGTCGGTGGTCAGATCGGCGGCGTCCCAGGTGCCGATGTACTTGCCGTCGCGCATGATGGTCACCTGGTCGCTGATGCGCAGAATCTCGTCCATCTTATGGCTGATGTACACGATGGCAACGTCTCTGGCCTTCAGGTCCTCTATGATGCGGAACAGCGCCTCGACCTCGTTGGCGGTCAGCGAGCTGGTCGGCTCGTCGAGGATCAGCACTTTGCAGTCCGCCGACACCGCCTTGGCGATTTCCACCGACTGCATCTGCGATACGCTCAGCGTCCCCAGCTTCTGCTTGGGGTCAAAATTCATGCGCACACTCTTGAGCAGGTCGGCGGTGTTGGCATACATCTTCTCGTGGTCCACCACATGGAAGGGCAAAAAGCCCAGCAGCTTTTTCATTGGGTAGCGACCTACATAGATGTTCTCGGCCACGCTGCGCTCAGGAATGGGCTGGAGCTCTTGGTGCACCATCGCGATGCCCTTGGTCAGCGCCTCCAGCGGGTCCTTGATGTGCACCAGCTCGCCCTCATAGACCACTTCGCCCTCGTCCATCTTGTAGATGCCAAACATGCACTTCATCAGGGTGGACTTGCCCGCGCCGTTTTCGCCCATCAGCGCGTGCACCTTGCCCGGCTTTAGTTGCAGCTGGGCATGATCCAACGCCTTGACGCCGGGAAACGTTTTGACAACGTCCCGCATTTCCAAACGGTACTCTGACATGCGCTTTTCTCCTCTCGTCATGTCCTGTTGTGGTGATTATAACACGATTTCATCATTATACAAACCATTTATTGCACGATGTGGGGCTGATTTGCAGGATGATGAAATCATATGCGCAAAAAAGATAAAAAAGGTGCGTGCGTGTCGCCACGCACGCACCCTGTTGTTAGGTGAGATTACTTGGTGACCATCTGGTAGTCAACCATGTAGATCTTCTCCATCGCTTCGCCAGCAGCCGCAGACAGCGCCACGTCAGCAGCCTTGTGGGACTGGCCAACATGGTCGTTCAGCACGGTACCGGTCATGCCGCCAGCAGCAATCAGGTCCATCGCCTCGGGGATCGCGTCCACGCCCACCAGGTAGATGTCCTTGCCCACGGTGCGGCCCGCGGCGGAGATGGCCTGGGCAGCGCCCATCGCCATGCCGTCGTTGTTGCAGAAGATGACGTCGATCTGCGCGCCGAACTGCGCCAGAGCGGTCGCGGCCAGTTCCTGACCCTTGTTCTGATCCCAGTCGCCGCGCTGCGCGAACAGCTCGTTGACCTTCACGCCGGCATCGGTCAGCGCCTTGATGGAGAACTCGGTGCGATACTGCGCATCCACGTTCTCCGGATCGCCGATGATCATGACGTAATCCACGGTGCCATTGCCATCCCAGTCGCCCTTGTTGGGGGTGTTCAGGATGATGTTGCCCTGCATGGTGCCGCTCTGACGAGCATCGGCGCCAACATAGCACACCTTGTCAAACAGCGCCAGGTCCTCGTCGGTGGGCTGACGGTTGATCAGCACCAGCGGGATGTTCGCAGCCTTAGCCAGCTCGATGATCGAGGCAGCGGCGGAGGACTGCACGGGGTTGATGATCAGCACATCCACGCCCTCGGCGATGAACGCGTTGATCTGGTTGTTCTGCTCGGCCTGATCATTCTTGGAGTCCATGGTCTTCACCACAGCGCCCTTTTCGGTCAGGTACTTTTCCATCTCGGTGCGATACAGGGTCATGAAGTTGTCGTCGAACTTGTAGATGCAAACGCCAACCTTCACCGGGTCCGCAGCCATCGCGGGGATCGCCATGACAGTCAGCATGACCGCCAGAGCCAGAACCAGAGCCAATGCCTTTTTCATGAATTGATTGCCTCCCTTTTCTATTTTGGTTCGGCGACGAGCGCCGTAAACCACACGCAATTTCACGCAAGCCCAGCGACAGAAACGCCCCATGTTGCGTAGACAACCAAGGGCTAGGCATGCATGTTCCCATAAATGGCGAAACATTTCCTGTGACAGCATGAGTATAATACGAAACCAGAAAAAATACAATCCCCCGAAATAGTTTTGGTAAAATCTACTCCGAAGGATTGCGTGAAAAAATGTTGGCTTTTTTCTGACAGCGCCGCAGATTAGCGGTCTTCGCGGAAATAGTTGACGCCGCACCCCTTGGGCTGCGATTTTTCGCGCGACATGCGAATGGATGTGAACACCAGCACCGCAATGGTAGCGACAAACGGCACCATGGCGAACAGCGCGGCGGGAATGCTGACGATGGTGTTGGGGATATACAGGCGCAATACGCTAAGCGCGCCGAAGATCAGCGAGCCGTAGATCGCGCGATAGGGACTCCACGCCGCAAAAATCACCAGCGCCACGGCAATCCAGCCCAAGCCATTGATGCAGTTGTACGTCCACGTACCGCCGCAGGTCACCAGTGACACATACGCGCCGCCCAGCCCGCAAAGCCCGCCACCGGCCACGATATGCGCGTACTTATACCGCGTGACGTTGACGCCTGCCGCATCGGCAGCGGCAGGGTTCTCGCCGACGGCGCGCAGGTTCAGCCCGCGACGCGTATGCAGCAGATAGACGCCCAGCGCCACAGTGACCGCAATGCCCAGGTACACAAACATATTATATTGAAACAACAGCTTGCCCAACACCGGCAGATCAGACAGCACCGGGAGCTTCAGCGGCTTGAACGCCGCGACCACCTGCGCGGGCAGCACGGCGCTGCGCGTCGGGGAGGCCATGATCAGCGCGTTGCCAATGTAGTTGGCAAACCCTGTGCCGAAAATTGACAGCGTCAGGCCGGTGACATTCTGATTGGCCTTGAGCGTAACGGTGAGAAACGCGTAAATCAGCGCGCCCAGCGCCCCCGCGCCAAACGCGCAGAGCAGTGCGATCATCCAACTGCCGCTCACATACCCGCCCCAGAAACCCATGATGGCACCCATGTACATCATGCCCTCGACGCCCAGATTCAGGTTGCCGGATTTCTCGGTCAAAATCTCGCCCAGCGTGCCAAACAGCAGCGGCGCGCCAGCCAGCACGGCGGCATACGCAAAGCTGATCAGGTATTCGCCCAGATTAAACATGCGGCTGCTCCTTTCTCCTCCACACGAGGCGGAAGGACACAAAGAACTCGCTGCCCAGCACGAAGAACAGGATGATGCCTTGCAGCACATCGGCGGCGGCGGCAGAGATACCAAACACCGACTCGATGTATCCGCTGCCCTTCTCCAATATCGCGAACAGCAGCGACACTGGCAGCATCACCAGCGGCTCTAACTGCGACAGCCACGAGATGGTGATCGCCGAGAAGCCGACGCCTCCGGCCACCGTGTCGGTCAGCGTGCGGTCTGCGCCGGTCGCCTGGATCATCCCCGCCAGACCACAGATCGCGCCCGACAGAAACATTGTGCGCAGGATGATTTTCTTAACGTCCATGCCCGCGTAACGCGCGGTGTTCTCGTTTTCGCCCACGACGCTGATTTCATAGCCCTGCTTGCTGTAGCGCAGGTAGACGAATGCCAGCGCCAGCAGCACCAGCGCGATGATCCAGCCGATGTGCAGCCCGAACACGCGCGGAAGCTGCGCCTCCTTGGCAAAGCGGGCGATCTTGGGGAAGCCCATGTCCTTGGGGTTCTTCCACGGCCCCTCGCGCAAAAACTGAATGACGTACACCGCGATGTAGTTCATCATCAGGGTAAACAGCGTCTCGTTGGTGCCAAAGCGCGCCTTGAAATACGCGGGCACCATGCCCCATAGCCCGCCCGCCAGAATAGCGGCTAGGAACATAGCGGGGAACAGCACAAAGCCCGGCCAGTTGGCGTGAAACAGCGCAAAGTAACTGGCGGCGATCGCGCCGATGCAAATCTGCCCCTCGCCGCCGATGTTCCAGAAGCGCATGCGGAACGCTAGCGTGATCCCCAGCGCGGTGATCAGCAGCGGGATAGCGATCTTCAACGTTTCGATCAGCGCGGTCTTGGTGCCCAGCGCGCCGGTCAGCATGCTGCCATATACTTCGAACGGATTGTGTCCCATGGCCAGAATAAACAGGCCGCCTGTGGCCAGCGCCAGCACCACCGCCAGCACGCGCACAATGATTTGCGTCCTGGCGGCGACATCGGTGCGCTTAACGGCGCGCACCAGCGGTTGTCCGCTTCTCACGTGCACACTCATGCGCCTACCTCCTCGTCGGGGCGGCTGTTGCCGGTCATCATCAGACCCAGCTCCGCCTTGGTAACGCTCTTGGCATCGACCAGCCCCATCTTCTTGCCGCCGCACAGCACCAGAATGCGATCGCACAGCTCCAGCAGCACGTCCAAATCCTCGCCGATGAACAGCACGGCGACGCCCTTCTCCTTCTGCTCGTTGAGCAGATCGTAGATGGTATAGGACGAATGGATGTCCAGCCCGCGCACTGGGTACGCGGTGATTAAAAGCTGCGGCTGCGAAGCGATCTCGCGGCCCAGCAGCACTTTTTGCACGTTGCCGCCCGACAGCCGTCGTACCGGCGTGGTCAGTCCGGGCGTCACAATGCCCAGGCGTTCGATCAGTTTTTGCGCCAGTGTGCGGGCGGGGGTGCGCCGTACCAGCGGGCCTTTGCCCTTGTTGTAATCCTTGAGCAGCAGGTTGTCCACAATGCCCATCGACGCGACCAACCCCATGCCCAGCCGATCCTCTGGGATGAAGGACATCGAAATGCCCTTGTCAATAATGGTGCGCGGCGGCAAGCCCTCGATGTTCTTGTCCTCAAAGAGGATCGCGCCACCCTCGACCGGCAGCAGTCCGGCGATGGCCTCGCACAGCTCCTTCTGCCCGCTGCCCGCCACCCCGGCCACGCCCAAAATCTCGCCGCGCGCCAACGAGAACGACACCTCGCTAAGCGACGGCACCTTGTCGGCGTCCAGCACGGTCAGGCGGTGCACGTCCAGCAGCATGCCCTTGGCCGTGCCCTCCGGCCGGTGGATGGATAAATCAATCGGGTGACCGACCATCAGTTCCGTCAATTCCTGCATGCTGGTCTTGTCTCGTTCCACGGTGCCCACCGACATGCCTTTGCGCAAGATCGTGATGCGGTCGGAAATCTCCATCACTTCATTGAGCTTGTGTGTGATGATGACCACCGCGCAGCCCTCGGCCTTCATGCGCCGCAGGATGGCGAACAGTTTGTCGGCCTCCTGCGGGGTCAACACTGCAGTTGGCTCGTCCAGAATCAGGATGCGCGCGCCACGGTACAGCACCTTGAGGATTTCCACCGTCTGCTTCTCGCCCACCGACATATTGTAGATCTTCTTGTCGGGCGCGATCTCCAACCCAAATCGCTGGCTGATTTGGCGGATGCGCTCCTCAAGCCCCTTGCGGTTGCGCTTTTTGCCACGGTTGGTGCCCATCACGATGTTTTCGGTGGCGTTCATCACATCGACCAGTTTGAAGTGCTGGTGGATCATGCCGATGCCTAGGTCAATCGCGTCCTTAGGCGAGCGGATGTTCACCGCTTCGCCAAAGATGCGGATCACGCCGCTGTCTGGGCGGTAAATGCCCGATAGCATATTCATCAGTGTGGTCTTGCCGCTACCATTCTCGCCCAGCAGCGCCAATATCTCGCCCTGACGCACCGACAGGTTGATGCGGTCGTTTGCAACCACCGAGCCAAAAGTCTTGGTCAGACTTTCGACATCGATAGCGGCGTTGTGGACATTGGTGGCATTGGTGCTGATCTCCATGCGCAGCCTCCTAGCAAATACGAAAGTTGGCCGCCCGCACCGGCGGACGGCCAGGAAAGACGCTACAGACCAAGTGTGTCAACCGCCATGCGTTTTGTGACGAGAGCAAAGCGATTAGAACTCGACGACGTTCTCCGCGAACCACATCATGGTGGTGATCTCCGGAATGTCCAGGCGCGCGCCCGGCGCCACCACAACGTTGCCCTTGTTGTCCTTGATGCCCTCGGCGAACACGTCGGAGCCATCGAACACATCAAAGGTGCCATCCACGATCATCTTGCGATACTTCTCGACCACTTCGGCGGTGCCGTCGGCCACGTTCTTGGACAGCGGGGAGATATCCACCAGACCTTCCTTCATGCCCATGAAGGAGTTCTCCGGCTTCCAGGTGCCATCGATGACCTGCTGCACGGCGGCGGTCACATAGATGCCCCAATTCCAGGTCGGCGCGGTCAGGTGCGCATCCGGCGCGGCGGCGGTCATATCGGCATTGTAGCCGCAGCCCCACACCTTGCGCTCCTGCGCGGCGACCTGCGGCATGGCGGTATCCTGATGCTGGCCGATCACGTCGCAGCCCGCGTCCAGCAGCGCTTCGGCGGCCTGACGCTCCACGGTGGGGTCATACCAGGTGTTGGTGAACTTGATGTAGACCTTCGCGTCGGGATTGACCGCCTTGACGCCCAGCGCGAACGCGTCGCAGCCGCCGATGACTTCCGGGATGCCCATCGCAGCGACGTAGCCGATCTTATTGGTCTGGGTCTTCAGGCCAGCGGCCAGTCCGGTCAGGAAGCGCGCCTGGTAGATGCGGCCAAAGTAGTTGTTGAAGTTGGTGTCGTTGCTCTTGTAACCCGAGCAGTGCGAGAAGATGACCTCCGGATACTCCGAAGCCATTTCTTCCATATAATCCATGAAGCCGTAGCTGTTGCCGAAGATGATGTTGGCACCCTGCTCCACACACTCGCGGATCGCCGCCTCGCAGGAAGCGTCCTCGGCGACGTTGGTCTTGATGATGATCTGGTCATCGCGCAGGCCCAGTTCCTTCTGCATATACAGCGTGCCCTGGTTGTGCGTGAAGGTATAGCCGGCATCGCCGATGTCGCCAATGTAGATGAAACCAACCTTGATCTCGTCCTTGGAAACCGGCGCAAACTCCGCCACCGCGGAAATCGCCAGGGCGCACAGCGCCACGACCATCAGGAGCACCAACAGCTTCTTCATGTTTGTCCACCTCTTCAATAATGATGTATGATGTCTAATCGTTCGGGAATATGGGCATTATACATGAAACAACGTTGCTTTGCAAGCAAATGCTTGCTGATTCCGGAATCTTTTTTCTGTTTATATATGATAATGTTCGGAATTTCGTTGAAGGTGCGTAACATTGCAAATACGCCTCCCCGCAAGTATAATAGAAAGGAACATCCATACAACAACCGCCGCGATGCTTGCGCGGCATGAAGGAGTACACGCATGAAGCTAGGCGTCGTCGGACTGCCCAACGTGGGCAAAAGTACCCTGTTCAACGCCATCACCCAGGCAGGCGCCGAGGCCGCCAACTATCCCTTCTGCACCATCGAGCCCAACACCGGCGTGGTCGCCGTGCCTGATGTCCGCCTGGATAAGCTGGCCGACATGTATCACCCGAAAAAGACCACCCACGCGGTCATCGAGTTTGTGGACATCGCGGGGCTGGTGAAAGGCGCCAGCCGGGGCGAGGGGCTGGGCAACAAGTTCCTCTCGCACATCCGCGAGGTGGACGCTATCGTGCATGTGGTGCGCTGCTTTGTGGACGAAAACATCATCCACGTCGAAGGCGGCATCGATCCGGCGCGCGACATTGAAACCATCAACATCGAGCTGATCGCTGCCGACCGCGACACCGTCGCCCGGCGCGAGGAGCGCGCGCGAAAAATGGTCAAGAGCGGCGACCGCAAGTATGCCGAAGAAGCCGACACCGCCGAAAAGCTGCTGAAACACCTGGACGAATTGCAGCCCGCGCGCACCTGTGCGTTGAGCGAGAACGAACGCGAAATCGTGCGCGATTGGTTTTTGCTCACCACCAAACCGATGATCTACGCCGCCAACATCGCCGAGGATGATATCGGCAAGCCCGACAGCGCCATCCCGGGGCTGGCCAAGGTCGAGGAGATCGCCCAAGCGGAGGGGGCGCAGGTGCTGATCATCTGCGCGCGCGTCGAGGAAGAGATCGCGCAGATGGCGCCCGACGAAAAGACGGACTTCCTAGAGGCGATGGGCATCGGGCAGTCCGGTCTGGACCGGTTGGTGTCCGCCTGCTATACCCTGCTGGGGCTGATCAGCTTCCTGACCGCCGGTGCCGACGAGTGCCGCGCGTGGACCATCGTCAACGGCACCAAGGCGCCGCAGGCTGCCGGAAAAATCCACACGGATTTTGAGCGCGGGTTCATCCGCGCGGAGATCGTGCCCTATGACACACTGATGGAAATGGGCAGCATGACCGCCTGCAAAGACAAAGGGCTGGTGCGCTCGGAAGGCAAAGACTATGTGATGAAGGACGGCGACATCACACTGTTCAGGTTCAATGTATAAAGTGGCCGCACAGCCAGATGGGAAGAGACCTTGGTCAGAGAAACCCAAGAAGCCCAAGAAGCCTACGTAGCCTTTGAACAGCAAAACCCCCGAATGGGGGTTTTTTGATGCGTTAAAACAGCGACGTCTGCTCCCTTTGATACGGCGCCCAAATCTGTTCCGCGATATCGCGCATGTGGTACGCCAGCCCCAGCCGCTCGCACTCCGCCGTGAACAGTGGCCACAGCGCATCGTGATCGGGTGCGGGGCAGCTATAGGTGAAGCCATACGCTTGCTCATATCGCGCTCGCATGCCGGGAAACACCCGCTCAATCTCGCGCAAAAAATGCTCGCGCTGGTTGGCACGCAGCGTCACACCAAATCCATACCCACAGTAAATCCACGACGCGCCCGCCTCCTTGGCACGGCGAACAATGCCCAGAATGTTCTCCGGCGAGTCGGTCACAAAGGGCAGCGTGGGCATCAGCAACACGCCGCAGGGGATGTCCGCCTCCGCCAGCTTCTTCATTGCGGCAAGGCGCGCGCTCGTCGGGCACACATGCCGCTCGATTTGCTGACACAGCGCGTCGTCCGCCGCCGTAATGGTGAAGCTGACCGCCGCCGGGCTGTGCCGACGGATGCCTCGCAGCAAATCGATGTCGCGCAGCACTAGGTCGGACTTGGTGTCGATCGCAATCCCGAAGCCGTTGCGGTCCGCCAGCGCCAGCGCGCCGCGGGTCAGCAGCAGTTCTTTCTCACGCGGGTTATAGGCGTCGCTCATCGCGCCGGTCAGCAGCATGCCCTTCTTTTGTTTGCCGCGCAGGTCGCGCTCAATCACCGACAACGCATCCTGCTTGGCGCGCACGATGTCAAAGTGCTCCACACGATAGCAATCACTGCGGCTGTCGCAGTATATGCATCCGTGGGAGCACCCTTTGTAGATATTCATGGTGTATTGCGCGCCAAACCAGCCGTCCCGCTGATAGGCCGACACGATGGTCTTGGCCGGAATGTCGTCCAGGTGCACGATTACTTCTTCTTGGCGATGTTCTGGAACATCTGCCGGGCGGGCGGCGGTGCCAGCGTCACCGGCGCGGGCGTACCGCACACCGCATACACTGCCACACGACACAGCATGAAGGTCATGGGGCCCAGCAGCATGCCCAGGAAGCCAAATAGCACATACCCGGCATACATGCTCATCATTGTAGCCAACGGATACAACCCTAGCTGCGCGCCCACAACGCGCGGCTCAATGAGCTGGCGCATCACGATGGTGATGCCGTAGAGCAGCAGCATGCCCACGCCAACGAAGTAATCGCCGGAGATGAAGCCAACCGCTGCCCACGGAATCAGGAACAGACCGGAGCCCACCACCGGCATCATGTCCAGCAGCGCGATAACCACCGCCAGCAGCAGCGCATACGGAATGCGCATAATCGAAAAGCCGAGCAGCAGCTCGCAGAACATCATGACGGTCAGGAACATCTGCGCGCGCATTTGGCCTAGGATGGCACGGAACATGCCCTGCTTCATCGCGCCGAGCAGCGAGCTGGCCCGCGCGGGCAGCAGCTTGCCAAAGTAGCCAAGAATGCGATCCCGATCCGCCACCATGTAAAACGTGCCCAGCACCGACAGCACAATGAACAGCACAATCTGCGGCACCGAGATCGCGGTATTCAGCGCGCCCCGGGCAATGACATTGGCCAATTGTGACGCATAGGTCAAAAGGCTCTGGTTCAGCTGCGAAATATAGCCGCGGATGGTCGCGATGCTCTCATCGTTGATAATGTCGATGCGGCTGTCAATCCATAGCGTCAGCTCGTCAATGGCTTGATTAAGCTGGCCGACCCACTCGCTGATGCGGCTGGGCAGCGCGCGGGCCAGCTCCTTGAGTTCCACCATCGCGCGCCCGGTGATCAGCGTAATGATCAGCACCAGCACGCCGAATACCAGAATCATCGCGATCAGTGTCGCGATGCTGCGCGGAAAGCGCAGTTTGCGCCCCAGCTTGATCAGCAAATTGACCAGCGGGCTGATCAGCACCGACAGCGCCAGCGCCACCACAAACGGCGCGATGAGCGGAAAGATTGTCAGGAGTATCCACAGGCTCAGCAGCACGCACGCGATGACCAGCGCTTTGCGCGGCAGGTCGTTCATGCGGTCGTTCCAAGCCTTTACACGGGCAAAAAATCCGGTTTCCATGCGCACGTCCTTCCTCATGTTCCCAAGATTGCAAGCGGAACGATTTATTATACCATGCTTTGCGACGCTTGCACACCGTGGAAATGCGCGCCAGTGTGTCGGATGCCACAAAACATGCTATACTAAGGCGGAAAACACGCGCAAATAAAGGAGGCGTATGCCCATGGAACAGCGATATATTGACCTAGCGGTAGAGCAGACGCGAAAGCTGCTGGCCATCCCCAGCCCAACCGGATACACCGATCATGCCGCGCAATACCTGCTCGATACGTTGTCCGGCATGGGCTACGCGCCGACGCGCACACGCAAAGGGTCGGTGCTATGCACGCTGGGCGGCGAAGGCCGCCACGCGGTGCTGGCCGCACACATCGACACGCTGGGCCTGATGGTACGTAAAGTCGATAGCAATGGGCACCTGCGCTTTACCAAGCTGGGCGGCCCGTCTTTTCAGGCGCTGGAAACCGAGCAAGTCACCGTGCACACGCGCGATGGGCGCGCCTATACCGGTGTGGTGCAGTTGCAGAACGCATCCAAGCACGTCAACTTGGAGTTGGACAACATCGCGCGCAATCAGGACACCATGGAGATTCTGCTGGACGCGCTGGTAGACAACGCGGAAGCCGTGGCCGCGCTGGGCATCGGCGTCGGCGACGTGGTCAGCCTGGACCCGCGCGCCACCGTCACACCCTCCGGTTTTATTCGCAGTCGATTTTTGGATGACAAGCTGAGTGCGGGCATGCTGCTGGCCATCGCGCGCATGATGAATGACGGCGCGCTGAAACCGGCGCGCAAGGTGACGCTGCTATTCTCGGTGTACGAGGAGGTCGGGCACGGCGCGTCGCACGGCACGCCCGCCGATGCCGAAGATTTTCTGGTGGTCGATATGGGTTGCGTTGGCGAGGGGCTGACCTGCACCGAGACGCAGGTGTCCATCTGTGCCAAGGACGCCAGCGGCCCATTTGACTACGCGTTTACCACCGAGCTGATCGAACTGGCAAAGCAGCGTGGGCTATCCTACGCGGTGGATGTGTACCCCGCGTACAGCAGCGATGCCAGCACCGCGCGCGCCGCCGGAAACGATCTGCGCTATGCGCTGATCGGCGCAGGCGTGTATGCCTCGCATGGCTACGAGCGCAGCCATGTGCAGGGCGTGGACAATACCATGCGGTTGCTGGAGGCGTATCTGACAGCGTAAAACGGCAAATAAAAAAGATTCCTCGCCGGGCACGAAATGGCGGTGCGGTTTGCCGCCATTCGTGGCACTGTTGAGGAATCTTTTGCTGTGCATGAACCGCACCCGGTCGTCCGCGCAGTTGCAAATGAGCGATGCCGTCCGGCATGGTGTTTTTATTCCCACCGCAGTGGGTACGCGCTGAGCGCGCCTTCTATCTTTCTGCCCAGCTTCACCAGCTTGTCGGTCACACGCTTCGCATCCTCCGGCCCATAGGCGGTGGGCGCAAAGTCGTTGCCACGCGATGCCGAACTGACGCGGCAGGGGATAATGCGCATCCCCGCATCCTCTGCCGCTCCGTTCGTGATGCGAAACCGCTGCTGGAAAATGAATGTGTCCTTGTCGCTGGGGTTGCTGTTGCCCGCAAAGGAGAAGTTGGCCAGCGAATAGCAGATGTACTTGCCCTTATAGCGCTCGATCGGATTGATGACGTGGCTGTGGTGGCCGAGCACCAGATCGGCCCCGGCATCAATGGTTTCGTGCGCCAACATAATCTGCTCCTTGTGCGGCACATAGGCGCGCTCCTCGCCCCAATGGTAGGAGACAATGACCAGCGCACAGCCCTGCGCACGCAGCGCGTCGAGATCGGCGGCGAGGGTTTCACGGATGCGCGCATACCCGCCGCCAAATGTGCGGTAGGATAGCATGCCGATCTTAATCCCTTTCGCGGTCGCAATGCCGGGCACGCCGTTGCCGCTGTAGACAACGCCCGCGTCGGCCAGCGCCTGCTGTGTGTCGGCATAGCCCTGCTTGCCGTGGTCAAACACATGGTTGTTGTCCAGCGCCACCGCCTCGATGCCGCCCAGCGTCAGCGCCTGCGCATACTCGGGTTTTCCGGCAAAGCTAAAGGTATTGTCGGTGGCGGAGCGCGTCATGGTCAGCGTGCCCTCGTAATTGACGAGGGTCAGGTCATCGGCGGCAAACAGCGGTCGCACATGGCGGAAAGGGAAGGACAGGTCGCCATCCTGCCGCTTGAGTTCAGCGGCGAACAGATCCGATCCTTTGCGCCGGTCGCCGCCATGCGTCACGTCCCCGGCGGCACTGATGGTCAGCACGATGTCGGCGGGCGGTGTCGCGGGCTCTGCCGTGGGCGGCGATGCGATAGGCGGCGCCGCGGACAACGCCTGTCCCGCCAGCGCCACAAAAAAGCCCAAGAGGATCAGTGCCTTGGCAGCTTTCACCATGTGCGCGCCTCCCTTCCATAATCGTAGCTTGCCCGCTGTTCAAACGAAAAACCGTCCGTGGCGCGCGCCGACGGACGGATCAATTCAGTTCTGCTCACGCGCCGGTTTCTTAGGCGATTTTTCGTGAAAAACAAACTCGCGCTGCACCCAGTAGCTGGCAAAGAACAGCACGATGTCCACCGGAATCTTGGCGATCTTCGGCGAGACAAAGCCGATCATCGACACCAGCTGTGTCGCGCCCGCGCCGACCAGCATCTGCACCGAGGCCAGCAGATAATAGCGCAAAATGGCGCTCTTGCCGCCGCGACCGCCAAACACGGTGTGCTTGTTGAGCGTATAGTTCAGCAGCGTGGATACGACGCGCGCGCCCGCGTAGCAAATCGCCTCGGTCCAGTGCCCGATATGCAGCGGCGCGAATAGCGGCGTCAGCCAGCGCAGCAGCAGCAGATACAGGCCGTAATCCACCGCGAAGGACAGCAGCGCGATGAACACATACCGGAAAATGACCATGTAAATGCGAAACGCGTCGCGCAGCGGATTAAAATGCGAGCCCTTGTTGTCGTCGATATACACAGTCTCGATTGGAACCTCGACGGCGGGCAGGTTCAGGTCGCGCAGTTTGAGCAGCATGTTCATCTCATACTCATAGCGCTCGCCGGGCAGCTTGATCATTTCGCCGATGGCGGCGGCGGGAATGCCGCGCAGCCCGGTCTGCGTGTCGTGGATGGTGATGCCGGTCGCCAGCTTATACACCACGCGGGTGATCGCGTTGCCGGCGCGGCTTTTGAAGGGCACGTTGCCGGTGAACGCGCGCCCGCCGACAATCAGCGCGTCGGGGTGCTGCTCCATCGCGTTGCACACCTTGACAATATCCTCGGGCGTATGCTGGCCATCGGCATCGGCGGTGACCACCCCGGTGGTCTGCGGCCAGCGCAGCAAAATCTCGTTCAGCCCGGTCTTGAGCGCGCGGCCTTTGCCCAAGTTGACCGCATGGCGCACCACCGGCGCCCCCGCCGTCACCACCTGCTCAAAAATCGCCAGAAAATCCTGCCCGCCACCATCATCGACGACCAGCACATCCAGCCCGCACGCGCGCAATCGCCGCACCAGTTGCGGCAGGCGTTGGTCGGGCTTATACGCGGGGATCAGCACCACCGGATGCGGCGCGGACGCGGGAGTTTTCGCCATCGGAGGCCCTCCTCAGCATGCTGTCATTGGTACATGCAAATAATTATATAGGGATAAACCGCACACAGTATACAGGACGGAGGTGATGTTGTCAATTCGGCGCGTCACGGCATCCATGCGAACCTGGGCTGCGTGACGCCGTCGCGCGTCACCTGCTCGGTAAACATCTCCAGCGGGCGCACCCAGATGCCACGCTGACCATAGAGCGCCTGATAGACCACATACGCCTCCAGCGTTTCTGAATGTGTGGCGATGTGCAGCACCAGATACTCGTTGCCCTTGAAGTGGCGATAGTGGTCGCCGGGCGCGGGGGTATGCGTCTGTTCATTCATGCGTTGTCCTCCTCCAGCCTCGTCAGCACGTCTTTCAGCTTTACTTTTGCCAGCATGCGCGGGCTGCCGCCGGGCAACGCCGGGTCCACCCCGCACACCGACCGCCACTTGCAATATTGGCACGCGCACCAATCGCCAATGCGCACCGGCGCAATGTCGATCTCCCCCGCGCCAATGCGTTGCGCAAAGCTCGTGGCCTTGCGCTGCGCGTGCCCGATGAGCAGACGCATCTGCTCCAGCGTGGCGGCGGCCGCATTTTTTTTGATTTCGCCTTCCTTGGTGATCAGATCGGCGCGGCCCTGCGCGGTCACCACTTCCGGTAGCGTGGTGGTCAACCCGGTCATTTTCAGTTCGCGAAATATCTTCTGCTCGATCTTTTCGGCATCCTTGTCAAAGGTTTCGATCAGCGGATTGTCAACGCGGAAATAATATAGTCCGGCGGGCTCGGCGCCGGGGATGGCCTGCATGGCCGCCGCCATATAGATCGGCAACTGCTGCTGCAACCCATGCAGCACCCGCGTACCCTCCAGCGCGCGCGCGGTGGGCGATGCCTTGTAGTCCACGATGCGCAAAAATTCCCGCCCGCCATCCTGCCAGGTATCGATGCGGTCAATGCGGCCGCGTAGGTACAGCGAGCCGCCGCCGGGCAGCGGCAACGCCAGTGGCGGCGCATCGCCCATGCCAAAATCCGCCTCCACGCGGCTGGGCATGAACGTGCCCTGCGCCAGTTGCCGCGTCAACGTCCACGCGGCGCGGGCGGCGATCTGCCGCGCACGCAGCCCCAGTGCTTCCGCTTGCTTGCTTTCGATTAGCGAGCCGTGCGCAAACTCCACCGGCAGAGCGCGCAGCACCTCGGCGATCAGCGAGTCGCTGTGCTCGCGAGTAAGGTTCGGATACTCCGGTACGGCCAGCGCCGCGCGGGTATAGCGCTCCAGCGCAGCATGGTACCAGCCGCCCAAGTCGTTGGGGCGCAGGCCACAGGGCTCGAAAGGTTGCGGCTTTAGCCCATACTGCACGAAATGCTGATAGGGGCACGCGGCAAAGGTTTCCAATCGCGAGATGCTGTAGCGGCGATCCGGCGCATTGTCGGCCAACGCGGCGGGCAGCGGCTCGGTTTCTATGCTGGCGCGCAGGCCGGTGACCACATTGTCCAGCGCCTCGCGCCACAGCGGATGCGCGCGCAGCGACACATACGCGGCTTTCAGCGGATCGGACAGCGGCTGCCCCTCCATCGCGGCGCGCAGCGCGGGACCCAGCGCCTCCAGCGCAGGCAGCGGTGCGCACAGCGCCTGCTCACTGCCGTCGTCCAGCGTGCCGCCCTGAAGCACAAGGTCGGGAAAGACGCGCCGTATCTGCGCGCACACTGTTGCCGGGCGCACGGCGGCGCCGCGCAGGGTAGCCGCCGGATAGGACAGCCATAGCTTCTCTGTGGGCAGTGTCAGCGCCTGCAATACATCCAGCCGCGCCAATTGCGCCCGCGCGGCATCCTCCATGCCCAGGTTGGCGCGCGCGCTGTTCTCCACCTGCGCGCGCTCGGCATCGGTCAGCAATGCCGCGTCGCTGCTGGTCAGCGCGCCATCGCTCAGCCCCAGCACGACCAGCGCCCTCACCTGTCCAACGCGCATTTGGCCCAATTGACCACACATCAGCGCATCGGGCGAGGGTGGCAGCGCGGCCAGCTCGATGGCCGACAACCCGGCCGAAAGCATGTCGATACACATCGCGGCGGTGGCGCGTTGCCCATCGAGCAGCACATGCATCTGATCCAGTGTGCGGATTAAGTGCTGCCACACCTGCTCGGTGTGGTTGGCTTCCGTCAGCAACCCCGCGTCGAGCAACCGGGCGTGGTACGCTTGCAGCACCGCAAACGCGTCAACGCGCTGTAAATAGTCCCAGACGGCGCGCAGCGTGCCGTCGGCATCGCGCGCCTCGCGCAGTTGCTGCTGCAACGCGGCCAATGGCTCGGCCACACGCTGGCGCAGCGGCTCGATCACTGTCAGCAGCGCTTCGGGGCCGCGCGCAAGCGGCTGCTTCCACTTCGCCCCGCGCAGACCGTATTCGATGATGTACCGCTCCAGCGCAAAGGTCTGTTCCGGCGCGACGCCGGAAAAGCCGCTCTTGAGATACGGCAGCATGTCCTGCGCGCGATAATTCTGCGTAGCACATCGCAGTGCGCATAGCAGTCCAACCACCAGCGGGTGTTGCGCGGCGGGGCGCTTCTCGTCCACATAGGCCGGGATACCATACTGCGCAAATACATGCCCGATCAGCCCGGCATACGGTTCGGCGGAAGCATACTGTACCGCGATTTCGTGCCAGGCCAGCCCCTCATCGCGCACCCAGGCCAGGATGTGCGCGGCAGCCAACTGTACCTCCGCATAGGGGGTGGTGGCGGCGTGCAGCCACAGTCCCTCCGGCGCGCCCGCGTAGCGTTGCGCGGGAAAGGCAAACAACGCTCGCTCAAGATGGCGCAGCGGTTCTGTCGCGGGAAGCGGCGCGTCTACCCGGCGGTGCTCAACCGCGATCCCCGCCTCGGCCAGCATGGCGGTGCACCGCCGCGCGCTGGCACGTACCGGGGCATATAACGCGGCGTCCCCGGCGGGCACATCGTCCATCACCAGCGCGACAGTCAGCGACGCCGCGCGCGCCGCCAATGCCGCCAATGTGTGCGCGAACTGTTGCGTCAGCATGTCAAACCCATAGACCCACACGCGCGCGCCGTCCGCGATTTCCGAGGCGGCCAGCCGCTCGCGCATCGCGTTTTCCACATCCTCGCCGTCCACAAAGCGCCCCGCCAGCACCCGCTCATACGCGGCATACACCCTCGCCACATCATCCAGCTTTGCCCGGAGCGCCGCGTTCTCGATCGTCCGCGCGGTGGCGGCCAGCGCCTCGGGCGACAGGGCGCTGCGCTTCACGTCGGCGATCAGTGCGGACAGCTTGTCCACAACCCCGGCGCGCGCGGCGGATCGACGGTAGTAGGTCAGTTCTTCCGCTAAGTCGGCCAGCGCGCACCGCAGCACCATGTGCTTGCCGCGCGTGTCGATGCGCACACGCTGCGGGCTGCCCGCGCGCTCGAACACACGCTGTGTCAGGCGCGTGGGTGACAGCACTTCGATATCAAAAAAGCCGGGCAGGTTCAGCCGCTCGATCAGCTCCAGCTCCGCCTGCAAGGTAAACTGCTCCGGCACGATAAGCAGGCAGCGCTTGCCCTCGGCATAGGCTTCGCCGATCTCCGCGACGACATGCGGCAACAGCCGCCGCGTGCGTCCGGACAACATGCAAACGGACATGGCGAAACCTCCTTTCGATTTGCGCAAGGAATCGGTGCGATGCACCGCGAAATACACACAGGAAACGGAGGGATGCCGGTGCGCATTGCGTTAATCAGTGACATACACGGCAACTTGCCCGCGCTGGAGGCGGTACTGGCGCACGCGCGTGGCAAAGCGCCGGACATCGTCTTCTCGCTAGGCGATCAGGTAGGCTTCGGCCCCTGTCAGCGCGAGGTCGTGCTGCGCCTGACTGCCGAGGGCATTAACTGCCTGCGCGGCAATCATGAACAGCGTTTGGTTGACCTGCGCGACGGCCAGCGCTTTGACACGCCCAACTTTGCGGCGCTGCATTGGGGCAACGCGCAGCTATCCGGGCTGGACATGGCGCTGCCGATGACGCATCGCTTTCCCGCCGAGCAAGGCGGGCTGTTCTTAACGCATGCCGCGCCCTCCGACACCTATGGCAAAGTGCATCCCGATCACCCGGAACCCATGGACGCCGCGCTGACCGAGGCCGGTGTGCCGGTGATGGCGGTCGGCCACCGGCACCAGGGCTTCGCTCGGCTGGTCGGCGGACGGCTGGTCGTGGTGGCGGGCAGCGTCGGCGCGGCGGAGAACGGCATCGCGGGCACCGCGCTGTATACGATGGCTACCTTCGCGCATGGCGGCTGGACATTCGAACCGATGTTGGTACCCTATGATGTGACACCGCTGTATGCGCAGTTTCTAACCAGCGGCTTGGCGGCCGCCGATCCGGTGTTTGCGCGGTTGACACATACTTCGATGCGCACCAACATGGAGCTGTTCTTCCCATTCATGGCGTATGTGCAGCGGCTGCTCCACGCGCGCGCCCTGTCTGAAATCAATCAGGCGGTATGGACGGAGGCAGGCAATACCTTCGAATGGCCGGATGGGGCGGGCGATTGCCGCGCGTATTGGGGACTATAGCGCCAAGGCGTAATAATCAAACGTGCACAGCGGCACAAAACCCATGCTGGTGTAAAGATGCAGCGCCGGCGTGTTATCGGGATCGACCTCCAGATAGATGCTGCGCGGATGCCGCGCGGTCAGTTCGCAGAGAAGCTGTCCCAGCGCCGCGCGCCCATAGCCCTTGCCGCGTACGCACGCATCCATCACAAACCCATAGATGCCAAATGTGCCCTCGCTGTCATACACGCGCAGTTTGCCAATGGTCTTGCCGTCCAGCAAGGCCATTTTTGTCGCCGCCACGTCCTCGGGGGCGATGTGCGCGCCGCTGCCATCCGCAAACGCGTCGCCGTCGAGCCGCGCTAGGTCAGGGCGGTCGGCGTCGGTCGCGGGGCGCAGGCGCACAGCACCGGATGCTGGCGAAGCAAACTTGTGCTCGTCCAGCTCCATGCGCATTTCCGCGAACTCCCGTTCAGCGCCGCAGTCCAGCAGCGCTTGCGAAAGTTCGGCATCCTGCCGGTCCGCGATGCAGAGTACGCGGCGCACGTCGTGCTCGCGCGCGTAATTCCGCACAGCGGCGCACAGCGCACGCAGGGTGGCGCTGTCGTTGGCGACCGGCGTCGCTTCGATCTCGCTGGGGTCGAACCGGCTGGCGCAAGCATAGCCTTCCTCGCACAATATGTGCACATAGGGCTGATCTGCCGCGTCCAGCCAACCCGCGTCCAGTTTGTATTGGGTGTGCCGTGCCGCCTGACAATGCGCGACGACGCGCCGAATATCCTGCTTGTCCTGTTCGGACAGACGTTCGATGATTCGCATGTGTTCCCTCCGCTATTTTCCGACGCAGAATGTGGCAAACACCGCGTCCAGCACGTTTTCATCCAATGTTTCGCCGGTAATGCTGCCCAGCGCGTGCAGTGCGTCGCGCAGGTCCACCGCCGCGATATCCAGGGGCAGCCCTTCGCGAAGCGCCTGCGCAGCGGCGTACAACGCTTTGGCGGCTTGCCGCGCGGCGTCTATATGCCGCGCCTCGGACAGCGATGCGCCGGTTTCCACCGATACCCCGGCGTGCGCGGCCAACTTCTCTTTCAGCGCGTCGATGCCCGCGCCGGTCTGCGCCGCGATGGACACCACATCGGCATCCGGACACAGCGCGTGGATATCCGACGCGGCCAGCATCGCGGGCAAATCGCCCTTGTTGAGCGCGACAATGCGCGGCACATCACACGGGCGGGTCAGCAGCGCGCGATCCTCTTCTGCCAGCAGCCGCGAAGCGTCGAGCACCAGCAGCCACAGATCGGCGCGGGCCAGCGCGGCCTGCGCGCGCGTGATGCCCATCGCTTCCACCGCGTCACCGCTGTTGCGCAGCCCGGCGGTATCGGTCAGTTGCAGGATCGCGCCGTCCAGCGTAATGCGTTCGGTCAGCGTATCGCGCGTGGTGCCCGGTACATCGGTGACAATGGCGCGCGCCTCACCAAGCAGCGCATTGAGCAGCGTTGATTTGCCCACGTTCGGCCGCCCGGCGATCGCCACATCCAGCCCCTCGCGCAGCAGCTTGCCCGCACGCGGATCGGCAGCAGATTCGATCTGTTCGGCCAGCGCCAGGCAGCCTTCGGTCAGCCCGGCCACCGCCTCGGCCTCGTCGACTTCGTCGGGGAAGTCCAGCGCGGCCTCCAGCCCGGCCAGCAGCGCGGTCAGCTTTTCCCGCGCGTCCAGCACAAAGCGCGACACCCCGCCGGATAGCTGCTGCATGGCGGCGCGCGCCGCCTGCTCGCCCTCCGCGCTGACCAGGCGCATCACCGCCTCAGCCTGTGCCAAATCAATGCGCCCATGCGCGAACGCGCGGCGCGTAAACTCGCCCGGCTCGGCCACGCGCGCACCGGCAGCCACCGCCAGTTGCACCACGCGCCGCCGCACCCACGCGCCGCCATGGCTGTGCACCTCGGCCACATCCTCGTGCGTATAACTGCGCGGGGCGCGCATCAGCACCGCCATCGCTTCGTCCACCGGCTGTCCGGCTTCCACCACATGCCCATAGGTGAGCTGGTGGCTGGGCCAATCGCCCACCGCGCGCCCATCGGCGGCGGCAAAGACGCACGCCAGTATGCGCGCGGCGTCCGGGCCGCTGATACGCACGATGGCCACTCCGCCGACACCGGGCGGCGTAGCCAATGCGACAATGGTATCTTCAGTTGTGATGCCTCGCGCCGTCACGCCTTCAGCTCCGCCTGGCGCTTTCTGGTCAGCGACGCCACGATGATGTCATACGCGCTGTCCAGCAGCTCGCACATCAATTCATCCGGCACTGCGCCCGCGCGCGTCACCGACACCCAATGCTGTTTATTCAGATAATACCCGGGCACGATATCGGGATAGGCGGCGCGCAGTGTTTCGCCCCAGACTGGATCGACTTTGACGGAGATGATCGGCTGCTTCTCCTTGTTTTCACCGACCATCACAAACATTTTGCCGTCAACCATAAAGCGCGTGGCATCCCATTCGACCTTGAAATCGCTGGTGACGCCGGGCTTGGCCAGCAACCGCTGGTCGAGAAATTCGTAGCGCATGTCAGTGCTCCTTTGTAAGTTATTTGCCTTCGCCCGGAGCGGCCAATAGCAGCTCGCCCTTGCACTCCAGCTTGATCCTCGGGCTGGACGCCGGGATGAACACCGAATCGCCAGGCTTCAGCTGGATCGCGCCGCCGGGGTACGCCATCCACCCCTCGCACAGCGAGGTAAGCAACCGGAATCGCTGCGGCATCTCCTCCAGCGGCATGTTATTGCGCACGACCAGCCGGTCGAGCGTGAAGATCGGATCGGTGATCAGCCGGGTGCGCGTGCCGCCGGTCACCTTGTGTTCCTCGCCGACACAGGGCGACAGTTGCAGCGACACATCGGTCACATCCAGCCCCTGTTGAAGATGCAATGTGCGCGGGTTGCCCTGCGCGTCGGTGCGCCCCCAATCCCAGAACCGATACGTCAGGTCGCTGGATTGCTGAATCTCGTAGAGCAAAATGCCCTCGCCGATGGCGTGCACCATCCCGGCGGGAATGTAGAGGACATCCCCGGCCTTCACCGGCAACCAGCGCAGGCAATCCTCCAGCGCGGCACCCTGCCGCGCGGCCTCTGCCAGCGCCTCGCGCGTGATACCGGGACGCACACCGTAGACAATCGTGGCGTCCGGCTTGGCGTGCAGGATAACCCACGCCTCGGTCTTGCCCAGCTTGCCGCCTTCATGCGCGTTGGCGTACGCGTCGTTCGGGTGCACCTGCACACTGAGTCGTTCGCGCGCGTCAATCAGCTTTAACAGCAGCGGAAAAGTTTCCGGCACCTCGCTGCCGCGCATTGCCTCACCATGCCGCGCCAAAAGCGCGGACAACTCCGCGCCGTCCTGCTCGCGGCTATTGAGCCCCGGCAGCACAGACACCTCCAGACTCTCGCCGGTGGTGTCGTCGGGAATGTCTTTGCCGAACACAGTGCGCAACGCCGTTCCGCCCCAGGGCGTGTCTTTGCCGTGGCGATAGGCCGGGGTCATTTTGATCGGAAACATGGCCGCCTCCTAATCGAAAGTGGTTTCTTTCATCATACCGCGCTTTTGTTTTCTTTGCAATAAAAGAAGGACGGCTGCGCCCCGGGGCAAGGATAGACCATCCAAAAAGACCCTATCGCTAGGAGGCCACAAGCGCGGCGCGAAGCCGTATCGTGACATACGGCGACAAGCCAAGCGCAGTGCCGACACCGCGAGAGGGCCTTTTTCGACGGTCTATTGTTTACTTGTGCTTAAACGCCATCACCTGTTCGCGCACCGGCTCGAGCGTCATCAGCATATCCTTGAGTTCCGGCACGGACAGCAGGTTGGTGTGATCGCTGTCGTATTCGTAGTCCGGGAAGTTGTTGCGTCCCTTCTCGAAGTACTGCGCGTACTGCAAATCGCGCGTATCGGCCGGAATGCGGAAATAGCGGCCCATGTCCTCCGCGCCCAGCATCTCCTCGCGGGTCAGCAGGCTCTCGTTGCGCTTTTCGCCATGGCGCGTGCCGATGATGTTGATTTCGGTTTTGCTGCCAAACAGCTCGACCAGCGCCTGCGCCAGATCGCCGATGGTGCACGCGGGCGCCTTCTGCACAAAGATATCGCCCGGATGCGCGTGCTGAAACGCGTACAGCACCAAATCCACCGACTCGTCCAGCGTCATCAGAAAGCGCGTCATATTGGGATCCGTGACGGTGATCGGCATCTTTTTTTGAATCTGCTCGATGAACAGCGGGATGACGCTGCCGCGCGAATACATCACGTTGCCGTAGCGTGTGGCCGACATGATGGTGTTCTCGGCATTGCGGCTTTCAGCAATCATCACTTTTTCCATCAGCGCCTTGGAGATGCCCATCGCGTTGATCGGATACACCGCCTTGTCGGTGGACAGACAGATTACGCTTTTCACGCCGCACTGCACCGCGGCTTGCAGCGTGTTGTAGGTGCCTTCCACATTGGTGTGCATGGCCTCCATGGGGAAAAACTCGCAGGAAGGCACCTGCTTGAGCGCGGCGGCGGAAAACACATAGTCCACCCCGTGCATCGCGTGCAGGATGGAGTGCGGATCGCGCACATCGCCAATGTAGAACTTCAGTTTGCTGGAACGGTACTGCCGCCGCATGTCGTCCTGCTTTTTCTCATCGCGGGAAAACACGCGAATCTCTTTGATGTCAGTGGTCAAAAAGTGGCTGAGCACCGCATTGCCAAAGCTGCCGGTTCCACCAGTGATGAGCAGGGTTTTGTTGTCAAACATGGGAGGACCTCCTCTGTGTGTACTGTGTCTGCGCGACGGCAATGGTTTCATCCAGCCGCGATAAGAACGCTTCCATGCGGAATTCCCGCAAAAACAGCTCGTAGCCTCTTCTCCCGCGCGCGCGCGCTTCGTCCGGGCGATCGACGATTTGCGCCATGTACCCGGCCAGCGTCACCGCATCGGACGCGGGCGCGCAGTAGCCGGATTCGCTGGTCGTGAGGATGGTCCACACCGCGCCATCTTTGGGCACGGCGGCTACCACCGGCTTGCCCGCCGAAAGATAGCTCTGCAGCTTGCCAGGCAGCGTCTGCCCCACAAAACTGTCGCCTTCCAGCGTCAACAAGAAAGCGTCCGCCATGCGGTAAAAGGCAGGCATTTCCTGCAACGGTTTGCGGCCATAGAACGTCACCAAGGTAGACAGCCCGCGCTGCTCGCACGCGGCGCGCAACGCGTCTCCCTCGGACCCATCGCCAACGATATGAATGTGCAGGCCGCCCTTGCGGCGGAGCAACTCCGCTGCGTCCAGAATGGTGCCGATGTCCTGCGCGCCGCCCAGATTCCCGGCAAACAAAAAGTCGGTGACGCCGTTGTCCTCGTATGCGCACGCGCCTTGGTCAAACAACTGCTCGCACGGCTGCGGCAGGTACACAATGCGCGCCGGGTCGATATCGTGCATGTCCATCAGGTATTGCGCAAACGGCTCGGAAGAAATCGCGATGGCATCGGCGGCGCGATAGATTGCGCGGCTGATGCTGTGAATCATATTATATAGGAAAGAGTTCTGCTTCACGTCCCACACGGTAACCGATTCCGGCCACAGATCGAGGCAATAGAGAATGTGCGGGCACTTGCTGCGCTTGGCGATGCGCGCCGCCGGAATGGCCATCGACACCGGCGAGGTCTGGAAGGTGAGCACCACCTCGGCGTCGGCGCGGGCAAAGCTGGCCCACAGCCAACCGGAGACGGCGAACGACGCGTAGTTGATCATTCGCCAGAACGCGCCCTGTCGCCGCAGTGTCGTGGGTACACGGTGGATGTCCACGCCCTCCCAGGTTTCGCGGCGGCCACGAAAAAAACGGTATTTCGCATGCAGTTTTTTGTTGTCATAGTCCGGCAGACTGGTGAGCACCCGCACTGTGTGCCCCTGGCGCACCAAGGCCACCGCAATATCGTTGATGCGAAATGTATCGGGATAAAAATGCTGACTGACGATGAAAAATCGCATGCGTGTCCTTTCACTGGGCCGAACGCCGGTGCGTCGGCAAAATTCGCGGCTTTCCGACTTGCAGGAACCGCCGAATCAGTTTATACTATAGTCGATTTCCTATGGAATCGCAAGTTTTTCTTTATGCAAGACGGCGCCGGGAAGGGGCGAATCACTTGGCGTTTAAGTACAAGCGCTCTGTCAACTCACTGATCCGGCTGCTTTTTGTAGTCGGTTTATTGGCGATTTTCTATCTGGGTTGGCAGTATGCTTATCTGGAGAGTACGTTCTTTGACGCGGGCAACTATGTGGTGATGTTCTCGTACGCGGTGATGCTCATTTTGTTCATGGGCGTCTATGGCGGGCTGCGCGCCGGTTCGCTGCGCATCTCCAACCTGTTTTTGTCCTGCTTCTTCGCGCTGTTGTTCGCCAATTTTTTCATGTATCTTGAATTGAGCCTGATTTCCCGCACCATGCTTGATGTGCCGCCCATTCTGCTCATCCAGCTAGGGCAGACATTGTTCGCGATGTTCGGCTGCTATGTGATGAACACTGTATACTACGCGATGAACAGTATCCGCGAAGTGGTGGCGATCTACAGCGGCGACGTGGCCGACGAAGCGGTGATCGCCAAGATGCAGCAATTCCACAACCGCTTTTCCATCGCCAAGGTGGTGGATGCCGCCATGCCGACCGAACAGATTCTGGCGGCGGTGGATCAGTACGACTCGGTGCTGCTCGGCGCGATGGAGCCGGGCCGACGCCTGGAGATTTTCAACTATTGCTATCGCAAAGGCAAGCGTATCAACATCATTCCCGAACCGGCGGATATCGCACTGAATGTCGCGCATCAGACCCAACTGTTTGACACGCCGATTCTGCTGTGCAAAAACAGCGAACTGACACCGGAGCAGCGGCTGGTCAAGCGGCTGATCGACCTGTCCCTGGCGCTGGTGCTGCTGGTGATCGTCAGCCCCATCATGCTGCTGTGCGCGCTGGCCATCAAGCTGCACGACGGCGGACCGGTGTTCTTCCGCCAGAAGCGATTGACGTTTGGCGGCAAAACGTTCAGCATCATCAAATTCCGCACGATGTGTGTCGATGCCGACAAGGATCGCAACCACGAAGCGTTGCGCGCTGTGCACAACGATGCGCGCATCACCAAGATCGGCGCGTTTTTGCGCCCTTATCGGTTGGACGAGCTGCCACAGCTATTCAACGTCATCACCGGCGATATGTCGATCGTCGGTCCGCGTCCCGAGCGCGTGGAACACTACGAGCTATATGGAAAAAACCTGCCGGATTTTTCACTGCGACTGCGCGCCAAGGCCGGACTGACCGGCTATGCGCAGATCTTTGGCCGCTACAACACCACGCCGAAAGACAAGCTGAACCTCGATCTGTTCTATATTGAGAGCTACTCGCTACTGCAAGACCTGCGCCTGATGTTCATGACCATCAAAATTCTGTTCGTGCGCGAAAGCAGCGCGGCCTTTGACGATGTCATGGACCTTCCCGCCAAAGACGCCACGGAAGCGCAGCGCAAAGACCAAGCGGTAAGCTGACCGCATCGAAAGGAGAGAAACTATGCCCACGCCAATCGACACCTTTATTGAAGGGTTGGATGAAAAGGTCAAGCCTTTCGCGCAGGAAATTTGCGACACCATCCGCGCGGCGGTGCCCGAAAGCACCTCCGAAAAACTTAGCTGGGCGATGCCCACCTTTTATCTGCATGGCAATCTGGTGCACTTTTGCCCCGCCACGCACCACATGGGTTTCTATCCCGGCTCGGAGGCGGTGGCGGCTTTCTTGCCGAGGCTAGCGGGTTTTTCCTGTGCAAAGGGCACCATACAGTTCCCGTATGCCAAGCCACTGCCCAAAGAGCTGATTGGCGATATCGTGCGGTTTTGCGTCGCGCAGAATATGGCCGAAGCAAAAGCAAAGGCGGATAAGAAAAAGTAGCTGCGTTATAAAAAGATTCCTCGCCAGCCATGCTGACGAGGAATCTTTTGTATCAAAGCCTTTACGCCCCGATGAACCGTCTGATCCTGACCAGCGCCTCTTGCAGTTTGTCCATGGCGGTGGCATAGCAACAGCGGATATGCCCCTCTCCGCTCGCACCGAACGCGTCGCCGGGCACACAGGCCACCTGCTCGGCGCGCAGCAGCTTTTCACAGAACTCCTGCGAGGTCATGCCCGTGCGCTTGATGCTGGGGAATACGTAAAACGCGCCCAGCGGCTCGAAGCAGTCCAGCCCCATGTCGCGGAATGCCTCCACCATCAGGCGGCGGCGGCGGTCATAGCTGGCCATCATCGCCTTCACCTCGGCAAAATCGGTTTCCAATCCAACACGCAGCGCTTTCTCTGCGGCGATCTGCCCCTGCGTCGGCGCGCACATGATGGTGTACTGGTGGATTTTGCACATCAGCGACAGAATCTCCTTGGGACCGCACGCGTAGCCCATGCGCCAGCCGGTCATGGCAAACGCCTTGGAGAAACCGTTGAGCGTGATGGTGCGCGCCCACATGTCGGGCAGTGTGGCAAAGCAGGTATGCTGATAACCGCCATACGTCAGCTCCGCATAAATCTCGTCGGAGATCACCATCACATCGGTGCCGCGCAGCACATCGGCCAGCGCCGCGGCGTCCTCGGGGCGCAGCATCGCGCCGGTGGGGTTGTTGGGATAGGGCAGGATCAGCGCCTTGATATTGGACGTGATCGCCGCTTTCAGCGCGGCGGGTGTGAGGCGGAACTCCTCCTCGAACCGAGTCGGGATCGGCTTGGGCACACCACCGGCGAACACGACACCCGGCGCGTACGACACATACGACGGCTCGGGGATCAGCACTTCCTCGCCGGGCTTGACCAGCGCGCGCAGTGCCAGATCAATGCCCTCGCTAGCACCGATCGTGACCAGTATCTCGCTTGCCGGATCGTACTGCACGCCAAAGCGGGTTTTCAGATACTCGGCAATCAGGCGGCGCAACTCGACACGGCCCCAGTTGGAGGTGTACTGCGTCATGCCGTTGACCAGCGACTGGATAGCGGCGTCGCGGATATTCCACGGCGTCACAAAGTCCGGCTCGCCAACACCCAACGAGATTGCGTCAGGCATCTCGCTAACGATATCAAAGAACTTGCGAATGCCGGACGGCGGCACCGCGGCGATTTCGGGATTGACCAATTTACTGTAATCCATCACGGCGACACCACCAGTCTGCGATCCTGCGCGTCGCCTTCAAAGACGACACCGCCGTACTTGTAGGTCTTGAGCATAAAGTGCGTCGCGGTGCCGGTGACGCTTTCCAGCGTGGACAGCTTGGAGGACACAAAGTTGGCTAGCTGCTTGAGCGTCGGTGCCTCGACCATGACCATCAGATCGTATGCGCCGCTCATCAGGTACAGTGAGGTGACCTCCTCGAATTGATAGATGCGCGCGGCGATGTCGTCAAACCCGCGGTCGCGCTGCGGCTGCGTGCGCACCTCTATCACCGCCTGTACGCGCTCGCGATCGGTGCGCTCCCAGTTGATCATCGCGGCGTACTTGACCAGAATGCGCTCTTTTTCCAGATGCTTGATCGCGGCCCGCACTTCGGCCTCGGTCGCGCCGGTCATCACGGCAATCTTGTCGGGCGCGACGCGCGCGTCCTCCGTCAGAATATCAATGATCTGCATTTCCAGCGTATTGAACATGGTTGCTTCCTCTTTCTTCTATATAGAATAGACCGACTAGAATAGTCCGACGATCACGCCGTTTTCATCCACGTCGATGGCCTCGGCGGCAGGCACTTTGGGCAAGCCGGGCATGGCGATGATGTCGCCCGAAAAGGCCACGACGAAGCCCGCGCCCGCACTCAGCTTTGCCTGCCGAATCGTGATCTCGAACCCGGTCGGCGCGCCGACCTTCTTGGGGTCGTCGGAGAAGGAATACTGCGTCTTGGCAATGCACACCGGCAAATGGCCAAAGCCGCTCTGTTCGATTTGCCTGAGCTGTGAGGCCGCCGCCCCGGCAAACACCACGCCATCCGCGCCATAGATTTTTTTGGCCACTGCCTCAATTTTTTGCGCAAGCGGCAGCTCATTTGGGTACGTCATAGCAAACTTGGCGGCGTCTGTCTTGTCGCAGCTGTCCAGCACATACTCGGCCAGCTCGCGGCCGCCTTCGCCGCCCTTGGCCCACACCTCGCACAGCGCGACGCGCGCGCCCTGCTCCTCGGCCGCTTTTTGCACCAGCGCGATCTCCGCGTCGGTATCGCTGACAAAGCGGTTGAGCGCCACCACTGGCTCGACGCCCCATACATTGCGGATGTTGGACAGATGGCGGATCAGGTTCGCGACGCCTTTTTCCAGCGCGGGCAGGTTTTCCGCAGCCAAATCGGCCTTAGCGACGCCACCGTGACTCTTGAGCGCGCGAATGGTGGCAACCAGCACAATGCACGATGGCGCGAGCCCGGCGGCACGGCACTTGATGTCGATGAACTTCTCCGCGCCCAGGTCAGCGCCGAAGCCTGCCTCGGTCACCACATAGTCGGCCAAGCCCAGCGCGGTGCGCGTGGCGATAACACTGTTGCAGCCGTGCGCGATATTGGCGAATGGACCGCCGTGGATCAGCGCGGGCGTTCCCTCCAGCGTCTGCACCAGATTGGGGCGCAGCGCGTCACGCAGCAAGGCGCACATCGCACCCTGTGCTTTGATGTCCCCGGCGGTAATCAGCGTGCCATCGAAGCTGCGCGCCACCACAATGCGCGCCAGCCGCGCCTTCAGGTCGTCGATGTTCTCCGCTAGGCACAGCACCGCCATGACCTCCGAAGCGGTGGTGATGTCAAAGCCGTCCTCGCGCGGCATGCCGTTTGCCTTGCCGCCCAGGCCGCTGACAACACCGCGAAGCTGGCGATCATTGGTATCTAGGCAGCGCCGCCAGGTGATCTGGCGCGGGTCGATCTGTAGCGCGTTGCCTTGGGCAATATGGTTGTCCACCATCGCGGCCAATAAATTATTGGCGGCGGTGATGGCGTGCAAATCGCCGGTAAAATGCAGATTGATGTCCTCCATGGGGATGACTTGCGCGTAGCCGCCGCCGGTCGCGCCGCCCTTCATGCCAAACACCGGGCCTTGCGACGGCTCGCGCAGGGCCAGCATCGCGCGCTTGCCCAGCTTGCCCATGCCGTCGGCCAAACCAATGGATACGGTGGTTTTTCCCTCGCCTGCCGGAGTGGGGTTGATTGCCGTGACCAGCACCAGCTTGCCCTGTGTCTTGGCGGCGGGCAACTGCGTGTTGAGCACCTTGGCCTTGCTCTTTCCATAAAGCTCCAGGCAATCCTCCGGAATGCCTGCGCGCTGGGCGATCTCCTGAATAGGCTTAGGCTGTGCTGCCTGGGCGATTTGGATATCTGTCAGCACGGACATTCCCCTCCCTTTATCATTGCCGATAGGCATTTTCTACAATTATAGTGCATTGCCTGCCCGGGCGCAATGCCGCCTGTGCAAAATACGCGCGTCCATGCAATATTTTCCCCAATTACCGCATACCACTAGCATATTCTCCCAATGTCCTGTAAAATAAATGCAGCAAGTGCCGCGCGCGAACCCGGGCGGCGACATCACCACCCCGCTAATCCCGTCGGCGGAGGATGAAAGGAGCCCTACATGAATCGTTCCAAGATACTGCTGTCCTTTGCGCTCGCGCTGTGCATGGTCTGCCTTGGCGCGTGCTCCGCGCTGGCCGCGACCAAGGCTACGCCGGAGCCCAAAGGCCCGCCGACCGAAGTGCAGTTGGCTGCCATCGCCCTCATGCAGGAACAGGCACCGCCGCAAATCGCTGAGCTGGGCAAGGCCGCCAAAAGTGTCTGGGCGCAGGATATGTTTGCCCAAGCCACCATTTCGGATGTGGTTGCCGGCGCGACCACCAAGAACGGCAGCACGCCCGTGACCGCCACGGTCACATTCCCGCTATTGGCCAGCGGCATCACAGAAAAGACCAAGTATGACGGCAGCGATCCCAAGGCGTTTGTCGAGGGCCTGCTGGTCAAAGCCGCTGAGACCACAACCTATGCGCTACAGGCCACCGTCGCGCCCGACAAGGAAGGTGTGCCGCAGCTAAAGTGGCATGCCTCCAAGGGCCTCGTAGGGCTGAAAGCGCTGATCAACACCAAGGCCAAGGCTGCCAGCACGTCCTTCCAGAAGAAGGCCGCGATCACCGCGATTAGTGACCTGGCTTTCCCGCATGCCATCCGACTGCCCAAGATGGATGTGACCGGCGGGCTGTCCGCCATCAAGGTCACCGGCGTGCTGCCCGACCTGACTCTGCTGCATACGCTCGCCGCTGAAAAGGCGCTGTCGGTTATCGCCTACAGTGATACCGGCAAGGAAACCTCCAGCGAGGATGTAGACAAGCATTTCCAGGCCGAGCTGGATACACGCTTCGACACGTTCAAAAAAACCAAGACCGCCGCAAAAAAGTCCGATCCGACCGCCGAGCTCACCTTTGACCTGCACGCACTGGTCAACGAAGGCCCCGAGAGCTGTCCCGAGGTATCCACCTATCACGACGACTATCGCTTTACCAAAATGGTCGACACCATGTTGCTGATGAACCATGTGGAGGCGCTGCCCGAATACCCCGCGCAGGAGCGCCCCAAGACCGGCCAGTTGCAGGGCAAAAAGTCCGGCACGAAAGTCATCATCCGCCGCACCAAGGACGCCGGGGATTGCTGCGTGCGCTTTACACGCAACAAAACAGGCGAATCTACCGTTCTGGCCTACATCCGCGACGGCGAACGTGTCACGATCTATCTGCCCAAGGGTCTCTACACGATGGAAGTTGGCTCCGGCAACATTTGGTACGGCCCGGAACACACCTTTGGCCCAGACGGCACGTACGGCACTGATACCAATGTGGAGATCGAAAGCAACCAGTACTTCCACACCTTCACACTGGGTATTGTGCGCAACGCGACGGGCGACGAGAGGGGTTTGCTGGACGACCTAGACGCTGAGGACTTTTCCGCGAAATAGCGACTGTTAACAGAAAGAAGGCATACGCATGACTCGATTCCTTCGTGTACTCTGTGTGGTTCTACTGATCGCACTGCTATCCACTGGCTTTGTGGCGCTGGCTGATGGCACAAACCGCGAAAGCATCGCAGAAAGTTGTACAAACCAAGAACTGATGCGCGAACTGAACGCGTGGGTGTCCGAGGTGTCGGACCCTTGGACGGCACAAATTCTGTCGAACACCACCATCCGCACGGTCACCGCCGTGCCATCCCAGCTCAGCACCGTCACGGTGCACGTGGCGGTGGATTACCCGCTGCTGCACAGCGGCCTGACCGATAAGAGCAAGTATGTGCCGGGCGAGTCGGATTATCAAACGATGCTGCGCGGTGTTGTGCAAAACATGCGCGAAAGCCAGAAAACGCTGGAACTGCAAGCCATGGTCACCGTGCCCGAAGACGGCGGTGAACCAAAGCTGAAGTGGGCCAGCGGCAGAGGCTTCGACCGCCTCAAGCGCGCGGTGCTTGCCGACGCGGCCGCCGCCAACAAGTCTTATAATGGCCGCGCGCTGACAACGGCGCTGACGGACGCGATCTTCCCGCACGCGCTGCGCGTGCCGTCGCTGTCGCTTACGCCCGCGCTGGACAGCGCCACGCTGACCGCTATTGTCCCGGATGTGGATGCGCTGCTCCAGCAAACTGCTGACAGCATTTTCAAAACCATCGCTACCGCCAAAGTGGTGCAAAAGCCCACGCCTGATGCGCTGCGCGAGCAGTACATGGATAAGCTGGCGGCGCTGGCGCGCCAGTTTGGACTCAAATCAGACAAAAAGCTTGCGCCCGATGAGAAGAAGCAGTCCTTCACATTCGACCTAGGCAAGCTGGCTGAAGAAGGCATTTCCGGTTTCCCGGAGATCACGCAGTATCGTGCCGACTATCAGGCCAAACTGGACGCCACACTCTCCGCGCTGTCGGAGGAAGTCGGCACGCTGCCCGATTACCCGGTGGTCAAGGAGCCGCGATCGGGCATGATGGAGGGCAGCCGATTCGGCGAAGTCATTCGCATCACGCGCCCGAACGGCACCGACGACTGTGTGATCTTTTTCCGTTATCCCTGGTCGGAGAACATCGGCGAGATCAAAGTCTACGTCAACGAAGAGGACACCGCCATTGTGCGCGTCACGCCCGGCGAATACATCATGGAAGTGCATTCTGGCAAGCTTTGGTATGGCGAGGAGCATTTGTTCGGCCCGAACACCAAGATGGAATCAACCCCTGTCGAAATCAAGGAGGGTCGCGTGTATTACACCGTGGTGTTGCCGGACGAAAGCGAGCCGATCGTCAAGATGCACTACATCCAAGGCGACGACGAGAGCTATAAGTTCCCGTGACCCATCACAGAGAGCGGCGGCAATGCCGCTCTTTTTTTGTGGATTGCGCAAGGATTCGGCGCCCTTTGTGTCGAATGTGGGTAGCATGATTTTGGCTTGATCCATACAAAGGAGGCGCACATGATGTCGCCGATTACGCAGGACGATGCGCTCTATGCCTTGGAGCCTTGGCTAGGGCGGCCGTTGCTGTTGCGCAATCCCGCGCTGGGCAGTGATGTGGCGCTGCACTTAAACCGCTTTTTCTGCGAAAAGGACGAGGACGGGATGCCTGCCGTATCGCTGGACGAACTGCGCACACAGCTGGAGAGTCTGCTGTTCAACAGCGTCTATACCGCGACCGGCGGCACCATGAAGGCCATCGCGCAAAACGGACAGCCTATCATGATTCGCACACAACAGTTGCCGGTGATTGCCGATGCGCTGATGGATTTGATCTTCTACCACCTGCCGATCAACGAGCCCTCCTTTGAGTTGCTGAACACCTATGCAATGCACCACACCTCGTTGCCCGCCATGCGCAGGCTGTATTTGGATTACGGTGCGTACATGCCGCCGATGAACCGCGATATCTTCCGGCGCGTAATCGTAGAAAACTTCGGACCGGAAGCCTATGGCGCATGGCTAAAGTAGGGAAATTGGCGCTTGCTCTTTTCTTTCTATGGAAAATCCCGTATAATGCATGAATGTGAGTGTCTTTCGGGGCATTGCGCCCCGTGCAAGGAGGAACCCCTACCAATGAGCAAAGTGATTGCAATCACCAATCAAAAGGGCGGCGTGGGCAAGACCACCACCTGTATTAACCTGTGTGCGTGTTTGGCCGCAGCGGGCAAGCGCGTGCTGGTGGTCGATATCGACCCGCAGGGAAACACATCCAGTGGGCTGGGCGTCCGTGTGGGCAAAAACACCACCACGGTATATGAGGTGCTGATCGACGGCGCGAATCCCGCGAAGGCGGTGCTGTCCACGCAGGTGCGCGGGCTGTCGCTGCTGCCCGCCGATATTCGCCTGGCCGGTGCCGAGCTGGAGCTGGTGGACCTTGCCAAGCGCGAGCATATTCTCAAGGGTGCGCTGGACGCGCTGCGTCCGCAGTTTGACTTCATGTTCATCGACTGCCCGCCGTCGCTGGGGTTGCTGACGCTTAACGCGCTGGTCGCCGCCGACAGCGTGCTCATCCCGATCCAGTGCGAATACTACGCGCTGGAGGGCGTTAGTGCGCTGATGAACACCGTGAATCTGGTCAAAAAAAGCCTGAATCCCAAGCTGGACATTGAGGGTGTTGTTCTGACCATGCTGGACGCGCGCACCAATCTGGGCCTTCAGGTGGTTGACGAGGTCAAGAAGCACTTCCGAGGCAAAGTGTACGGCACCATCATTCCGCGCAACGTGCGCCTGGGTGAAGCACCCAGCCATGGGTTGCCCATTCATCTGTATGATCCGCGCAGCGCCGGTTCGGAAGCGTATCAGGACCTTGCGCTGGAACTGCTAAAAAACAATCGGGGGTAATCGCATGAAGAAAAACAGCTTGGGTCGCGGGCTGGGCGTTCTGCTGCCCGAGGTCGACGAGCCGCAGCTCTCCGGCGAAAATGTCATTGTCGAAATCCCGCTGGGCGACATCGACCCCAATCGCGAGCAGCCGCGCAAGCGCTTTGAGGAAGAGCCGATGCGCCAGCTCGCCGCGTCGATTGAGCAGTCCGGCGTCATCCAGCCGATCATCGTGTTCCCCAAGGGCGATCGCTACACCATTGTCGCCGGTGAGCGCCGCTGGCGCGCGGCGCGCATGGCCGGACTGACCACCATCCCAGCTATCGTCCGCGATTATGACCGCGTGAAGCAGCACGAGGTTGCGCTAATCGAGAACATCCAGCGCGAGAACCTAAACCCCATTGAAGAAGCGGCTGCCATTCGCAGCCTGATGGACGAATGCGGGCTCACACAGGAAGCGGTCGCCTCGCGACTGGGCCGCAGCCGCCCGGCGGTTGCCAATCTGCTGCGCATTCTATCGCTGCCCGAGGACATCCAAAAGCGCGTCCGTGAAGGCGCGCTGTCCGCCGGACACGCGAGGACGCTGGCCGGTGTGGAATCGGTCGCGGATCAGCGCGCGCTGGCCGCGCAGGCAATTCAACTCAATTGGTCGGTGCGCCAGTTGGAGATTGCCGCACAGCAGGACGTCGATCACACGCCCAAGGCGCCCAAGCCCCAACATGCCAAGCCCGTGGAGTTTGACGAGCTGGAGGAAATCATGCTGCGCGCGTTTGGCGTGAAGGCAGCGATCAACGGCAACATGAAAAAGGGACGCATCGTGCTAAACTATGCCTCGCAGGATGAGCTGGAGGCGATCTATGCCGCGGTGCAGAAGATCGGGCAGTAAGATCGAGCAAATCGCAAGATGCATTTTGTTCGGTTTCACGGCTTGCGCCGTGGTTCGCTTTGCTCGAGGTGTCAAAGAAAAGCCCCTGCGATACACTGAAAATGAAGGAGCCTCGGCCGCTTCATACATCCCTTGATTGTAAAAGCTCTTCGCGATGATCAGAAAACCCCTTCCTTTCGGAAGGGGTTTTGTTTGTGGTCATGCGCTCTTCCATTGCTTGACCGCTTTTTTCAGCTTGGTCATGGCCCACACATAATGGCTGGCGGTGCAGCTGACAAAGTACGCGCCCAGTGTTGTGCTCTTCGTCCATTTGTACACACCCTTGGCGAAAAGCTGCTCGTTGGTGTGGCTGTCGATCAGCCGCAGGATCATCTCGTGGCTGTCTTTCAGCAGGCGCTCCGCCTCGGCCAACGGCATTTGCTGATAGCGCCGCCAGATTTCCTGATTGAGCGCGGGCAGCGTTTTCCAGGTGTATCCCGTGCCGGGTACATCGGGCATGCCGCCTTCCAATGTGCCGATTTTATGCCACCGCTGCACCATCAAGTGCCACTCGTGCAGATGGATGAGCACGTCGCGCAAGTTCTTATCGCGGTCGTCGAACGGAAATGCCGCTTCTCTTTTGTCTTCCGGTATGGTGTCGATCAGCACCCATAGCGCGGCAAACTGCGCGTTTGCCTCTGTGATTAGGTCTTGTTTGGTGGTCGGCCTCGGCATGGCGCATCCCTCCTGATGGCATGATTGTATCACGCAAAACATGACAACTGTCTGTCATGTTTCTTTTCTCATGCTTCTTTTCTATGGTGTGCTGCAATCCTGTCGGCTTGCTCCGCCAGCCGCTGCCGCACGTCCGTTGGCGACAGCACATCCACCGCGTCGCCCAACGATAGCAGGTACCCATAGAGCCAGGCATCATCGGGCAGCCGCGCCGTAACCAGCAGCATCCCATCTTCCTCTTTATGAATGTGCTGCGCATCAAACTCATCAAAGGCACGGTATGCCGCCGATGGATGAAAGCGCAGTTTCAGCTCAATCACGCTGTCCGGGTCGCTGTCCGCCTCAATCTCCGGTGCGGGGTATTCGCCGCGATCAAACCGCACCTGCATGGGCGCAAGGTCGCGCATGCGGTTAACCTTGAAGGTGCGGAAGCCCTGCTTGGCAACGCAAAAAGCCTGTAGATACCATGCGGCGAACTTGAACACCAGACGCAGTGGGAAGACTGTGCGACGCGTGTTTTCTCCATATGCGCTGTCGTAGGTGAAGGCCAGCGCACGCTGCCCGACGATTGTGCTTTTGATTTGCTCAAATCTTGCCTGATCGGCATCGGTGTGGCCCCAGCGCGAAAAGTCCACTGTGATCCATTCCGGCTCTGTCTGTGCGAAGAGTGTGCGCAGTTTGCCCAGCGCGGCGTTGGCATCGGGGCGACCCGTCGCCGCCATGCCTTGCAGCGCGAAAAGGATCTGCTGTTGCTCCTCCCCACTTAGCAACGTTTTGCTCAACACATAGCGGTCGACAATCGAAATGCCGCCGCCCTTTCCCTGTGCGGTATAGACGGGAATGCCCGCCTGCGCCAGCGCCTCCACATCGCGCAGGATGGTGCGCGTGGATACCTCGAACCGGGCGGCCAGCTCTGCCGCGGTCATGCTGCGCTTCTCCATCAGCAGGTGCACCATTTCCAAGAGTCGGCTAATCTGCATGCGCTCACCTCGGTTTCCAGTATAGCATACAAACATGACACGTGCATGTCTTGATTTGAAAAATGCCTGCTGCCATGTATCGCGGCACTTGCGATTGCGCGGGCGCGTGCTTCATGCTATGATAGGAGGCGAAACTAGACAAGCCGAAGTGAGGAATCCCACATGGATATGAAAGCCCGTGTTGCCGCGCACCTGCTGACCACGCTGACAGCCGCCTTTGGTGATGCTGCCACCGATGCCGATGCGCTGAAGAATTTGCTGGAGGTGCCACCCGATCGCGCGATGGGCGATTATGCCTTCCCTTGCTTTATGCTGGCCAAGACCTTGCGCAAAGGGCCGCCGATGATCGCCCAGGCGCTGGCCGACGCGTGGCAACCCTGCGATTTTGCGCGGGCGCAGTGCGTAAACGGGTACTTAAACTTCTTCCTGGACCGCGAGCAACTGGCGCAAGAGACTGTATCCGCCGTGCTAAACGCGCCGGGCAAGTGGGGCGCGACCGACGAGGGCAGCGGGCGCACCGTCTGCCTAGACTACAGCTCGATCAACATCGCCAAGCGCTTTCATATCGGGCATCTGTCCACCACGATGATTGGCCATTCGCTGCGCCGCATCTATCAGCATCTGGGCTACACCACGGTGGGCATCAATCATCTGGGTGACTGGGGCACGCAGTTTGGAAAGATGATCTGTGCCTATAAGCGCTGGGGTACAAAAGAGGAAGTGACGCAAGGCGGCGTGGATGCGCTGATGGCGCTGTATGTCCGCTTCCACGACGAAGCGGAGAAGGACCCCGCGCTGGAGGATGAAGGCCGCGCGTGGTTTAAGCGCATCGAGGACGGTGACCCTGAGGCGCTGGACATCTTCAACTGGTTCAAGCAGTTGACACTGACCGATGCTGAGCGCGTCTATCGTGTCCTAGGTGTTTCGTTCGATTCCTACGCGGGTGAAAGTTTCTATAACGACAAGATGGATCGCGTGGTCGATGAGCTGCGCGAAAAAGGGCTGCTGGTCGAAAGCCAGGGGGCGTATGTGGTTGATCTGGAGGCATACAAGATGCCGCCGTGCATCATCCTGAAAAAAGATGGGGCCACGCTCTACGCGACGCGCGACATTGCCGCCGCGCTCTATCGCCACGACACCTACGATTTTGCCAAGTGCCTGTATGTGGTCGCCTATCAACAAGACCTGCACTTCCGCCAGGTGTTCAAGGTTCTCGACCTGATGGGCTATGATTGGTACGCAAATCTGGAGCATGTCGCCTTCGGCATGATCAGCTATGAAGGACAGACGCTGTCTACGCGCAAAGGCCATGTGCTGTATCTGGAGGACGTGCTGCGCCGCGCCACAGAAAAGGCGCTTGCCATCATTGAGGAAAAATCGCCCGGGCTCGACAACAAAGCGGAGGTCGCGCGACAAGTGGGCATCGGTGCGGTGATTTATGCCGACCTGCAAAATAACCGCATTAAGGACATCGACTTCTGGTGGGACCGCGCGCTAAACTTTGACGGCGAGACTGGCCCCTATGTGCAGTATACGCATGCGCGCTGCTGCTCGGTGTTGCGTAAGGTTGAAGGCACGCTCTCCACGCCCGATTGGGCGGCACTGGCAGACGATGAGGCACAGATGGTGCTGCTGCTGCTTTCGCGCTTTCCTGATGTTGTGCAAGAGGCCGCGCTGCGTAACGAGCCCTCCATGATCACCCGCCACACCACGCTGATTGCGCAAGCCTACAATAAATTCTACTACGAGCATCGCATTCTGGACGACGGCCCGGGCACGGTGGCAGCGCGCGTGATGCTGACGCAAGCCGTGCAGGACGTGATCAAGACCGGCCTGTATCTGGTGGGCATCGAGGCACCGGAGCGGATGTAGTCGGCTGAGCCGCCATCCCTTTCGCTCCGCGCCTAACTGCGAAATATGACCCCATAAAAAGAGCGAACCGCATCTTGTACGGTTCGCTCTTCTTTTTGTTGTCTTGCGCGTATCTTACCTCGCCAGCCAGCCGCCATCCACCGCGATGGTGAAGCCATTGATGTAATCCGACGCGGCGCTGGACAGGAACACCGCCGGACCGGCGACATCCTCCGGCGTGCCCCAGCGGCCAGCCGGGATGCGTGCCAGAATGTCGCTGCTGCGCTGCTCGTCCGCGCGCAGGGCTTGCGTGTTGTTGGTGGCCATGTAGCCCGGCGCGATGGCGTTGGACTGGATGTTATACTTCGCCCATTCGGTCGCCATCGACCGCGTGATGCCCATCACCGCCGACTTGGCAGCGGTGTAGCTGGGCACGCGGATGCCGCCCTGATAAGACAGCATCGACGCAATTGAGATAATCTTGCCGCCGCTGTTCTGCTTGATGTACTGGCGCGCCGCAGCCTGCGAGAGGAAAAAGACGGTCTTGATGTTGATGTTCATCACATCGTCCCAATCCTTCTCGGTGAAGTTGATGGCATCCTCACGGCGAATGATGCCCGCGTTGTTGATCAGGATATCCACGCGGCCCAGTTTGGCCACCGCGGTTTCGACGATGCGCTGGCACGGCTCGATGGACATCAGGTTCTCCACCATGCCGACAAACTTGCGGCCGGTGTCGGTGATCATCTTCTCGGTTTCGGGCATGGCCACATAATCGACGCCCACAATGTCGGCGCCCGCCTTGGCCAGTGCCAGCGACATGCCTTGGCCCAAGCCGGTGCTCGCGCCGGTCACGATCGCAACTTTTCCAGAGAGATCAAAGGGATTGTTCATAGGATATGCCTCCTTTATTGTGTCGCGCCTTACCGCAGATCCAGCGGCTTGATGTGATCCATATCGTCAAAGTCCTGGTTTTCGCCGCACATGCCCCAGATAAAGGCATAGTTGCTGGTGCCTACGCCGGTGTGGATCGACCAGCTCGGCGAGATCACCGCCTGCTCATTGTGCAGGATCACATGGCGGGTTTCCGTGGGCTGCCCCATCATGTGGAAAACGACATTTTCGCCCAGATCAAAGTAGAAATACACCTCCATGCGGCGCTCATGCGTATGGCAGGGCATGGAGTTCCAGTTGCTGCCCGGATCCAGCACCGTCAGACCCATGCACAGTTGGCAGGTCTCCATGACCGCCGGATGCAGGTACTGATAGATGGTGCGCTTGTTGCAGGTCTCCGGCGCGCCCAGCGCACGCGGGTTTGCCTGGGAAATGTCGATTTTCCGATTGGGCAGTGTCTTGTGCGCGGGCGCGCTGTTCAGATAGAACTTCGCAGGCTCGCTGCCGTTGACGCTCTCAAAGCGCAGCTCCTTCGCGCCCATGCCAACGTACAGGCCGTCGCGCGGGTTCATCTCGTAGGTTTCGCCATCGACAACCACGCGGCCTTTGCCACCGACATTGATCACGCCCAGTTCCCTGCGTTCCAGGAAATACTTCGACGCCATTTCCTTGCTGCCGGTCAGTTCCACCGCACCTTTGACCGGCATGATGCCGCCAGCAATGATGCGGTCGATGTGGCTGTAGGTTAGCACGGCCTCGTCGGCCTCAAAGATGCGCTCGATGACAAACTCGCTACGCAGTCGCTCTGTGGTGTAAAACTTCGCGTCTTGGGAGTTGGCGGGCTCGCGGATGGTCAGTTTCATGGGGGTCCCTCCTTGATCGGTCGTATTGGCGGGGCAATGCCCCACAATCTGGGTGTATTATAGCACAGCTAAATCGCAAATTCCTTGCATTTCTTCGCAAAAAGCTTGCGTTTCTTGACCTATTGCGCTATCATGGCTATGCAATTGTTGCACAGGGGAGGTGCGAACCGGTGGAAATATTTGCGCGTTGCACAGACGCGGTGGCCGCCTGCCAGCAAAGCAAGCGTTTTGCTATCGCGGTGTTGTCCGACGAAGAGAAGCCCCGCAGTATGCACAACCATGACTGTTTGGAGATCTATTTCTCGGTGTCGGGCGGCCGCCAGTTTTTTGTTGACGGCCGACTGTATGAAAATTGCGACGGCGATCTGTTCGTCATCAACCAGTTCGAAACGCATAAACCGGTGCTGGTCGATGGTGTTCACCACGAACGCATTGTGCTGTGTGTCGCACCGGAATATCCTGCCAGCCTGTCCACTATGGAAACCGATCTTTCTGCCTGCTTTTATCAGCGGCCGCCGGGGTTTTCGCACCGGGTGCACTTACACCATGCCGAGCGCGCGCAATTTTTGGCACTGATCAATCGCTGCAAAGGCGCACAGGGCTATGGCGCGGATGTGGTGGAGAACACATGCTTTACCGAGTTGATGCTGCTGATTGGCAGTCTGTACGTGCCGGAACGCCCGGTTGTCAGTGCCACCGAAAGCTCGCACGCCGGGGAATTGGTCAGCAGCATGCTGGACTATATTAACCAGCGCATTGCCGAGCCGCTGACCATTGAACGCATGTCAGAGCAATTTTATCTCAGCCGTGGATACCTGTGCCGCCTGTTTAAGCAGGAAACCGGCGCCACCATCAACAAATATATTGTCGCGCGTCGCATCAGCATCGCGAAACGCTTATTGGCCGATGGCGCAACCGTGCACGAAGCCTGCGAGCAGTCCGGCTTTGGCGATTATGCGCATTTCATCCGCGCATTTGGCCAAGCTGTAGGTATATCGCCAAAACAATACGCGCTCAAGGTCGGATAACACAAAAGGAGTTTCTTCTATTTATATGTTGTACGAAGGTTTAGCTCTATTCGGTGGCGCGCTGATCGCCATCATGGTGACTGCCAATGGTCTATTGACCGCGCAAGTCGGGCCATGGATGAGTGTGGTGCTCATTCACATCGCGGGGCTTGCAACCGCACTGGTTGCGCTGTTGATTCGCAGAAAACCGGTGTCGCTGCGCGCCGACGGATTAAAGTGGTACATGTACCTTGCCGGTGTTGGCGGCGTCTATAGCACCATCACCAACAACATCTGTTTTGCGCCACTGGGCGCTGCGCTGATGTTGGCGATGTGTGTAGTCGGACAGATTGTTTGCTCCTCGCTGATCGATCACTTTGGCTGGTTTGGCATGACACGCTATCCGTTTCAGCCGATCAAGCTCATCGGTTTTGCGCTGATGGCCGCTGGCATCCTGTCTATGACGGTATTCGAGCACACGCTGCCGGTGACGACAACAACGTTGGTTTTTGCGCTGGTGGCTCTTTCCACCGGTTTGATGCTCGGCATTACCAATGTGGTCAACACCGCGCTAAGCAAACGGATTGGTATATTCCCCGGTACGCTGGTAAACTACCTCACTGGTTTATTCACCATTGTGCTGCTCACCACGCTACTGGGCAAGTGGCAACCGATCGCACTGACCTCGCTTCATCCACTCATGCTAACCGGGGGGTTGCTGGGCGTGATGATTATTGCCATCACCAGCTTCGCGATGCCGCATATCCCGGTCGTATATGTAACCGTCATCCTGTTCACCGGTCAGGTGCTGATGGGCATTGCGATTGACCGCATGAATGGCATGCCGATTACCTGGGCAAAGATTATTGGCTGTGCGCTGATAGCTGCCGGACTGCTGTGGAACATGCGCATTGATCGGCAAACCAACGCTCGCTCCTGAGGACTTGCCTCGAACACAGACAATTGGCATTTTTTCGAAAGTTCTTGTCATTCCCTTTTGTATCCAGTACAATAAATGAAGCTGATTAGAATGCACGGGTAAAAAAGGAATTTCACTCATTTTTCACGAATGACATACAGGTTGATTGTTGAAAAATCGCCGGTGTGGAAAAAAACGAGTTTGTCCACATTTTTCTACACAAGGAAAAGGCTAGCAGTTTTCTTGGTTTTTTCCGGTTTTCCACGCTTTACACCGCCCTATGATGACTACGAGTTAATCTTCTACATCAACACCAGGAGGCCGACTGTATGCAGTTTCAATGCCAAGTATCCGATTTGATGAATGGACTGTCGATCGTCAACCGTGCGTTGGCGGTTCGTTCCACTATGCCTGTATTAGAAGGCGTTTTACTGGAGACATGCCCTAAGGGGCTCAAACTGATTTGCACAGATTTGGCGCTGGGCATTGAAACCATCGTTTCCGCGCAGGTGGCCGAGGAAGGACGAGCGGTTTTACCCGGCCGACTGTTTAGCGAAATCGTGCGCAAGCTGCCAGGTGGGATGGTGGATGTGCATACCAACGAGAACTTTTTCTCGGTCATCAAGTGCCAAAATTCCCGTACGACGCTTGCCGGTATGAATCCGCTGGAGTATCCCGAACTGCCGCAGGAAGAGGAAGCCAGTCTGGTCAGCATGCAGCAGAATATGCTGCGCGATATCATCCAGAAAACATGCTTCTCCATTGCCACGGATGAAACGCGTCCGATTCTGACCGGCTGCTTGCTGGAAATCTCGCCCGAGGAGATTCGTCTGGTTGCGCTGGACGGATTCCGTTTGGCATTGCGCCGTGTGGAGCTGAAACAGCAAATTGACCCGATGCAGGCGGTGATCCCCGGAAAAGTGTTGGCAGAGCTCGCAAAGGTGCTCAGCGACAGCGATGCGCCGGTGCAATTGCACATTGGCCGCACGCATCTCTTTGCCGATATGGGCGAAACACGCGTAGTGACGCGTCTGCTGGAAGGCGAGTTTATCCGATATTCGCAGATTCTTCCAGCCGACTGGCAGACGCGCATGAAAGTGCGCCGCGCGGACTTGGAAAACGCTATTGATCGTGCCAGTCTGATTGCCCGCGAAGGCAAAAACAATTTGGTTCGCTTCCACATCGCGGAAGACAAGCTGCTGCTAACGTCCAATGCGGAGCTCGGCGATGCGCAGGAAGAAATTGATATTCTCATCGAGGGCAAAGATATTGACATCGCCTTTAACGTGCGCTATGTCAGCGATGTACTGAAAGTGCTGGATGATGAGGAGATTTGCTTGCGGTTTAACTCCAATGTCAGTCCCTGCGTCATCTGTCCCCCGGAAGGCGACGAATATACATATCTCGTGCTGCCAGTTCGCGTGTTCTCGGCGTAAGTACACAGAGACTAGACAAGAGGCCGCACACAGCGGCCTTTTTTATAAGAAATATTCTTTGGAAAGGGGCGGAGGGCATGCTGGTCAAGCGCATTCATTTGCGAAACTTCCGCAACTATTCAGAAGCGGAGCTTGTGCCCGACGCTCGCCTGACCGTACTGACCGGTCAAAACGCGCAGGGAAAAACCAATGTGCTGGAAGCGCTGCATCTGTGCTGTCTGGGGCGTTCGCATCGCACCAGCCGCGACAAAGAAATGGTGCGTTGGGGCTGTGAGCAGGCGCAGGTGCAACTGTGGGTGGCGCAGCGTGATGGCACGCACGAGATTGCTATCTCGCTGGGCGCGCAGGAGCCGCACAAAAAGCAGGTGCGCGTTGGTGGCACGCAGGTGGCGCGCATTGGTGAACTGATGGGGCATTTCCACGGCATCCTTTTTTCGCCGGAGGATTTGAATATTGTCAAAGACGGCCCTGCCGAGCGCCGCAAGTTTGTGGATATGGAGCTTTCGCAATTGCGCCCGGCGTACTTCTACGCGTTGCAGCGATATGTGCGCGCGCTAAATCAGCGCAATAACCTGCTGCGTGAGATGCACCGCAAGCCCGGCCTAAAAGGAACGCTGGAGGCTTGGGATGAGCAGGTGGCCGAGGCTGGCGCGCACATTGTGGCGCACCGCAGAACCTATGTGGATGCGCTGGCGCGCGCTGCCAGCGATAACTATGCGGGGTTGTCCAGCGGCGCGGAGCAACTGGCTGTGCGCTACTGCACCCAGCTTGATGCGGAGGGCGATCTTGCGGCGATGCAGCGGCAGTTCCTCATGCGGTTGCACGACGCGCAGGCGGAGGATATGCGGCGCGCGTTTACATCGGTAGGGCCGCATCGCGACGAATTGCGCCTGTCACTGGATGGGCATGAGGCGCGCACCTATGGCTCGCAGGGGCAGCAGCGCACCATTGTGCTGGCGCTCAAGCTGGCCGAACTGGATGTAGTGCTGGCGGAGCGCGGTGAGGCGCCTGTGTTGCTGCTGGATGATGTGATGAGCGAGCTGGACCCGCGCCGCCGCCAACAGTTGGTGGAGCGCATCAAGGATGTGCAGACGCTGATCACCTGCACCCATGTCAGTGATTTGGGTGGCGCGCAGCCCGGCGCGCTGTACCGCGTGGAGCAGGGGACGCTGTCCAAGGCCGAGTAGGCCAAAGACGAACATTCACAGCTTGTCCATAGCTGCTCCACAATGTGTCCAATTGTGCCGCACAAAAGCGAAAAATTGTGCCACAGCATGTGCACAGCACACTGTGAGTTGTACAGACGGCTATCTGGAAGGCTTCATGCCTTCCTGAATTTTCGCATGCAGCCGGTTGCGATCAATGAGCTGGGCAAATTGCCCGCGATGTTTCGCTTCTTCTGTCGTATGAATGGGCACAAGAAATGCAGAGATATCGCTCTGTAGCTGCTCGTCGCCGTAGATCGTCACATAGACGAGTATCTCCCTTTCGTACCAAGCATCCATTGCTTTTTGGGGTGATAAAGACGATTCAAGATGTGCAGGGAGGCCTTCTGGAATGGGAAAATCATCAAACCGTGCGACCATTCGCACGCTTTTGCAATCGGTGCTTACTTCCTTTTGCAGATGCGCTTTTTGACATAAATAGTCTTCCGGATGGAAACGGTTTATGTTCCCTCGGAAAATCTTTCGTCGCATGATGGTCACTTCTGAAAAAAGAAAGTCATGCGTTTCAAAGAGGGGACTCTCCAGAAAAAAATATAGTCCGGTTTCCGGTCCACCTCTATTCAGAAAAGAAAAAACGGTTTGCTCGTTCCAAACCACGTACAGTGTGCCACTTTTCCAATCGATGATCGGAGGGCCTAGGTGTTGAAGCTTGGCAGTTTCTTTTTTATGCGGCAACTTGAACGTGCGCTTGGTTAGCGTATAACCTAGCGGCGCGACTGCAGGCTGTTGCTCGCAGATAAGAATGCTGTTTGATGGGTCATCAAGCCCAAGCAGCTTGTGGATTTTCGATAATTTTTCTTCCGCAAAGGTTTCTTCTTGATCCCATAATCCTCGTAAGGCATGTGCGTCGCATCCTAGAACTGCACGCCATATGGATGGCTTGCCTGCACAGGTGCGGGGATTATATCCGATTTCTGCTGCATAACCCTGTCCCGGATCCAGTACAACGAGGTCTTGCCTGTTCAGCGATGCGCTGTGCACGTACATCGCAGTGACATCGCTGGCATACACCATGCTGGCAATCGCCGTTGTTTGAAAATGCTTCGAGAGCTGCTGCGTCCTTTTTTTCAGATCCTTTATAGAGAGCGTCGAAGTATCTTGATCCCAGAGGGTCATCCACCGTGTGCCCGGCTTATGCAGTAAGAAAATCGTTTTGCATTCGGGCGTGCTGTCTTCGCATGGTGCATATCCTTCTTTTTGGAGCAATGTTTCGACCATGCTTACCATCGTTTTTTCCGACAAATCGGATACATCAACATGCCAAATCGTATAGGAAGAGCCCATTTGTTTTCCGCCTTTCGCAAAGAGAGACATGCGCCCCTGTGCATACAATAAACGCGACGATAGGAAAAATCAAGAAAAGATGCAAAAGAAACGGGGGATTTTACCAAATAACCCGGATTCTTATCCGAGCTTTTTGGTGGAGCATCGGGGGAAGGCGCTTTCGCGGCGCAGCCGCCAGCCCTGAAAAGATTTGTACAAAAAAGCCCGGATTCTTATCCGAGCTTTTTGGTGGAGCATAGGGGAGTCGAACCCCTGACCTTTTGAATGCCATTCAAACGCGCTACCAACTGCGCTAATGCCCCAAGGCGTGTTTTATCATAGCATGTTTTCGCGCCGGTGTAAAGCCCCTATGCAAAATTTATGCTTTTCCGCGTCGCTTGTGTTGCTCGATATACTTCGCCTCGGCGCCTTGATCGCTGGGTTTGTAGTACCGATGTCCGGCGACTTCGGGCGGCATGTAGGGCTGATCCAGCCAATGGCCGGGATAATCATGCGGGTATTTGTATTCTTTTTGCACGCCGGGCGTGTGTTCCTCATACCCGGGGTAGTTGGTATCGCGCAGATGCAGCGGCACTGCGCCAAACTGGCCGTGCTCGGCCTCGGCAAAGGCATCGCCGACCGCGCAGACCACGCTGTTGGACTTCGGGCTTTCGCAAATGGCGATGATGGCCTGGGCGATGGGCAGTTTGGCCTCGGGCATGCCGATCATCTCCAGTGCCTGCCCCGCCGCTACCGCCTGCAACATCGCCGCCGGATTGGCCAGGCCGACATCCTCGCTGGCGTGCGCAATCATCCGGCGCACGATGATGCGCGGATCGACCCCGGCATAGTGCAGCCGCGCAAACCAAGCCAGCGCCGCGTCGGCATCCGAGCCGCGCAACGATTTGCAAAACGCGCTGAGCATGTCGTAGAACAGCGATTCGTCACAGCGCATGACGGGCCGCTGGATCGATTCCTCGGCGACATCCAGCGTGATGTGGATGACACCGTCGGTATCGGCGGGCGTGGTGAGCACCGCCAGTTCCAGCGCATTGAGCGCCGAGCGCACATCGCCGTTGGCGACGCGCGCAATGTGGTGCATCGCTTCGTTCGTCATGTCGATGTTACGCTGACCGAAGCCCTGCAACGGGTCGGCCAGCGCGCGGCGCAGCCCTTCGATTACATCCGCATCGGTCAGTGGGGAAAAGCGGAACACACGGCAGCGGCTGACGATGGCCGGGGTCATCGCCACCGAAGGATTCTCGGTGGTGGAGCCGATAAAGCGCACAATGCCTTTTTCAATCGCGGGCAGCACGCAGTCGCTCTGTGCTTTGTTCCAGCGGTGGCATTCGTCCAGCAGCAGATACGTCGCCTGTCCATAGAGCTTGCGACGCGTTTCGGCCTCTTTGAGAACTTCGCGCAGATCGGCGACACCGCTGGTAACCGCGTTGAGCTGGGCAAACGCGGATTGCGTGGTGGCGGCAATCACCGCGGCAAGTGTGGTTTTGCCACATCCCGGTGGGCCAAAGAAGATCGCGCTGGTCATGCGGTCGGCTTCAATGGCGCGGCGCAACAGACGCCCCTTGCCAACCAGATGCTCCTGACCCAGGAAGCCATCCAGCGACGTGGGGCGCATGCGCTCGGCCAGTGGCCGAAGCGCCTGTTCCGTTGGCGTGAATAAATCGTCCACGCGCGCACCTCATTTCAGCGACGTAGCAGATGATCGGGCAGTTTCTGGACGGCATAGAGCAGTGGCAAACCCAGCGCATAGCAGGCGATGGCTTGTCCAGCCGCCACATACAGCATGCACAGCGGCAGCGCGATGAACGGCGTGTATAGATAATGGACCAGCGCGCCGACGATCATGCCGTTTAATATCACCGGCGGCATCGCCGCAACCCATGCCCGCTTGCGCAGACGATTGGTCAGGTATGCGGCAACCAGCGAGGTCAGCGAACCAAGCAGAATATCCGGCAGCATCGCGCCGCCCAGCAGATTAGCCAACAGGCAGCCGATGAACAGCGCGGGCACCGCCTCGGGCAGCAATACCGGCAGCAGGGTGAGCGCTTCTGCGACGCGCAGTTGGATCGCGCCCGACATGCCGAAGCTGATTGGCGCGAATAGCAAGGTCAGCGCGATGTACAGCGCGGCAATCAGCGCGCCCCGGGTCAGTTGTTTCACAGGAAACAGATTTTTGCCCATGATATCCCTCCGTTTTGTGTTGTATCCTCTCGCCGCAAACAAAACGGAACGGCACGCATGCCGTTTGGGATCGCCCATAGTTTTGTTTAAGGACAGGATGGTTGCGAACTGTCCGATGCAATTGTGGTAATCGATCATTTGTTCGCTTCATTATAGCATGCCGCATGAAAAGGCGCAAGCGTGGACACAATGTACGCATCTCAACAATGGAGGAAATGCCTATGGAGAACCAAATGGGAAACCAATGCATCCATTGCACGGTCGGATCGTGCCGCTTCCATGCGCAGTCGCAGAATGTGTGCTCGCTGGACAGCATCCAGGTATGCCCCAGCAAACAGGTATCCAGCGGTCAAACTGACGAGAGTATGTGCGGCAGCTACAAAACGAAATGACCAAGCGAAAAACCAGCGGCGCGAGCCACTGGTTTTTTGCTGTACGATCTACTCCAGCTCCGCCACCAAACTGGCGTGTGCCATCGGGGACTGCGCAATGTTGGGCAGCGCGGCGGTCAGGATGCGCTCTCTTTGTTCGCTAAACCGCGCATCGCCGGTTGCGTCGTATAGCATGCGCAGGTTTGCAACCATCATTGCCACGCCCGAGGGTATTGCGTCATCGCTGGTGGCGGGCAGTATCACCGGCAAGTCGCGCATATCGCTGCCCGATAGCGACATGCGTCCATCGGGTTGTAAGAACAGCGCTTCGGCCTGATCGCACCAATAGATTGCCTTCTCCATCCAGCCTTGCGCCGGATGCAGCGCGTTTAGACTCAGCAGTGCCCAGACCCACGCGGCATAGCCGTCCAGTGTCGCCGGGCAGGTTGCGCCGCCGTTGCTATAGCTGCCCATCAGGCGACCTTCGACGATCATCTTTTCCTCGACAAAAGCGGCGGCGGCGACCGCGGCCTGCGCATACGCGGCAGTGTGGTGCACCAGCGCAGCCTCTGCCAGCGCGACGATCGCCAGCCCATTGCCCAAGACCGGGCATAGCGCAATCACATCCGGTGCGGCACGCTGTGCCCGCGCGCGCGCCAGTACACCCAGCGCGAACAGCGCAAAGGATTCGTCGGCTTCGGTAAACACGACCGCGCGCCGGGGCAAAAAGCCGACCGGTTCCGGGGTGCTCTCCAATGCGCAACCAAGCAGCGGATCGCAGCGCATGGCGCGTCGTTTTTTTGTTGCGTCGCGTCTTGGCTTGCTTTCTGTGCCGATGCCAAACAGCGCGCAAAACCGCTGCCCATCGCGCGTGCCCAGCAGCGACTCGATATCTTCCGGCATCCACAGATAATACGCGCCTTCTCCGTGGGCGTCGTCCGCATCCTGCGAGGAAAAGAAGCCCTGTTCATCGCTTTTTAGCGCGTCCAGCAGATAATCCAGCGCACTCTTGGTCAGCACATCCACCCAAGCGGGCAGGTGCGTGCGGCTGTGCATAGCGGTGATTGCCAGCAGCGCGTTGTCTTGCAGCATTTTTTCATAGTGCGGTGTGCGCCAGGCAGCATCCACCGCATAACGGAAGAACCCATTGCCCACATGGTCGCGGATGCCGCCGGTGTACAGCGCCCACAGTGCGCGCGATACCATCTGCCACACATCGTCGCTGACATCGCGCGTCTGCCCGCGCGCCATCAGGAAACGCAGCAGCGTCAGGTTCGGAAACTTGGGACCGCTGCCGATGCCGCCGAACAGGCGATCCTCCGCGCGCAGCAAATCTGCCTCCAGCCGTCCGGGCAGGGAGCCGGGATATTTGGGTGCTGGGCCGGAGATCGCGATATTGCGCATGAGCTGTTCTGCCCAGCCGATAAGCCGCGACCGGTCGTCTACCCACAGCCCCGCGATGCGCGACAGCAGCCCGCGCAGGCCGGTCTGCCCATCCAGTGAATCAGGAGGGAAATAGCTGCCCGCATAGAACGGCCGTCGGTCGGGCAATAAAAACACCGTCAGTGGCCAGCCACCCTGTCCTTGCAACGCGATGCATGCCTGCATGTACAGCGCGTCCACATCGGGGCGCTGCTCGCGATCCACCTTGATTGCCACAAAATGCGTGTTGAGCAGTTCGGCGATGATCGGATCCTCGAAGCTCTCGTGCGCCATCACGTGGCACCAATGGCAGCTGGCGTACCCGATCGACAGAAAAATCGGCACATCGCGCAGCTGCGCCTGATAAAACGCCTCTTCGCCCCATGGATACCACGCGATGGGGTTGTAGGCGTGCTGTGACAGGTAGGGCGAATGTTCGTGGATCAGGCGGTTGGGCTTGGCGGCGGTCGGTTCCATGCGCATTCCTCGCTTTTGGCGTGATGATGCGCATAGTATGCCGAACTCTGCCGCGCGCGATGCCTTACCGATTGTTCTTTTCTTTGACGTAGCGCAACATGCGCTTCATTTCGTTTTTGCCGCCGAACATGCGGTTAATTTTTTCCTGCTCGACTTGCCGCGCGTTCATGCCATCATAACCGGCTTCACGCTGCAATTTTTGGTAGCTGACCAGGCGCGCTTCCTCCAGCGAGCCTGCCGCTATCGCACGACGAACCGCGCAGCCCGGCTCGGCGGTATGGGTGCAGTCGGCATATTTGCAGACAGTGGCAAGCTGCTCGATGTCAGCAAAAGCCCGCTCGGTATCGCCGGAGAACACATGCAATTCGCGCATGCCCGGCGTGTCAATGACGATCCCGCCGCCGGGCAACAGCAATAGCTGTCGGTACGTGGTGGTGTGCCGGCCTTTGTCGTCGTCTTCTCGCACGGTGCGCGTGGCCAGCACTTCCTGTCCCATCAGCCGGTTGATCAGCGTGGATTTGCCCACGCCGGACGACCCGACGAATGCGTAGGATTTGCCCGGCAGAATGTGCGCGCAGAGTGCTTCATATCCGCTTTCTGTGAGGCTGGAACAGACGATAACTTCGGTTCCCACGCTGATGGCTGCAATCTCCCGCAGCTTTTGCGCCAGATCGTCACACAGGTCGGATTTGGTCAGCACGATCACCGGTGTGGCCTGGCTGCTGAATGCGATGGTCAAGTATCGCTCTAGGCGACGCAGATTGAAGTCTTGATTCAGCGACATGCAGAGGAAAACCACATCGACGTTAGCGGCAATGATCTGCGCGTCGCGATCCGAACCCGCAGCCTGTCGGGCAAAAACGCTTTTTCGACGTAGCAGATGGTGGATCACCGCGTGACCGGTCTGCCCGTCGACCCGGTCCACCATCACCCAGTCGCCAACCGCAGGAAAATCGGCGGCGTCCGTGGCGGCATGCAGCATCTTGCCGGACAGGGCGGCGGGCAGTTCCCCGGCTTCACCGATCACGGTATACAAATCGCGGTGCTGTTCTGTTACGCGCACCAGAAACAGCCCGGGATATAGCGTCGCTTCCTGCGCAAAGCGGTCACACAATCCATACGCCGCGAGATCCACAGTCGCCATGATCATTCCTCCTTCACGAAAAAGCGCCGCGAAAATTCTCGCGGCGCCTAAGTAGTTAATCTTCCAGCTTTTCCAGATGCCAGATGCGCTCGTTGTATTCCTCGATGGTTCGGTCAGAGGAAAATACGCCGGAGCAAGCGGTATTGGTGATGGCCATGCGCAACCATTTGCTTCTGTTTGCATAATCATTATCCAAGCGGCGCTGGGCCATGCTATAGCTGCCGAAGTCCTTGAGCACCAAGTATGGATCGGCCATTTGACCATAGTCGCCGAAGAGCAAGGCATGATACAAATCTTGGAAAACCGTCGGATTGCCCGGTGTCAGCGAACCATCAATCATCATGGTCAATGCGCGGCGAATCTCTTGATTGGTTTCAAAGATCAGCGCGGAGCGATACGTGCCAGCAGCGTACAGCGCCTCTACCTCGTGTGCACGCATGCCGAAGATGTAAATGTTGTCGATGCCCACCGCATCATGAATCTCGACGTTCGCGCCGTCCATCGTGCCGATGGTGACCGCCCCGTTCATCATGAACTTCATATTGCCGGTGCCGGAAGCCTCTTTGCTGGCGGTTGATAACTGTTCGCTGACTTCGGCGGCGGGCATCAGCATTTCGGCGGTGGATACGTCGTAGTTCTCTAGGAACACGATTTTGATCATCTTGCTGGCGCGCGGATGCTTGGCGATGATGTCGCTCAGCGTATTGATAAAGCGGATGATCTGCTTGGCGCGCACATAGCCGGGGGAGGCCTTTGCGCCAAACAGGAAGGTGCGCGGCGTCATGGTAAAATCCGGCTCGTCACAGATGCGGTTGTACAGCACCAGAATGTGCAGCGCGTTGAGCAGTTGGCGCTTGTACTCGTGCAGACGCTTGGCTTGCACATCGAAGAGCGTATCCGGATCGAGGATCGTGCCCTGACGCTCCTTGAGCCACTGCGCAAAACGCACTTTGTTTTCACGCTTGACGCGGTCAAACTGCGTCTGGAATGCCGCGTCGTCGCGCAACGCCAACAGGTTCTTCAGCAGCATGGGGTCTTTGCGCCAGGCAACGCCGATGCTGTCATCCAGCAGCGACGACAAACCCGGGTTGGACAGCATCAGCCAGCGGCGCTGCGTGATGCCATTGGTGATGGCCGAAAAGCGCCGTGGATAGAGTTTTGCGTAATCACGGAAGGTATCGCGTTTGAGAATTTCGCCGTGCAGCTGCGAGACACCGTTGACGGAGTGGCTCATCGCGATGCACAGGTTGGCCATTTGCACCTGATCGTAGGAGAGGATGGCCATATTGGCGATGCGGTCCCACTCGCCCGGATACTTCTTAAACAAATCGGCGCACAGGCGGCGGTTGAGTTCCTGCAGAATGCTGTAGATGCGCGGCAACACCTCGCGCACCATATTCTCCGGCCAGCGCTCCAGTGCCTCGGCCATAATGGTGTGGTTGGTGTAGGCCATGGTGCGGCGCGTAATGTCCGCGGCAGTGTCCCAAGTGAGCCCCTCTTCATCCACCAGAATACGCATCAGCTCCGGAATCGCCATGCCGGGGTGCGTGTCGTTGATGTGGATGGCAACCTTGTCAGGCAGCAGACGCATGTCGTCGCCATGTATCCGCTTGAAATCTTTGATCGCGTACTGAAGCGATGCCGAGGTGAAGAAGTAGTGCTGCTTTAGGCGCAGCATCTTGCCCTCATAGTGGTTGTCCTCTGGATAGAGTACCTTGGAGATGACCTCGGCCAGTTCGCGCTCTTGCATGGCGTGCTGATAGTCGCCACGGCCAAAGGACGCCAAATCGATGCGCTGCGGAGAGCGCGCCGACCACAACCGCAGGCTGTCCACTACCTTGGAATCATACCCGACCACCGGCATGTCATAGGGCACGGCGATGACGGTCTTGGGATTGGTGACCGAGACTTGCAGTTTATTGTTCTGCCATTCTTCTTGCAGCGTGCCGAAGAAGTGCACCTCCACCGCGTCCTCGGGCACGGCGATCTCCCACGCGTTGCCATGCTCCAGCCAACTGTCAGGGAGCTCTACCTGCTGGCCATCCACAATACGCTGACGGAACAGCCCATATTCATAGCGGATCGAGCAGCCCATCGCGGGATAATCCAGCGTGGCCAGTGAATCCATAAAGCAGGCTGCCAAACGGCCAAGTCCGCCGTTGCCCAGCGCCGGCTCTGGTTCTTCATGAAGAATGTCGTTCATGTTGATGCCCAGCTCATCGAACGCTTGCTGATATGCCTCTGTGGCACACAGATTCAGCATGTTGTTGTGCAGTGAGCGGCCCATTAGGAACTCGATGGAAAGATAATACAGGCGCTTGGCCTTATGGTTTTTGCGCGCTTCCTTCTCATACATCCATTTCTGCATGATTTGGTCGCGCACGGTTGAGGCTACAGCCCGATACAACTGCTGGACGGTCGCGTCTGCCAGCGCGCAGCCATCATAGCGTTGCAGCTTGCCGACGATCGACTTCTTGATGCTCTCTTTGTCAAAGGTATGTGCTTGCATGGTGATCCTCCCTTGGTTGCCCGCGGCGTGCGGACACAGCGCCTATCATAACATAGTTTCGTGGAAATATCAAGAAATACGCGGGAAATTTCAGTTTGTGCCCTCGCTCATTCTATGCCCGCCGCATCCATTGGTGCCCCCGGATATACAGGGCGCAATTGTTTCACGTGAAACAATGCACGTATACTTGCCATAGGATGAGGTTGGGGGTACAATATAGGGGATTGCGGCATAGAGAGCTATATAATAGGAAAGGAGGGGCAGCCAAATGCGTTGGACCGATGCGCAGCGCAGTGCGATTGACGCGCGGGGCAGCAACCTCCTGGTGGCCGCCGCCGCGGGGTCGGGCAAGACCGCCGTGATGGTGGAGCGCATCTGTGCGCTGGTGCGAGAAGGGATACCCATCGACCGGATGCTGGTGGTCACCTTCACTGCCGCTGCCGCCGCCGAGATGCGCGAGAAGATCGTCCGCGCTTTCCAGGACGCGGCGGAAGGCGATGCGAATCAAGCAGCGTGGTTTGCTGAGCAAGCCGTGCGAGTAGAGCGCGCACAGATATCGACCATCCACGGCTTCTGCGGAGCGTTGCTACGCACACACTTTTCCGCTGTGGGCATTGACCCCACCTTTCGCGTTGGAGAGGAAAAGGAAAGCAAAGGATTGCCTTCCGCTGCGCTGCTAGAGTGCATCGGCGAAGCATACACCGAGGGAACCGAGGACTTCATTGCGCTATCGGATTGTTTCAGCGACCAGCAGATTGCCGAGCAGGTGCGAGAGTTGCTGAGCGCACTGGAGTCGCAACCTGATCCAGAGGGTTGGCTAAGCGACGCGATTGCCGCATATGCTACGAACGATGCCGCGCTGGCAAGCGGCGCATGGATGCGGACGGTGTTGAGCGGCGCGACTGAGGCAATCGATCAAGCGCTTGCCACATGCCTGCAAGCGATCCGCATATGTGAGCAGCCCGGCGGTTGTGTGCCCTATATCGCGACAATGGAAGCGGATGCACAGAACCTGCGGATGCTGCGAGAAGCGGCAACTTGTGGCTACGAAGCGCTGGTGCAGGCGCTTCAGGGATATAAACCGCCGCGCATAGCTCAGGCGGATAAGAATGCCGATCCCGGACTGACCGCGCAGGCCAAGGCGTTGCGGGACGCCGCCAAGGAAATGGTGAAGAAGCGGCTCTTTGATCGCGGGTTGGATCGTCCGCTGGACGAGCACGCGCAAGACATCCGTGCACAAGCGCCGCAAATCCGCGCACTGGCGGCGCTAGCGATGGATGTACGCCGCCGCTACGCGGAGATGAAGCAAAGCCAGAATATCCTCGACTTTGCTGATCTCGAGCACAAGGCCATTGAGGCGGTTCGCCAGTCTGCGGTGGCTGCGCAGGTGCGCGCGCAGTTTGATGCAATCTTTGTGGACGAGTATCAGGACTCCAGCGCCATGCAAGAAGCACTGATCGGTAGCATCGCAGGAGAGCGCAATACGTTTCTGGTCGGCGATGTGAAGCAGAGCATCTACCGCTTCCGTCGTGCGGAGCCCAAATTGTTTTTGCAGAAGTATCGCAGCTATGCAGATCAGTCCGGTGCCGCCGATCGCCGTATCGACCTGAATCAGAACTTCCGTTCCAGCCGCAATGTACTGGCCAGCGTCAACGATACCTTTGCCTATGCGATGCGGGAGGATGTAACCGAGATTGCGTATGACCAAGCTGCGCGCCTGAATCCCAGCGAGCGCGCGCTGCCAGGGCCAGCCACCGAGCTGCACATCGTGCTGTCGGACAGAGCCGATGACGACGGCGATCAGGACAGCGGCGAGGGAGTGGGCGAGGCACTGGACGAAGAAAATGTTTCACGTGAAACAATGGAAGAGGCATGGTGGCAGGACCTGCCCGCGCTGCGCAAAAACATCGAAAAGGAAGCGGCGATCGCCGCTGCGCGCATACATGCGCTGGTGGACACAGAATATGAAGACGCAAAACTGGGCGAAAAGAGGAAACTACAGTTCCGCGATATTGTCATCTTGCTGCGTGTATCCAGTGGTGTAGCGCAGGCGGTGCAAACCGTATTGGAAGCGGAGGGCATTCCGGTCTATAGCGACACCGGTGGAGCATACTTTGCCATGCCGGAGGTGCGCATGGTCATTGACCTGATGCGCGTAGTCGATAATCCGCTGCGCGATGACGCGCTGCTGGGCGCGCTGCGCGGGCCAGCGGCCCGGCTGACTAACGCGACGCTGGCAAGCATTCGAAAGGCGCACCCCGATGGCAGTTTCGCACAGGCAATGGCGCATTCTACCGCGCAAAATGACGAACTTGGGGAGAGACTGCGCGCCTTCATCCGGCAGATGGAAGCATTTCGGCTGTTAGCACAGGCGCAGCCGCTGGAGCAGCTGGTGTGGCGCATCTGCGAGGAAACCGGCTGCTATGCGCGTGCCGGCGCGATGCCCGGCGGAAGGACGCGGCAGGCGAACCTGCGCCTGCTGGCCGAGCGCGCCGCCGTCTTTTCGCGCACGCGTGGCGGCGGGCTGACAGCTTTCCTGGATGAAGTGGAGCAGCTCACCAACCAAGGCGACAGCGACAGCGCCAAGGCGCTGTCCGAAGGCGAGAATGTCGTGCGCATCATGACCATGCACAAGAGCAAAGGACTGGAGTTCCCGGTGGTGCTCTGTCTGGATATGGGCCGTAGCTTTACACGCGGTCCACGCGCGGGAAGCGCGCTAAGCTGCCACAGCGAGCTGGGGCTTGCGCTCAAATTTGTTGATGCGCGGCTGCGTACGCGGCACGATACCATCGCGCAACAAGCGCAGCGGGTCAAACGCGCGCAGGAGCAATTGGCGGATGCTGCGCGCTTGCTCTATGTAGCCATGACGCGCGCGCAATCGCAGTTGATTCTCATCGGCAGCATGGCGGGGCGTGGCGATGCCGATCCGCTGGCAGATCGTTTGCAGCGTTGGTGCGCCGCCGAGCCGGGCACACTGTTGTCGGAAGCCAGCACGCTGCTCGATTTTCTTCTGCCGCCGCTACTGACCCACCCGGATGGCGACGCATTGCGCCAGATCGAGGAATGTGGGGAGGATGATCGCGATAGCGAATCCCGCTGGCAGATTACGCTGCATCACGGTGTTGCCGATGTGATCCAGCCCAGCCGCGAGGCGGGGGAAATACTGAGCAGCTTGCAGGCGCTGCACGTCGCGCCAGATGCAGAGGTGGAACGAATGCTGGCGTGGCAGCCCCCGGCACCCGGCGGGGAGGCGGTGTGGCTGAAAACCTCGGTCAGCAGCTTACTGCGAGGACAAAAAACAGGCGAAGATGTCTGGCGCGACACGCCAAGCCTGCCGGAGTTTCTGATGGCGCGGCAGGCACTGGGCGGCGCGGAGAAAGGCACGGCATTTCACACGGCAATGCGCGGGCTAACGTTGGTGCCATTGCGAGGGCTTTCCGGCACGCCACTGATGGATGCAATCACTGCGCAACTGGATGCGCTGGTCGCGCGGCAGATTTTGACCGACGGCGAGCGACAAGCCGTTGACGCCGGAGACATTGCCGCGTTGCTTGCTTCGCCAACGGGACAAGCGATGCTGGCCAGCGAACAAGTACGCCGAGAATGGGCGTTCAACCTGCGCGCGCCGGGTCAGACCCATACGCAATTGATCCAAGGGGTGCTGGATTGTTGCTTCGATACATCGGAGGGTTGGGTGTTGTTGGACTATAAAACCGATGTCGCGCCCTCACCGGAAATCGTACTGGCGCGTTATGCGCCGCAAATCTCGCTGTATGCCGAGGCGTTGACGCGCATCACCGGCAGACCGATCGCTCAACGCGCGCTCTACCTGACACATCAGCGCGCGGTGCATTTCTATCCTAAGGAGGTTACGCCATGCTAGCTGACTACCATGTCCATTCCACGCACTCCTTTGACGGCCACGGTACGGTGGCACAAATGTGCGCCGCCGCGCTTGCCGCTGGGCTGAACGAGGTCTGCTTTACCGAGCACATTGAGCCGCACCACCCACTGACCGCCTGCGATGTGCCACCAGTGTATGATAACTGGTTTGCGGATCTAGAAGCCGCGCGCCACGCGTTTCCGCAACTGACCATTCGTGCGGGCATCGAGATTGGCGACAACGCACCCTATCGAGACGAAATCTACGCGACATTGGATGCGCTACCGCTGGATTATCGGTTGCTTTCGCTGCATCTGGTCGATGGGCTTGATCCCTATGATCCGGCTTTCTTTGAAGGACGCACGCAGGAGCAAGCATATCGCGCGTATATCGAGGCGCGTGTGGAGAGCACGCTGCGCTTTGCCGATTACGATGGGTTAGCGCACCTTGGCTACTGCGGAAAATTTGCGCCCTATCCGCCGGAAACACGGCCCATGCGCTGGCACCATGCGCCGGATCACCTTGATCTGTTGCTGCGCCACATTGCGCATGAAGGCAAGGCGCTGGAGATTAATACCTCCGGGCTGAAGCAAACCACTTCGCCGATTCCGGGCTGGGATCTGCTGCGCCGCTTTGCGGAATTAGGCGGGGAGTTTGTCACGCTGGGATCGGATGCACATGCCCCGGAGTATATGGGCTATCGGTTTGACGATGCGCGCCGCATTGCGCTGTCGGCCGGGCTGAAATGGGGCGTCACTTTCCAGCAGCGCAAACCGATCCCGTACGCGCTTGACAGTTAAGAACATATGTTCCCATAAAGCAAGGAGGTACCCCATGACGCACAAAAAAAGAACCCCCGCCACCAGCTTTTTCCGCTCGGTGTGGGGGCTGCGTATCCTGCTGATCGCATCGCTGCTGGCGACCGGCATCATGGCGTTGACGCGCTCAAACCGCGTATATTGGATGGTGCTGGTGTCGTTGCTGGTCATCCTGCTCAACGCGGTTAATTCTGTACGCGTTCGATCACTGTTCAGCAAAAAGCAAATCAAAGGCGCCGGGCACATCCGCGGCAAAGAGTAACCGCTATTGCCGCATGGACTCCGGTACCTCGTAGATTACGTAGTCGTTGTCCTGAAAGACTGGCGTGAATAATGCGTCAAACGGCGCGGGCATCTGCTGGAACTCGGCGCGCTCGTAGTCACTGAGCAGGATATAGCGCACGCCGTAGGTTTGCAGCACATCCAAATTATTTGCCGGGTCCTGATAGAATCGTTTGCAGTCGGCGGCGTTTTGCCGGTAGTCTAGGCCATGGAAGAACAAATACAGATCGGTGCCACAGACAATTTTGCGCCCCGCCAATGCCGCCACTGGGTTCACATGCTGCTGCCCGGTCATGAACACCGCGTCTCGCGGTGTATTTTTGTCCACAAATTCAGCGCAGGCAACGGCATCATCGCTAAACAACTCATAATCGCTGACTGCCTCACGCGCGATGCTCAGCCCGCCGGACAGCAGCGAAAACGCCAGGAAAACGGCAGCCAGGATATATCGGCCGCGCAGCCCGGACAGCTTGTGCCACAGGGTGCCCGCATAATCGGCGATCAGCAGCACCGCGAGCATGTACCACACATAAAATAGCTTGTTGTTGTCGTATTCGTTTTGCTGGAACAGCACGATCTCCGCGACAAAGAAGATACACAGCGAGCCAATGGCCAGCAGCCAGCGCTTGCGGTCGGCGTCGAGAAGCGCGCACAGCAGCAGCAGGAACGCAGGCCCGACATTCTTCACCCAGAACCAGAAATAATCGTCGATCATGCCGCGATTGCCGCTGTTGTTGACCCAATTGAATTGTATGCGCATGACGCCGCCGTTGAGTGTCTGCGCAAAAGCATAATCGATCAACTGTGGCAGCGCCATAGCCATCGTCATCGCAAAATAGATGCCCGCGCCAACCAAACGCTTGATACGGTCGTCTCGGCTTTGCTTTTGCAGCACGGCGTACAGCACCCAGCCCGCACTGCACAAACCGAGCGCGAGGAAAGAGTGCGTGTGCAGCAGCGGCAGAGCACCCGCAAAAAACGCGGTCAGCACAAACAGGCGCGTGCGGTTCTCCTTGAGCGCACAGTAGAGCAGGTACAGCGCCGGAATGAGCAGCGTCCAGCCACCCAGTAACGTGCGTTGCGGCAGCATCATATCGGCGATCACATTGCTCCAGCGCAGATTCAAGTCTGGTTGGTTGGCTGGCGTCTTGTAGAACCCGGAAAAGATCTCCGCGATGCGCGACGGATCACGGTAGGCCAGATCAAAATCATAGAGGAAGCCCAGACCGCCGTTGATGAAAAACAGCAGCATGGCCAGCGCAATCACATTGCGGCGGCGCCCAACCACCTCGCGCGCAAACAGAAGATAGCCGGTGTATACCAACGCCATCATCAGCGTGCCGGGGAGGATAATTGCCTCGCGCAGTGGCAAGCCAAACAGCAGCAGCGATGTGCTCAGCGAATCGGCCAGGAAAGGATAACTGAGCCGTGCGCCGGGCAGGATCGAGTAATCCGGCGGGAAGGCCGCATCGCGCAGGCTGGTGGCGATGCCCAGATGCAGATTCAGATCGCCATAGGTTGCCTGCCCGACATGCAGGCTGCCATCAGCGGCGGGGCGCAGCACATGCGTGTATTGCAGGTAAGCGCTGAGCAATGACAGCGGCAACACAATGCACACCCACAACCCCAGCAGCATCTTGTCGCCATCACTGAAAGCGTGCACAGGGGTGCTGCGGTCGCGTGTAAAGATGGCGATCAGTGTAATCAGCGTCAGCGCACCCATCGCGTAGTAGTGTGCCTGCACGGAAAAGCGCAGCACAAACGCGAACAGCGCAGGCAACCACATCAGCAGCAACAATCCTGCGCAACAGCCAAGCCACAGGCGCACCCATGCGCTTTTGCCAGGCAGCTGGCAGCGCATGATGATGCAGCCGCACGCAAGATACAGGGCCAGCATCCCGACGGCCAGCATGGGATCCCCCCTTTTTTATCAGAAAGTACGGTTGACAAACGCCAGCAACAACTTGGCCGCGTTGTCCAGATCGGTCAGGTCGATGGTTTCAGCGGCGGAATGAATGTAGCGTGTCGGGATAGACACCGCGCCGGTCGGCACGCCCGCGCGAGAGACTTGGATCGCGCCCGCATCGGTGCCGCCAGCGGTCAACACCTCCATTTGATATGGAATGCTATTCTCCTGCGCGGCAGCGACCAGCGCATCGCGAATGACAGGCGAGCAGATCACCGAACGATCCATCACTTTGATGGCCGGGCCGTTGCCCAGCGCCACCGCCATTTTGTTTTTTACATTCGGCGTGTCCCCGGTGGCGGTCACATCCAGTGCGATGCCGATATCGGGATCCACGCTGTAGGCGGCGACGCGCGCACCGCGCAAACCGACTTCTTCCTGCGAAGAGAACACGCAGATAATCTCATGTTCTGTATTGCTAGCGTGCATGAGCAGCCACGCAGCCAGCGCACATCCTGCCCGGTCGTCCATTGCCGGTGCGGAAAGGCGATTGTTTTCCAACTCGGCAACTTGTGGGGCGTACACCGCGACTTCGCCGATGGCGACCCTGTTGAGCGCCTCTTCGCGCGTTTTCGCGCCAATATCAATGTACAGGTGCTGCATCTCCGGCGAAGATTCCTTCTCATCGGCGCTGACCACGCCGCGCACGCCATTGGCGAATACCACGTGCTGACCAAGCGACACACGCACATAAATGCCGCCGACCGCGCACACGCGCACAAAGCCATCCTTTTCCGCATCAATGACCACAAAGCCGATGTGATCCATGTGCGCACTGAAGAGGATGCGCTTGCCATTCGGCTTGCCCTTCTTGACAGCAATCAGATTGCCCATGCTGTCGGAGGAAAACGAATCGACGTGTGATTGCAGCAGTGCTTTGAGGTGGTCGGCCACCGCTTGCTCCCGGCCTGTCGCGCCGTGCACCGAAAGCAGCGGCAGCAGAATCTCTCGAACGGATGTCTGTTTCATGGGAAACACTCCTTTTTATTCAATAATCGGATTTTTTGCGGCGAAAGCGTCCAGACACGCCAGCAACAAGTTTTGTTGCGCGGCGACATCGCCCAGATGTGCTACCGACGACGGCGAATGGATGTAGCGGCAGGGAACGGCCAGCACTGCGCAGGGAATACCGCCGCGCGCCTGATGGATAGCGCCCGCGTCCGTACCCCCGGCAACAAATTGCTTTAACTGCCACGGAATATTGTGCTCTGTGCCAACTTTTTGAATGGCGGCAAGCAGGCCCTTGTGCACGATGGTGGTGCGATCCATAAACGACAGCGCGACGCCGTCGCCCTGCCGCGTTACTTGCAGGTGATGATCCACACCACCCAGATCGTTGCAGGTGGTTCCCTCCAGCACCAGCGCCAGATCGGGATTTACCCGATGCGCAGCAATTTGCGCGCCGCGCAGCCCGACCTCCTCCTGCACGGTAAACGCGCAGGTCAGTTTGCCCGGATACTTGCTTTCCTTCAGCGCGCGGAGCAGCGCCAGACAACCAAGCCGGTCGTCCAGCGCCTTCGCTTTTACCCGCTGGTCGCCAAATTCCACATACGCGCTGTCAAACGCGATAAAGGTACCGGCTGGACACAGCTTCTCCGCATCACTCTTGGAACTCGCGCCAATATCGACATACAGATGTTCAAAGCCGAGCACGCGGTCAAAGTCGCTCTCGCTCTGCAAGTGAATCGCCTTCGCGCCGATGACGCCGGGCACGTTGTTTTCACCCGCCAGCACGCGCTTGGACACCACGACGCGCGGATCGACGCCGCCGACCGGCGCGATGCGCAGCATGCCTTCTTCGGTGATTGAAAGAACCATGAAGCCGACTTCATCCATGTGCGCGGCTAGCATGATGTGCGGCGCTTTTGCATCGGTGCCGTTGCGCACAGCGAACAGATTGCCCATCGTATCGACCGACACCTCATCGCACAGCGGCGTCACTTGTTCCATCAGCGCCGCACGCACCGCATGCTCATTGCCGGATACGCCGTTTAACTGCGTCAGGTCTTTTAGAAGCATAGCGCATCCCTCCAGTTCTCATCCAGCGACGAAAGATAGGCGGTCAGCAGGCGAGCGGCCTCGCGCAGTGTTTCCAGCGAGCAGGTTTCCACGGTGGTGTGCATGTACTTGACCGGCACGCTCATGAGCGCGGTCGGCACACCTGTGCGCGATACCTGCACGACTTCCGCATCGGTCCATGTGCTGTGCGGACAGAACTCCACCTGCGTTTCCACGCGCTGTTGTTTTGCGGTCGCGAGGATTTGGTCGGTCAGTTTGGGGTGCAGATTGGGGCCTTTGGCCAACACAACCTTGTCCAGCGGAAAGACTTCGTCGGGTTTGCACTCCGGCATGGCGCCATGCGTCACGTCCAGTACAATGCCGATGTCCGGCTCGATCGCATAGCAACTGGTCAGCGCGCCCCGGCTGCCTACTTCCTCCTGGGTCGCGCAGACGAAATAAATGTCAGCCTTGTGCGGAATCTTTTGCAACTGTTGTGCCGCCAGCCACAGAATGGCTACGCACGCGCGGTCATCCATGGTCTTGGACGCGATGCGCTCGTTGGCCAGCGACTGCACCGGGCCGATCAATTGCACGCGGTCGCCAATGCGCACACGGCGTTTCACTTCTTCAACAGGCAGGCCGACATCAACGAACAGGTCTTCTTTTTTATAGTTCTTTTTGCGGTCGGCATCGGTCAGTAGATGCGGCGGCTTTGCGCCAACGACGCCGAGCAGCGGGCCATCGCACAGCACGCGCACCTCGCTGGCGGGCAGAATGCGCGGATCGACGCCGCCAACACTGGCGATGCGCAGACAGCCGTCGTCCTCGATGCCGTAGACGCACTGGCCAATTTCATCCATGTGCGCGGTGATATACACTTTGGGTCCGCCGCTGCCGGGCGAATGCGCGATGGTGTTTTGCATCGCGTCAATACTTGCCTCCGTGCAAAATGGCGCGAATGCGTCGCGCAGATATTGCGCGACCGGCAGCTCGTTGCCCGACAGACCAGGCTGTTCTACCACTTCGCGCAGAAAGGTGATCAGGTCCAAGGAATCCCCCTCCTCTGTCTCCCGCAAACGCGGCGGGAGTTCTTTCATTAGTATAGCACAAGCACAAGCGTATAGTACAAGCGTGTGTTTTAGGCTGCGGAATTGGGCGAAGCCGGATGCAAGCGTCCGTCAACCCACACCACGATGCCGTAGGCAAGCCCTTTGACCAACGTCAGCGCCGAAATAATCAGCGGCAGCGTCATCGCCTCCGATGTGCCAATGCCAAACCAGCTTAGCAGATATACCATCGCGCTCTCGCGCACACCCATGCCCATGACCGATAATGGAAGAATCATCGCCAACAGGATGATGCTGTTGATCCACAGGTAGTTCATCCATGGCACCGCAAACCCCAGCCGCCAGGATAGAAGAATAGAGGTGGCGATGCAGCAGCCTTCGCCCAGAAAACCGCTGAGCAGGTGCGCGATCAGGCGGCGCGGATGACCGCGCAGCGCAACGCAGGAGTCGGACAGCACCTGAAGCTGTCGGTAAACAGGCGCGCCCCAACGAAATCGGGATAACGGCTGCGCAACACGCAGCGCCCAAGTACGCACTGCGGGGATGAATAGTAACCCGGGCACAAGCAGCGGCCAGATCAGCGTCCATACGGACAGCAGCACCAGCAGCACAGGGATACGCACGGTGGCAAACAACAGCCCAATCACGCAATACACCTGCGCGGGGATCATGTGTGTCTGCTTGTCCATGATAAACATCGAGGTGCCTTCCTGCGTGCCGGCCAGTTGGCACAGACCGACCAAGCGGGCTGCCTCGCCAGTCATGTTTCCGCCGGGCAGCAGTGAAAAGAAACGCATCGACAAAAACGTGCGCAGCGTCGGCCATAACGGCAAATCATAACGCAGCAAGTAGCACTTGAACGCCAGAAAAAAATCATTGCCAAGCAACAGCACAAAAGCCAGCGCGATTACCCAGAACTGCATGGGTGCGAGCGCACCGAGAAATTGCGACCATTGAACGCGGGAAACGACGAACCATAGCAGCCCCGCGCTGACCACCACAGAAAGCGTCGGGCGCAAAAAGCGCCAGACGCGGGCAAGAAAAGATTCCCCAGTGTGCTGCACGCAGAAACACTTCCTCTCGCGTGGGATGCACGAGGCATACTCGCGCAATCACTTCTGCGAAAAGGCAGCGTTTTCCTGCAAAAAGATGCTTTTTCGGGGATTATGAAAGCCGCATGATGAGCACCAGCAAATTAGAGCCGGTGTCGCTGCAAGGCGTGGAGACTAGGCGCTGATCGCCAGTGTTGCGCAGGGTCAGAATAGCGGGCATTGGCAGTGACTGTGCATCAAGCAGCATAGCACCGTGCAGCGCACCCAGTGCGTGATTGCAGCACCACTCGGCGCACAACAACGCGCGGCCACTGACATACAATCCCACCTTTGCCGGGGCCTCATCGACCGACAACTGCACATCAATGCGATACACGCCGGGCTCGGTCAGCGCGATGGCATGCGGATGCAGCAGCGAAATACCTGCATCTGCGCGAAGCAGCGTGGGACAAAAAGGGACGCATTCGCCTGGGTGGACGATAAAACGCAGAGAGTTTTGAAACAGCGCGCTCGGCAGTGTTGCGACACCCGCTTCGCCCGGCTCGCCCTTTTCGCCTCTTGGTCCGGTCGCACCGGTTTCGCCGCGCGGGCCTTGGGTACCGGCGGGGCCTTGCGGGCCAGGTGCGCCTGACTCACCTTTTTCCCCGCGATCGCCACGCGCGCCTTTCTCCCCTGGGTCACCCTTCTGTCCTGGCTGCATGTTCCATGCCTGTGTCATGGGCATCGCGGCCATGGTGGGGGTGATCGCGCGTACCGGCTGCACGGGCGCATCAACGCGTATGTAGCGCACGTCCTGGTCGGAGGGCAGAGAGATGGGCGCATCCACGCGCACAAAGCCGGTGCCGCTGGAGGCAACTGCTGCGCCGCTGTGAAGAACCTGCTGCCCCGTGGAAGAAAACGCGTGGTAGAACATGCGCGAAGAGGTCTGTGAAGCAGAGATTTGGCGTGTCGGTGTCATATAGGACAGTCCTTTCTATATAAAAGCGCAACAATCACAAGCGCGTGCAATTAAGCGATGGAAAGCCCATCCAAAATTAGCGTATGTGTGCGACGCCGGGAGTGTTCGAGGAAAAACCGGATGGCACATGCACAGATATCCGGTGGATACATAGGTTGGTAGTGGCTGCCCATGTGGTACGCCAATACAACAGAAGGAGAATCAACGTATGTTTGATAGAGAATACCTGACGCCTTCGGAAGAATTTGACGACGAGCGCGACGGAGAGTGCGGCTGTGGTCGCGAGAACCGTCATGGCTGCGGCTGTGGCTGTCAGTTCTGCGTCAAGTGCCCGCGCGGGCCGCGTGGACCGCAGGGACCGGAAGGCCCGCAGGGCCCGGCTGGTCCGCAAGGCCCGATCGGCCCGGTAGGCCCGATGGGCCCCGCTGGCCCCCAGGGTGAAACCGGCGCAACCGGTGCCACCGGTCCGCAGGGGCCGATTGGCCCGATGGGCCCCGCTGGCCCGCAGGGTGAGACCGGCGCGACCGGCCCGCAAGGCCCGATCGGTCCGGTAGGCCCAATGGGCCCCGCTGGCCCGCAGGGTGAAACCGGCGCAACCGGCGCCACCGGTGCCACCGGCGCGACCGGCCCGATGGGCCCCGCTGGCCCGCAGGGTGAAACCGGCGCAACCGGCGCCACCGGTGCGACTGGCGCCACCGGCCCGATGGGCCCCGCTGGCCCGCAGGGTGAAACCGGCGCGACTGGCGCAACCGGCCCGCAAGGCCCGATCGGCCCGGTGGGTCCGCAGGGGGCGACCGGTGCAACCGGCCCGGCAGGTCCGATGGGCCCGCAGGGCGACACCGGCGCAACCGGCCCGGCAGGCCCGATGGGCCCGCAAGGCCCGGCTGGCCCCCAGGGCGAAACCGGCGCAACCGGCCCGGCAGGTCCGATGGGCCCGCAGGGCGACACCGGCGCAACCGGTGCGACCGGCCCGATGGGGCCGCAGGGCGCGACTGGCCCGCAAGGCCCGATCGGTCCGCAGGGCCCTGCTGGCGAAACCGAGGGCTTCGTCTATCTATGGCACACTGGCGAGGGAGAAATCAACGCGTCGGCCCCGGTAAGCTTTGATTCCGGGTTCCTGCCCGCGGTTCCGACCAGCGGCATCCAGGTGCTCAACAGCACCACCGTTCGTCTGACCGAAGCAGGCACGTACGAGGCACTGTTCCACATCATGCCGATCCAGGAGGCCCGCCGTGTCACGCTGATGATGAACGGCGTCATGGTGCCCGCCGCGCGCTTCGCAAATCGCGTGTCGTCCACGGTGATTGATGGCAAGATGATCTTCGAGGTGACGGCGGCCAATCTGCCCGCCGATATCCAGCTGGTCAACTTCCCCAATGGACCGATCACCTATGACGCGACCACGACGTTCGATGTGACCGCGATGCTGTCCATCAAGAAGCTGAACTAAGCGGCACGCACCAAAGAAAACAGAAGCACGATGGCGCAGAGCCCGCTGGAAAAGTCCAGTGGGCTTTAGCTATTGCTGCCGCGTCGGCAAAAAAAGGACCCGCAGGCAAAAACGCCTGCGGATCGAGAAGAGGAAGGAGGGGAGGAGGCATTACACGGTGGGCATAAAGGGCAACACGACCGCGGGGTTAGGCGTCTGGTTGGACACTGTGGTAGTCACCGGTGTGGTGGGCAGCGTGTAGCCCGGAGGGGCAGACAGCGCAACCAAGCGATACGCGCCGAACGGCACATTGGAGAAGGACACAACACCTGCGCCATTGGTGATGCCGGTGGAGATTACGTTCATCGCGGCATCTTGCAGCGCAATGCTGACACCCGCCAAAGTGGTGGTCGGGACAAGCGCGTTTACCGCAGTGGCAGTGACAGTACCGGCCTGAGGCAGGTTGGTGATTTCCAGGAACACGCGCTGCTCGCATTGCGTCAGCGTGACTGTGATGGGATTGGGATTCGGCTGGAAACCGGACGGGGTAACAGTTTCCATCAGCATGTAGGTGCCCAGCGCCAGGTTGGGGAAGCACAGCTCACCGTTGTCATTGGTCGTACCGCTGGTCAGCACCGCACCGGCAGTGTTGCGCAGTTCAAAGACCGCATCGGCCAGCGCTTGGGAACGGTTGTTGGCATTGATTTTGCGCAAGCAGATGATGCCTGTCTGGTTGCCCATGCCGCAGCCGCAGCCACAGCCACAGCCGCAATCGCGGAAGCAATTCTGCGTGCAGACGCGCTCGCAGAGCACGCATTTTCCATCGGTGCCGCACCAGCCGCCGCAGATGCAGCAGCGATTATTGCAACTGCAATTCGGCGCGATGTTTGTGTCGTCAATAGCGGCGGCGATCGGAATATATGTGCCCCGATTGCACCCGCAGCCACCAAAGTTGGAGAAAACCGTTTCTCCCGTGGCAGGATTAAAGGGGAATTGACTCATGCGGATGGCTCCTTTCACATGCAAGCCCATCCAGTGTGGGCTTGTGAGCAAGCCGTTGTGTGCGGCGGTGCAGCCGTGTGCGGCCGCCGGTATGTGCCTGCACTATCAACCTTATGCGAAAGGCGCGCGGGTGTGCAGAGTCTTAGCGGGGAACGACCGCGAAGCGCGCGGCTGCCAGCGCACGGCCTATGTGGTTGGCATGTCACGCAACATGGGGAGGGCATGGTCGAGGAGAGGCGCGAGATCCCACGCGGCCGACCACCCCGCGTGCGCCAATGCGTCAGCAAGCGTGGGTAACGCAAAGGACTGACCATCCGACGCATCCGGGGCGGATAGCGGCATGCGCGGCTTTTCGCTGGCCAACAGCGCCATGTCCTCGCGCGCGACATTGTGGTGCAGGGAGGGTGCGCTGTGTGCGGCGATGCGGGCGATTCGCGCGTCGGCCTGTTGCGCGGACACCTCGGCGCACAATGCGGCGCTAGCTGAAACGGATGCGCCGCCATCGCCGGAAAACAGAATACCCGCCGCGCCGGAAAACCCAATAATGAGCCCGGCGGATAGGCAGCGCACAATGCGCACGGTGCCCTGCGTCTCGCGTACGATACCGCCGCACAGGCCAGTACAGGTGGCGCGACCGTCAAACAGGCAGTCTTCCAGAAGACTGGGGGATAAGGTTTTGCCGGACAACACGGCTAGCAGCCCACCCGCATGTCCTTTCGCGGCGTGCACGTTGCCGCGCACAGCGCAGCGGCGGCAAACCAGCGCATGGCCCTTCGCGACAAGCCCGCCAGCATCGGTATCGGAGGCGACAACCGTCGCGAGGGCCTTGCAGTCCGTCAGCCGCGCGCGCGAGGCAACGCCAATTAATCCGCCAACCAATCGATGGCCATCAACGGCGGTGGAGCTTTCGCACGCATGGCAGGTCAGTCGCTCGGCATCGCCGACGAGCCCGCCAATGATGTGATCGCCAACAAGGGTTCCGCTGGTCTTGCAGCGATCCATGTAAATGGACGCGCCGCTACTACAGATAGAGCGGCCGGCAAGCATGCCGAGTTGCTCGCCACCATGAATATCCGCGGCAATGCTCAGATCACGAAGCGTCAGCGTGCCAAGCGTGCATGCCAGCGTGCCGACCGCGCCACCGGCCAGTCCGCTGCCGGAAAGCTGGGTATCGCGCACCAGACTGTCGGCTAGCAAACCCTGTCCGGGGTAGTCGCAGGAGAACAGCCCCGCGATGCCGCCCAGCGCAGCAGGTGTGCTGTCAGCGATCAGGGTGGTATCGGAAATCTCCAGCCGGGCCAGCACACTGTCGTCCAGTGCGGCACCGATGATACCGCCAACCCAGGCGCGCCCGGTGTCGTCCGCACAACCACCGCGCAACTGGCCATGCGTCACGCGCAGGCCTTCCAGCACACCCTGACCTTGCCCCACAAAGCAACCAATATATCCTTGTCGACCGGGCTCCGTTTGCGCTGCGATGCTGGGATGGTCCAACCAAAGTGTGCGCAGCGTGCCACCGGACAACGCCCCGACAAAGCCAAGCGCTGCGGCGGGCCGATTGGGAAGGGAGCGTTGCGTCATGCCAATGATTGCGACCGACGCGTGCGCGCTGGACAGCATACCGGAGAATGCGTGCCCGGCGCCGGTGCAGGGATCGCCGATCGGCCGCCAGCCGCGCCCGCCGTGCGCGCTTTCATAGCCGGACAAATCCATATTGGTGGTTAGCCGATAGCAACGCGACAGCGCGTCGGCTAGACCGTGTCGGCCATCGGAGGATTCGTACAGCGCGCGCAGACCCTCGATGTTGTCCAGCATGCGCGCACACTCGCTGACCCCGGCGCGGTTCATCGGGTGGTTGGGCGAAAGATCTGGATAGGCGGCCAACTCGGCGGCGGTCAGTTGGCGCAACAGGTAGGGCGCCTGCTCGGTGCCATTGCCACCGGAAAACGGCATCGCCAGCACGCCACCGCGCAAGACAACAATTTCCGTATGCTGTCTGTCGGGCGTGACACCAACCATGAACACATCGTAGCGCAGGCCGTCGATTAGGCCGGTTTCCTGTGGCAAGGGGCGAATGCCTTCGCGACCCTGCATTGCGCGGGACACCGTGCGTCGCTGCTCATCCTGTGCGATGGGGAATACGCAGCGCGCCGCACCGGGAACCGACAGCAGTGCGTCGGACAAAGCTAGCAGGGCGTCGATTGCTGGCGGCGGAGAGCCAGTGGGCAGAAAAACCGTATGTACGAGCATGTGCGCCGCCGAGAACGCAGCCGATACCGCGAGCGTGATGCTGCGAAAGCGTGGGCCGGTGGTCGCGCCTTCAAGAAACAAGGAAGGAGCGGCCACATCGGTGGCGGGAACGGGCGGTGCATGCTGCACGGGCGCGGTTGGAGCGGGTGCACGGTACGGACTTTCCTCGCGCGAGGGGAAATCGAACAGTCGTACCTGCTCCAGCAGTGCAGGCTCGCGAGGCAAAAGCGGGGCAGTGTTGGCAGGTGTGGATGCGTCCGCGTCGCCAACTTGGCACTCAAATATCGGGTCTTCCGCCATCACATCGTCCGCGTCGCCGACTTGGAACTCGAATGCAGGCTCTTTCGCCATCACATCGTCGGCGTCGCCAACTTGGTATTCGAACGCCGGTTCTTCCGCCATCACATCGTCCGCATCGCCAACTTGGTATTCGAACGCCGGTTCTTCCGCCATCACATCGTCCGCATCGCCAACTTGGTATTCGAACGCCGGTTC
>JAVBMF010000043.1:0-6177 GCA_031552735.1 Eubacteriales bacterium
CGGAATCTCGATCATCGTGCCCACCAGGTAGGTGATGGTCTTGCCCTTTTCCGCCATGACCTTCGCGGCGGTCTCATCGACCACCTTCTTGACGAAGTTGAACTCGTTGGTGGAGCCCACCAGCGGGATCATGATCTCCGGCACGATCTTCAGACCCTTTTCGGCGGTCACTTCGATCGCGGCCTCAATCACGGCGCGGGTCTGCATCTCGGCGATTTCCGGATACGTGACCGCCAGACGGCAGCCGCGATGACCCATCATCGGGTTAAACTCGTGCAGCGCGTCGATCTTCTCGACGATCTTCTCGGAGGTGGTCTTGAGCTCCTTCGCGATGGCCGCGATTTCATCGGTCATGCTCTTGGCGGGCAGGAACTCATGCAGCGGCGGATCGAGGTAGCGGATGGTCACCGGGCGCTCGCCCATCGCCTCATAAATGCCCTTGAAGTCGCCCTTCTGCATCGGCAGCAGCTTGTCCAGAGCCTTGCGGCGCTGCTCTTCGTTGTCGGCCAGGATCATCTCGCGCATGGCGGCGATGCGGTCGGCGGCGAAGAACATGTGCTCGGTGCGGGTCAGGCCAATGCCCTCCGCGCCAAACTTGACGGCCACAGCGGCGTCATGCGGCGTGTCGGCATTGGTGCGCACCTTCATGGTGCGGATGGCGTCCGCCCAGCCCATCAGCGTGGCGAAGTTGCCGGTCATTTCCGCTTCGACGGTCTTGATGGCCTCACCATAGATGTTGCCGGTCGAGCCGTCCAGCGAGATGAAGTCGCCCTCTTTGAAGGTCTTGCCGCCCAGCTCGAAGGTCTTCTTCGCTTCGCTGATGCGCAGCTCGCCGCAGCCCGCGACGCAGCAGGTGCCCATGCCGCGCGCGACCACGGCGGCGTGGGAGGTCATGCCGCCACGGGCGGTCAGGATGCCCTGCGAGTGGTTCATGCCCTCGATATCTTCCGGCGAGGTTTCCAGGCGAACCAGAATGACCTTCTGGCCCTTCTTGGTGGCGGCGGCGGTGGCGTCGTCGGCGGTGAAATACACCTGGCCGCACGCGGCGCCCGGGGAAGCGGGCAGGCCCTTGCCGATCACTTCGGCGGCCTTGAGCGCCTTGGCGTCAAACTGCGGATGCAGCAGCGCGTCCAACTGCTTGGGATCGACCTTGAGCACGGCCTCTTCCTTGGAGATCATGCCTTCTTCGACCAGATCGCAGGCGATGCGCAGCGCGGCGGTGGCGGTGCGCTTGCCGTTACGGGTTTGCAGCATGAAGAGCTTGCCACCTTCGATGGTGAACTCCATGTCCTGCATGTCCTTATAGTGCTTCTCCAGCTTGTTGGCGGTCTCGACGAACTGCTTGTACACCGCAGGCATCACCTTCTCCAGCTCGGAGATCGGGCTGGGCGTGCGGATACCGGCCACGACGTCCTCGCCCTGCGCGTTGATCAGATACTCGCCATACAGGCGCTTCTCGCCGGTGGACGGATCGCGGGTGAAGGCCACGCCGGTGCCGCAGTCGTCGCCCATGTTGCCGAACACCATCGACTGCACGTTGACCGCGGTGCCCCAGCTGGCGGGGATGTCGTTCATGCGGCGGTAATAGACCGCGCGGGGGTTGTCCCAGCTGCGGAACACGGCCTTGATGGCTTCCATCAACTGCACTTTGGGCTCCTGCGGGAAGTCGGAACCCTTTTCCTTCTTGTAGAAGGCCTTAAACTGCGCAACCATCGCCTTCATGTCGTCGGCGTTGAGCTCAACGTCATGCTTCACATGGCGCGCTTCCTTCATTTCGTCAATGATGACTTCGAACTTGGACTTGGGCAGCTCCATCACGACGTCGGAGAACATCTGGATAAAACGGCGATAGGAATCATACGCGAAACGGGGGTTGCCGGTCAGCTTGGCCACGGCCTCCACCGCCACGTCATTCATGCCGAGGTTCAGGATGGTATCCATCATGCCGGGCATCGACGCGCGCGCGCCGGAGCGCACAGACACCAGGAACGGGTTGGTCGGATCGCCGAATTTTTTGCCGCTTTCCTTCTCGGTCACCGTCAGCGCGTCATAGATCTGCTGCACGATGTCGTCAGCGATCTTCTGGCCATCCTCATAATAGCGCGTGCAGGCTTCGGTAGAAACCGTAAAGCCCTGCGGCACCGGCAACCCAAGGCCGGTCATTTCGGCCAGGTTAGCGCCCTTGCCGCCCAGCAGGTTTTTCATGCTGGCGTTGCCCTCTTTGAACAGATACACGTACTTCGTCATGATGTTCCTCCTCGTCCTTGATGATCGAACGTTTTGTGGCGTCGCTTTCTTTTGGCAAAATCCGACCGAAAGCGCGCAGAAGCAATCGCGGACATCCGCGTTTGCGCCTTGACAGGGAATAGAAAAGACTCGCGAAAAGTCCAATGGCTATTATACAACGCTGCCCAGCAATTGACAAGCCTATTCCCGATCGTTTTTGGCTATAAAGACAAAAAAATTCACATATAGGAACGCCCCCGCATCCAAATGGACGCGGGGGCACGAAAATATGACGAAAGGTTACGCGGCAGGGACTTCCTCTTCCTGCTCCTCGACCGGGGTTTCCGCTTCGGGCACTTCCTCGGCGGTTTCCTCAACCGGCTGCTCCTCGGTCACGACCGAAGGATCGGCCAAGCCCTTTTGCTCCTTGCCATGCGCGCAGATGTCGCACGCGTCGAGCTTCCGCGCCTGCACAGCGTCGGCCAGCGTGCCGGAGAACACCTTCAGCGAGCGCATGATGGTCGGGCAGTTGGCGTCGAAGTGATAGCTGTTGCCGTACTGCGTCCAATACGCGGGATCGGTCAGCGCGCCGGTCAGATTGTCCGGAATCTCGCCATTGGCCTGCATCTGCTGCACTTCCTCGGCGGAGGCGGGCTCCACCGCGGCGACCGGGGCCTGATAGCTGGCCGACAGCGAGCCAACAGCCGCCACCAGCACCAGCGCCAGAATCAGCACCACACGCTTAACTTGCGGACTCATCTTATCGCTGCGCAGGATCAGCAGCAGGCCGATGGGCAGGAACACGATAAACGTGGCGATGATGCCCATCTGGTTCCACAGCGCCGCCTTGATGCCGGTGCTGGTGGGCGGGCTGATCGCGTTGCCGCGCTTCCACACGAACGAACCTGCCAAGCACAGGATGGCCGCCAACACGAGGCCGCCATACAGCCAGTACTCGGTCTTGCCGAACATGGAGTTGCCTTGCAGCCACATGAACGCGCCCAGCAGGTTGGCACCCAGCGCCAGCACCCACAGCAGCAGCGCGATCCAGCGATACGGCGCGGCGGATTTCTTGGTTTCAGCGGTCACAACCACAGTCTTGCGGCCGTTGGCGGTCTTGGCTGCGGTGGCGGGGGCAGCCTTGCTGACCTCCACGAACTCGCGCTCGACCGGCGGCTTCTTGGCGGCGGTTTTCTTCGGGGCGGGTTTGGTTTCCATAGGTGGTTTCCTCCTTCAATCAGTGCGCAATGATACGTACAGAATAGATGATGGCATTATTCCTCGACAATGCTCGCATCGGCGGCGTTCTTGCGCACCGACTCGATGCCGTTCTTGCAGGAATCCTTGGTCTTATAGCCTTCCGACGCAAGGATTTTCTCGCCGTTGGTGGCCTTGAGGCGGAAGCGGAACTCCCCTTTCTTGTCCTGGAAGATTTCAAACTTGGGGTTCGATTCCTTGCCGTCGGCGGTCTGATCTTCAACCTTGGCAATCGCGGAGTTCTTGCGCACGCTTTCAATGCCGTTCTTGCAGCCCGGCTTGCCGGTATAGGTTTCGCTCGTACCGATCACTTCGCCATTGCCAGCCACCAGATTGAACGAAAATCCGGATGCGCCGCTCTTAATCACAAATTTTCCCATCGTCGCGCCCTCCTGCCACTATATATTGTACATGGGTTTTCACTCTATCCCATATATTACCGTGCACACGTTTATTTGTCAATGTTTCCGGGTGATTTTATTGGCTGCGGCGCACAGGGCGCAATATGGCGCTAATTCAGCGCGACACTGCCGTACCGCTGCGCGAACATCTGGCGCGCCGCATGCAAGACCGCGCGCTTGTTTGGCGTATCACCGTCTGCAATCAGCGCTTTTGCCGCGCGCTGGGTTTCCTCCAGCAGCGCCGCGTCCGCGCCCATGAGAAGCCCCTGCCCGCCCTTGCCGTGCTGCCGCGTGCCCAGCAGCTCGCCCGCGCCGCGCAACTCCAAGTCTTTTTGCGCGATGACAAAGCCGTCCTGCGTTTGCGTCATCAGCGCCAGCCGCTCACTGGGCGCGGCCATCAGGAAGCACCAGCTCTGCGCGCTGCCCCGCCCGACGCGTCCGCGCAACTGATGCAACTGCGCCAGACCAAAACGTTCGGCATTCTCGATGATCATCACCGTGGCATTGGGCACATTGACGCCCACCTCGATCACGGTCGTAGACACCAACACATCAAGCTGCCCGGCGTAAAATCGCGCCAGCACGTCGTCTTTGTCGGCAGCGCTCATCTGCCCGTGCACCAGTCCGATGCGCAGTGCCTTCAGCGGGCCTTTGCGCAGCGCATCATACAGTGCCTCCGCCGACTGGCAATCCTCCAACTCCTCAGACTCCTCCACCAGCGGGCACACGACGTATGCCTGCGCGCCGTTTGCCGCCTGTGCGCGCAAAAATCCGTACATGCCTTCGCGCTTGTCCTCGGGCACGATCCGGGTCTGCACCGGCGAGCGTCCCGGCGGCAGCTCATCGACCACCGACAGGTCAAGATCGCCATAGAGCACCAGCGCCAACGTGCGCGGGATCGGTGTGGCCGACAGCACCAGCACATTGGGTGCGGCGGCGCTTGGGTCAATCTTCTCCGCCAGTCTGGTGCGCTGACGCACACCAAAGCGATGCTGCTCGTCGGTGATGACCAGCCCCAGTTTCGCGAATAAAACGCCTTCGGAAATCAGCGCGTGCGTGCCGATGGCCACTTGGCAACTGCCGTCGGCCAACTCCGCGCGGATGCGCTTGCGCTCGGCAGGCGTCATGCTGCCGGTCAGCAGCGCCACGTGAATGCCCAGCGGCTCCAGCAATGCCTTCGCGCCAGCATAGTGCTGCTGCGCCAGAATCTCTGTCGGGGCCATCAGCGCACCCTGCCAGCCGTGCAGCGCGGCCATGTACAGCGCGCCGAACGCCAGCGCGGTCTTTCCGCAACCCACATCGCCCTGCACCATGCGCGCCATGGGCGTGTCCTTCGCCATGTCGGCGGCGATCTCGCCAAGCACGCGCCGCTGCGCACCGGTTGGCGGAAAGGGCAGCAGCGCCCAGAAAGCATCTTGATCCTGCTGTGTCGCCAAAACGCGCACGCCGGTCGCACTGCCGCGCTTTTCATCCAGCAGCGCCACCTGATAGAACAATAGCTCCTCAAACGCCAGGCGGCGCCGCGCATCGTTCAGACTGTCCAGGTCGGTCGGTTGGTGCGCCTGGCGCAACGCCCACGCTTTTTCGGCCAGCCCGTGCCGCCGCCGGAAGTCCTCGGGCAGCGGATCCGCAACGCCGTCTACATACTGATGCAGCATCTCGGCGACCAGCGCTCGGTACGTCTTGGCGGGCAGCCCGGCCACCGCGCGGTATACCGGCGTGATGCCCGGCTCGGTCTCAATGACAGGGTTGATCATCATGATACCGCGCTGCTTGGCCACAGCCCTGCCGCACAGCAGCACTTCGTCACCCTGACGCAGGTGCTCGCGCACCCATGGCTGGCCAAACCACATGCACGGCAGCTTGCCGCTTTCGTCGGCGATGGTGCACGATACCCACTGCCGACCATTGGCGCGGTGTAGCGACGGCGGACGCGTGATGATGCCGCATACCGCCGCTTCCTGTCCGCCTGTCAGCGCGCGGATCGCGACCGGGTGCGTCGTATCGCGGTATCCGATGGGTAGCGTTTCGACGAGAGCGCGCGGCGAATCAATGCCCTGCGCCGCCAACGCCTTCAAGCGCGCCGGGCCCAGCCCACGCACCCCGGCAAACCCGCTGTCCATCGCACACACCTTCTTTGCACAAAAAAACGAGGTACGCATTGGAGGGCGTTGCCCTCCAAACCTCCCACCAGAGGGACATTGTCCCTCTGGACTCCCGCCTTTTGCGCCGCATGCGGCGCAAAGGATGGGATTCCAAAGGGGCGAAGTCCCTTTGGCTGGGGGTCTGGGGG
>JAVBMF010000046.1:0-37543 GCA_031552735.1 Eubacteriales bacterium
ATGTGTTAGGCACGCCGCCAGCGTTCGTCCTGAGCCAGGATCAAACTCTTGTGTTTAATCCCTTATCTCCTCTTGGTATTCTGGTTCTCACCAGCCCCCAAGATTCAAAACTCATTAAGAATCAACTGTCTGTCTCGCCGCGCTCTCCCCTTAGGGAAATCACGGCTTTTTCTCTCTTCCTGTATCGTTTTCAAGGATCGTGCGCCCGCTCGTTTTTTTCGGAGGGCGAGTGTTAGTATATCAGAGCCTTTGCGCCTGTGTCAACAGGAAAAACCAAAGAATTTTCATGTTTTCGCGCGAGCGCTATGGCTTGTGTATATGCGCTTTTACATCACCACATATGGTCGATGATGCCACCACCTAGGCACACATCGCCGTCGTAGAACACCACCGATTGACCAGGTGTCACAGCGCGCTGCGGTGTGTCGGCGGTCACGCGGAGCCCCTCATCGGTGCGCGCGACCGTAACCGCCTGGTCCGGCTGTCGATAGCGGTACTTCGCGGTGCAGCGTATACCTTCGCCCAATCCGATTGGCGGCGCGCCCGCCACCCAGGTTTCCTGCACCGCCAGTGCGCCGGTGGTATACAGCGCGGGATGATCCTCGCCCTGCGCAACCAGCAGCGCATTATTGGCCAAATCCTTGCCCACCACAAACCAGCTGCGCCCATCGCCGCACCCGCCGATACCCAGGCCGCGCCGCTGGCCCAGCGTGTGATACATCAACCCATCGTGCCGTCCAACCACGCGGCCGGTGCCGATCTCGCGCATGTCGCCGGGCTGCGCGGGCAAATACGTCTGCAAAAATTGCTTAAAATCGCGTTCGCCGATAAAACAGATGCCGGTCGAATCCTTTTTGTTGCAGGTCGGCAAATTTTCCCGCCGCGCGATCTCACGTACTTCGGCCTTGGTCAGCCCGCCGACCGGGAACATCGCCCTGCCCAGCGCGTTCTGTCCGAGCATGTGCAGAAAATAGCTCTGATCCTTATTCGCATCCACGCCACGCAGCAGTGTGCGGGTCTCCCCCGCCATGCCAACGCGCGCGAAATGCCCGGTGGCCAAGTGCTCCGCGCCCAGCTTGAGCGCGAAATCCAGAAACGCCTTGAACTTGATCTCCCGGTTGCACAGCACGTCCGGATTGGGCGTTCGTCCCGCCTTGTATTCCGCCAGAAAATAGGAAAAAACGCGATCGCGGTACTCCTGCGCGAAATTGACCGAATAGTAGGGGATGCCGATCACATCGCACACCGCGCGCACGTCCGCCCAGTCGGCCTCAGCCGTGCACACGCCGTCCGCGTCGGTCTCCTCCCAGTTCTTCATGAATACGCCGATGACCTCGTGCCCCGCCTGATGCAGCAACAGCGCCGCCACCGACGAATCCACACCGCCCGACATGCCCACCACGATACGCGCCATAGTGCCTCCTGTCGTTTTCTACCGCGTTGTCAGCACGCGGTCGATGCCCGCGCACGCGTCAGCGGCGATTTCCTCCATGCCGCGCGTCGCGTCCACCTGCATGATGCGCTCGGGTTGCAGCCGCGCCAATTCTTCATACGCGTCGTATACGCGCTGATGAAACGCCATTTTCTCCATCTCGATGCGATCCAGCGATGACGCACTGCTGCGCCGCTTCAGCGCGGTTTCCGCATCGATCTTGAGCAGGATGGTTGCGTCCGGCATAGTGCCATCAATGGCCGGGGCGTTAATGTCCAGCACATGCTGCACACCGAGCTGTCGTCCGCCACCCTGATACGCCACACTGGAATCGACAAACCGGTCGCACAGCACCACCTTGCCCGCCTTTAGCGCCGGGCGCACGATGGCGTGCACATGCTCGGCGCGCGCCGCCGCATACAGCAGCGCCTCGGTCAGCGGATGCATGCCCAGGTTATCGGGCGTCAGCACCACCTCGCGGATGCTCTCGGCAATCGGGCTGCCGCCGGGCTCGCGCGTGGCCAACACATCGTACCCCAGCTCCAGAAGATGCGCGTGAATCCGCTCTATTTGCGAGGTCTTGCCCGACCCATCCAACCCCTCGACCGTAATAAAGAAGCCCTCCGGCTCCGGAATCTCCGGTGCGAGAAAGTTGGCCAAGTCGGCCACGGTATCCACGATATGCGTGGCACCGGCTTTTTGAAACTCCTCGCGCGTGCCATAGCCATACAGCACACCGATGGTGTCGATGCCGTTACCCTGCCCGCCGAAGACATCAAACTCGCGGTCGCCGATCATCACCGCGCGACCACGGCTGCCGACCAGCGCGCGCTTGACCAGATCAGACTTGTCGGTGCCGCGCTCGGCCAACTCCGCCCCGGCAATGATATCAAAGAAGCGCGCCAGGCCGAGCCGCTCCAATATCTTCTCGGCAAAATACTGCGGCTTGGCGGTGGCGACACACAGGCGCGCACCCTGCGCCTTCAACCGGCGCAGCAGGTTGGGAATGCCGGTATACACCGAGTTTTCAAACATACCGCGCTCGGCAAAGTAAACACGGTAGTGCTCCACCGCCTGGGCGGCCTGCTCGTCATTCATGCCCGCGCGGCGATAGGACGCGTGCAGCGGCGGCCCGATGAAGGTAGCGAACATTTCTTCCGGAATATCGGTAAAGCCAACCTGGCGCGCGCCATACTGCGCCGAGTGAATAATGCCCGGCGCGGACTCGTTCAGCGTTCCGTCCAGATCAAAGAGAATGGTTTCATATTGCACGTGTGTTACCCCTTACGCTCTTTATTTAGCACGCAGCGGATGCTGCCGCCTGTGATGCCAAAAGTGTGTGCCGCACCGGACAGTGCGCCGATTGCCTGCGCTGTGATGCGTTCCCCGGGCACGACCCAAGGAATGCCGGGCGGGTACGCGCCCGCAGATACCGCCGCGATTCGCCCGATGGCCTGGGGCAGCGGCACCGGCTCGCCGAGCGAAAGCGCGGCCTGCCACACCGCAAGCCCGCGCTCGGCGGGCGGCAAGTCAGTGCACGCATCCTCGCGCGGCGGCAACGGCGACAGCGCGCACAGCGCGTCGGCCACGCGATCCAGCGCATCTGGCGGATCGGCCACCGAGGGAATCAGTACGACGCAACGCGTGTCCGCCATCTCGATGTCGATGCCCCGCGTCCGCAGGTGCGCCGCGACCTGATCGCCGGTGTAGCCAAGTTTCGTCACGTCGATCACGATCCGCGCCGGATCAAACGCCAACCCGGCGATGCCGCCCAGCCGGTCGTGCGCGTTCGCCAGCTCCGGTCGCCCTTCGCACAGCCGCTGCCAGAACGCCGCGACGCGCGCGTGCAGTGCGGCCAGACTCGCAGTGCCCCGCTCGTCCATCAGGGCGCGCGCTTCATCCAATGACGCCAGAATCGGAAACGACGGGCTGGACGTATGCACCATGCGCAGCATGCCGCGCACGCGCTCAGCGTCCATGCCGGACGCCAGATGCAACCACGCCGCGCCGGTCAGCGCGGGCAGCGTTTTGTGCGCGCTCTGTACCCAGGCATCGGCGCCACACGCTCCGGCGTTGGCTGGCTGTCCCGACGCGGGCCAGTTGAAGTGCGCGCCGTGCGCCTCGTCTACCAACAGACGCATGCCCGCGTCGTGCGCGGCGCGCGCGATGTCCGTCAGATCGCTGCACATGCCCAGGTAATCCGGTCGGGTGATCAACACCGCCCGCGCGGCGGGATGCGCGTTGATGGCGGCGACCACATCCGCTGGCGCGACATATGCCCAGCCGTCCAACAGGCGCGGATACACAAAGATGGGCTCTGCGTGCGCCAGCGCGCAAGCCGACAGCACGCTATGATGACAGTTGCGCGCGACAATGACCGGCCCGCCATCGGACACAGCGGCCAGCACCATGGCCAGCACGCCCGCCGTACTGCCACCGGACAGCGGCAGCGTATGCGACGCCCCGGCTGCAATTGCCGCCAACCGGGCGGCTTCGGCCATCGCGCCATCCGGCGCGAATAGATCCCCGGTGATGCCCAGCTCGGTCATATCATAGCCAAACGCGTCCCAGTTTGCGAAGGGTTGCCCCTTATGCCCCGGCATGTGCATGCGCACGCGACCCTGTGCTTTGTCCAGCATCGCGCGCATCGGCGCGCGCGCGGCATTCGTTTGTGGCGTCGTTTTCTTCATACTATTTTTCCGCGTCCAGCACTGCCTGCCACAACGCGACCATGCGCCCCGCGCCCAAGTCGTCCAGTTCCTGCCGGAACGCCGCGAAGGTTTGCTCGTTCAATTCCGCCTCGCCGGTGGCAAAGCGCGCGATCGCCCGATCCACCGCAGGGCCCAGTTGTACCTGCAATGCGTCCAGCTCGGCCTGCTGTTCCTTTGTCCAATACACCGTCGGCGTCGGCAGCGTCGCCACCTGCGCCAGTTTGTCGGATTCGGCCATCACGTGCCGCTCCCCAGCGATGCCGATGCGCCGCCAGAAATCATACGGCATCAGCCCGGGCATCGCCGCGCCGCCGCTCATCAATGATTGGGTTTGCAGGTCGCTCAGTGTGCGCTCCTCCGTGATCGCGTACGTCCAATAGCCGTCGTCACCATAGGCGTAATCCACACCTTCTACCCCTGCCCACGCCAGCATCGCGCCTTCGGGCGCGTACAGCGCGTCCACCCAACTGAGCGCCGCCGCCGGGTTGTCGCACGCAGAGGTGATGGCAAACGTCCCGCGCCACACCGACCCTTGCAGGTCGCGATAGCGCACGCTGCCTTCATGGGGCATCGGCGGCAGCGCGGCGAACGACTCCGCCTGATCGAGCGGCAGCATGGTGTACGGCGCCAGCGAAACCATGCCGCCCACCGACACTTGCTTTTGATCGGCCTGCTCCAGCGCCTGCATGGCGTGCGTATTGGTAAAGGCGTCGTCGCCGAGCAGCCCCGCTTGGCACAGCCCGCGCAAGTACGTCAAAAAATCATAGAACTGCGGCTCGCCCGGCGCGAATCGTGCCTGCCCGGCATCGTCCACATATACGTTGTAATCATTCATTGTCAGCCCAAAGAACGACGCCAGCCACTTGGCCTCCCATGGGCCAATCAGCCGCAACGGAATCTCGTCGCGCTTGCCGTTGCCGTTGGGATCACCATCGCGCATGGCGGTCAGCGCCGCCCGCATTTGCTCCGGGGTACCGGGCATCGGCAGCCCCAGCGCCTCCAGCCAGTCATGGTTGATCCAGATCGCCACCTGCCGCTCGTGCTCGGCCAACTGCGGCAGCGCCACAATCTTTCCATCGGGCAGCGTAATGGCCTCGCGCCAGTCTGGGTGCGCGTCCAGCAGCGCCGACAGATTGGGCGCATACTCCGCCAGCAGCGGCGCTAGGTCGATCAGCGCGCCGCTAGCCGCGCCATCCATCTCCTGCCGCGGGGTCAATTGCGCCTTAAACAGCACCGCGGGCAGGCTGCCCCCGGCCAGCGCGTCATCCAGCGCCGCGCGGTATGTCGCTTGGTTCTTTCCCTGCACAAAGTCGCTGATGCCCACGCCGGTTAGCTGCTGCATGCGCACAAAGAACGCGCTGCTCGCCCAATCGCGCCCGGCCTCGTCGTCATAGCCCATCACCGGGCCAATGTCCACGGCCAGCGCGCACGTCGATGCGCCCAGCATACACACCAGCAACAGCCCCGCCAAAACTCGCCGCATCGCACGCGCCTCCTTATAATTCGATTCTTCGTCAGCCCGCCGCGCCGTGTTGCTCCATACAGCCACGGACTGGGCGGTGTATCTACACCGCGAACGGGCGCTCACCAACCGTCTGATTATAGCACAGATCCCCCGCGAAAAAAAGTTTTGCCGATCAGGCAAGTCCTTGTGCCTGTATGCATATGCTCGCACAGATCATGCTCGTCCTCTCCGGTTTCTGATAACCAGCCGGGACGAGCATAGGCGAAACAGGGAGGGATCATCATGCGTCAGATTTTAGCCCACACCTATGAAGGGCGGCATGTCGCGCTGGTAAACGCACCCGGTGGTTTGGCGGAATGGATCGCGGCACTGCTCGGCACATTGGGCGCCGAAGTGCGCACGCTGGACGCGCCAGAGGGGCTTCCGTCGCCCGATGCGCTGCTCGCTTTCCTGCGCAAAGGGGATGCGGTGATTTTTCCCGCCCTGCCCACGGCAGATACGTCGGAAGCAATGTGCGCGCTGCTCTACCGGCTCAGCGCCTGTCTGTCCGTCGCGCGCGCGGCACAGGCCGACGCTGTGTTGCTGTGCATGGATGACGCCGCCTACCGTGACGCGCACGCACCTTGGGGCTGCCGCGAAGACGACCCGCTGGGCGGACGCGATGCCGCCGGACTGACGGCCGCCTGCGCCCGACTACAAGCGGAGGGGTTTCGGCTGGGATACTGCGGCGAAGCGTTGCCGGTGGTGGTCGCACACTATGGCGCGCTGCTATACGGCGGCATGCCGGGGCATACGGATGTAGCGTGCTGGCTGACGGCGCTGCTCTGCGGCGCGTCGCCGACTTCGCGGAACCCGGGCACGGCACGCGCCTACCAGCATGCGATCGAGCCGCTGATCGGCGCGCTGTCCGCGCTGGGGCGCGCGCTGTCGCTGCCGTCACATCATGGGGACACTTGGAACTTTGGCGCGCCCCCGGAATGCTGGCTGACCGAGCGGCGCGCGCTGAGTGTGCTGGCGCAACACTGCGACGGCGAGCTTGGCGCAATGCCGCTGGACAGTGCGCCGCCTATCCGCACGCCACGGCTGGACAGCACGCGCGCGCGCCAGCAACTGGGCTGGCGCACGGTCTATGACGCGGAGGAGTCGCTGGCGCTGCTGGCCGATTGGCAGGCGCTGGCGCAGCAACATGGCGATACCGATGCGCGACGCATGCAAATCGCGGCCTATTGGGAGCGGCTGGAGCGGCTGGCGGACTAAGGCGCCCCGCAATTTGCTACAAGCAAAAAAGAAGGGGCCTTCGCCCCTTCCCGCATCCCGAATGGGTCAGTGCTCTCGCTATGCCTCTATCTCCGGCCGCACGTCGACAGCGCGCAGGGGCTTGCTGATTGTCAGCATCCCCGCCAGTGCAAGCATGCCCGCACCGGCGATCCACATCAGCGTCTGCACCGACACAATGTCGGCCAGCGGCCCGCAGACCGCGACGCTAAGCGGCACGCACAGCGTCATCACCATATTCATCAGGCTGAACACGCGCCCCATTTTGTCCGGCAGCACCCGCTCCTGCAAGATGGTGGTGACCGGGGTGCCGTACAGCGGCTCACTGATGCCCATGCACAGCAGGATCAGCAGGTACCAGCCAAAGGTCAGCGGCGCAACACCGATGACGATCGCGCCGATGCCCAGTAGCACGCTGGCCACCACCATCATCAGCAACCGGTTTTTGAATCCGCCCCACGCGGCGATCAGCGCGCCGCCCAGCAGTGTGCCCACGCTGAACACCACTTCATTGATGGCCAGCGCGCGCTCCCCACCGCCAAAGGTACGTACCACCAGCAGCGGCGTCAGCGTGGCCAGCGGGGCAATCAGCAGCATGCCCAGCGCGTGGAACAGCAGCATGGCGCGAATCACCGGATGGTGCCAGGCGTAGCGCAGCCCCTCGGTCAGATCGCGCCAGGGATGCGCCCGTGATGCGTTCTCGCTGGGGTGCTTGGGTACGCTCACAGTCATCAGCAGCGAGATGCCGATCACGGCGGTGGCCACGTCCACCAGCAGCACAATTGCCAGCGGCCCGGCAGCCAGCAGCCATCCGCCCAGCGCGGGCGCGATCAGCATGATCAGCGATTGCACGCTGGTATTGGCGGCGTTGACGCGCAGCAAATGCCGCTCGGGCACCAGCTGCGGCACCAGCGCGCTAACTGCCGGAGAATGGATGCCCGAACCCAGCGAGCGCACCGCCGACAGTGCAAACAACAGCGTAAGTCCGCGATAGCCAGTCAGCATCAGCGCGGCCAGCACCAGCGTCGCAACGGCGATGCCCATGTCGGCCAGTATTGCCAAGCGCTTGCGGTCATACCGGTCGGCCCACACACCGGCCATCGGCGAAATAATCAGTTGCGGCAGGAAGCCGCACGCGGTGGCTACTGCCATCATCGCGCCGGACTGTGTGGCCAGCGTGATATAAAACACGATCACGAACTGCACCATGGCCGAGCCAAGCATCGACACCCATTGGCCCAGAAAAAAGCGGAACAGCTGTAAAAACCATGGCGTCCACGGCTGGCGCATCAGCTGCCAGATCGATGGCTGTTTCTCTTGTGCGCTCATGCAATCGCTTCCTTTCGCATCCTATGCGTTTAGGCAATACCGCGCAAAGCAGTACCGCTGACATCGCGCGAGCTTTTCGCGCTGCTCCAGAAGCCTGTAGGAAGCCGCAGCAGCGCGGAAATATCCGCGAGGACAGTGCGCACGATTTGTGCGGTGTTGCCTCTATTATGACATACTGATCCATCCCGCACAAGTGGCGTGTGGCTTTTTCACCCATTTCTCGCGCGCTATACGTGTAGCGCCGCCGCGCCCGGGACATGCTATGCCATACGCATTCCACTTTGAGGAGGCTTTTGATGAGCAAATCCCACTGTATTGACTGCGGCAGCGCCTTTGACGCGCGCGAGATGCTGTCCTGCACATGCTGCGGCGCGTATGTGTGCACGCGCTGCGCGGGCAGGCAAAACAGCCGCTGCGCCGATTGCGCGGGGCTGGACGACGCGACCGCCAGCATTTGACACCGGGTCGGATTCCTGCTATGATGAGCGCAGATCAACAAAAAGGGGGCTCGTTCTGGTGAAAAACACTTCTTGCTGAAATGTTTGGCAACGCCACGATCTTTCGTGTGCGTTGCGGCAAGAATGTGCTCCGCCATGATGGGTTCCGCCGCGCACTTTTGGGTGCGCCTCGCTGTGCGAAACGCCGCAAGAGCATACTCTTGCGGCCTTTTTACGCGTATCGGGAGGGATGCCTGTGTCACAAATCACCATACAAAACCTTACCTTTGCCTATGGCGGCAATGAACCGCTGTTTGATCACGCCAGCTTCACGCTGGACTCCGCTTGGCGGCTGGGGCTGATCGGGCGCAATGGTCGCGGCAAGACCACGCTGCTCAAGCTGTTGATGGGCGAGCTGCCGTATACCGGTGTCATCGCTGCGTCGGTGTCCTTCGCGCTGTTCCCCTTTGCCGTGCCGCCCGCCCTGATGTCGCAATCGGCGCTGACTGTCGCGCGTGCGCTGATCGCGCCGTATGATGCGTGGGAGGCGCAGATGGCGAAGGCTGCCGAACCGCCCGCCGACATGGATGCGTACAGCGCCGCCTATGATGCGTACACCGCGCACGATGGATTCATCATCAATGAAATGATTGAGAAAGACGTGCGCAAGCTGGGCGTCACGCCCGAGGCGCTGACCCGGCCTTTTGCCACGCTAAGCGACGGCGAGCGCGCCAAAGTGCAGCTATCGGCGCTGTTTCTGCGCAAGAACGCCTTTTTACTGATCGATGAGCCGACCGATCACCTCGACGCACACGGCCGCGAAGCGCTGGCTGATTATCTGGCGAGCAAGCGCGGGTTCATTCTGGTTTCGCACGACCGCGCGTTTCTGGATGCCACCATTGATCATGTGCTAAGCATCAACAAATCCACCATCACCGTCACGCAGGGCAACTTCACCACTTGGCACGACAACAAGCTGCGACAGGATCAGTTTGAGCTGGATCAGAACGACAAGCTGCACAGCGAAATCAAACGGCTAAGCAAAACCGCCGGGGAAAAAGCCGGCTGGTCGGACACCATTGAGCGCGGCAAGATTGGCACACATGTCGCCGACCGAGGCTATGTCGGGCACATGGCGGCCAAGATGATGCAGCGCGCCAAAGCCATCGAGATGCGCGCCCAGCGTGCCGTCGCCGAAAAAGAAGCGCTGCTGCATGATCTGGACACCTCCGAATCCATCAAGCTGGTGCCGTTGGCTTATCGCAGCGAGCAGCTCCTTGAGGTGCGCGATCTGTCCATCGCCTATGGTGACCGCGCGGTGGTATCGGGGCTTTCCTTCTCGGTGCTGCGCGGCGAGCGCGTGGCGCTGACCGGCCCGAATGGGTGCGGCAAATCCAGCCTGATCAAGCTGCTGCTTGGCCAGGATATCCCGCACGAGGGTACGGTGCGCATGGGCAGCGGGCTGACGCTCTCCTATGTGCCGCAGCGCACCGACCACCTGACCGGCAGCCTGCGCGACTATTTGCGGGCACGGCAGCTTGACGAAACGCTGGTCAAATCGCTGCTGCGCAAGCTGGACTTCCCCCGTGCGCAGTTCGACGCGCCACTGGACGCCTACAGCGCGGGTCAGCGCAAAAAACTGCTGCTGGCCGCGTCGCTGTCTACCTCGGCGCATCTGTATCTGTGGGACGAACCGCTGAACTACGTGGATGTGCTGTCGCGCATGCAGTTGGAAGCGCTGCTGTTGACGTATCAACCCACTTTGATTTTTGTGGAGCACGACAAGGCATTTGGCGAAAAAATCGCTACCAAGATCGTGCGGCTGGGATAAGGCGCGCGCAAAAAGGGCTTCCCAAGCGGGAAGCCCTTTCGCTTTGTCTGTTGCTTAGTAGCTGGTTCCGTACAGCTTATTCTGCGTCAGCCGCCCGGCAATGCCGTCCACCGCCAACCCATTCGCGCGCTGGAAGGCCTTGACCGCCGCCACCGTGATGCTCAGGTAGTTGCCGGTGACCTTGTTGTTAAAGTAGCCTCTGTCCTTCAGCGCGGTTTGCAGGCGCACCACCGCCGAGCCTTTGCTGCCGTAGTGCAGGTACACATAGCCACTGCTGCCGCCGTAAGGAATGGCGTTGCTGCTGTACAGGCGCGCCTGTGTGGTCGGATCGGCCACACCGGTGCCACTTAGCGAGTTGCGGTACTGGAAGTTGCGCACCGCCGCCTCGGTCTGGCTGCCAAAGATGCCGTCGATGCTGCCGCGATAGTATCCCAGCGCGGACAGGCGCTGTTGCAGGCTGCGCACCGCGCTGCCACGGCTGCCCACGCGCAGGGTGTAGTATTCGCCTCCGCCGCCGTTCTTGGGGCGGGCGCTGGCGCTATACAGCACGCGCTGCGTTTCGCCGTCGGCGATGCTGGTCACCGGCAGTCCGTTGTTTTCCTGGAACTCGCGCACGGCGGTCTGCGTGCCGATGCCAAATATGCCATCGACGCGGATGGTGTAATAGCCCAGATCGCGCAGGCGCTCTTGCAGCGTCCACACCGCGTTGCCCGTGTCGCCGCGCTTGAGCGGATAATACGGATCCGGCGACGAGTTGGCGGGCAGCGCACTCACGCTATACAAACGCTTCTGCGAGTCATTGCCCGCAACGCCGTCGATCAGCAGGCCGTTGATGCGCTGGAACTCGCGCACCGCCAGATACGTGGTGTAGTCAAAGCTGCTGTTCTGGTTGACCGTGTAGCCCAGTTCCGCCAGACGCTTCTGCATCGCCAGCACCGCCGGGCCATAGTCGCCCTGACGCAGCGTGGTGTAATTCGACGGCGGATAGGTGACGCTCAGCGTCGACTGCAACTGCCCGGCAGTGCCCGGCGCGGCGGTGATGGTCACCGCGGTGCCATAGCTGAGCGCCGAATTGAGGTAGAAGCGGAACAGACCGTTGGAGTCCGCGTTGGCGGACAGCACATAGTCCACACCCGCGATCTTGGTCTCCAGCTTGACCGCCACAAACGGCGTGGTCTTGCCGATCACGGTGTAGGTGTTGGTATAGATCGGGTCCACCGTCAGGCCGGTGGGTTGGGGGCCCGCAGTGGGGTTGGGCGAAGTAGACGGATTGGGCGAGGTGGATGGCGCAGGTGTTGCCGGATTGGTCACATCAAAAGGATCACTGGCCGCCGGGGCGCCGTCACTACCGGAGGTATAGCACACCCTCGCGGTATAGGTGCCCGCCGCTAGGTTAGTAATGGTTTCGCTAAAATTAAAGCCCGCCGGGATACTGGTGTTAATCGACTTGACAACCGTAGACGAGCCCACCGGGATAATATCGATCCGAATGGGTAGGTTTTCCACGCCGACGCCATGGATGGACACTTGGTTCTGCCCGCCAGTCGCGGTGATTTCCAAGTCGTCGTTCGTGGGTTCCTCCACCTTCAACGTCAGCCCGCCCTTGGATGCGTTCGTGCCCCAGGAAGGTTGCTGGGTGCCGGTGTACTTAACATCAATATTGGTATACGTGGTTTCGGTTAGACCGGTGATCGTCGCCACATAGGTGCCACTGGCAGGCACGGTAATGTTCACTTTTTTGTTGACCGTCGCATTGCTGGCGATCACATCAATGGTGGTGCCTGCCGCCGCTTTGCCGCTGACGCGAATCTGGTTGCGGTTGATCACATCCCACGCGGCAATGGTGATATTAACCGGGCCGGGCGTCGGCGTCGGCGCTGGTGTTGGGGTAGCGGTGGGCACCGGGCTCGGAGTAGGCGCGCTTGCCTGCACAGCAAACACACCGGACGTTGCGGCCGCGCCGCTGCTGCCGGAGGTATAGCTGACTTTGGCGATATAGTTGCCTGCGGGCAGATTGCCGATGGTTTCGCTATACGCCTTGTTCGCCGCAATGCTGGTATTTATCGATTTCGTAGCGGTAGAAGAGCCGCTGGGGAAAATCTCGATTTTGATGCCCGCATTTTCCTTGCCGCTGCCGGAGATCGTCACCTGGCCGGGCGTGGCGGTGTTGGTGCTGGCGATGGCAATGTCCTCGTCGGTGGTGTCGAGCACATTCAGCGTTGAACCAAAATCGTCAGAATTACCAAAACCGCTTGGCGAATACTCAGCAGATACCGTATACGCACCCATGTTTAGGCTTGAGATCGTACCACTAAAGTGACCGTCTCCGTCGGCTGTCACCGTGGTGCTTTTACTGGTTGCACCGGAAGTCGCGATCAGTTTGACCTGCTTATTGGCCAACGCCGAACCAGTGACATAAATGTTGTTTACATTGCGGACTTCAGCATTATTGATCGTAATGTCCAGCGTTGTAAGCGGATCGTTGATGTTCACCGCGCCAAAAAAGACATATCCCGAGCCATCCGCATACTTTGCAGATACGGTGCGGCTGCCCGCATAAAGCCCAGAGAACACGACCGTGCTTGGCGTGCTGCTCCCTGTTGCCGACTGCTCTGCAGCACCGTCAATGCTGACCAGTACGCTCTCGCCATCCTGGGCAGTAAATGTCACCTTCAGCGTATTGGGCGTGGCGTTGTTTACGCCCGTAATCACGATTGGGACGTCCATCGCCACCGCGCTCATGATCGGCATCGCCGTCACGCACAAGCATAAAATCAGCATGAGGGATAAGAACTTCTTCATCGGGAGACCTCCTTATTATCCTGCGCTATCAAAATCGGTGTCCTCTGTAGCAACCGAGCGTCTTTCTTTTTCGCCGTTCGCGCGCTTCTATGGATCACAACGAACGAAATCTCCATTTTCTTTCAATATTACCAAAGAAATTTTTGGTAAAAAGCGGATTTTCACGGGATGGGCTGCACCTCTGTCTTGCTCTGCGCGGCACGGACGGTTTGCCCGTCGCTGACCACCGTCACGTCACCGTCGCCGGTGATATAGGTTTTCGCGCCCACGCGCTGAAGCCCCTGCACCACCGCCCGATCGGGCAAGTTGTCCTCGTCCCCCTCCACGCAGGGGATCACCGCGATGCTCGGCGAAACGTATTCAAAGAACATCGCCGACACGCTCTCCTCGCGACCATGGTGCGGCACCTTCAGCACATCAGCCTTTAAGGTGTCGCGCGCGCCCTCGGCGGCCATCAGCTCGCCCAGCGACAGCTTCTCCGCGTCGCCCATGAACAAAAACCGGGTGTTACCAAAGTCCACGCGCAGAATCAGTGAGTTGTCGTTCTCCTGCGCATAGCCGCTGCCTAAGGGCCCCAGCACAGTCACGCGCGCCTCACCCAGCGTCGCCGTGTCGCCGGGCTCCCACAGTGTCGCTTTTCGACCATATTTCTCCAGCGCATCGTCAAATTCCTGCACCTGTTTACCGCTTTCGCTGATCTGGCCCACATAGCAGGCCGCAACATCCACTGCGGCCAGCACGCGATCCGCGCCGCCGATGTGGTCCTTGTCGCCGTGGGTGACGACCAGCGCGTCCAGCCGCGTCACGCCCGCTCGGGTAAGCCCCGCCAGCACCTGCGCGCTGGCCTTCTCTGTGGCGGTATCAATCAGCATCGCGTGCGCGCCCTGGCGCAGCAGGATGCTGTCGGCCTTGCCGCAGGAAAAATAGGTGACCTCCAGCGTTTGCCCAGCGGAAACATCCGCCATCTCCGGCGCGATGGGCCCCCCGGGGTCCGCCGCGCAGCCCGACAGGGCGCATGCCAGCATCGCCATAAAGCCGACGCGCAGAACGCCTTTTCGCACGCGCAACCCTCCTCGCCGTAGCAGCCCTTTGTTTTCTCATCGTATCATAACAGATTTTTCTGCGAAACCGCAAGTGCTTCCTCTCGGAAATCGTGTGCCCGCGCGTTTTTCAACCGTTTTCCAAAGATTAGTGTGTTTCCCTCTTTCTCCGGCAGACTGGTTATGATATACTAATGCATCGTAGAGGAAGGAGGAAGCCCATGGTTCGATACTTTGCGCGCGCGGCGCTGTGCTTGGGCCTGCTCTTGCTCTCCTCCGGTGCCGTCGCCGCCACCGGTCAGGTCCAGGACATGACCTGGCTATGCGAATTATCCGCACGATCCAATAGCGCCAATTTGTACCTCGCCACAGACGGCAGCCAGTCTACCGTGTGGCGCAGCAGCGATACGGAAGATCAGCACCTGCAAATCCGCAAGCCCGAGGGCGCGGCCACGCTGAGCGTGCTCTGGGCCAATGTCGCGCCCGGCGTGCGCCTGCAACAACTCATCGATGGGCAGTGGACCACCATACAGGATTTTAGCGAAAGCGCCACCATGCCGGAAACCATTGAACTGCCTAAGGAGATATGCGACCTGCGCCTGCGCGCGCGCGGGCAGATGGTCATCGCGGAGTTGTATGTGCACAGCGGCTACATGCCCACGCTGTTTACGCGTCAGGGTGCGACGCCGGTGCCCATGACCTATCAGGCCACCCCCACACCCGCGCCCAGCATCACACCGCTGGCGCGCGGCATGACCGGACGCCGCGTCAAGAAACTGCAAGAGCGGCTGGCCGAGCTGGGCTACTTCCACGCGTCCAGCACCGGTGTGTTCGCACAAAACACGTTCGCCTCGGTGTGCTCGTTCCAGCGCGCGGTCGGGCTGGAGCCGACCGGCATTGTGGACGACGCCACGCAAGCCATGCTGGACAACGCCAACGCACCGGCGGCTACCCCGCGTCCGCCGGGCTACAACCCGGACAAGTTGTTCCAGCGCAAGGCCAGCCAGATGATCACCTTCATGCGCACGCGCATCGGCCTGGGTTACATATATGGCGGATCGGGCGAAGTATGCTCGCGCGATGTGCGTTTGGCGCGCGCCGGGCAGTATCCCGAGTTTGCCGAGCTGCTGCGCGGCATCGCGGCCAAGTGGGACGGGCTGGAGGTCTACGATTGCAACGGCCTGTTCAAAGCCTTTCTGGATCGTTCCGAGGGCGAGTATCCGGATAGCTGGCACACCAACGTGACCGGTGCGGCGCTACGCTGGTCGGTCGAACTCGGCCCTATCGAAACCATGCCCAAGCAGCCCGGCATCATGCTGCTGCAAAAGCGCGACCCGGGCAGCGGATACATGCACACCGGCGTATACATCGGCAACGGCATCTTTGTGCACGCGCGCGGCCACACCTATGGTGTGATGGCCGAGCAGATGCCGCAGGTGTGGACGCATTGGGTGCGGCTTTCCTGGCTGGAATATGACTTGCCCGAGGAAACCGGCGATGTGCCGTGGGATGGCGGCCTGTCGGTTGGCGACTACGCGATGATCGATACCCCGGCGGGCGTGCCCACCGTACTGCGCGTGACACCCGACGAGAAGAGCCTGCAACTCTCCTCGGTGATCGACAATAAAACCAAGGTGATGATCACCGAAGTGCCCGAGGGCAAGAATTATTGGCGCATGATCTCCGGCATTGACCGCAAGGGCAAGCAGGTGTCCGGCTATGTGTATGCGAAAGACCTGACCTCGCTGGAGCCGCTGCCGCCGATGCCGCTGTGGCCAGCGCAGATTCTGGAGCAGCTGACTGCCGCCGACGCCGCCAAAGCCAAGGCGGCTGCCCCCACGCCCACGCCGCAAGCGCCCATGGAAGCCAGCGCGGATCAGGCAGTGAACAACTGAGGACAGAAAACGAAATTCCTCGCCTGTACGAACAAGCGAGGAATTTTTTTGCTTGGAAAAAGGCACGAAGCGCGGGGGCTGGTGGCACCCGCCGCCTACGCCCCAATGACCGCCTTGATGCGCCGCACGCCCGCAGACGACGACTCTTCCTTATTGATCTTAAAGGATTTCAGGTCGCCAGTGTTTTCCGCGTGCGGGCCGCCGCAGATTTCCTTGGAGAACGTGCCCATCGTGTAGACGCGCACACGCTCACCATACTTGCTCTCAAACAGGCCGATCGCGCCGTGCGCTTTGGCTTCCTCAACGGTCATCTCCTGCATGTCGATCGGCTGTTTGGCGGCAATCGCCTCGTTGACCAGGCGCTCGACCTCGCGGATTTCCTCCTCGGTCATCTTGCGCGGGAAGGAGAAGTCAAAGCGCAGGCGCTCGGCGGTGATGTTCGAGCCCTTCTGCGCCACTTCCTCGCCCAACACGCGGCGCAGCGCGGTGTGCATCAGGTGCGTGGCGGTGTGCAGGCGCGCGGTCTGCTCGCTGTTGTCGGCTAGGCCACCCTTAAAGCGCTGCTCGGCACCCGCTTGGCTGGTCTGCTGGTGCTGCTTAAAGCGCTCGTGGAAGCCTTCCACATCGACAGTCAACCCATGCTCTTTGGCTAGCTCGATGGTCATCTCGATCGGGAACCCATAGGTGTCGTAAAGCTTAAACGCGCTGGAACCGCGAATCACCTTGCTGGCGGGGTCGATATATTGCAGCATCTTCTCAAACTCGCGCTCGCCCTGGCGCAGCGTGCGCGCAAAGCGCTCCTCTTCCAGCGTCAGTTGTTCTAGCACAAAGGTTTCGTTGCGCTTGAGTTCGGGATACACGTCCTCGTACTGCGCGATGATGGTCGCCGCGATCTTGGCGGTAAACCCGGCCTCCATGCCCAGTTGCATGCCAAAGCGCACCGCGCGACGGATCAGGCGGCGCAGCACATAGCCCTGATCCACATTGGACGGCGACACACCGCGCGGATCGCCCAGGATGATGGTGGACGTACGCAGGTGATCGCCAATGATGCGGAACGCCCGGGTCGTCGCCTCGTCGCTGCCATAGGTCTTGCCCGACAGCGCCGCGATTTGCGCCAGGATGCGCTCAAACGCATCGGTTTCGTACACCGATTTCTTGCCGTTGAGCACGCAGATGGTGCGCTCCAGCCCCATGCCGGTGTCCACGTTCTGCTGGCTCAGCGGCACAAACGTGCCTTCGGCGGTCTTGTTGTACTGCATGAACACGTCGTTCCATATCTCCAGATACCGGCCGCAGGAGCACGCGGGGGAACAGTCCGGACCGCAGGCAGGCTTGTCGGTGATGATGAACATCTCGGTATCCGGGCCGCACGGGCCGGTCTGCCCGGCGGGGCCCCACCAGTTGTTCTCCTTGGGCAGGTAAAAGATGCGCTCCGGCTTCACGCCGCAGGCTTTCCACAGCTCCGCCGCCTCGTCGTCGCGCGGCACGCCGTCCTCGCCCGCGAATACCGAAAACGCCAGCCGGTCAGGATCAAGCCCCAGCCAGTCCTTGCTGGTCAAAAATTCCCACGACCAGGCGATGGCATCCTTCTTGAAGTAGTCGCCCAGCGACCAGTTGCCCAGCATCTCAAAGAAGGTCAGGTGCGACGCGTCGCCCACCTCGTCAATGTCGCCGGTGCGGATGCACTTTTGCACGTCGGTCAGGCGCTTGCCCGCCGGGTGGCTCTGCCCCATCAGATAGGGCACCAGCGGGTGCATGCCCGCAGTGGTAAACAGCACGGTCGGGTCATTCTCGGGAATGACCGACGCGCTGGGAATCACGGCGTGGCCATGCTGCTGAAAAAACTTGAGGAACAGCGCGCGCAGTTGATTGGATGAAACATTTTGCATGGTATGGTTCTCCTCTTTTTCTGTATTTTCGCGAAAAAAGAATGCGCCCAACTCGTCCGGGGACGAACAGGCGCATTCGCGGTACCACCCTGGTTGGCGCGCCAGATGGCGCACCCTCTCTTCCCATATCGGCGGGCCCCGTCCCGCGTCATCCGCGGGCAGCTCCGAAGCGGCTTCCCCCCTGCGCCATGCGCCGACCTCGCACCAATCGTCGGCTCGCTGAGCATTCGCTCGTGGGTACTCTTCTTCCTCATCGCCTTGTGTTATGTCGGCACATTATACCTGTGCGCGACACGCTTTGTCAAGTGATCAGCGTCCGCCGCGGTCATACGGCACGCCCGAGGCGCGCGGCGCCTGCGAGTTCTTGCTGGTAAAGGCCAGCACAACCAGCGTCATGATGTACGGGATCATCTTGTAGATATCGCTGGGGATCGGCAGCTCCTTGAGCACCGGAATGCCGGAGTAAGCCGAGGCAATGGTCTTCATCAGGCCGAAGAACAGCGCCGCGACAAACACGCGCATGGGTTTCCACTGGCCGAAGATCAGCACCGCCAGCGCCAGAAAGCCGTAACCCGCCACCGTCGCGTTAAAGTTCGTGGAGGTGGGCACGACGAACACCAGTCCGCCCAGCCCGGCCAGCGCGCCGGAGATCATCACCCCGGCGTAGCGGATGCGAAACACATTGATGCCCACTGAATCGGCTGCCTGCGGATGCTCGCCGCAGGAGCGCAGGCGCAGGCCAAAGCGCGTCTTGTACAGCACAAAGGTTGCGGCGGCCAGAATCGCGAGGCCGAGATATGTCGTGATGTACGCGTTCTGGAAGAAGATCGGGCCGATGACCGGAATATCGCCCAGCAGCGGCACCGAGTGCAAACGGAACGTGTTCTTGAACTCGATCTGCTGGATGTGGTTGGGTTGCAGCATGCGCGCCGCGTAGATCGCGAACGCCGGAGCAAACATATTCAGCGCCGTGCCGCTGATGGTCTGGTTGCTGCGCAGGTTGATGGCCGCGTAGGCATGCAGCAGCGAGAAGATCATGCCGCTGGCCGCCGCGATGAGGATCGCGAGGATCAGTAGCCATTGACCGCTCATCGTGTTTTGCATCATCTTGATAAAGAAGATCGAGCAGAACGCGCCCACCACCATGATGCCCTCCAGCGCGATGTTCACGACGCCGCTGCGCTCGGAGAACAGCCCGCCCAGCGCCACAATGAGCAGCGGAATCGAGAAAAACCACATCTGCTGGATGAGGAAATAGATGATGTTCAATGCCTCACTCATGCTCCGCCACCTCCTCGGTGCGCTCGGTTTCGGCCTCGGCCGCGTCGCCGCTGGCGTCCTGCGCGCCAGCCCCAGCCTGATCGCGATCCACCTTGCGCTGGCGCATCGCGTCGGCAATCACATTCCTGATGATCAGCGCGAACGCGCTGAAGTAGATGATCATCGCGATGATCATGTCGATGATCTCGGGCATGTAATTAAGCTTTTGCAGGTAATATCCGCCCTGACCGATATGCGCAATGAACAAGCCCGAGAAAACGATACCAATCGGGTTGGACAGCCCAAGCAGCGCCACCGGGATGCCGTTAAAGCCCTGCGCGGCGAGCACCTCCACCACATGGATGTGCAGGCCGGTCGGTGGCACCAGATACAGCAGACCGCCGCCGATACCCGCCAGACCGCCCGCGATGACCATCGACAGCAGGATGCTTCGCTTCTCGTTGATGCCCGCGTAGCGGCTGGCGTCACGGTTATAGCCGCAGGCTTTCAGCTCATAGCCAAACGCGGTCTTGTTCAGGACGATATAGATCAAAATCGCGATGCCAATGGCGATCAGGATACCGCCATTGACGCTGGACGTGTCCAGATACCTGCCCTTGAGGTTATAAAAGATTTTATCCAGTCCCCACCCGGGCACCGCGGCCTGCCCCACGTCCACAGTCTGGTTTTCCAGCGACTCGTAGATGTTGGAGTTCTTAATCAGGAAGTTCACACCGTACATGCCGATGTAGTTGCACATGATGCAGGCGATGACCTCGTGCACGTTAAGCAGCGACTTAAACAGCCCAGGGATCGCGCCCCACAGCGCACCGGCAAGCATGGCGGCGGTCAGCGCCACCACCCACAGCAACCAGCTAGGGATCCACGACAGGTTATGCGCCACAAAGATCGCCACAAAGCCGCCGACAATCAGCTGCCCCGACGCGCCGATATTGAACAGGCCAGTCTTAAACGCGAAGCCCACCGACAGGCCGGTCAGGATCAGCGGCGTGGCATAGTACAGCACGTTGCCAATGCCCTTCATGCCACCATTGAGGCCGCCAGCGATGATCACGCCCAACCCCTGAAACGCCTGGCTGGGATTGGAGATCAGCAGGATGATCAGGCCAAAGACCAAGCCGATCGCAATGGCGATCAGCGATGCCGCCGCGTTGCCCGCTCCGGCCCCGGTCAGCATGCGCTTGATGCGATTCATACCACCGCCTCCTTCCGTGAGCCCGCCATGTACAGGCCCAACTCTTGGGCGGTGACGCCCTTAGCCGGTACATCGGCGACGATCTCGCCCTCGTAGATCACCAGAATGCGGTCGGATACGTTCATCACTTCGTCCAGCTCCAGCGACACCAGCAGCACCGCCTTGCCCTCATCGCGCGCGGCGATCAACTGCTTGTGAATGTACTCGATGGCGCCGACGTCCAGCCCGCGCGTGGGCTGCACCGCGATCAGCACTTCCGGCCGCTCGCTGATCTCACGCGCCACGATCGCCTTTTGCTGGTTGCCGCCGGACATGCTGCGCGTGATGGTGTGCGCACCCTGGCCGGAGCGAATGTCAAACTCGTGGATCAGCTTGTCGGCGTACTGATACATTTTGTCAAAGCGGATAAAGCCGTTGCGCTTGAACTGCGGCTTGTGATAGCTCTTTAGGATCAGATTCTCGGCCAGCGGATAGTCCAGCACCAGACCGTGCTTGTGGCGATCCTCCGGGACGTGCGACAACCCAGCGTCATTGCGCTCGCGGATGGACGCATGGGTGATCTCCCTGTCGCCCAGGTACACGCGCCCGCTGTCGGGATTGATCAGCCCGGTGATGGCGTAGACCAACTCACTCTGCCCGTTGCCATCGATGCCCGCGATGCAGACAATCTCGCCCTGTCGCACCGTAAAGGACACATTATTGACCAGCAGCTTGCCATGATGCTTGCTGCGAACATTCACATTCTGCACCACCAGCGCGGCTTTGCCCGAGTCGGTGGCAGGCTTTTTGGAGATTTCAAACTCCACCTTGCGGCCGACCATCATCTCGCTCATTTGCTCCTTGGTGGTTTTATTGACGTCTACCGTGCCGATGTATTGCCCCTTGCGCAGCACCGTGCAGCGGTCGGCGACCTCTTTGATCTCGTTGAGTTTGTGCGTGATGAAGAGGATCGACTTGCCCTCTTTGACCAGATTTTTCATGATCTTCATCAGCTCGACGATCTCCTGCGGCGTCAATACCGCAGTCGGCTCGTCAAAGATCAGAATCTCATTGTCGCGATAGAGCATCTTGAGGATCTCCACGCGCTGCTGCATGCCGACCGTGATATCGGAAATCAGCGCGTCGGGATCGATCATCAGGCCGTACTGCTGCGACAGCGCCATCACCTTTTTGCGCGCGTTGTCCATGCGCAGCACGCCCATGTTGGTGGTCTCCACGCCCAACACGATGTTTTCCAGCACCGTAAAGTTGTGCACAAGCTTAAAGTGCTGATGCACCATGCCGATGCCCAGCGCATTGGCGTCGTTGGGGTTATGGATGTGCACTTCCTGCCCGTTTTTAAGGATGGTTCCCTTTTCAGCCTTGTACAGGCCAAAGAGCACGCTCATCAAGGTAGACTTGCCCGCGCCGTTCTCGCCCAGCAACGCGTGGATTTCGCCGCGCCTTAGTTGCAGGGTGATGTCGTCATTGGCGCGAATGCCCGGAAAGTCCTTGGTGATGTGCAGCATCTCAATCACATAATCCAACGCCGCCACTCCTTCATACAAAAAGCGGACAGGAAATCGCTTGCCTGCCCGGATCGTTCGCTTGCTCTCGTCCGTCAGACCCGATGCCTCGGGTGTCGCCGGGCTTGGTTATGCAAGAATGTCCGGCCAGACGAACGCTCGCCCGGCCGGACACAATGCGTTGGAACTACTGCACCAGCGTGACCTTGGTCGCGGTCACAGGCAGCTTGGTCGCGTCTTCCGCGTCGGTGTCCTTCACGGGCTTGACTTCGCCGGAAACCAGCTTCGCGAAGATCGCGTCGTAATCAGCCTGCGTGAACTTGGTGAACTTGGAGGTTGCCATCGGCAGACCCACGCCGTCACGGTCGGCGCCCAGCACCCAAGCTTCGCCGCCCGGGAACTTGCCATCGTAGTACGCGGTCACGGCCTGCGACACCGAGGCTTTCAGGCCCTTCATCGAGGAGGTGATGACCGTCGCGCTCTCGCCGGACTGGTCAACGTCCACGCCGATAACCCACTTGTTGCCCGCCGCTTCCGCCGCCGCCATCACCGAGTTGCCCACGGTGCCGCCGCAGCCGAAGATCACGTCCACACCATCGTTGTACCAGGAAGCAGCCAGCGCCTGCGCTTCCGGCGTGGCCACAAAGCCGCCGGTGTAGTGGTAATTGATGGTCACTTCAGCAATGCCCAGTTCCTTCGCGGCGTAGTCCGCGCCCTGCACAAAGCCGTAGCCAAAGCGCACAACCGCGGGAACCGCCATGCCGCCCATGAAGCCCAGCTTGGTGTAGCCTTCCTTCACAGCCGCATAGCCGGCCAGGAAGCCGGACTGCTCTTCGGCATACACGATGCCGACAACGTTCTTTTCCGTGCGGAACTCGCTGTAGTCGGCGTTGTGCGGATTGCCGTCGACCAGTACAAAGTTCACTTCCGGATACATATCCTGCGCGATGAAGATCGGCTCTTCAAACAGGAAGCCGGGGGTAACGATCACTTTGGCGCCGCCTTCAACGGCCAGCGCGATGCTGTCCAGATAAGCGTCGGTGCCCTGCTCTTTGGGCTGATAATACTTGTAAGCGGTGCCCTTCGCGTCGCCCACGGCCTTCAGGCCCTCCCAGGCGCCCTGGTTAAAGGATTTGTCGTCGATGGTTCCAAGGTCAGTCACCAGCGCCAGCTCGTAGGTGTCCTTTTGCGCAGGCTTGCCCAGCGTCAGGAACAACACCACCGCCACAGCGATGACCACAACCGCGATGATTGCCCAAAGAAGCCACTTTTTCTTTGCCATAAAAATCCCTTCCTTCCCATTCTTTGAAGAACAGCCCGCCACGTCGATATCCTCGCGCAGGAAAACACGGCGCTCGCGCAAGCTATTTTCTGCAATTCAATTCTACTTTTATCTATCATATATGTCAACACTATAATGGAACAACTTCCGCCAAACTATGCCCGCCACTTTGACGCAAAGTGACGGCTGTGCTATACTTCGGCCATGAGCAAAGCACAGAAAAAGAGCCCTGCATGGGAACAATTGGTGCAAGGCGGCTGGGTGGCGACGCGTGCCGACGCGGAGCGCTGGATTCTGTCGGGCAAGGTCTACAGCGGCAGCACGCCGATACGCAGCGCGGGGCAGGCATTGCCAGCCGACGCGCCGCTTTTTGTGCGCGACATGGACCGAAAATACATCGCCAAGGGCGGCTACAAGCTTGAAGGCGCGCTTGACGCCTTTGGCCTGGATGTCACCGGGCGCGTGGCCATCGATGCGGGCGCGTCTACCGGCGGTTTTACCGACTGTTTGGTCCAGCGCGGTTGCGCGAAGGTGTACGCGGTGGACGTCGGTTTTGGCCAGCTGCACGGCTCGCTGCGCCAGCATCCCGCCGTGGTCAATCTGGAGCGTACAAACATCGGCGATGATGCGCTGCTGGCGTTGGATCCCACCCCTACGCTGGGCAGCGTCGATCTGTCGTATCTGTCGCTTATCAAGGCGGTGCCCGCGTTCGCCCGCGTGCTCAAAGGCCACGGCGACTTGCTGTGCCTAGTCAAACCGCTCTTCGAGATCGACGACAGCGCCGCGCGGCGCGAGGGTGTGATCGAAGGCGACGCGTACGCGCCGCTGCTGCGCGGCCTGTGCGATGCGCTGGCACGGGATGACGTATGTGTGCGCGGCGTCACGCACTCGCCGGTCACCGGCAACAGCGGCACAGTGGAGTTTTTCCTGTGGCTCCAGCTCGGTGAGGGCATGCCGCTGGACATATTCGCGCGCGACGCGCAGATCGACGCGGCGGTCGCCGCCGGACTGGCGCTGGAGAAATATAAGAAGTAGCCCAAGGACGCCGAGATTCCTCGCCTGCGACCCGCAATGACAGGCGGCTACGCCGCCGCGCGCCTCACTTCGCGCCGACCAGCGAAGCCTGGCATCGTCATTCCGAGGCGCTGCCGGGGAATTTTTTTGTGTCCGCTCATATTTTCCCAACGCATAGCGCATGCTACGCCTATCTTTCTATTCGCGAGGTGCAGCATGCCCCCAACCGATTCTTTGGCCGACCGCACCGGCGCGGCGCTGGTGACCGCGCTGGACGCCAACGTCAACGCGCTGCGCCATGCGCTGCGCAGTCCGCGCAATGCCGATCTGGTCGTGCGTCCCATGGTGGTCGGCGGCCATCGCGCGGCGCTGTTATTCATGGACGGGCTGGCGCATCGCGATGTGTTGCAGCTGCACATCATCGAGCCCTGCATGCGCGCCGAAACATTGCCCGATGTCCCGCCGGAGCAGCGGCTGGACTATCTGCTGACGCATGTGCTGACCATCCACGACGCCAAGAGCCGCACGCAGATCGACGATGTAATCACCGATCTGCTGCAAGGCATGGCCACGCTGCTGCTCGACGGCTGTCCCTCCGCGCTGGCACTGGAAGCGCGCGGCGCGGCACGTCGCCCCGTCAACCGCCCGATCAACGAAACCGTCGTGCTCGGCCCGCAGGAGGGCTTTGTTGAAACCCTGCGCACCAACCTGTCGCTCATCCGGCTTTCCGTTCGCTCGCCACGGCTGGTCACCGAAATGCTGTCGCTGGGCAGCGGCATCCCGACACAGTGCGCGGTGGTGTATCTGGACGGTGTGGCCGACGGCAAGCTGGTGGCCGAAGTGATGCGCCGCCTGCAACTGATTTCCGCCGACTATGTAGCGGGCACCGGCGCGCTGGAGCAATTGATCGAGGATCACCCTTTCGCGCTGATGCCGCAGATTTGCTCCACCGAGCGCCCGGACCGCGCCGCGTCTTTCCTGCTGGAAGGGCAAATTCTAGTGTTTGTCGATGGCTCACCGGCGGCCATGTCCATGCCGATCTCGCTGACGCATCTGATGCACGCACCGGACGACACGTTCCTGCGCTGGCAGTACGGCTCCTTCCTGCGGATGATCCGGCTGGCCGCTGTCTCGGTGGCGATGTTCCTGCCCGCGTTCTATGTGGCGCTGCTGGTGCACCACCATCAGGCCATCCCGACTGTGCTGCTGGCCTCCATCTACGATGCGCAGGCGCGCATGCCGCTGCCGCTGCTGCTGGAGGCGCTGCTGCTGATCATGGCCTTTCACCTGATCAACGAAGCTGGTTTGCGCGTGCCCGGCTCCATGGGTTCTTCGTTGGGCGTGCTCAGCGCGCTGATCCTGGGTCAGGCGGCGGTCGCCGCCGATCTGGTTAGCCCACTGATGATTATCATTGTGGCAATCTCCGGTCTGGGCACCTTTGTTGTGCCCGATTATGCGCTGAGCATCGCGCTCAAACTGCGACAGTTGATCTACCTGTTGGCCGGTCAGCTTGCCGGGTTCTATGGCATCGCACTCATCTACATGATCTCGCGCATCCATATGGAGCAAATGACCTCGCTGGGCGTGCCGCTGATCGCGCCGGTTTCGCCGTATCGACCGCATAACCCCGATATTTGGGTGCGGCTTCCGCTGTGGATGCAGCGCTTGCGCGGCAATTATGCCAACCCGGCGCAAGTGCTGCGCGCCTCGGGACGCGCACGCCGCTGGACGCAGGACAAGCCGTGAAGGGAGTACACATGGAGCAGGCACCACCAATCACCACACCCGAAGCTGCCCAGGCGCAGCGCGCCGATGCCGATGCGCAGGCGATGTTGTGGCTGTGCGTCGTCATGGCCTTTGGGCAACTATGGATCTACGCCAATGGCGTGCTGCTCCGCCAGACCAGCTCAGCCATCTGGTGGGCGGTCGCGCTTTCGGTGGGCGGAGGGCTTATGGCATGGGCACCAGTTTCGCTGCTGCTGCGCCGCACACCGAACGTTGGCTTGGCCGCCGCATTGCAAAAAGCCGTCGGTGAAAAGCCCGGCAAGGCGCTCGGCGTCTGGCTGGGTGCGCTGCTGTTGCTGGATGCGCTGATCTGCCAGCACGCACTTATCGATTTGTGCACAATCTATTTGCTGCCCGATATGTCCAACCGGCTGATTAGCCTGCTGACGGTCTGCACACTGGGCTATCTGGTGTTCGCCGCGTCGCCGGTCAGCGTGGGCCGCTATGCGTTCTACCTGCGCGGCCGTGTCATCATCGGCTTTTTCGCGCTGTGCGTGCTGCTCATGTTTTACAGCGACCGCACCAACTTGCTGCCGATAGCCGGTCACGGCGTGCTGCCCACGCTGGGCTACGGCGCGCTGTCGGGCAGTGCGCTGTGTTCGGTGTTCGCGGCGGCGTGCATCCCCGCGCTGGCGCAGGGCAATCCACAGCCTTCCGCGCGGCACATGCTGCTCGTGCCGCTTGGCGCATGCGGGCTGGCCGTCGTTGTGCAGGTCTGCATGGCGCTGGCGCGCCCGCCCTATGAGATGCCCAGTGTACTCAGCTGGGCGACACACATGATGGTCATCATGAGCCGCCTCAAGCAGCAAGTCGTGCTGTACGCGGTATTCGCGCTGCTGCAAGTCATCCTGCTAACCTGCGCGGCGCAAGGCGCGCTGGCTTATGGGCAGCACCTATTGTCGCAGGCAATGCCCGAAAAATCGCCGCGCTGGACACAGGTCGCCATGGCCGTGCTGCTGCTGCTATCCGCGTGGTTCAATTCCCCGGAGCAGGAGAAACTGCTGGTCGCCATCCTGCCATGGCGGCTCCCCGCCGTCCTTGTGCCGTTGTGGCTGGCGGCATTGGCCGGTCTGTGGCGCGCGCGAAAGGAGGCGAAGCCATGCGAAAAGCCTTCCGCTTAATCGCGCTGCTCACGGCGCTGACCTTGCTTTCCGGCTGCGGCCATACCGCGTCGCTGGGCGAGCGCGCTTTTGTGCTGGTCATGGCGCTGGATGTGGTCGGCGATGGGCAGTTGCGTATGGCAGTGCAAATTTCCTCGGGCACGCGCTCGCTGAACGAAAGCGGGGCAAGCAGCGGCGCGCCGGAAGGCGCTTCCAGCAACTCCTCGGATTCGAGCGGCACACCCGCCAACCCCTCCGTGCAGCAGGGCGCGTATTATCTGATCAGCGCCACCGGCGACAGTTATGCGCAAGCACTGGCGCTGCTGCACGCCACCATCCCACGCAAGCTGGATTTCTCCCACATGCGCGAGGTCATCGTTGGCGAGCCGCTGGCGCGCGCCGAGGCGTTTCCGTCGGTGCTGCGCTCGGTTCTGTCCACGCGCTCTGTGCGCCCCTCGGCGCTGCTGGTGGTCGCGCAAAATGACGCGCGCTACTTTACGTCGCTGCAACAACCGTACTTGGGTTCGCGGCTGTCGCAGTATATTGATATGCGCATCAGCGACGCCGAGCATTTTGGTTTCATCCATGAGGCCACTTTGGCCGAAGCATGGGAAAACATGCATACGCACCGCATGGACGCGCTGGTCAGCTATGCCGCCGCCGATGACTTTGATGTGCCGCGCGCGCTGACGCCGGGGCGCATCCTCGACGACCTGCCCGGTCATCTGCCCAGAAGCAGCATCAACCACACGGAGTACTTGGGCGCCGCGCTGCTCGACAACCAGCGCATGGTCGCCACGGTCACGGGCTTTGGCTCGCAAATGACGCATATCCTGCGCGGCACGGCGCAAGAGATCCTCTACACCATCGACCGCCGCTCCTTCGTGCTGACGCAAAGACGCCCTGCCAAGCGTCATGTTGCCCGGCAAGGCGCGCAAACGATTTTGCGGGTGGAAGTATGGCTGGCCGCCATCCCATCGGAAATGTCGTCCGCGCCGGATTTGGACGCGCTGAAAGCCCAGTTGACGCGCGACCTGACCGATCAGCTACTGTTCTATCAAAGCGTCCGCGCCGATCCGGTTGGTTTCGGCCGGTACGCGGTGCGCTTCTTTCCGACCGAGCAGGCGTGGAACGCGCACGATTGGCGCAGCGAGTTTGCCAGCGCCGCTGTGGAGGTTGAGGTAAACATCGAGCTGAGCAACGCGATCTAGCGCCATCATCAGCCTTGCGCTTCCTGGCTGTCCGTCGGCACGGTGGGCGCTAGGGTAGGCTGCGCGAGAATGGCGGGCGCGTGTGGCACCGCCGTGGGCAGCACCTCGGTCGTGCCGCCTGGGCGCTGCGTCCGTACCGAGCCCAGCACCGCCGACAACACATTCCACAACCCAAAGCCGACCAGCAGCGCCGCGACCAGAACCACCCACAGTCTGCGCCTGCGCCGCCGCAGCTGTTCGGCGCGCTGCGCATAGTCCTGCTGGCGGCGCGTCTGCTTTTGCTTGGCCTGCTCGGTCGCTTCCTCCCGCTGGCGACGCTCCTGCACCTGCGTGCGTTGCTGCTGTGCGCGGTAGGCATCCATCACCGCTTGCGGCTGGTACTGCGCGAATGTGCTTTCGCGGTTCCGGCCGCATCGCTGACAGGTATACAACAAATTTTCATTAAAGCGCCCGCATACGCATACCCAAGCGTCACGCCGCTTCTCCGGCCAGCAGATGGCATCGTTGCCCGCCACCGCCACCAGCGCCACGCGCTGCGGGCCGGGCGCCAACTCCTTGGGCGTGCAGTCCATCAACGCGTCCTCATCCCACGACCACTCGCCGCCATCGGAAAAATGTATGCGCTGGATGGTGACGCGCGCATCCTCAAACATCGGCAGATCATCCATGGCTAGGCACAGCGTGAACTGCGCGCGACCCTGCGCGCCCAGATTGCGATAACGCAAGGGACGAATGCCCATGCTGATCCCCTCACCATCGAGCATGGTGACCATCGCGTGCAGCTCGTCAATCTCCCGGTCGCGCAGGTTGGTGAAGGTCAAATACGCCTGGCCGCGGCCGCCGCTGTCGCGCAATACCTCGACCGTGCGGAACTCCGCCGGGCATGTCAGATCCATCAGCACAGGCTCACCTCCTTTCCCCCGCGCAAAACAGGGTCAAACCGGGCATTTCCCATCCAGCGCGCGGTGGGTGTATCCGCCCATGCCGCCGACTGTCTGTCCGTGCCCGAGCAGCTTGTACTTGTAGGTGCACAACCCCTCCAGCCCCATTGGGCCACGCGCGTGCACCTTGCCGGTGGAGATGCCCACCTCGGCGCCCAGACCATAGCGGTATCCATCGGCAAAGCGCGTCGAGCAGTTCCAATAGACGCCCGCGCTGTCCACCCGGGACAGAAAGGCGCGTGCCGCCTCGGCATCCTCGGTAACAATGCAGTCGGTATGACCCGAGCCGTGGGCGTGGATGTGGGCAATCGCTTCCGCCAGCGTATCGACAACGCGCACCGCCAGCGTGAGCGCCAGAAACTCGGTATCATAGTCGGCTTCGGTCGCCGGTTCGCAGGCGATGTACTTGCGCACGCTCTCGTCGCCCTTGAGTGTCACGCCCGCAGCGCGCATCGCCTCGGCCAGCGGCGGCAACAGTCGTGGCGCGATGTCGACATGCACCAGCAGTGTTTCAGCGGCGTTGCAGGCGGCGACGTACTGCGTCTTGCTGTCCACCGCGATGCGCACCGCCATATCCACATCCGCGCTTTTGTCCACATACACCGCGCAAATGCCGTCGGCATGGCCCAGCACCGGGATGCGGCTGTTGTCCATGATATAGCGAACAAACGCGTTGCTGCCGCGCGGAATGATCAGGTCGATGTATTGATCCAGCGCCAGCATTTCGGCCACGTCCTCGCGCGTTTCCAGCAGTCCCGCCCAGCTTTCCGGCATGCCCGCATCCAGCGCCGCGCGATACAGCGTGTCAAACAGCGCGCGGTTGGTGTGCATGGCCTCGCGCCCACCCTTGAGCAGCACGGCATTGCCGCTCTTCAGGCACAAACCGGCGATCTGCACCAATGCGTCAGGCCGCGCCTCAAAGACTACGCCGACCACGCCGATGGGGCAACTGACGCGGTAGAGCGCCAACCCTTCGGCCAACTCGGTGGCGCGTTGCGTCTCGCCAATCGGGTCGGGCAGCCGCACCAGCGCACGCAGTCCGTCGCACACATCGCGCAGCTTGGCAGCATCAAATTTCAACCGCTTGACCAACGGCGCGTCCAGTCCCGCCGCTTCGGCCAGATCTTTCGCGTTGGCGGCTTGCAGCGCATCGGCGTGCCGCTCCAGCGCGTCGGCCATCGCGGTCAGCGCGGTGTTGCGCGCATTCTCATCAGTTGCCGCCAATGTCAGCGCCGCTTGACGCGCGCCCTTTGCCAGGCTCAACAGATCGGCCATGTCGGCACCCCTTTTCTCGTGATTGTCTCTATTATACCGCGACCGATCGAGCATTGGCAAGGAAGCGCAATTTTCATTTTTTCCGTGCAGGAAAAACATGGGTTTCCTCGTTCTATGGGTAACAAAGCGTTCCATTATATCGAAGGAGGGTTTCCCATGACGCGCATCATTCGCAAATCCCTCGCACTGCTGCTGGCCTGCCTAATCACCATTGCTGTTCCGTTCTGTCTGCCCGCGATGGCCGACGGCGAAGGCTATGGCACCGACGCGGTGCATGACCTGAGCGGATACACCCGTGAAGGCAAGCCGGATCAAGTGGTGGTATTGCTGCCCTCGGTGCGTCTGCGCAAAAAAGCCGATTCCTCGGCCGGCACTGTCGAAACGCTAAAATGCGGCGCGAAGCTGGGCTATGTCAGCAACAGTGAGGATGGCGAATGGTGCCGCGTGATGTCTGAGAACGGCAACGAAGGCTACATCCAGACCTGCTATGTGGGTACGCCGCTGTACACCATCCGCTTTCTGGAGCGCACCAAAGGCTATCGCTGGCCCGGCGGATCGCCGGACGAGTTCGGCTCGTGCTCGTTTGATATGCAGGAAGAGGACGCGCTGGTGCTGTGGAAGGAAGGGCGCTGGCTGTATGTGGTGACCGAGAGCGGCCGCACCGGTTATGTATCGGAGCACGCGAAAATCGAGATCGCCGACGAGGACGATGTCAACGGCGACCAACCCGAGGGCTGATGCGCGGAGATAGGATAAGAGCGCGACAGGGGCGGTCCTTCGTAAGACAGGAGAGCAACAAATTATTGATTATGGGTGGCTGCCAAGAAGGTGTCATAGAGCAAGAGCCGTATCGCCAAACGCAGGCGATACGGCTCTTTTCTATTCCTTACATGTGCCACGGGGACTGTGCCACGGGGACGGTTCTGCTGTCATCGCGCCTTTTGCATAGCGAAGCAGCCTGTCCTTGCCGCTCTTGGCACTTTCATCACTTCGGCAGAGGTCTAACAAAAGATACAATTGGTGTCAAAGAAACCGTCCCTTTTGGCACCCGGCGTTTTTTTTGATCTACCCCTGTCCAATCGCAGCAAACACAAGAACTAATAGCATTGACAGAGATGCATGACCAAAAACAATAGTTTTAAATACTCTATTCGCAATATATTTTTTTGCTAGAATTATTTCTGCTACGCCGCTAATGATAACTAATCCTACATTGCATACTTGATAAAAAAGCTCTCCCATTCTCTCTCTATTTTCATACAACAAATTAAAGCCAAATGTTCCAACTGAATAGCACAACAATATAACGCCAATCAGCAAGACTGCGCCGCGTTGAATTCTCATAAACATCCCTTTTCAAAAATAATTCGTGATGCCATCGAGATGCCACCAATACGGTTCTCCCGTCATCGCACCTTTTGCATAGCGAAGCAGCTTGTCCTTATCGCTCTCGCACTTCTATCGCCTCGGCAGAGGCACAACAAAAGACACAATTGATGTCAAAGGAACCGTCCCCTTGGCATGGCATGGCATGTGTGTACTGGCTGGTTAACGCGCTCTTTTTAGCGTGCAATTTCCCTGCATTCCATATAGTAGCGCTTCTCGTGCGCCTCGCCCATGGAGAAGGTCTTGCGCGGCAACGCGCCGCGCTGGCGCACCGCTGGAAACAGCGCTGCCTTGTCAAACCCGGGCAGCAGGAAGCCTGCCGCGTCGGGCGCGCCGACCAATGTCCGCAGCGACGCCTCACCGTGGATATAGTCGATGCGCGCGCCAGGGTGACGGCGCACATAGTCGTCCAGAAAGTCCTGCAACGGCATAAGCGGCAGCGCGTCCTTGGGCGCGGTCAGCGTGAAGGGCGCGTCCCGCCCCGCCAAGAGCATCACGCAGCCCTGCTCGCCAGCCCGCGCGGCGCGGTGGACGAGCCCCAAACCCTGCGCATCGCAGAAAGCCTGCCATGCAGCCCGCACGTCCTCGGGTGACACGCCAAACAGCGCGCGGTGGATGCCCTCGAACCGCAGCGCGTTGTCGTGCAGATTGACCACCTCGACCAGCGCGAAGCGCGCCGGGTGCGCGCCTTGCCGCTCGGGTGGCAGGCTTTTTTTCAGGTTCAGCCAGCATTGGCGCGCGGTGGCCAGCGAATGGTTGCCGTCGCCCACCGCGAAAAGCAACCCGTCCGACTGCGCATTCAGTCCCTCCAGCGCACGTGCCACCTGCGCCACGCGCGCCGGTTCGGTCACCGCCCAACCGGTCAAGTGTCCGCCGCCTTCCATGAGCGGCGTGTCGTATAGCGGCGGCAGGGCATCGCGCACCGCGTACAGCGGCTCGATCAGCGTGCGCCCGGGGTCGTCAACCAGCAGCATCACGTGCGGGCACTCCAGCGGCGCGTCCTGGCGAATGGCGACGCGCGGCGGGATGCGCTCGGCCACCGTGCCCTCGGTAGGGCGGATCAGGCTGGTCGCGCCCGGGGAAAAATCGTATTGCTCCAGATCAACCGCAAGCACCAAGCCGAGCCGGTGTCCCGCCTCGGTCTGGCGATCCACCAGCACAAAGCCCTCGCGCGCGGGCGCCAGGACACCCTCGGCGACATACCGCCGCATCGCGCCGTGGATATCGACGATGCGCGCCGCGTCAGCGGGCAGATCGATCTCCGGCAGAATGAGATGGTACGTGGATGGCGCGTCAGCGACGCGCTGGCACACGCGCTGCCAATACGCCGGTTCCGAGGTGTACTGGTCGCAGGCCACCACCGCCCAAGTATGCAAATCCGTGCCCGGCACGGGCAGCAAAACCTCCGGCACCGCCACCCCGACACGCGAAAGCGCGCGCTTTGCGTCCGTCATGCCGCATCCCTCCTACGCAGTGTTGGATGCATCATAGCAGAGCAAAACGCGCGCTGTCAATGCGCGGTGGTTATTCGATGTCGTCTCCAGAAAACGGCAGCATCTCTTCCAGACTCGCCATATGCGCGCCCAGTTTTTCGCAGAACATGCCGCTTTGTTCGGCGCGATCCGCTTCGGGCATGCCCAGATATTCTTTGATGGTAGTCAGCAGCGCAAGGCAGCGCGTGCGCAGTTGCTCCATCTCGCGCCGCGCGTCGTCCAGCGCAATGCGCGCCAAATCGTGCCGCACGGTCATGCGGTCCAGCTCCTGCGTGCGGTCGCGTTGGGTGCGCCCCAGCGCCATTTGCAGCAGCTGATTCATGCCGTCCAGCATCTGCATCAGCGCGGGATCGCCGATGCGCTGGATGGTCTCCGCCGCCTCGCGATACAACGGCTCGGGGTCCTGCTGCCGCCTGTTTGTCGCCACCAGCGGATTGATATACGGTTCTCCCGCGGCCTCCATATCGCCGATCACCTCGCGCACCAGGCTGGGGCGGCTTTTGATGGTCGAGCGATACTTGTTCTGATAGCGCAGCATCAATGTCTTGTCGCCACCGGCCAACTGATGCACGCATGCGCGCACTGACAGCCCCTTGGCGCGCTCGGCCAGCACGCTGCGCAGCAGTTGGCGCACCTCGTCCTCCGAAAAAGTGGCAAAGGGCAGCGCGCGCTGCAATTCCGGCGCCTGCCGTTCTTTGAGCTGCGCATAATAAAAGTTGCGAATGCTGTTGGGCTTGCGGCCCAATTCCATCCCCACCCGCTCAAATACTGTGCGCAGCGGTTCCCCTTGGTCGTTGGCGACGTGCACCTGTTGCCAGAGGTGGTCCACCTCTTCGGCGCGCCATCCGCCGCGCATGCGCCCATGGCGACCGGCAACTTGCTGCTGTTCCATCTCGATCCCTCCAGTTCATTGGCTTCTTGCGGTTGGTGATAGTATGATCCCGCCGTGTATCTCTTATACCGATAGCATGCAGGTTTCCGCGCACACTTGCCAAGATGCGCTAAATGCTATACCATGATATGTAGCTGTTGTGTGTGGCATGCGTGCAATATGCCAAAAAGGAGGTCGCCGCATGACACTGCCCGAGGATGTGCGATCGCTGATGACAGTGCTGGCGCGCGCGGGACACCGCGCGTATGCGGTGGGCGGCTGCGTGCGCGATATGCTGCGCGGCGCAATGCCCGATGATTGGGACTTGTGCACCGACGCGCTGCCCGAGCAGGTCATCGCGTGTTTCCCGACGGGCAGTGTGCTGCCCACCGGTATACAGCATGGTACCGTGACCGTGCTGATGGATCACCATCCGTATGAAATCACCACCTTTCGTGTGGATGGCACGTATCGTGACCACCGGCGGCCCGACGCGGTGCGTTTTGTCGCCGATCTCAACGCAGATCTGAGCCGCCGCGACTTCACCATCAACGCGATGGCGTATCACCCGGATGAAGGTTTGATCGATCCTTTCGGCGGACAGGCCGACCTTGCCGCGCGCGTGGTGCGGTGTGTCGGCGCGCCGTGGCTGCGCTTTGGCGAGGACGCGCTGCGCATCCTGCGCGCGCTGCGCTTTGCGGCGGTGCTGGGCTTCGCGCTGGACAAAGCCACCGCGCAAGCGGCGCGAAATCGCTGCGCGGCGCTCAAGCACGTCGCGGTGGAGCGCGTGCGGGTTGAGCTGGACAAGCTGCTGTGCGGCACAGACGCCGCGCCGGTGCTGCGCAAGCACCCGGAGATCGTGCATACTGTCGCGCCGCAACTGGGCGGCAAAGCCCCAGACTGGGCAGTGCGCGCCGACGTGCTGGCGCGGCTGCCCGCCGAGCTGCCAATTCGGCTGGCGGCGCTGCTGTGCACGACGACGCCCGAGCAGGTGGCGGCGTATTTCTCGTCGCTGCGCTACGATGCCCGCACCGCACAGACAACCGAAGCCATCCTGTCCGCCCATGCGCAGGATTTGGCACCGACTGCCCCCGCGCTGCTGACCGCGCTGCGCAAAACAGGCCCCGACGCGGTGCGTGGGGCGCTGCTGCTGAAAGATGCACAAGGCGCGGCTGTGGTCGACGCGCAGGCGCGGCTGGAAAAGTTGCTGTTGGACGGCGCGTGCTACAGCCCGGCGCAGCTTGCCATTAGCGGCAAGGACCTGCTGGCGCAAGGCATCGCGCCCGGGCCGCAAGTGGGCCAGATTTTATCCGCGCTGCTCGACGCGGTGATCGCCGGAGAAGTGACAAACGAAAAAAGCGCGCTGTTGGCGCGCGTAAGGGAAGCATAGCATGGGCAGAAGAATGTTTACCCACACGGAAACCGAGGATAGCCGCATACAGTGGACGAAGGCGGACGCCATCACCGCGCGAAAGCTGGCGCACGCCATTCGCAACAACGCCGGACTAACGCCCAGAGGCTTTGGTCGGATACTCCTTTTCCTGCCTGTACTCGCGCCCATCGCCATCCTGATGATCTTCTGGAAGATCGTGCAGGTCAATCCGCCGCCGCTGTGGCTCACCGTCATCGTGCTGTCCGCCGGGACGCTGATGTTCGCCGGTATCCTGACCGCGTGCATCCGCTACCTGCCCTATGTCTATCCGGAAAAGCAGTCCGACATCTGGATCTTTCGCGCGGTGTGCAGTGATATCTTTGCCTCCGGCCCCTCCTCCGATGCGCTGTGCTTCGCGGCCTTTCAGCAGGGCGGCGGGCACATCCGCATCGAGATCACCTACCGGGAATACAAGGCCAACCCGACCGGCAAGGAATATATCTTCTATAAATTTAACGAGCGGCGCAACAACCGCTGGGCGGCCATCGCAGCGGACAAGCTGGAAAAAGAAAAGGACTGAAAGCGATGCTTTCAGCCTTTTTTGCTTGTGCTCGATCTTACTTCCTCACAAAATAGTCAATCGTGCTCAGCCGCTCCGCTCCCCCGGCCTGTATCAGATAGCCGTCCTCGATGCGCAGGCCGCCCCATGGCTCGCCGAACACTGGGATGTCGATAGACAGCACCATGTTTTCGCGCATCTTCTCCGTGCAGGAGGGGCCAAAGATTGGTGCCTCGAACTCAATGACGCCGACGCTGTGGATGCCGGAATACTGAAACGCTTGGGACAAGCCCGCCTCCGCCATGATGCGGCGCGCCTCGGCCTCGGCCTCGCAGCCCGCGCCGTTGCGCAGCATCGCCGCGCACGCCTGTTGCGCGCGGATCGCAGCGTCCAGCGCAGCTAGCGCGCGTTTATCGGGATGGCCAACCACGACCGGCAGCGCCAGCGCGGCATGGTAGCCCTCGTATCGTGGCGCGATGGTTAGCAGCACCAGATCATCGCGCTGCACCTGCGCCATCGTCGTGCGCGCTAGGATCGGGCTGTTGTTGGCCAGCGTCGCCACGATGGTATCGATGCCCATACCCTCCGAGCCTAACTCGCGCATCGCGTGCTCGGCTTGCGCGGCGATATGTCGCTCGGTCGCGCCGGGTTCCACCGCGGCAATGGCGGCGTCCAGCCCCGCGCGCGCCACCTCATACGCATAGCGAATCACTGCGATCTCCGCGCCGGTCTTGACCGCGCGCAGACGCACCATCGCATCGTCCACGTCCACCCACTCGCCAGGCAGCGCCTGTCGCATCGCATGATAAAGCCCCTGCCCGACGATGCCCAACCCGGCGATGCCGATGCGCCGAATTGTGTCGGGCGGCGCGTAGTCGGCAACGATTTCGCGCAGGTTCTCCGGCACGCAGAACGGGTAGTCCTCGTCGGGGTGTGTGAACTCTCGCAGCACACGGATGTCCTGGATCGCGGACCGCTTGCTCGCATAGCCCGGGCTCTCCGGCCCGACCAGCATCACTGGCGCGCCGGTCGGCACAAACAGCATCAGCACCGGCTCGAAGGGCACGGTGAAATCCGCCAGAGAGCGCGCCCAGGCCGGGCCGTAGGTGATATGGTCGTCGGCATAGGCGAACAGCGCGTCCAGCCCCTGTTCGCGCATCAGCC
>JAVBMF010000012.1:0-108403 GCA_031552735.1 Eubacteriales bacterium
TCAGCGTGTAGGGAATCCGCTCGAACTTCGCGGTCACCGTCGCGTCGCTGGCAGGCATGGTAAAGCTGGTGCTCAGGCTGGTTTCATCGCCAATCGTCCCCGCGCTGGTCTCCCAGCCGGTAAACTTGTAGCCTGTGTCGGCCACGGCGGTGATGGTATCGGCATCGCCATAGTACCGCGTACCGACATACTTGCCGTCACTGTTGGGTACCGGCGCGGAGATGCTGCCGCCTTCCTGCGCCTGCACCGTCAGCGTGTAGGGAATCCGCTCGAACTTCGCGGTCACCGTCGCGTCGCTGGCGGGCATGGTGAAGCTGGTGCTTTCCGCCGTGTCATCCGTCAGTGTGCCGCCGCTGGTCTCCCAGCCGGTGAACTTGTAGCCGGTATCAGCCACGGCGATGAGGTCATCGGCATCACCATAGTACCGCGTACCGACATACTTGTCGTCGGTGTTGGGCGTCGGCGCAGAGATGCTACCGCCTTCCTGCGCCTGCACCGTCAGCGTGTAGGGAATCCGCTCGAACTTCGCGGTCACCGTCGCGTCGCTGGCAGGCATGGTGAAGCTGGTGCTTTCCGCCGTGTCATCCGTCAGTGTACCGGCGGTGCTTTCCCAGCCGGTGAACTTGTAGCCGGTATCAGCCACAGCGGTGATGGTATCGGCATCACCATAGTTCCGCGTGCCGACATACTTGCCGTCACTGTTGGGCACCGGCGCAGAGATGCTGCCGCCTTCCTCGGCCTGTACGGTCAAGGTGTAGTTGATCTTCACAAACTTCGCGGTCACCGTCGCGTCGCTCGCGGGCATGGTGAAGCGCGTACTGCTCGAAGTGGGGGCGCTGATATCGCCCGCGGTTTTCTCCCAGCCCGCGAACGCATACCCGGTGTCTGCCACAGCGGTGATGGTCTCTGCATCGCCATAGTTCCGAATACCGACATACTTGCCGTTGTCGTTGGGCGTCGGCACGGAGATACTGCCGCCCTCCTGCGCCTGTACGGTCAATGTATAATCAACGCGCTTGAATTGCGCGGTGACGGTGGCATCGCTGGCGGGCATGGTGAAGCACATGTCACCGGTAGGCGACACCGCGAGGCTGCCTACGTCACACGTCCAACCGATAAACTCAAAGCCCATATTGGGAAGCGCGAAAACGACATCCTCGTCTCCATAATGTCGCGTGCCCACATATTTGCCGCCCATGTTCGGCGTCGGCGTGAACACCGTGCCGCCGACCTGCGCCTGCACGGTTAGCGTGTAGTCAATCTGAACAAACTTCGCGGTCACCGTCGCGTCGCTGGCGGGCATGGTGAAGCTGGTGCTCAGGCTGGTTTCATCGCCGATCGTCCCCGCGCTGGTCTCCCAGCCAGCGAACGCGTACCCGGTGTCTGCCACAGCGGTGATGGTATCGGCATCGCCATAGTTCCGAATACCGACATACTTGCCATCACTGTTGGGTTCCGGTGCGGAGATACTGCCGCCGACCTGCGCCTGCACCGTCAGCGTGTAGTCGATCTTCTCGAACTTCGCGGTCACCGTTGCGTCGCTCGCAGGCATGGTGAAGCTCGTGTTGTTCGACCGATCATCGTCCAGTGTGCCCGCGCTGGCCTCCCAGCCCGCGAACGCATAGCCGGTATCCGGCACGGCAATGATGGTATCAACATCCCTGTAGTACCGCGTGTCCACATACTTGTCGTCTGCGTTGGGCGTCGGCGCGGAGATGCTGCCGCCCGCCTCGGCCTGCACAGTGAGCGTGTAGGGGATGCGCGTGAAGTGCGCGACCACTTCCGCCCCCGAAGCGGGCATGGTGAACATCGCGCTCTGCTCCTGCGGCCTGTCGATCACACCCGCGTCGCAGGTCCAGCCCGTAAATGTGTAGCCCGTTTTCTCCACGGCGTACAGCGACACCGGGTCGCCATAGAAGTGGTTGTCCTTGTATTGCTCGCCGACATTGGGCACCGGTTTGATGATCACTCCGCCGACCTCCGCCCGCACGGTCAGCGGGTAGTCGACCTTCTCAAACTTCGCGGTCACCGTCGCGTCGCTCGCAGGCATGGTAAAGCTGGTGCTCAGGTTGGTTTCGTCAGCAATCGCACCTGCGCTGGTTTCCCAACCAATGAACTGGTAGCCGGTGGCCGCCACAGCGGTAATCGTATCCACATCGCCATGGTAGCGTATGTCGATATACTTGCCCTCGCTATTGGGCACCGGCGCGGTGATGCTGCCGCCCGCCTGCGCCTGCACGATCAGCGTATACGGCGTTTTCTCCCACTTCGCGTATACCGTCCTATCGCGATCCACGACGGTGTCGGTGGTAAACTCCTCGCCCCAATCGTCGCCTGCGCCGTTCTTTTCCCACCAGCCCAAGAACGTATACCCTGTCCACTGCGGCTCAGTGGGCAGTGTGTGCAGATGCGTATCGGGATAGGTGACGGTCATTTGCCCCGGATCGGCCTGCACCGTCGCGCCGTTGCCATCAAAGGTGACGGTGTAGCGGATGCGCTCCAGCGCAAACGCCAGCGTCATCTCGGGCGCGCTCCAGGTGAGGCTATACGGCTTGCTGTCAGGGGTCGCGGGCACAATGCGATAGCCTGCGGGCAAGGCATACCCTGCCGTGGTGCCGGGCTTGATTGTGCCGCTGACGATGCCGGGGTTGAGCTTCACAATGGGGTTGGCGAAAGCGTCTCCATCTCCGTCTACGACGATCAATTCGCCGGTTACACTATTCTCGCGGTACTCCACGGTCAGCTTGCTGGCGATCTGGATGCCCGCATTGCGCTTGCCCTGCAGGAACAGATCGTCCATGCCGTTCATGCTCGCTTGGGCGCTATAGCCGTCCGCGTCCACATGCGAGGCAGTCAGGCTGGCGGCGGAACCCTTGTCCGCGAAGAAATACTGCGCGCCGGGCAGCACTACGCGTGTCACGTAGTTGCCCTGGAGCAGATCAGGGAAGGTATAGGAGCCATCGACGACCGTGGTGGTGGTTTGCAGCGGCGCGCCGGTCGCGCGGCCGACCGCATCGGCGGCGTACAGCTCCACGCTGACGCCCGCCCACTTCTCATCGGTGCCTTCGTCGTAGACGTCGTTGCCGTTCTTATCCATGAACACATAGCCCGCGACCAGCTTTTCGCGCACGGCCTGGTAGCTGGCCAGCGGCGTGTAGCCGGTCAGGTTTGCCGGTCCGCCCATGCTGTTGCTGGCGGAATAGTCGCCAGCCAGATAGCTCTTGGCGTTGGCGGGGATGCTGGTGAACGCATCCAGCGTTTTCAGCGAGAAGCGCAGACCAACCGCGTTCTTGGCGGGCAGCACCGGCACCGTCAGCTGTACATGCGTGACTTTGCTCCAATCGCTGATCCGATCCTTGGCCACAAAACTGGCGCCGTCGTCGGTGCTGTACAAGATGTAGTGGCTGGTCACCGCGGCGGGCACTTCGGCGGTGACAGGGCCGCTCAAGCCCATGGCGAACTCCGGCGCGATGCTGGCCGTGCCGGTTTCGGTGGCATAGGTCTGCACATCGGCCGCACCGTGGATGGGCACCTTGATGGTGGTGGTGTAGTTATACATCGGGTCGATGGACGAGCCCGCCACACCAGCGTACAGCGTCAGCTGCTCGGTCTGGTGCTGGTGGAACTTTTGCAGGCGGTCATACGCCAGCGCGTCCTGCTGACCCGGATAGAGCGACACGCCAATTTCCATGGCCGCCGCGATGGTGACCGGGTTGTTGACCGTTCCGGCGACCATATAGTCGTCGTCTGCCGTGCCGTTGCCGTTGGCGTCAAAGGTGGCGTCGCGATTCACGCCGCTGGGCACGCCGTAGAAGTATGGCGCCTGCTCCGCGCCGACTTCCGGCTTGGTGGTATCGGTAAAGTTGCGCAGCACGCGGTTAAAGACGAGCTGGTTGCCGCCGGTGGGCGCGGAGGGCAGCACCGCCATCCTTAATACATAGCAGGTATCCTTGCTGGTCACCGGCGGTTCTTTGATGACCAGGTAGGTTTTTCCGCCGCGCACCTCATAGCGCGTTTGGTCCATGGTAAAGGGGATAGCGGAATACGCGCCTGTCGTGTTCCATTTGCTGGGGTCGCGGGCATAAGCGGCCACCGGCCCGGCGAACACAAAATTGGGATTGACCTCCAGCCACAGCTCGCCGTTATAGACGGTCAGATAGTTGTTATAGGTGTTCACATGGGCGCCAATCATCGCCGCCTTGAGCAACACGGTGAACGTGCTGCCCTGCGCCACGCTGCTCACCATCTCATGCAGCTTGGCGGGCACCGCCTTGGCGATATTGTTTTCCGCCACGTTCAGGCTGGGCATGTGTCCGATCGCGCCGGATGCCGTCGAGATATTCTGTATCCCGTAGCGGGCGACCTGCACCCCGGCGACCGACACGCTGTCTTCGGATTGCTTGACGTTGCTGCCGTCCTGGCCGATGGTTTCATCGGAGGTAAAGGTGCAATGGAAGGGCAACAGGCCGTCGGGCTCGCGATAATCCGGCACGCGCGCGCCGTCGCTCAAGTAATTGCGGATGGACTTGAAGCTGAATTGGAAGCGCGCACCCGAGCCTACGGCCGCATCCGCAGCGCCATTATACGAGTAGGCCTCATCATAAAACTTGCGCATGTGCGTGTAATTATGATTCGTGTTGCCAAAGCTGAAATTGCCGCGCGGCACGGTAGCGGTGCCGCCAACGTTCTTGTACGACACCTTGATCACCTTGAAGGCATCGGCCAGGAAGGCGAGGGAGGTGAAATACTCGTCGTCATCCAGCGGAATATTGATAAGTTGCCTGCTGCCGGGGGACAGATCCGCCACCTCGGGATCGCCGCTGTCAAAGGACGCGGTGGTGCGGGGCGCGGAATGCTTGTTGGTGGTGTATTCGAACCGGCCGTTGGTATAGTGCATGCCGTCGGACATGCCGATGCGGCCATAGAACAGCTCGCGCACGCGGGCGCTGTCGGCGTCGGGCGCGATGTCGATGCGCACATTATGGTACGTCATCCAGGCGCCGCTCGCGTCTTTGTAGTCCATGACGCCGCCATTTTTGGCGTACGTATTGTAGCCAAATCCAATGCGCGCGCCATACATGGTTTCGCCATCGGTCAGGCCGTTCATTAACGGCCGGAGAAACGAATCCGCCATGCTGCGGGCCGTGTCGGCATAGCTCTGCCACCCGGCGGTTTGCATGACCAGCAGATCCACCTGGCGGCGCAGTATAATATTCTGTGTATACTGGTGCTGCCCGCCGCTGATCGGCGTGCCCGCATCGCACAGGTTGCTGGCGCAATGTGATCCCTTCAGCGTAAAGCGCATGCCGGTCAAGTGCGCACCGGAATCATTGGCCACATTGTCCGGCGCGACGGTATCGCCGATCCCGGCGCGCATCTGGTAGCCAAAGGCATACCCTTCGGCCTTGCGCAGCGGCATGCCGGTGGGGAAGGTAAATTCAACCTTGGTCACGCGTTTGCCAGCCTGCCCATAGGCGGTGGTCTTGTCGCCCGCGCCGGGGAAGGTGAACACTTCATTCAAGTTAGCGTTCATCGTAGCCTCCGCCGCCGCGCGGCTGAGGACTGTTTCGGTGGTGCGCGTCGCGTCCAGGCGCGGCTCGGTCTCTCCATCCAGCCAATACTTCACGATCGCATCGGTCGGGAACTGCATCGGCCGCACCGGTAGAAAAAGTGTGGAATAGTACGAGCGTAATGACAGACCGTACAGTTCATAGCTGGCGTCGGTGGGCTCCAGCGTCAGCGTGCCGCCCACATGGGCGTCGTTTTCATCCCAAGTTTTCTTTTGAAGACCGGTAATGCCGGTATAGCGCATCAAATCGTTCAGCGTATCCACGGTGGTACCCTGGGTCGCCTCGATGGCGGCCAGGCCGATAAAGCCCACACTGGGCTTGATCTCGTAGTTGTCCACCGGCTGGCCTTGCACCGTCGCGTAGATGCCGTTGAGATACTGCGTGTGCTCGCCGCTGGCCGTGGTGTAAGTCACTTTTGTTTTATACTGGTCGGGACTGCCATAGGTAGCACCCAACGCGGGCGGCACCTGGATGGTGCGGGGCTCCAGCGGCATCGCGAACACCACGCTGCCGCTGTCGTACCCTAGCGCGTCCAGGCGCGGTGTGCCTGTCCACGGCGTCTGGTTGATGAGGTCGGCTCGGGGCCACGAGGTTACCGATTGATCCGGGTGCCCGTTCGAGTAGTATATCGCCGCGGCGTCCGGCCAGGGCGAGCTCATATGCGCGATGGCCTTATCGACCGCCGCGCCACCGTTGTAGGGCTTCACACCGCTATAGTTGATGTCGCTATAGGTCAGGCAGGTATTGGTGCTGCCCGCGTCGGCCTTGGCCAGCGCCTCTTCGCCGTAAAAGGCGATGCCGTCGGGCGCGTATACGGTGACGCTCAGGTTCCAGTACGGCTCGTGGATCGTCTGATTGTGCAGCGCAAATTGATGCCCCGGCTGCCAGTTGTTGATCACGCGGCCTTGCACGCCCAGCTCGCCATTGGCGGCGATCTTCATGGCCTCCCCCTCGGGGAAGAAGGTGCGGTACTCCGGGTGCGCGAGTTCCATATCGCCGCCGGGATCTCTCGCGCCATAGCGGAAATAGGCGAAGATATTCGCTTCTTCGTATACTTTGGGGATGACCATGACACTGGGCTGCGGGCAATCCGTGCCATTGTCGCGCACGACGGCAGCGGTGATATACTTGGGCCGCGCTGCGTCAATTTCGGGCTGCGATGCGCCCGCGTCGCTCAGCGGCATGCAGGCGGCCACGATGTCGTTGCCCACCTTTTGCGCGACGCCTCGCACGTCCTTGACCGCATCGATCACCGTACCCGCCCGGTACGTGGGCAGGCCGATCAGGAAGTTGCCGGTGCCGACGATGTCCTCCACAGTAAAGACGGCGTTCTTGCCGGTATCCACGCCGGTGGCCGGGCTGAGCGCCAGGGTGATGCCGGGGAACGGATTGGCGTTGACGGCATAGAAGCGCATGCCGTCCGGCGCGGTGATGGTGACGGTGCGGCCTGTGCCGACCGAGGTGACATTCAGCGTCACGTTGGTGCTGTACTTGAAGTCGGTTACATAATCCCAAATGCCGCTCACGTCGGGGCGGATTTCGTTGGCGCCGAACACATTGCCCGCCGTGACGTCGCTTTCGGTGGTGATCTGCACGGCGATGGACGCGGACGCGGTGCTGTTGGCCGAAACGACCATATTGCTCTGCACGTCCATAAAGGCGGTGGTGCTCCAGCCGACGAAGGTTTGCCCGCGCGGCACCACATACAGTGCCGGGGATTCGGGCGTTTCGTCCTGCTCGTCCGGCTCGGCGGAGGGGTCGGGCGCCGGGGTATTGTCTCCCTGCTGATTCGCGTCGCCCAGCAGCGTCAGTTCCAGCGAAGAAGCATCGCCGACAGCGGCGGCGTGCAGCAGCGCCTGCTCGCCGTCCATGGTGTTAATGACCACATCCTGGCCGGTCAGCGCCGTTTCGACCTGCGCCTCGGGCACCGGAATCGGCGCGATGGCCGCCTGGCCGGGTTCCACCGCCTGCGGCACACCGATGGGCAGTCCAGCGGCATCCACAAAGCTGACCGTGAACGCATTGGACGCGAACATCGCGGTAATCGTCAGGTCCTGGGTCACGCGCAGGTACGCGTCGCTATCCCAGCCTGTGAAGCGAAGCCCTTCCGGCACCGCAAAGCCGAAAGGCTCGGCGGCCGGTGCGGGGGGCTCTTCGGTTGGTTCAGCGGTTTCCGTGGCTGTCGGAATGTCGGTTGATTCGGTCTGCACTATCTCGCTCGGGGTCTGTAGCGGTACCGGCGCGATGGCCGCGCTGCCCTCGGCTACCTGCTGCGGCTCGCCAATCGGCATGCCATCCGGATCGACAAAAGTGACCGTGAAGCGAATCGCCTCGGTCAACACCGCGTGCACATCCACATTGCCCGCGACGTTCGCGTATGCGTCGCTATCCCAGCCGGTGAACGCGAAACCCTCGGGCACGTCAAAATCCACGCCTAGTTCGGGCGCGGTCGCGGACTCTCCGGTCAGCACACGCTGTGTGCGGATCACTTGCCCTGCCTGCGGCACGCCTTCCGGCCAGAGGAAGCGCACCTCGCATACCTCCGGCAGCGCCAACGCGTCGGAAAAATAGACCTCGCCGCCTTGCCCTGCTGGCTGCGCGGTGTCCGTGAGCGCCTGAGCAGGCCAAGTGCTCAACAACATAACCCACACCAGGCAGATGGACAGGATCGATTGCATTTTCTTTTTCATATAGACGCTCCCTTTTGACGCTATCCCGAATAGCGAGCTTCTGTTGTATGTTGATGGGCCTAAAGCGCTTCCTGGATTCATGCGTCTGCATGCCATCCGTTATGCTGTTGCGTAATGATCGGCATGCGCGCGGTTGTTGCTTTTTTCGCCTTTGCCACCTATATTTTCCATCTTCGTATTGTAATCAAAATGTTACGCCTTGTCATCCTTTTTTCACCTTAAATATCGCTTAACTATTACACATTTCATATTGTCGAAATATTTTTCGGTCAGGTGGCGTGGGGGCGCCATACGATTGCTCTTTGGGGTCTTGGGCGTGGTAATGATGTCCTGTCCATTCAGCCGCTGGTAGGATTTGTTGATACGTACTGTCTCGCTTGCAAAGTCGAAGTCTGCCGGGGTTAGAGCCAACAGCTCACCCTCACGTATGCCACACCAGTAAAGCATCTCAAAGGCATAGTACCAGCGTTTTTCAAAGTACCGAGTGGGAATCTTGCCAGCAATGACAAGATACCCTTGCTTCTCCAGCTCTGCATTCATGCGTCGAATCATTTTGTACGCACGTGCAACGGAGATGCCGAGCCTTTCGCTCAAGTCCTGGGCGGTTAAGAAGATTTTGTTTTCCGTGGTCATAGTACACTCTCCTGTCGATATTTTACCAACAGTCACTTTTGTGTCTTTTGTGGTTGCATTGTATCAGAGACAAAAGTGACTGTCAGTAGTTGTTTGAATGTTTTTGAAATTATGATAGACTAATGCATAGAGGTGAGGAGCGATGACCCTAAGGACATTCAAGTTTATGTAAAAACCACCTCCGGTTTTGTCCCTAAGTCCTGTTGGATTGCTGATGTAAAAGAATCCTGTGGTATTTCGGTCAAACCAGCGTCAAACCGCCGCTCGCCTGACAAGCGAGAAAACCCTTGTCCTTCAGGTAAAAATGAGGCAATTAAAAATGCACTGCGTCACTTTGAGATGAAATGACAAACAAAAAAAGAGCTAACTGACACACAAAATCAGTTGGCTCTTTACTTTTTGAATAATCCAATCAGTGTTGCCAAAACGTTGCCACGGTGAGGATCAAGCGGTCAAAAACCTAGTGTTTTCAACAGTTTTCGGCGTTCAACCCATCACTCCCACTCGACTACTATAACGATTATGTTTAGTATTTTAAGTGTTTCTTAATGCATTTTCTAATCTTATTTGTTTAATATCAGCTCCTATATTCTTGGCTAGGGTACTTTTTAGTATCAAAAGAGTATCACAGATATCAGGGTAAATCAAGCCCATCAGGGCTGTCCGCATCATTGCTATCTCATAAGGGCAGACCACTGCACGCATCCACATATACTGCAAAGCAAAGATACTGCTGCAGCGCGGAATCTGCTTCCTGATTAAACCCCACTTGACTAAACTCCACCAGGAACTGCCAAACTGGGTATGTGATGTGTTTGCCATTGATCGCATAGCAAAGCTCTGCGCCGACCACCTTGGCTTCTAAAAGCCCATCAAAGAAACGGTTATTCTTGGAAAGTGACGCCAAACACTCCTGCCAGCCAAGAATAGGCTGCAGCGCCTCGCTTTCTGCTACCACCTCGTGCAGGTTGCTGGCTTCGGCAAAGACAATTTCTCCTCGGCTGTTGAATTGCCACAGCACAAATACGCCTTCGTCAAACTGTGGATTCTCTGGGCGGTAGTTAGGGCTGATAATGTCGCAGATCACAAAGGGGATGCCGTTCACCTGCTGGCGCGCCCGGACGCAGGTGTATTCGTCATCAAACAGCTTTTGCTCTTTTAAGTAATCATACTCATATTGTGCCCCTTTGCTAGGGATGCTGAGGAGATGTTCCTTCATGTCGGAACCCGTATGAATTGGCGCCCCACGCAGGCTCACATCCGCGCCTCGCGCAATATTGCAGACCTGATAAAAAGGATATTCATAAGGCACGCCCCAGGTATCCAGCAGCAATTTCGCCTGCTGATTGGCAAAGTCCAGCGCCGGATCTTCCGCTTCGCTGATCAGTGGGATCGATACATTCGGCGGATAGTACAGCGCATAAGTCCCATGATTTTCTTCTTGATAAACAAATTGCCGATACTCCGTTTGATCTATGGCATAGATTACCCATTTCTCACCCTTTTGCGGGGGCTGTGTGCGTCCCTTTAGCAGCGCGCGGATGTCCGGCTTGGCGATCTCTATAGCGGATTGCCCTCGCCGCTTTGGGGAATGTCCGTCTGGATGCGCTGTTCCACATCCTGCGGCAACCTGCCGCCATAATCGAAGCGGTTATCGTAATATGTTTTCAGTCCCCCAGTGACTGCGGCATAGGCAACGCCAGCCAGCACCAGCAGAAGCACCAGCACCAATACTGGAATTGATCCTTTTTTCATCGGTGGTTCCTCCTCTAAATGGTTGAGGGTGTAGCTCAAGCGGCGCGCTACAACCTCGGGCGTCGGGCCAAACACGCGCTCCCGTTCGATTCGTTGCTGCGGCTTCATGCTAAATCACCCCCATAAATCTGTCTCAAGTTCTTTCGCGCTCGCTGCAATCGGCTGGTGACCATGCCTTTGGGCAAGCGCAACATTGTGGAGATTTCTTGAATCGAGTAGCCTTCGACATGGTATAGTACGAACGGAGCGCGATAACGGATATCCAGTGCGTAGATGGCTTCATAAACCGCCGGATCCGCACCCTGCGGCACACCGGCATCCGGCAATTCGGCCATCAATACAACCCGCTTCCCCTTGCGAAGAATGGCTTTGCATTCGTTGATAAGAATGCGCACCGCCCACGTTTCAAAGTACCCTTCATCGCGTAGCGATGATAGCCCACGCCATGCTTTTAATGCAGATTCTTGCACAGCATCAGCGCAGTCAGCAGGGATTCGGAGATAGGTACGAGCTACGCCATACAGCGTCCCTTCCATCGCCTCCATGCGTGTGGTAAAATCTTCTCTGTTCATCCGTGCACCTCGTTCAGGAAAGTCGTTGCAACTCCTTTTCCATCTGTTAGAGTAACATGCATGGCAGTAGATTGCATGTAAGGAAAATTATTATGTTTAAATCTGTTTAGAAAATCCGGCGCTGCCTCCACCCTCGGCTTGAAAATTTCCGCTTATTGGAATACACTTGCATCATAGCTGTACGGTTAAAGACAGGAGAATATAGATGGAACTGAAACGCATTATAGAATCTTTTATTAACAAAGCCTCGGAGGGCAGCAATTGGGATTTTAAGCAAAGCTGGCACATCAATAATGCAGATTTGCTTAAAGACATTATCTGTATGGCCAACAACACAACCATTAATATGCTAGATGGGTATATTATCTTGGGTGTTGAAGATAAAACATTCAAGGTTACTGGCATATCGGAAGATGGCAACCGCAAAAACCTAGAAAACCTTATCGGATTTCTTAGCTCTAAAATATGGTCGGGAGAAGAGATCCCCAGAGTAGATGTGAAAACTATAGAGATCGATGGAAAAGAAGTTGATGTGATTATAGTTTTCAACAGTGATGTCACCCCCTTTTATTTGTTAAAAGATTATTCGAAAATCAGTAGCTCAGGAACAGAAAAGACGATCATCCACGCTGGGGTAATTTATAGCAGAATTGGAGATCGAAATACGAGCTCGGCAGAGTGTGCGACAAAGCAAGCCGTTGAGTTTTTATGGAAAAAGAGATTTGGATTGGTTGGATCAGATGACTTTAAGGTTATCAAGCGTCTGCAAAACATAGATAGTTGGTATTCCACCGACGAATATGACACACTCTATAACAATGAATATAGCGATATCAGAATCGAGCGCGATAGCACCTATAATCTGGAGGTTAAAATAACCGAAGGGGAAGCGGATACAGCTACTTGGGTTATGGATTTCCCATATTTGTTTACTCACCCATCCATTTGGAATGTAGGCGCTAAAGAAACAGGCAGAAGAGCCAAGTGGGACATCTTTTTGGATGGCAGACAGTTAGATATTTCACTTTACGGAGTACAAGCTACGAGACAAACATACTACCACATTGAGCCGGAAATGTACTGGGAAAAAGAATTAGGAATACAGCTTAGTAAAGAAAACGACTCAATCATGTACTATGCTTATATACGCAATAGCGTTAGTTTTCTCGCGTACAATCTCTTTTTTGAAAAACAGTGTTATCAGGAGGTTCAAAAAGCCTGCAATAGGTCATTTTCGGTAATTCCAGTGTTCGAAAGCGAACAGGAACGTATCGAATTTATGGATTACGTTAAAATGTACGCTACTGAATTCGCAGCCGCTGTTGAAGCACAAAGCGTAGACGACATGTTCCCTACCTATTCGAGTGCTGTTAAGACCGTTATCGTTTACAAATTTGGAAAGATGTTGGTGCAGTGGCTTGATCGGTGGCGGCAACATGCTATTGAAACAAAGAAACCCCTTCCTCACTAATTCTGGAGAGACTGCTCGTTCCCCGACTGGGTGGACAGGCAGCGCAAAAGAGAAAAGGACTGCCGGAGCAATCCCTTTTCCCATATCGTCGCTTTAGCCTTACAACGCTTCTGCTTCATTCATCACGTCCAGCATGAGCATCATGCCGAGCGCAAAACCGCTTGAGAAGATGTTTTCTCCGTCGTTGGAAATAAGCTCGCTGTAAAGATCAGATAGCCGCTGAAATCGCTGGCAATCATCTAGCGACATCTTTTCGATGAAGTAGCGTTCTTCATCCTTGATTGTGTAAACGACTTCGAGATATTCCTTGCTGTGCGGGCTGCGCCGTTCTCCCGGAGTGATGTTTCCCGCGTAGAGTTCACGCAAAACGCTTTTCATCCGTCAGCCCTCCCCGCCAACAAGCAAATCCTCGCTCGTACCAGCATGCTCATTTTGATGATGATGTGGACAATTTGATGGATTACATTGATGCTTTCTTATTTGGAGATTACGCATCGATTGAGTTTTTTGAAGGTGATACAGATCTTTTTGGCGGCGCAAGACCGGTGTCAGAATTGGATACCACTTCTGGCGAATCAATTCTGAAAAGCTTTGCTGGTGATAACGACGCTCTGTTGAAACACTTCATGTCGTCGTTTTCAGGCAAGCACATGAATTGCAAAATCCGTGGTTGGAACAACGCCATGAATGCAGATATCACCTTTGCTCTGCGGTAGTGTCCACCCCAATGGTTTATCCGGCGAATGCAAAAATGTCCGGCGAAACAATCTCGTTGTTTCGTCGGACATTTTCATGTCTTTATGGAGTTGCTCTCCGATAAGTGTTTTGACCGGGTGGTATCAAAACAGTATCAACGGAGCTTGAAAACCTCGAAAAACCTAGTATTCATGCGGCTTCGCGGGTTTTCTGCGTTCACTCCCACTCCACCGACGCCGGTGGCTTTGTCGTGATATCATATACGACGCGATTAATGCCCACAACCTCGCGGGTAATGCGCGCGGACATCCGGGCCAGCACGTCGTGCGGGATGCGCGCCCAGTCGGCGGACATGAAATCTTCGGTGACGACCGCGCGGATGCAGGCCGCGTATTCGTAGCAGCGGTCGTCGTTGCGGATGCCCACCGACTGCACACCGGTCAGCAGCGCGAAATACTGGTTGATGCCTTTGTCTAGACCGGCGGCGGCGATCTCTTCGCGGACGATCGCGTCAGCCTCGCGGACAAGGCGAAGCTTTTCCTGCGTGATGGCGCCGATGACGCGCACCGCCAGACCGGGGCCCGGGAACGGCTGACGCCACACCATGTCGGCGGGCAGACCCAGCGCTTCGCCAACGCGGCGCACCTCGTCCTTGAAAAGATATTTCAGCGGCTCAACCAATCCTTTGAATTTCAGATCCTTGGGCAGCCCGCCCACGTTGTGGTGGCTCTTGATCACCTTGCTGCCCGGTGTGACGCCCGACTCAATGATGTCAGGGTAGATGGTGCCCTGCGCCAGATAATCAATTGCGCCCAACTTGGCGGCTTCCTCGGCAAATACGCTGATAAACTCAGCGCCGATCTGCTTGCGCTTGACCTCCGGGTCAGTGATGTCATCGACCTGCGCCTGGAAGCGATTGACCGCGTCGATGGCGACTAGGTGTACGGGGAAGGTTTGGGTAAACACCTGCTGAACCTGCTCCGGTTCGCCTTTGCGCATGAACCCATGATTGACAAACACACAGTGCAGGCGCTTGCCGATCGCTTTGTAAATCAGCGCGGCGCACACGGAGGAATCTACCCCGCCGGATAAGCCGAGCAGCACACTGCCCTGCTCTCCGACCTGCGCGCGGATATCCGCGATGCACGCATCGATAAACGTATCCATGCGCCAGTCACCCGCACAGCCGCACACCTGATACAAAAAATTCCGGAAAATCGCGAGACTTTCTCCGCCTTCCGCCATCGCCTGATGTGCCAGCACGCCGTAGCGCCTGTCGCCCTTATTCTCAGCGGCGATAATGCCGACCTCGCCCTGCGCGGCGGGTACAAAGCCCTGCGGTAGCGTGTCCACACGGTCGGCGGCACGCACCTTGAGCGTAAAGGAAGCCGGGCAACCTTCCAGCAGTGCACTGCCCTGCTCGGTGACAACGGTGATGTCGGTCAGCGCAGCGTCGGTCGCCGATACTTTGCCGCCCAAATGCCGCACCATCGCGGCAAAACAGTAGCCAACGGCCAGCACCGGCACCGCGCAGTTCAGCAGCGCCGCATCGGGCAGCAGCGCGTCCGGCGCGGAAATGCTGTGGTCCGGTCCGCAGAGAATGAGTCCCTTGGGCTGCTTGGCCAACACGTCGGCGAGCGGCGTCGTGCACGGCAGCACTTCGCAATACACCCTAGCGTCACGGATACGGCGCGCAAGCAATTGCGTATACGTCCCGCCAAAGTCCAGTAGAATGACCTGTTCCATCTTGTGCATGGGCCTCTCTCCTTCCGGGGTCGGGGGGAACAAAAACAAGAAATATTGTACACCAAAGCTTGTCCGCATTTCAACAGCGCCAACACAAAAATCACAAAAAAATCGCGAGCACGCACACCTTAGCGTCAGGGCGTGTTTCAAAACGCCGAAAAGCACACGGCGCGCATCTTTTCCGCCGTTTTTACGTCGGTTTTCGCTTGGCGAACGCCGCTAGTCCACACGCTGCTTTGTGGAGCTGGCGAAAATGCGCGGCACCCTAGCTCCGCGATGCTTCCCATTGAACGCGGTCGAGCAACCAACTGCCCTGCGCATGCTGTGACGGCACGGCATGGGCGCACACCGCACGCACGACGCCCAGATTGGGCTGACGCACATGCAGGATGCCCTGTGCCAGCGGACAATCCGGCGGCGCGGCCAGCAGCGGGTGCGGCAGGGACACCACCGCATCAAACACGGGTAGCGGGGCGGCGGTCAGCATAGCGGCGGCTTCCGGGGTCAGATAGCGCGTCGCTTCATCGGCAAGGCCCATGCGCAGCGCCTGCAAATACGCGCACAGCGTATCATCGGCGGTACGCGGCCAGCGTGGCGCGCCTTGTGCCCAGCCGGGGCGACGGCCGACCTGTGAAAAGCCGTCCGCATTGAACCGATAGCTGACCGAATCGGCATGACCAACAATATCGTCCCTGGCTTCGATGGCAATCAGCGTATCGCCGGACTCCACAGACAGGCTTTGCGCGCGCAACTGCCCGCGCGCCACCGGCGCATCGCCGTGCAACGCAATGCACACCGCGCACGCGCCATCGGCGTGCTTGCCCCATACCAGCATGCCCTGCGCGAAAGCCTGCGACTGGATATCGCGCATGCCCTGCGGCAGCTCGCACAGCGGCTCGCCCCGCCAGCACAGGGTGTCCTCGCCATGCGCGCAGCGGTGCGTCAATTCACCATCCCCACAGGGGATGGACTGCTTCGTCTGCGCGCTATCCGGGGCAATCGGCAGCGAGATCGGGCGAATCTCCAGCTCGATGACGTTGTCCGGCCAGACCACCGCATACGCGGTTGGCGGCAACGGCGTGGTCAGTCGGCCCTGATCGAAGGTCAGCGCGATCGCCACCGGAAGCGCCTGCCCATCCAGCGCGCTGTACTCCACATACGCACACGCATCACCGCGCAGCGGAAATCCCTGCGCACCATTCGCCTCGCCGCAGAATACGCCGTTCAGATAGACAATCCCCGCCCGATCGCAGCGGATGACAAGCAATGGTTGCATGTTGCGCCTCCTATGCCGACTTGGTCATACAGCATATGCGCCGCGTGTGGTTTACATCCCACATCGCAATTGCTATAATGAAACAATCCTATGTGAAAGAAGGCTGCGCATGAGCGAAACCACCAAGAAGCCCTCAATCTGGGTGCGGGCGGGCAAGCGTTATGGTCTGGACGCGTTGAGCGCGATGGCGTTGGGCTTGTTCTCCACGCTGATCATTGGGTTGATCCTCGAGCAACTGGGGAAAATTCCTGGCCTGACGATGCTGACCGACTTTGCCAAGGTTGCGATGTCCGGCCCGGTGGTCGGCGCGGGCATTGGCGTGGCGGTGGCTTGGGGCCTGAAGGTTAAGCCGCTGGCGATGTTCTCCAGCGCGGTGGTCGGTGCGCTGGGGTATGCGCAGGGCGGGCCGCTGGGTTGCTATCTGGCGGCGGTGGTCGGCGCGGAGTTGGGCAACCTGATTGCCGGAAAGACCAAGCTGGACATTGTGCTGGTGCCGACGATCACGATTGTGGCGGGCGGCGTCACCGCGCTGATTGTCGGGCCGGTGGTGCAGGCGCTGATGGGCGCGCTGATGCAATTCATTGATACCGCGACACGCATGCAACCCATTCCAATGGGGATACTGGTAGCGGTAGTGGTTGGTTTGGTGCTGACCGCGCCGATCTCATCAGCGGCGCTGTGCGCGATGATCTTTACCGCCGCGCAGGGGCAGGAGTTGGGTCTGGGTCTGCAACTGGCCGCTGGCGCCGCGACTGCGGGCTGCTGCGCGCAGATGGTCGGTTTCGCGGTGGCTAGCTTTCCAGAGAATGGCGTAAGCGGGCTGATCTCGCAGGGATTGGGTACGTCGATGTTGCAGGTGCCCAATATCCTGCGTCATCCCGCCATTTTGATTCCGCCCACACTGGCTGCGGCGATCACCGGTCCGCTGGCTACGACGCTGTTTGACATGCGCAATGCCGGGGCGGCCGCGGGCATGGGCACCAGTGGGTTGGTGGGGCAGTTGGGCACCTGGGCGGCGATGTCGGCGACCACCCCGGCATGGCTGCTGATCGGCAAGATTGCAGTGCTGCATATCGCACTGCCAGCGCTGCTTAGCCTGCTGTTCGCGTTGCTGCTGCGCAGGATCGGCTGGATCAAGCCCGGCGATATGCGCCTGTCCGTGTGAACAGGTTGCAATTCTGATCAATAGCGTGTATCATACCATCCGTGAGCAAAATGGACGACCGCCGCAAGGGAGGAGCGCACATGGTAACAAAGGACATGAGCATTGGTGAGGTGCTGCGGATGAACCGCAACACCGCGCGCATCTTTATGGAGTTTGGCATGCATTGCCTGGGCTGCCCGCATGCCACCGCCGAAAGCATCGAGCAGGCTGCCACGGTACACAGCATCAACGCCGACGAGCTGGTGCATCAGCTCAATGAATTCCTGGCCACGCAGGAATAACGCTTCTTCGCCTCTTTTCGCTGAACGGGCCGCCACGCGTGCCCGTTTTTTTTGTGCATTGCCCGGCAGAATCACCAAATTTTGGGCTGCAAAATCGTCCGGCTTTTGTGTGCTTTGACACGCAGAGTTTTCCACAGAACACGCGTTTTTGTGGATAAGTCTGTGCATAACCCTGCAGAATCCGACAATTCTTGCGTTTGACGACGCCATAATCATTATTTTTCGTATCAAAACAACTGTTCGGCTGTGGAAAACCGGAGCGGGAAAGTGCGTGATTCCTCCGCAAATTGACTTCCCTGCGCGCCAATGATACAATACAGCCATTCACGCGAGGGAGGCATGCCGGTGCAGGATACGCGAATCAGCGACGCGCACATGCGCGAAATTGTGGAGTGGGACGTAGCCACCTGGCGCAAAGCCATCCTCTATTGGCAGCGGACGCTGGATGCGCGCATGCCCGACGGCCACGGCAAGACCTTGCTGGAGATCGGCGCGCGCCACGGCGGTGTGTCGCTGTTTTTCGCGCAGCGCGGGTTCACCTGCCTGTGCACCGATAAAATAGAAGAAACCGGCTTTGCCCAGGCCAAAGCGCTGCACGAAAAACATGGCGTGTCGAACCAGATAACCTATGCGCTGGCCGACTGCACCTGCCTGCCCTATGCCGACGACAGCTTTGATGTGGTGGTCTTTAAGTCGGTGCTGGGACATGTGGGCCGCGATGGGCAGGAGCAGCGCATCCCCTTGGCACTGGCCGAGATGCGACGCGTGTTAAAGCCTGGCGGGTTGCTGCTCTTTGCCGAGAATCTGGAGGCTTCCTCGCTGCACCGGTTGCTGCGCCGCGCGTATGTGCGCTGGGGCAAGCAATGGAACTATCTGTCGCTGGATCGGCTGGAAAAATACCTCGACGTATTTCACGATGTACAGGTATACACCTACGGCTTCTTTGGCTGCATGGCCAAGGACCGCTGGTTTTCCGATCTGGCCGACCGGCTGGTCTGCCTGCGCAAACGGTCGGTCAACCACTATATGTGCTACGGCATGGCACAAAAATAACCCCCTTGCGCTGTGCGGCGGGGTAGCATATACTGAACGTGTCACATTGTGATTCGTAGGCAGGGCAGGAAAGACCAGGGTGCGTCAAGTGCCTCCGTCCGGGGATCGGCGGGGGACGAAGAAAGGCTTGCCTTTCGCGGTACCTTTGTCCATCCCACTGTCCGATGGCGGACACCTCCTCGAATCTCCTGAACCGGAGACCTGTGGGGAGGTGTTTTTGTGTCCGTTTTTAAGTTGTTCCGGGCATCGGCACAGGAACTGCGCAAAACGCGCACGCTGGTGCTGACCGGCCTGTTCGCCGCGCTGGAAATCGTGCTGGGCGCGCTGGAGCTGACGCTGGCGCCCTGGCTGCGCATTCGCTTCGGGTTTGTGTTCCTAGCCGCTTCGGGCATGCTGTTCGGGCCGGTGGTGGCGGGCATGCAGGGCGTGGTGGTTGATGTAACGGGGTACCTGCTGCATCCGGATGGCCCATTTTTCCCCGGCTATACGCTGTCCGCGCTGCTTGGCGGCATCCTCTACGGCTGCTGCTTCTACCGGCTGCGCATGAGCTGGCCGCGCGCGCTCGCTGCCAAGGCGCTGGTCAATGTACTGCTGAATATCGGGCTGGGCACACTGTGGGCGTCCATGTTGTACGGAAAGGGGTATCTGGCGCTGCTGGCCACGCGCGCGCCCAAGAACCTGATCCTGCTGATCGTGGAGGTGCCGCTGCTGGTGGTGATGGGTACGCTGGTCCGGCGGATCGAAAACAGACGGTCGCCGAGATAACAAAAAAAGCGTTGCAGAGGAAATCCTCCGCCACGCTTTCTTATTGCTTGCCGCGCAGTAAAAAGAGCGAATAGGGCACAACGGTGTTGGTCATGTGCCGCTGGTCGCGATAGAATGTGTGGCAGGTGACCTCGCGCAGTCCTGCCGCCCGCGCCCAAGCCGTAATATCCGTCTGGTCAAAGCCATGGTGCCCGGCAAAGCCCACATCCTCAGCATGGAATGCGCCGCCGGGATCGCTGTCCAAATCGACCAGCAAAAGCTGCCCATTGGAGCGTAGCAGCGATGCCAATCGTGCCAGCATCCCGGGCGCATCGGCGACATGGTGCAGTGCCATGGAAGAGAAAACGCAATCATAGCGCGCGTCGGGCAGCGGATCGGCGGCCAAATCGAAGCATGCGGCGGTGGCGTTCTGGTAGCCGCCTCGCGCGATTTTCTCCCGCAATACGGCCAGCATGCCCTCGGATGTATCCACAAAGGTGATGCGGGCAAAGCAATCTGCCAACGCCAACCCAACCAGCCCTGTGCCGCAGCCAAACTCCATGCCAGCGCCATCAGCGGCCGTGATGTATCGCCGTATTTCCGCGGCGATGCACTGCGCCCGCGCAATGCGCTCTGCGTTGTCCCAACCAGTCGCCCGTTCGTCAAAGCCCATGCGCTTCTCCCTCATTTCCGCAACTGATCCAGCATCGCAAACCCCAGCGTCGTCATCTCCCAGCCGGACAGCACCAGTTTGCCCAGCGCGCGCAGCGACGTGCCGCTGGTGGCCACCGCCACACCGTCGCCTGTATCCGGGTCGGCCCACAGCTCGGCATTCATGCCATAGGCCACGCCCTGATGCCCAACGCACAGGCGGCGACCAAACACACGCGGCGCGAATGCCACGCCTAGCCCTCGGCCCGCGCGCGTCACCGAGCCATGGCCATCCTGCATCGCAAGCATCTCCGCGATAGACCCGGGCGAAAGGATGCGTACGCCATCGACCGCTCCGTCGGACAGCAGCAGTCGCAGCAACGTGGCCGCGTCGGGCACGGCGATGTTCAGCCGCCCGGGCGCCGCCATAAAGTTGCGCTCCGGATCGCACACCGGCGCGGTCTGCGCGGCGATAACCGGCGCGTCATACTGTAGGCGCGGCGCGCGCAAGGGGCGCACCGCATACCCGCTGGACAGACGGGTTTTTTGATCGCCCAGCGTCTGTGGGGCAAAGCTAGCCGTGATGCCCAGCGGCGCAAACAGCGTCTGCCGCACCGCCTCATCGAAGGGCTGTCCGGTCACCGCCTCGATCACGCTGCCCATGGTGCCCGCGCCAAAGTTGCTGTAGCGAAAGTGCGTGCCCGGCGCGGTGGGCGCGAAGTTCAGTCGCGCGCCGTCACCGGTCAGCATCTCGCGCAGGGTCAGCTTGCCCGCGATGCCCGGCCCATCGTACTGCGGCGCGTCCAGCAGCCCGGCGGTGTGGGTCATTAGCTGACGCGGCGTGATGGGTGTGGCTGGATGCGACGGATTGCGAACCGTGTACCCGAGCCAGTCGGAAATATCACCGTCCAGCGATAGGATGCCTTGCCCGGCCAACGTCATCACTGGGAAGGCGCACACCAGCTTAGACACCGACGCGACGCGATACAGCGTATCTTCTGTCGCGGGGGTATCGGGGTGCAGGCGGCGCTTGCCATAGGCAAACGTGGCCAGCGGCTGCCCGGCGCGCACCAGCGTCACCGTGCCGCCGACCGTGCGGTGTCGGGCAAAGGCGCGGTCGATGGCACGCTGGCAGGCAGCATGCGACGCGGGCGTCAGCAGCCCTTCGCCGGAGCAGGCCAACCCGCGCGGCGCGCGAACAAAGCGCCTCAGCACGGCGAACAACGCGGCTTGCGACGCCCCCACATTCTTCATCTTATGCCCCCTTTATGCTCGGTAGTATACCACGCCGGGTGCATTGGCACAACCTGTGGCAAAAAACGTGCAATATACAACATATTGTGTGCGCGGCGCGGACTAGTGCCAGTAAACTTCCCGATCACTGCGCAGGGCGAAAAGAGTACGATTGGAAACACAGAAAAACCCATATGACGCAACGATTTTAGCGCGTATGGAAAAAGCAAAACCTCTGTCAAAAAAACGCTTGACTTCAAGTGGGAAATATGATTAAATAGGTTTCGCTGACGAAAACTTCAGGTTTGGTTACATCAAACTTTCTCAGAATTTTTCGCGAGGGGAGGCGATGGATTGGCTATCGGTATCGGCGAAAAGATCAAAAGTCTGCGCCTAAAGGGCAACCTGACGCAAAAGGAGCTGGCCGACCGCTGCGAGCTGTCGAAGGGATTCATCTCGCAGCTGGAGAGCAATCAGACCTCGCCGTCGCTGTCCACGCTGGAGGATATCTTGGTCACGCTTGGCTCGTCATTCCGCGAATTCTTCGCCGGAGAATCCGCCGAGCAGCCGGTTTTCCGCAAGGAGGATGTCTTTGTCAAGGAAAATGCCGAGCAAGGCGTCACCATCCACTGGCTAATCCCCAACGCGCAAAAGAAGGACATGGAGCCCATCCTGTTGGTGCTGGCCCCGGGCAGTCACAGCGAGGTGGACCTGCCGCACACCGGCGAAGAATTTGGCTATGTGCTGTCCGGCAGCGTGCAACTAACCATCGGCGAGCGCGCCTACAAGGTGCGAAAGGGCGACAGCTTCAGCTACAAGCCGGACGCGCGGCATTTTCTGACCAACACCGGCAAGACGGAAGCCAGTGTACTGTGGGTCAGTACCCCGCCTAATTTTTAACAATACTTCCAACGGGAGGCGACACCAATGGCCGAGCATCTGATCGCGCTGAAAGACTTGGGCGTGACCTTTGACGATGGGTACGAAGTGCTCAAGCGTATCAATCTGAATATCGAGAAGAACGAGTTTGTGACGCTGCTCGGGCCTTCGGGCTGCGGCAAAACCACCACGCTGCGACTGATTGGCGGTTTCATGCAGCCGACCACCGGCGAGATTCTGTTCAAGGGCAAAAGCATCGTTACGCTGCCGCCCTATAAGCGCCCGATCAATACGGTGTTCCAGCGTTACGCGCTGTTTCCGCACATGAATGTCGCGCAGAACGTGTCCTTTGGCCCCGACTTGCGCAAAGAGGATAAGAAGAAAACCGCCAAGCGCGTCGCGGAGATGCTGGAGCTGGTCGGTCTAGCCGGGTTTGAGAAGCGCAGTGTGTCGCAGCTTTCCGGCGGACAGCAGCAGCGCGTCGCCATCGCCCGCGCGCTGATCAACAAGCCCGAGGTGCTGTTGCTGGATGAGCCGCTGGGCGCGCTGGATCTAAAGCTGCGCAAGGAGATGCAGGTCGAGCTCAAGCGCATCCAGGTGGAGAGCGGCATCACCTTCGTGTTTGTCACGCACGACCAGGAAGAGGCGCTGACCATGAGCGACACCGTCGTGGTCATGCGCGGCGGCGAGATCCAGCAGATCGGCACCCCGCAGGACATCTATAACGAGCCCATCAACGCGTTTGTCGCCGACTTTATCGGTGAGAGCAATATCTATGCCGGCAAGATGCTGCGGGATAAGCTGGCGTTCTTCTTGGGTCGTGAGTTCGTCTGCGTGGACACCGGCTTTGGCAACAACGCGCCGATCGACGTTGTGCTGCGGCCCGAGGATGTAAAGCTCAAATCCATGGACACGCTGATCGACGGCGCGCCGCAGGGCGAGGTGCTGTCCACGCTGTTCAAGGGCGTGCATTACGAGATGCGCGTTGCCGTCGGCGAGGACGAGGTGCTGGTGCACTCCACGCACGCGCGCGAGCCCGGCACCAAGGTGCAGATCACCGTCGCCCCATCCGATATCCAGATTATGCACAAGACCGATATGTCGCCGGACGTGCTGGCCAAACAGCCCGACCCCGACGAACAGCAGGACTGATCCATCACGGCGGGAAAGGGGGAAAGACCATGCGCGGAAAAACGATGCTGGCGCCATTTGTGGTGTGGATGGTCATCTTTATCCTCGTGCCGCTGGGGTTGGTGATGTACTATGGCGTCACGGTCGAGCAGCCGGTACCCTATACCGAGACTACGCTGGCCGACGGCACCATGGGCTACCTGACCGCCGATGGCACTGTGCACGAAACCGAACCGGTGCAGGCCAAGCTGTCGCTGGACAATATGAAGCGATTCTTTGACCCGATCTATATGAAGCTGCTGGGTCGCTCGTTCTATGTGGCGTTTGTCACCACGGTGATTTGCCTGCTGCTGGGTTACCCGGTGGCGATGATCCTGACCGGGCGCGGGTTTAAGCACCGCAACCTGCTGCTGCTCCTCATCATCCTGCCCATGTGGATGAACTTCCTGCTGCGCACCTATGCGTGGCTGACGCTGCTGGAGAAAAACGGCGTCATCAACAGCATGCTGGCATGGATCGGCCTGCCCAAGCAGACCTTCCTCTATAAGGAGGGCACGGTCATCCTCGGCATGGTGTACAACTTCCTGCCGTTTATGGTGCTGCCGGTGTACACCGTGATGGAGAAAATCGACCACAGTCAGCTCGAAGCCGCTGCAGACCTGGGCGCCAACCCGTTCCAGAGCTTCCTGCGCATCCTGCTGCCCTTCTCCCTGCCCGGCGTGCTGGAGGGCATCACCATGGTGTTTGTGCCCGCAGTCACCACGTTTGTCATCTCGCAACTGATGGGTGGCGGTAAGGTGCCGCTGATCGGCGATGTGATCCAGCAACAATTCGGCAAAGCCAATGACTGGCACTTTGGCTCGGCGATGTCGCTGCTGGTCATGGTGGTGGTGCTGGCGTTCATGTACGCGCTCAACCGCACCGACGCAGAGAACGCCGCTAATGGGGAGGTGCGCATCTGGTGATGAAATTTATGAAGCGCGCCTACATGGGTCTGATTTTGTTTTTCTTGTATGTGCCGATCATCATCCTGATCGTGCTGTCGTTTAACGCCAACAAGAGTCGCGGCAGTTGGGGCGGATTCACGCTGCAATGGTACGTGGAGCTGCTTGGGGACAAGCAGATCATGGAGGCGGTGCGCAACACACTGGTCATCGGCGTGCTGGCGGCGGTGATCTCCACGGTCATCGGTTCGATCGGCGCGATTGGGCTGTACCAGACCAAGCGCAGCGTGCGCCAAATCCTGATGGGGCTGGTCAACCTGCCGATGCTCAACAGCGAAATCGTCACTGGCGTATCGCTGATGCTGCTCTACACATTGATGCGGCTGCATCTGGGCTTTGTGACGCTGCTGCTGTCGCACGTCGCGTTCTGCATACCGTATGTGGTGCTCAGCGTGCTGCCCAAGCTGCGTCAGCTTGACCCGCATTTGTCCGAGGCGGCGCAAGACCTGGGCGCGACGCCCACCAAAGCGTTTTTCAAAGTCATCCTACCCGACATCCTGCCCGGCGTTTTTTCCGGGTTCCTGCTTGCGCTGACCATGTCGATCGACGATTTCGTCATCAGCTTCTTTACCACCGGCTCGGGCGTACAGAACCTGTCGATCACGATCTACACCATGGCCAAGCGCGGCATCTCGCCCAAGGTCAATGCGTTGTCCACCATCATTTTTGTGGTCGTGCTGGGCATGCTGATTATTGTGAACCTGCCGAATCTCCGGCAAAAGAACGCGCAAACAAAGAAGGAGATCAAAGTATGAAAAAATTGCTGATTGCCGCCCTCGCCCTGACCCTGTGCGTCGCCCCCATCGCCTATGTCGCCACGCGCCCGGTGCCGGTGCAGGCCGCCGATGGCGTCACGCTCAATGTCTACAACTGGGGTGATTACATCGACCCGGACACGCTGGAGGTGTTCACCGAGCGCACCGGCATCAAGATCAATTATGAAATGTTCGAAACCAACGAGGACATGTATACCAAGCTGAAAAAGAGCAATACGAACTACGACGTGATCTTCCCCTCGGACTACATGATCGAGCGCATGATCCACGAAAAAATGCTGCTGAAGCTGGACATGGCCGCCATGCCCAACGCTGCCAACGTCGATCCGCGCTTTCTGAACCTGTCGTACGACCCCGAGAATGCATACTCGGTGCCCTATACCTGGGGCACGATGGGCATCCTCTACAACACGACCATGGTGGATACCGCGCCGACCGGCTGGGCCGATCTGTGGAACGAAGCCTACGAGGGCTCCATCCTGATGCTCAACAGCCCGCGCGATACGATCGGCATCACGCTCAAGCACCTGGGCTACTCGCTCAACTCGGTCAACCCCGACGAGCTGGAGGCTGCCAAGCAGGCGCTGATCGAGCAGAGCCCGCTGGTGCTGGCCTACGTGGTCGATGAAGTCAAGGACAAGATGATCGCTGGGGAAGCTGCGCTGGCGCTGGTGTGGAGCGGCGACGCGCAATACTGCATGAGCGAGAACCCCGATTTGCAGTATGTCGTGCCGTCGGAGGGCTCCAATCTCTTCTTTGACGCGATGTGCGTGCCCGCTTCCTCGCAGCACCCTGCGGAGGCGCAGCAGTTCATTGACTTCCTGTGCGATCCAGAGATCGCCGCGCAAAACTATCGCTACGTCGGCTACGCCATCCCCAACAAAGCGGCGGCCGAGCTGATGGGCGACGAGTATGCCGACAACATGGTGTCCAACCCGCCGCAGGAGGCGCTGGACCACTGCGAAATCTTCACCTATCTAGGCGACGGCGTAAAGGTCTATGACCGGATCTGGACGGAGATTATTACGTCGCTGTACTGATTGCACAAACGCAGCCCCCGAGGCAATTGCTTCGGGGGTTATTTCGTGCACAGCATGCGCAGGCAATCGGCGAACCCTTGCTGATAGGGGGCTTGTATCAACAAAGAACGCTGCCACCCGCCACATTTCTTTCCCGATTCGTTCTTTGCCCGTTCATTGTGCCGCCATATTCTGGGGGTACACTCTCCTTGTTCCCAAGCTGGCGAACAGAAAAGGAGGGTTCCCCTATGCAAAAGCACTCGAAGTGGTTGGCACTGGCCCTATCCATGCTGATCATCCTCTCGGCCGCCTCGTTCGCACTGGCCGCCGACGAACCGACTGCCGCATTCGCGCGGCACGACAGCCAGCGGCTGAACCCCATGCATCCCGGCCCGCAGCTGATGCCCGGCATGGAGCTGCACCGGCGCGGTGGCGCGCCTGCGCAAGAGCTGACCGATGCGCAGCAAGCCGAGATGGAGAAGGCGCGAGAAACCATCGCGCAGGCCGAGCAGGCGTTTTTGTCTACGCTGGTAAGCGGCGGTGTGCTGACCCAAGCCGAGGTTGATGCCTACAACCGCGCGCTGTCGCAAAACAAGGCAGCGCAAGCCATCGATTTTGGCAACTGGACGGTCGCGGAAGTCAACGCGCTACAGGCTGCGCTGCGCGAGGGTGGTGACGCCGCAAAGACCGCGCTTGACGCGTCGGTAGCAAAGGGCGCGCTGACGCAGGAGCAGGCCGATGCGCTGAACATGACGCGTCGCGGAAGCGCCGTTGATTATTCCACATGGGTCGTGGCCGATGCCAAAGCCTTTAAGCAGGCCGTTATGGCCAGTGGCGAGCAGGCGCAAACCGCGATCAGCGACGCGCTCGCGAAGGGCTCCATCACGCAGGCGCAGGCCGACGCGCTGTTGTGTCAGCAGGTGCGCGCGCTGCTTGGCGGCAAGGCTGCCAAGGGCGCCCAGCGCGATCTGACCGAAGCGCAACAGCAGTGCTACGACACTGCGCTAGCCGATATGCAAAAAGCCTACGAAGGGTTGCTGGGCATGCCGGGTGTCCCGGACGACATGCAGCGCAGGGATGCGGTTGGTGGCAAAAACGGTGGCCGCATGCAGCGCGAAGACCAAGGGCGGCAGCAGTAACCGCGCATGATCAGTCCCTCGCCCAAAAGCAAACCCCGAGCATCGCTCGGGGTTTGCGCTATCCATCCGCTTCCATCACCACAGGGTCCCCTGCATGATAGTCTGAATCAAATTGCTCTGGTAGAAGAACGACGCCAGCGATGATTCCGAAATGAGCTGGGATACCTGCGGGATGGGCGAAATCGTCAGCAGGATAGGCACCAGTGCAAAGAGCACGAACACCAGAAAGATACCCCGAATGCCGCCGAAGATGCCGCCAAGCAGCATGTCCAGATGCTTGAGCACCGGCAGACGGAACACATAGTTGATCAGATGCACAATCAGCATGACCGCCGCATACGCAATGGTGAAGCAGGCCAGGAAGCACAGAATATTCAGCGACACCGCGATAATAGTCTGGTTCAAATACTCGGCAATATTGATGCTGCCCAGCGACGCGAACGCCTGACTGAGAATATTGGCACGCACGAACGCCTCAAACGGCTGCGGCAGCGCGGCGTTGGTCAGCGCCTGATCCAGCAGCGCCTGCGGGATGTTCGCCACCGGCGTCAGCGCCAGGTCCAGGCTGTGGATGCGTGAGGCTGCATCGGAATAGTGCGCCAGTGTGTTAATCAACGACTGATTGCTTTGCAGCGCGCGCGCCAATTGGGGGTAGGCAAAGTAGGCGATAATCAGCGCGGCGAACAGCCCGACCAAGCCCAGTACGGCATTGATAAACCCCTTGTACATCCCAAACAGAATGCTGACCGCCAAAATCCCCAGCACAATAAGGTCAACGGCGTTGATAGCGCAACCCTCCTCTCGGGCAGATGCGTGCGAAGAAGTGTCATTCGGGCAACTGCACCAGATACACATCGGAGCCCGCGGCCAGAATGGCGCGGTTGTTCTCGGTAATGCCCAGCACGCGCGTGGCGAAAATCGGCAGCGCATACGCCTTGAATGTGTTTTCATCATACTTGCAGACGTAGACGTAATTGGCGCTGAACCCATACACCGATTTGTTGCCCAGTGCCGCGCCAAAACACTCGGTTGGCAGATGCAGCACACGGTCACGCGTGTTCATCAGCACACGCAGGTCTGTGGCATGCAGCGTGCCGTCCATCTGCGGCGCGGGCACCAGCAACTGCGCCATTTCGCGGCCGACTTGCCGCGTATCGGTGAGCAGCCATCCATAGATCAGAATCGGTGGCGTGTTGACATCCTGCTTGATCTTGTAGTCAAATGTGCGGATTTGCCGCGTGTCGGCGATGCGCAGCAATTTGTTGTAATAATAGACTTTGTAGACCAACTGTTCGCCCAGCGTGGCGTTGCCGGTGGCCAGCGTGCCCGGACGATAGGTTTGCATCATCAGCGACGGCACCGTGCCGGAAGTATCCAGCCCAAGCACCCACATCATCTCCGGCCCCTCGGCAAAGAAGCCAATGTCCAGCAGCGTCTGCGAATCCACCTGCATGCTGTCAACGCTCTTGCCGTTGAGGTCCATGACATGAATGTTGCCGCTGGACAGCTCGCCGACAAACGCGGCTACATAATCATTGCCGACACGCGCAAACTGAATCTCTGCACCCATACGGTCATTGTACAAGGGGCTGCCGTTGCGGCCGTCAAGGATGTATAGCTGATTGGCTGACCATGCCACGATATGCTTGTCGAATGTGTGATAGCCCGCGTACTGCCCCAGCTGAAACGACCACTTGTGTCCGCCGCTGGTGTTGACCGCGTGCAGCATCATCCCATCATAGTACAGCACATCATTGCCAAAGGCGGTCACGTGCTGCGTGGATCGCGCGGTCAACGCAATGGGCTTGGACACGCGCTGGGAAAACACGTGCGACAAATACACCGCGCCGGCAACCAGCAAGGCAATGACCAGCACGACGGGCACAATCATGCGCCACGGCGAGCGCTTGCGTTTTTGCGTTTGTATCATACGGAGCCTCCCCAAGGGAATCCAAAGCGCGGCTGTACGTGCTGTGGAGGGCTTGCCTGCGGCGCGTGCGGAAGCGAACTTAAAAAATTCGCGCATGGCAGCGGCTGCGCAGCGCCTCGGCGGTCTGCGCGGCGGATAGTCCGCGCACATTGAGGATGACCGCGCCGCGTCTGGACGGGCGCGCACCCAGCGCAACCGTCAGCCCTTGCTGATAGAGCACCGCGTCGGTTTCGCTCTCCTGCCCCAGCGGCACCATCGTAAACCCCATGCCGCTCAGGCTGCCGGCCAATGCTTCCAAACCCTGTTCAAATGCGACTGTCATCTGAATCCCTCCCACGCGCGGCGTTGCGGTTAGCATGCGCGATCGGCGGGGGATTCATGCGGTCACACCTCTTGCATCATACCACAATTGCGGGCGCCAGAGCAACCTTGTTTGCGTGCGGCAAACACGATATAATAACAGCATAGGAGGCGGTTTTATGCTGATATACAATGCGATTGCATGCGTCGAAGGAAGGCTGACACGGGCAAGCGTGCGGACCATGGACGGAAAAATCACCGAAATCGGCGAATTGACCGCCGTGCCAGGCGAGCGCGCGGTGGATGCACAGGGACAATATTTGCTGCCTGGGTTTGTGGATGTCCACATTCACGGCTATGCGGGACACGACACCATGCAAGGTGAGGCGGCGGTGCGCGCGATGGCGCACGGGCTGGGCGAGCAAGGCGTGGCGGCGTTTTTGGCGACCACGATGAGTGCGAGCATCGAGGACACGCGCGCGGCGCTGCTGGGCGTAAAGACTGTGATGCAAAGTTCGCGAGAGGGCGCGCGCGTGGTTGGCGCGCACATGGAAGCGCCGTTCATGAATCCCAAACATGCCGGGGCGCAACTGCCAGAGCACTTTCTCGCGCCGGACATGGCTGCCTATGAACGCATGACCGAAGGCGCGTCCGACATCGTGCGGCTGATCACACTGGCACCGGAGCTCCCGGGTGCGCAAGCGTTTATACGTGCTGTCACCGCGCAGGGGGTGCGCGTGGCGGTGGGGCATACCGATGCCACCGCCGAGCAGCTGCACGCCGCCGCGGACTGGGGCGCGACGCAGGTGACGCATCTGTTTAATGCGCAAACGCCGCTGCACCACCGCCTGCCCGGCGTGCCCGGCGCAGCGCTGACCGACCCGCGCGTGGCGGTGCAGGTTATCGCCGATCTGATTCACCTGCACCCGGACACAGTGCGACTGGCTATCGCCGCCAAGCATGGCTGCGCGTGCGGCAGCGGCGTGCTGCTGATTACCGACGCGATGGAAGCGGCGGGCATGCCTGACGGCCAATACGAACTGGGCGGGCAATGCGTGTATGTGAAAGACGGCGCGGCGCGCCTGGCCGCCGGGACCTTGGCCGGATCGACGCTGAAGATGCACGAGGCGCTGCACAATGCTATCGTAAAGCTAGGCACAGACCCCGAGCAGGCCATCGAGATGGTGACCGAGGCTCCGGCACGCAGCATCGGTATCGAGGCGGACTATGGGCGCATCGCGGTGGGCTGCGCGGCGCGTTTTGCGCTGATGGACAAGGATTGGCGGTTTGCTAAAGCATTGACGGAATAAGGGAAAGGACGTCCCTTCCGCCTTGGTTTGCGGATGGAACGATGCGCCGCAGCATCCGCTGAGCAAGCGGCTGCGCATTGACTTTTCTCCACCGCGCGTGCTATCCTATCGCATGCGCGGCGGCTTTTTGCCATAGCATAAGGGCGGCGCAATCGTGCCACTACGGAGGGTAAACATGAACGCAATTCAGGCGGCAATTCTGGGAATCGTACAGGGGCTATCGGAGTTTTTGCCCATCAGTTCCAGCGGACATCTGATGCTCGCGCAAAAATTGCTGGGCGTTCAAGAGCCGGGCATGCTGCTGACCATTTTGATGCACGTGGGCACACTGGCCGCGGTGCTGGCGGTGTTCTGGCGCGACTGGTGGCAGATGCTAAAAAACCCCTTTAAGAACCACACTTTCTGGATGCTGGTTTTAGCGACGCTGCCCGCCGTGGTGGCGGCGCTATTGTTCGAAGATCAGATTAATGCGCTGTTTACGGGCTGGTTTCTGGGCATTTCGTTCCTGATCACTGCGGCATTGCTACTCACCACAGAGTTTATTGGCAAGCGCGCCGCGCAAGCCAGACATGCCACACAGACCGCTGATACCGGCGCAGTGCAAAACAAACATGCGCTGGCGATGGGCGCAATGCAGGCGGTTGCTATCCTGCCCGGTGTGTCGCGCAGTGGGTCCACCATCGTCGGCGGTTTGTGGTCGGGGTTAAATCGTGCCACCGCCGCCAAGTTTTCCTTCATGATGTCGGTACCGGCGATCCTTGGCTCGCTGGTTTTCGAGCTGAAAGACCTGTTCGGCGATGGCTCGGCCCTGTCCGGCGGCGGGTTCGCGCTGGCGGTGGGCGTCGTCGCGGCGGCGGTATCGGGCTTTTTGGCCATCCGATGGATGTTGCGGCTGGTGCAACGCACATCGCTGAAGTGGTTCGCGCTGTATGTGGCGATCATCGGGCTGCTGGTATTGGCCGATCAGCTATTCTTCCACATGTTCTTTGATAAGATGTTCTGACGGCGAAAAGAGGGGCGGTGGGGATGGCCTTTACCTGTGCGCCGGATGAACCCAACAGAATGGCCCAATCGAATAAAGACGCAAAGAGAAACCCGAGCAATCGGGTTTCTCTTTTATCCCCCCACGCTTATTCCACCTCAAACTTCTCCCACGGAATCCCCACACCGGTCTCGCCGTCCAACAGCCGCCCCACATGGAACAGCAGCGGGAAATCGGCCGGGTTGGCCTTGCCCGCGCCGGACAGCGTGCGCATCGCGCGGATGGTGCGCTGGGCAATGACTACGCTTTCCAGCGTGACACCGGACAGTTGCCGCATCGCTTCGTCAAAAGCGATACCTTTGCCCAGCAGTGTGCCCAGCCGCCGCGTGCGTCCACCGAAAATGGTTACATACAGATCGCCCGCCGCGTAGACGATGTTGTCCGGCGCGCCACCGGTCAGCGCCAGCATGCGTGCCATCTCTCGCACACTCTGGCCAAACAGCGCAGCCTGTGGGTTGTACGCCAGCGTACAGCCCTCGCCTTCCTGCCGCTCGATCATGCCAATTGCTAGCGACACCGCCAATGCATACGCGTTCTTCAGCGCCACCGCGCACTCCACGCCGACCACGTCGGTAGACAGGCTAATGTGGTAATACGCGGTGCCCAGCATGCGCTTGCATAGGCGCAGGGTCTCCATGTCGCTGCCGCAGAAAGCCACCGCGCTGTGCCTGCGATCCGCCAACTCATAGCTGGTGCACGGCCCGCCGACCGCGTTAAAGGAGCGGTTCGCGCCGCACACATCGCGCAAGTAGTGCGGGAAGGTGGTCAACCTGCCGTCGGCCTCGTCGATCAGTCCCTTGGTCACCGACAGAATCGGAACCTCGGGTGGGATATGTGGCACGGCATGCTCTGCGAACCATGTCACGCCAAAGCTGGACACGCCGCCAATCACCAGGTCTGCCCCAGCCAGCGCGCCGTCAAGCTGCTCAATCTGATAGTACGCGATGCCCTCGGGCAACTTGCGGCGCATGGTCAGGTGCTCGCCGGTGGCACGCGCGTGGTCGATAATCTCGCGATCCAAATGCGTGCCCACAATGCGCACCGTGTGTCCATTGTCGCGTGCCGGGATGCTCATCGCGCTGCCCATCATGCCCGCGCCGATGATCGTGATGATGCCCATATGCCTCACCCTTTGCGTTTTCTCCCGGCTATTTTACCACATCTGCCTGCGGCTGTGGTATGATAGAGAAGATTTTTCGCAAGGAGAGTGCCGCATGCTGGAAGTAACCGCCGCGATCCTCCGCGATGACGCGGGCCGCATCCTGATCTGCCAGCGCCCGGCCCACAAAGCCAACGGCCTGCTGTGGGAATTTCCCGGCGGCAAGCTGGAAGAAGGCGAAACATTGCCCGCGTGCCTGCGGCGCGAGCTGGCAGAGGAATTGTCAATCACCGCCGATATTGGCGAAATAATCGGCGAGACTATCTATACCTACCCGGACTTTACCGTGCACCTGACGTTTTTTTCAGCGCGCATCACGCACGGCGTTCCACTCGCCAGCGAGCATCCGCGCATCCTCTGGGTATCGCCCGGGGAACTGACGCAGTACCCCTTTTGTCCCGCCGATCAACCGATATTGGAGAAGCTGGCGCGATGATGTGCATATTGTTTGTCTGCCACGGGAATATTTGCCGCTCGCCTATGGCGGAATATGTGTTTGCCGACCTTGCGCGAAAGCGCGGGTTGGCGGAGCGGTTTGTCGTCGCTTCGGCGGCCACCAGCACCGAGGAGCTCGGCCAGCCGGTGCATCCGGGCACGCGCCGGGTACTGACCGCGCATGCCGTCGCCTGCCCGCCGCGCAAAGCGCGTCAGATGACCGCCACCGACTACGCGCGCTATGATCTGCTGGTCTGTATGGACAACCGCAATTTGGCCAACATGCGACGCATCGTCGGCGGCGATCCCGAGAGCAAGATGCACCGCCTGCTGGATTACACCACCCAGCCCCGCGATGTAGACGATCCCTGGTACACTGGCGATTTTGACACCACCTATGCCGACGCGGTCAACGGGTGCGAGGCGCTGCTGACCCACCTGCTCCGCGCGTAAGGTTCCCTCTTTTCTCCAGTACGCCGCTGTGCTACAATGGGGGCGCATCATCATCGAACGGAGGCAATATCTATGAAGAAGTTCTTCGAGGAGTTCAAATCTTTTGCGCTCAAAGGCAACGTCATGAACCTGGCAGTCGGCGTCATCATCGGCGCCGCGTTTCAGGGCGTGGTCACTTCGCTGACCGACAACATTCTCTCGCCGATTATCGGCCTGCTGACCGGCGCCAACTTTGACGCGCTGCAACTGTCGGTGCTGGGCATCACCCTGCGCTACGGCGCGTTCATCACCAGCGTCATCAATTTCCTGATCATGGCGCTCGTGGTGTTCCTGCTGGTCAAGGGCATGAACGCGCTGACCAACATCGGCCGCAAGCCGGTAGAGCCCGGCACGCCGACCACCAAATTCTGCCCGCATTGCTGCACCGAGATCGCCATCGCTGCCACGCGCTGCCCCGCCTGCACGTCGGAGCTGGAAAGGGCCGCCTGATCACGTTTTCATCGCCCATCTTGACAGCAACGCCTTTCCCCTTTATACTAGGTGTCGATTCCTTTTCGGCTTGCGGTCGTGGCGGAATTGGCATACGCGCACGTTTGAGGGGCGTGTCCGCAAGGGTACGGGTTCAAGTCCCGTCGACCGCACCAAACCCACATAATCCGAACCAATCCAGACAGTTTGTCGCTGTCGGTGATGGGTTCGGATTATTGCTTTTCTTCGATTGTGATTTCCACCCCGAGCCATTCTGTCAATCTGCGCCTTCATGCGGCCGCCGGTTTGCCGGTCATATCCCGTCGGTTCCGGCGCTTCACCTGATTCACGCGCGTATCCCCTCTACCTTGCCATACAGCCCGGCGATGCGACGGGGCATGTCGGCGGCCAGGGCGCCGGACATCCATGCCAAAAGCACCCTGTCCACCAGAACACCGATCCAGCGCTTGCCGCGTCGCATTGTGCTTGCCTTCTTTTCCGCAAAATGTATGCTATAATCGAGTATATTTGTGAGGGAGGCTGTCCCCGGATGAAACTAATCCTCTCGCCAGCAAGGCGCATGAAAATGTCGGCGGATCAGCAGGGCACGTTGCCGGTGTTCCAATCCGAAACAGAATATCTGCTAGCCCACCTGCGGCAGTATGCGCCATGGCAACTGGAAAGCATCTTCAAGGCCAACGCAAAGCTCTCCAGCGACGCGTTTTTCGATTATCAGCATTTCGGCGCGGTCGGCGAGGGCTGCCCGGCGCTGTTTGCGTATGACGGACTGGTGTACAAGAACCTCGACCCGGCAAGCCTGAGCCAGTCCGCCTTGGACTATGCCACGGACAGTCTGCGGATTCTCAGCGCGCTCTACGGCGTGCTGCGCCCCTTTGATTTGGTTCGACCGTATCGGCTGGAGATGATCACCAAGCTCCAGTGGGATGAGGGCACGATGTACGCATTCTGGAAGGACAAGCTGTATCGCGCGCTCTACGCATCCCCGGATTGTGTGGTCAATCTGGCCTCCGAGGAATACGCGAAGTGCATCCGTCCCCATTTGAAACCGCAGGATCGCTTCATTGATATCGTTTTCATCAAAAGTTTGCATGGGCGCATTCCCACGACCCTAGCCAAGATGGCGCGCGGCCAAATGGCACGGTTTATGCTGGAGAATCGGACCCAACAGCCGGAGGAATTGAAGTGCTTTGACTGGAATGGGTTTGTCTTTAGCCCGGCACTGTCGACTCCGGCGCGCTACGTATTTTGCGCCGGGCATCGCGCATAGCCGCTACACCTGCGCAAGGTACGCCGCTGCCGCCCCGCAGCCGTCCTCGCGCGCGATTTTTTCCCGTATCTCCGCCGCCTTGCCGATGTGTTCGGGCCGCTCCATCTCGCGCAAGGCAGCGACCAGCCGATCTACAGAAATGTCCTTTTCCCGCATCGGCTGTAGCGCATAGCCCAGCCGGTGCAGCCGGTGCGCCCAGAACGGCTGATCCACCGAGAATGGGATGATCTGCTGCGGCGCGCCCGACCGGAGCGCCTCGGCCACTGTGCCAATTCCGCCGTGATGGATAATCCCCTTGGCGCGCGGAAACAGCAACGCATGCGGCGCGGAAGCCGCCGTAAGCACGCGCTTGCTTGCGATCGCGCCGATATCCATGCTGCCAGTCAGCAGGATGGCGCGGTTGCCGGTTTGCGCCAGCGCCTGATCCAGCATGGCGGCGAACGCATCCGGCTTGGCCAACGGCATGCTGCTGAACGACACCACGACGGGCTTTTCGCCAGCGCGCAGAAAGTCCTCGATGCTCGGATCGAGGGCTTGTTTTTCTGCATTCAGATAAAAGAAACCCGGCAAAAACACTTGATCCTGCCAACTGGTCACGTCCTCAAACAGTGCGGGGCTGACCGGACAAATGACCGGGATCGGCTTGCCGTCGATGGCGCGGGCATACACCCCCGCTTTGCGCGGCGGCAGCCCCAACGTTTTTTGTCGAAAGTCGTTGATCTCACCAAGGTTGGACATGTCCGCCTTGTCCATCATCGCGTAGGAAAGCCGGTTCAGCGTCGGCCCCCAGTTGGCGGTTGGCGCGATGGCCATGTTGGGGAACTCGCTGACCGGAAAGGTGATCGACACGGTCGGTACGCTGACACAGGGGATGCGCAGCGCCGCCGCCATATCCGGCGCGGCTAGCGCCTTGGGATGATACAGAATGATGTCCGCACCCTGCGACGCGGCCCAGAAGTCATCCAGACTCTTGCGGAACGCCGGACTTGCCACTTCCTTGGCATAGCGCATGGCGCGCAACGGGTGCTTGAATCCGCCGTTCATCACGGCGCGGCCTTCCTCGGTGTTCAGCAAGGCCATCAGGTCGGCGGTCGCGCGGTGAAATTCCACGCCATTTTGCGTCACAAGGCCCCGGAAGCTCTCCCCGGTGCAAATCACCGCGCTGTGGCCCATCCTTACAAGCCGAACCGCCAGCGCCACATAGGGCTGCACATCGCCTCGCGTGCCCAGTGTTTGTATGCATATCCGCACAGTATCACCTCGCTTTTGAACTTTCCGCTTCGCTTTCGTTCATCATAGCGCAATTTTTTCCATGCGTCAACAAGTTTTATACGATATGCTTGAAATCGTTCATATATTGCGCTATACTGTGCGCGAGGTGGTGCGCATGAACGGATACGAGCGGCGAAAGCGCGCGAAGATGGATCAGATTGAGGCGGCAGCGCTTCGGCTGTTCCGCCAAAAGGGTGTAAGCGCCACCAGCGTCGAGCAAATTGCCGCCGAGGCGGGCGTTTCGAAGGTCAGCATCTACAACTATTATGGCGATAAACAAGCACTGGCACGGCAAATCATCTTTGACTCGTTGGGGCGGCAAAGCGAACACTTTGACCGCGTGATGCGCAGTGATTTATGCTTCAGCGAAAAATACGAGGCATTGATCGCGGAAAAGACGCAGGCATTGGGCGAACTGACCGACGAGGCGACCGGCGGGCTGCTGGACGACAAGCTGCTGCAAACGCCGGAGATGCAGGCATTCATGGCCGAGCACTATGCGGCGCAGGCCGTCCCGCTGCTGCGGGAACTGATCGAACAGGGCAAGCGCGAGGGCGCGGTCAACAAGGACATCCCAACAGACACGATCCTGCTGTATATCGAAGCCTTGCAGCGGCTGGTCGCTTCGAAGGTCACCATGCGACAGCGTCAGGATCTGGGCATTCTTTTCCAATACGGCTTTATCGGGCAGGCACAACTGAAGGAGGAACAATAAATATGGATGCATCCGTCACGCAATTGCTGGTCAGCGCAATCCCTCTGCGCAAGTCGGTGCGCACATTCGAGGCAGGGCCGCTGCCCGCCGCCACAGTGGATGCACTGCGGCGGTTCACACAGGAAACGGCTATGCCGTTTGACCACCAAACCCGGTTTGTGTTTTTTCAGGCACAGCCCGGCAAAAAGCTGTACAACAACGGCCTGAACCCAGCGGACAACATGGCCATGCTGGCGCAGACCGATTTGCTGTCGATCTCCAAGGCGGGATTCGTGGGCGAGGTGGCCATGCTTTTTGCGGTGAGCAAGGGGCTGTCCACCTGCTGGTTCGGGCACTACAAATTGAGTGAGCTGGGCCGCTATGTTCCGGGCATCGCCTCGCCCGAGCAGATCAAGACGTCCACGCTGGGCTATGGGTACGGCAAGGGCGTGGATGTGGGCGAACGCGCCATCTGCTGCATGCCCTTCGGCCACCGCGACGCGCAGACCAAGCGCTTTGTGGACTATGTCGCGGGCAAGAACGGCGCGCGCCGGAAACCGCTGGAGCAGCTAATGGAACTGCCGGAAAAAGTGGCCGCGTTGTCCGCGCCTGTGCGCGCGGCGCTGGAACTGGCGCGGCTCGCTCCATCCGCCGCCAACAGCCAGTTTTGGCGCTTTGGCGTAAGCGACGACGGAAAGACCGTCACGGTTGCCAAGCCGGTCGGGTATAAGCACTTCAAGTGGGAGCACCCGGACGTGGACATCGGCATGTGCGCCGCGCACCTCTGGCTGGGGCTGGCTGGTCAGGGATTATCGCCCGAAGTGAGCGCGCGATTGGATCAGGACCGCGTGCTGTGGAGCTTCTCGGTGTAAGCATAGTGTGGTGCTTCGCGGCCGGGCTTCTCTCGCAGGCCATGTCGCCAGCATTCCCAAAGACGCGAAAGGGGCAACCCGCATGAAAAAAGTATCCATTCCCCAGATGCTGTCCGTGTTTGCCGGATATGCTGCGTTTGCGCTGCTGATGCAATGGCTCAGCGGCGACTGGCTGTGGACGGAGGGACTGATCTTCACCGGCTCGGTGCTGCTGATGTGCTTCATCGTCGTCATCGGGCTGTATCACAGGAACCCCGCGCTGCTGGCGGAGCGGTTTCGCAAAACCGGCACCGGCGGCGAAAAACCGTGGGATATCGCGGTGGTGGCGCTGCTGAAGCTGGTTTTCTTTGTATGGCTGTTGGTTTTGCCGCTGGACAAGCGGTTTGGATGGTCTGCTCCGTTTCCGCTTTGGCTCAAGGTGTTAGGGGGAATCGGGCTGCTCGCGTCGGTCATCCTGCTGATTGCCACTTTTTTCACCAATGCGTATCTGTCACCGCTGGTGCGCATGCAGGAGAAGCAGACTGTCATCACCGGCGGGGTGTACCGCATCGTTCGTCACCCCATGTATTTGGGGCTGCTGGCGATGTTTCTGTTCGCCGCGATCCTGTGCGGCTCCATCTGGGGGATCGTGCTCGCGGTGATTGCGGGGATTGTGCTCGCCATCCGCATCCATGGCGAGGAAGCGATGCTCGCGGACGAGTTGGACGGGTATGCGGCCTATCAACGCAGCACAAAATACCGGCTGCTGCCATTTATCTGGTAAACCGTAAAGACCGTCGGCGCATGGTGCCGACGGTCTTTTTTCTTACAGCAATATGATGTTATCGCGCGGGGCAATGTCCTTTAGCCGGTTCTTGGTATCGAAAATCACGCGCGCGTGCCGCTGCACCAGCGCGTAATCGACGGTGGTGTGCGCGGTGGTGACGATCACAAGATCAGCGGAGCGGACAAGCTCGGGCGTCAGCGCCTCTTCGCCCTGCATGCTCAGCCCATGATCCGCAAAAGCGGGCACATAGGGGTCATAATACGTCACATCGGCACCGACCTTGCGCAGTTCGCCAATCACGCGAATGGCCGGGCTCTCGCGGTAGTCGTCAATGTCCTGCTTGTACGCCACACCCAGCACCAGCACCTTCGCGCCGCGAATCGCCAGCTTGCTGTCATTGAGGATGTGCATCGCGCGCTGCACGACGTATTCCGGCATGCGGTCGTTCACCATCATGGACGCCTCGATCATCGAGGTATGAAAGCCGTACTCCCGCGCCTTCCACGAAAGATAGTAGGGATCGAGCGGGATGCAGTGCCCGCCCAACCCCGGGCCCGGATAGAACGCCTGAAAGCCGTAGGGCTTGGTCTTGGCGGCCTCAATCACTTCCCAGATATTGATGCCCATGCGCTCGGACAGCATGGCCAGCTCGTTGATCAGCCCAATATTGACGTTCCGATAAGTGTTTTCTAAGATTTTTTCCATTTCGGCAACCGCCGGGGTCGATACGCGATGCACCGGCGCGTCCAGCACCATCTCGTACAGTGTCGCGGCGACGTCGGTGCAGGCCGCGGTCATGCCGCCCACTACCTTGGGCGTGTTCTTGGTGTGATACAGCAGGTTGCCCGGATCGACGCGCTCGGGTGAAAACGCGAGGTAAAAGTCTTTGCCGCAGATCAAGCCGGAGCGCTCCAGAATCGGTTTGAGCAGCTCTTCCGTAGTGCCTGGGTAGGTGGTGGATTCCAGCACGATCAGCATATCCGCGTGCATGTATGGCACAATGGTCTCCGCCGCCGTGCGCACAAAGCTGATGTCCGGCTGCTGATGCGTATCCAGCGGCGTGGGCACACAGATGCACACCGCGTCGCACTGCGCAAGGCGCGAGAAGTCGCCGGTGGCGCGCAGCAGGCCCGAGGACACAATCTGCTCCAAGTCCTCATTGACCACATCACCGATATAGTTGTGTCCCGCGTTGACCATCGCCACGCGTTCGGGCACGACGTCAAAGCCCAGCACCATAAACCCGGCCTTGGCCTTTTCTACCGCCAGCGGCAGCCCCACATAGCCCAGGCCAATGACGCCCAGCTTGGCTTGCTTATTCTGTATGATCTGTTTCAGCGTTGACATCCGGCCGTCCTTTCGTCCCGCAGATCGGGACATACAAGTGCATGTATACGATATTGTACAGGAAACCTGTCCGGTTTTCAAGCAAACGGGGGACACCGCCTTTCGCGCCCACACTGTGCCGTATTTCGACAGAAGGCATAGACTGTAGTGAACTCGAAAGGAGTGAAAGGAATGATGTCATCCAATTGCGGTTGCGGTTGCAACCCATGCCGCAACACAAGCATGCAAATTCCCGGCCCACAAGGCCCGGCTGGCCCACAGGGCCCAATGGGGTTGACTGGACCTGCTGGCGCAGTCGGCCCGGCCGGTCCCATCGGTCCGGCGGGCCCCGCTGGCGGATCGGGCATTCTGGCGTTCGGCGCGCGCCATTCCGGCGGCGGCATAGCTTTGGTCGCGCCTGCCGGCACGCCGGTCACCGTCCCGCTGACCGTGTCCGAAGCGGGCTTCAATGTCACCTATCCTGTGGCAGACAGCATCACCGTAACCACAGCGGGACTGTACTGGGTTACGTTTAATTTTGTTGCGATCAGCAGCACGACCAGTCCGTTCTCGGTGGGCATCCGCGCTGATGGCACGCTCATCACGCAGTTGGCACAGTTCTTCCCGGTATTGCCGACCGCGCCGCAGCTTCTGACCGCGACCATGAGCGGCCTGACCTTGCTGTCTGCGGGGGCGGTGGTAAATATGGCGCTTATCGCCACCAACGCCACCACCTATACTGTCAACCCCGGTTGTGCCGCCTTCTCGCTGATGCGTCTGCAATAGTCGATCTTTCGCGGCACTGCCCGCGCGGCAAGGCCCAGCATCCTAGGTGGGTGCTGGGTTTTTTGCGCCTGTTGAGCCCTTCCTTATTCTGTGGTACACTATCTTGGCAAAAGAGAAACATGTGGCGGGAGAAGGAATATGCAAGCATCGATGGGGATGATGATTGGCGCGGCGGTAATCGCGTTGCTGGCCGCCTGTGCACTGCTCATTGCGCTGATGCGGCGTCTTGGGCAGGATCAGGGGCAACTGCTCGATCCGTTTGTCATAGAGGATGACTGGTTTACGGTCAACACGTTGGCGAATCGTCCGGCCTATCGGCTGATGGACATCGACTCGGTACGGTTTTGTCTGATACATCGCCGCGGCGGGTATCTGGGGACATTTCAAGTCGTGCAAAAAGACGGCCCAAAGAGCCGAAACTTTCTGTTTGACGGCAGCGCCTACACCCGACGCATGCAGCTATCGAGCAGCCGGGACGATGTGCGCCGCGCTATCGAAAAAATGCAGGCGGAGTTGCGCGCGCATGGCATCGCGAATACGGCAGAGATTTTGGCATAGGCAATCGGCGATAAGCAGGCACGTTGATTCATCAGATTTTCCGCGAGGTGTGACAAAACGCTGCCTAGACACAAAAACAGCCACACAACCTATATCAACACATAAAGAAAAGCCCCGAGAATTTTTCGTTCTCGAGGCTTTCTCTCTGGCGCGCCCAACAGGATTCGAACCTGTGACCTTTTGATTCGTAGTCAAACACTCTATCCAGCTGAGCTATGGGCGCACATCCAAGAGTGGACGACGAATATCATACCCCACAGACAGCGCGTTGTCAAGCGGTTTTGCGATAAAATCGCGCATAGCGCCCGCGTGATATTGTCTTTCGCAAAGGATGTTGCTATAATGAGGATTGATTGTTTGTCGGCGGAGGGGGATTGCGCGTGGAGGACCTGCAACTGGGCGATCTGGTGCAAATGAAAAAAACCCACCCCTGCGGCAGCGATCAATGGCACATCATCCGTGTCGGCGCCGACATTAAGATCAAATGCATCGGCTGCGGACGCATCGTGATGATGGATCGCGCGGAGTTTGTCAAGCGCATGAAAAAGCTGCTCAGTCGCGGCACAGGAGGCGTATGACCACAGGCACAAGAACCCGCATGCGCCGCAGCGGCAAACCGCTGGCCTGGCACAGCACCCTGACGGCGGTTGCCATCGTGCTGACGCTGACCTGGTTTGTGTCCGCGCTGGTGCTGGATATTCGGCCGGTGCACGGCGAATCCATGCAGCCCACCCTGCGCCAAGGGCAATGGGTGCTGATCATTAAGCCACTGTACGCCATGCGCGCGCCACAGCGAGGAGAGCTGGCGGTGTGCCGGTTCCCGGGGCAAAGCGCCTTATGGATCAAGCGCGTGGTCGGCGTTCCCGGCGATGTGCTGACTGCCGAGGGCGGGTGCGTTCTGCTAAACGGGCAACCCCTGACCGAGCAATACCTAGCCGAGCCAACGCCGGACTTTGCGCCGGTGAAGGCTTGGGATCACCAATACCTGCTGCTGGGCGACCACCGCAGCGAGAGCTTTGACAGCCGGGATCCAACACTGGGCGCGGTGCCTAAAGAAGCACTGCTCGGCAAGGCCATGTGCGTCATCTGGCCGCCGGATGCCTGGCGCGCGCTGTAAAGCGCAACTTTTTCACACAAAAATACGTCCATTCACTATAGAAAGAAGGAATATGTATGGCTCAACAGCCGATTCAGTCCACGCCCTCTGTCACGAAGCCGCCAAAAAAGGAGGCGAAGAAAAAGTCGATGGGCCGCGAAATTCTGGAATGGGTGATTACATTTGTGGTGGCGTTTGGCCTGGCGATGGTCATCCGCACCTTCATCTTTGAACCGGTGCGCGTGGATGGCGAGTCGATGCTCAACACACTGCAAAACAACGAATACATGATCGCCACCAAGTGGGATTATCTGGCGGGCAACCCTGGTCGGTTCGACGTGGTGATCTGCAAGTACCCGGCGCGGACACAGACCTTTGTCAAGCGCGTGGTCGGTCTGCCCGGCGAGACCATCGAGCTGCGCGGCGGCGACCTGTATGTGGATGGGCAACTCGTCCCGCAGAATTTTTCCTACACGCCCAATCGCGACAACTTTGGCCCATATACCGTGCCTGCCGACCAATACTTTGTGATGGGCGACAACCGCGATCACAGCAACGACAGCCGCAGCCCGGCGGTCGGCGCGCTGACGCGCGACATGATCCGCGGCCACGTGCAGTGCGTGGTGTTTCCCTTTGGCAATATGCGGATGATCCGCGACCCTCAGTGACCGCATTCCCGGAAAGGCAGGACCCCTTGTGAACACAAAGCCATCAGCCGCGCCCAAACGGCAGGCCACCCCCAAGCAAAAAGGCGAACTTGGCGAGCAGCTCCCGCATCTGGTGCACGAGGGAGATGTGCTTTTTGCGCCGCTGGATCAGAAGGAATCGCCGGTCAAGGCCGCGCCGCGCAAGCATATCGTCCGCGATATGCTGGAGTGGGTGCTGGTCTTTCTGGTCGTGCTGGCGGCGGCGCTGCTGTTCCGCCAATTCGTCGCCGAGCCGATCCGCATCGACGGCAAATCCATGCTGGACACGCTGCAACACAACGAGTTCGTGTGGGTGACGAAGTACGATTTTGCCAAGGAAGACCCGCAGTTCTTTGACGTGGTGTCCTGCCAGTACAACGACAAGGGCGATACGTTTGTCAAGCGCATCGTCGGCATGCCCGGCGACACCGTCGAGCTGCGCGACGGCGAGCTGTACGTCAACGCCGCACTGGTGCAGCAAGACTTCCTGTCGCGGCGCGGTTCGTTTACCTTTGGCCCGTTCATCGTTCCCGAAGGCCACTATTTCGTTATGGGGGACAACCGCGCCAACAGCATCGACAGCCGGGACCCGGCCATCGGCCCCATCCCGCGCGAGCGCATCTTCGGCCATGTCACGCGCGTGATCTATCCGTTCTCGCAGTGGCGCAGCGTGTGGGATATGCGATAAGCGGCTTGCGCCTCGAAATAAAAAGCGACACAAAAAAAGAGCCGGAAGGCTCTTTTTTGCTGCGTTTAGCGCGGTTCACGCCGCCGCGTCCCCCGCAATTTTGCGCTGGATAAACGCGACAAACTGCTGCTTTTCCGCATCGTCGGCAAAGGCGCGGTCAGGGATGATGAGCGCCTGATTCACCGCCTGATACAGATAGACCGCGTCCGGGCCAGCATCCACCCGCAGGATGGCCGTGTATTTCGTCGTGCCTTCTGCATTAGGCGATGTGTAGGTGTAACTGTTCTCGTCAAAGTGGAAAGTGATGGTGCCCTGCTCAAAGAACTTCCCCTTTTGCATGGGCAAAAAATGTCCGTACTTGGTGTCGAGCTGCGTGATATGCGGCAGAAAAAACACGGCAACCGCGATCAGGACACTGGGGATCCACATCGCGGGCGAGAGCGGGTCCCCCAGCGCATACAGGTAGACTTGCCCAAGCACAAGCAGCAGCAATGCAATGCGCAAGTGCCGCATCAGTTTCTTTCCATGCGGCGAGCGCAACAGATAGCTCTTCTGGAACGCCGCGTAATCGCTCCGTGTCAGTTCAAATCGAAAATCAAACATCGCGCACTCCTATCCCTGCATCCTCGTCAGCACATCCTCCAGCGCGATCGGCGTATACCCAATGCGCTCGGCACTGACGCACACATGCTGCGTGGAAAAATCTTTGTATTCCGGGTTGCCGTGCACATGCCCAAAGATGTTGGCGTAGGGCATATTGGCATTGACGTAGATCGGCTCGTGCGTCAGGATCATCGTGCCGTCCAGCACCGGATAGGGGCTGACCCAGTCGAACCCAGCCTCACGCCAGAAGGTTTCGCCGCGCTTGCGGTCGTGGTTGCCCATGACCAGCTGCTTTCTGCCGTTTAGCGCGGCCAGCACCTCGCGCACACGCTCGGCGGGCGCCAGCGCGAAGTCGCCCAGCATCCACACCAGATCGTCCTTGCCCACCACGCGGTTCCAGTTCGCGATCAGCGCGGCATCCATCTCGGCGGCATTGGCGAATGGCCGACGCTCATAGGCGATGATCGCCTCGTGACCAAAGTGCGTATCAGCGATAAAAAAAGTTTTGCTCATAGACACTCTCCTGGTTCTATCATACACATCCCGCGCATATACTCAGTGCGGGGAGCGCTATCCGCGCTGCCAGTCCTCGCGCAGGATGGCGTACACATCCACATCCACATAGCGTCCCTTGTTATAGAGCCGTCCGCGCGCGGTGCCCTCCCGGCGCATGCCCACCTTTTCCATCACCCGGCCCGAGGCGGGGTTATCGACCTCATGCTGCGCTTCGATGCGGTGCAGCCCCATTTCCTCAAACCCGAACCGCAGCACCGGCGTCAGTGCCTCGCTCATATAGCCGTGATTCCAATACGCGCGCGACAGCGAATAGCCCACTTCGGCGGAGTTATGGTCATGGTTCCACCACATAAAGCCGATCGTCCCAATCATCTTGCGGTCGGCCTTGTGCACGATGCCCCAGCTGGACGGCTGATCGCCGCGATATTGGCGCTGCAAATAGCGCACATACATGCGCGCGTCATTCTCCGTCCGATAGGCATCCCATAGCACATGGCGGGCGACCTCCGCATCGCGGCCGTATTCGAACAGATCGCGCGCATCGCCCGGCTGTACCTTGCGCAGGACAAGCCGCTCGGTTTCCAGCGTCGGCAGGTGCGAAAAGACAAACGGTCGATTAAACAGCATGCGCACGCTCCCACTGGGCGGTCTGCGCCCCGGCAACACCGTTGGGTTCGACCGGCACGACCGGCCGTGACGCATGGTCGCGCATGCCCCAGATCATCAGTCCGACACCCAGCGCCACCAGCAAGATCATCAGCGCAATAAACGCGCGATACAGCCCCTTCATTGAAGCGCTCCTCTCGTCTTTTCGACCAGAATCTGCTATCAGTATACACCTTTTTGTCAAAAACTGAATGCGTCAGCGCATTTTTTGCACCTGCGCGCACCAAAGGCTCAGACTTGCCCGCTCGGCAAGCTCCCATTGCTCTCCGGGCAGCAGCGCGCCCCAGCCGGAGAACGCTTCCTCCCGCACGCCATCGGAAGCCACGCTGAACGCCGCCACCGGCCCGACGTTGAGGATGCGCCCGTCGCGCAAGCCCAGCCGGGCCACCGGCGCGGACAGCAGCGCCGCCAGCAGTGCCCGGGTACCCACGCAGATTGCGCGGTCGCCGCGGAAAATCGTCTGCTCGCCGCGCGTTACGGTCAGCCGCAGCACCAGCGGCTCCTCGGCATTGGGGGCGACGGCGTTCAGAACGCCCACTTCGCCGGTTTCGCAGGGCACATCGTCCCAATGCCCCTGTGCCAGCGCCTCACCGTTGGCGCGATAGAGCGCCGCGTGCACCGATACCGGCGCATGATCCCGAAGCTGCGCGGTGACCAACAGTTGCACTTTCAGCGCCATCGGGCTGTGCGCCCAGAAGGCCAGTGTGGGCATCTGCACGCAGGCCGCCACCGGCGAAAACGCCTGCTTGAGCGCAAACCATGCCAGCGTGGGGTCCCCGTCGGCATCGAGCAGCGTTCCCTCGGCCGATGCGTCGGCGGCCGCAACGCGCCCGCCAAAATACCCCACCGCGCTGCGGAAGCGCGCGCGCTCGGAAAAGTAGCGCAACTGTTCGGCGTAGAGATATTCGGTCAATCCGGCCAGCGTATCCGCGTCCCACGCGCCGCTTTGCAGGAACCATTCCTCGGCCTCATCCTCGACATAGCCGAGCACCACCTGCGGCAGCACGCGGATAACCGCGTCGTCATCGTTGGCATAGCGCGCCAGGGTCTCCGGGTCGAGCTGCTGATACGGCCCGACGACATTAAAACACTTGCCCTGCCCCAGCGCCTTCCAGTCCGGGTGCCCGCCGATGCGTTGCGGCGTCGGCCCCACAAATGGGCGCTGATCGCCGAGAGTGTCGAGGATATCGGTGATGCCGCGCACCGCCGCGTCGGTGCCATCGGGCGCCACACCCCACTGCACCACGCACGGATGGCGCATCAAGCGCATGACCACCTGTTGCGCCAGCGTCACGTCACCGGGCAGCAGCTGCCAGACCATCATCCCCACTTCGCTGCACGCCTCGTAGAAAGCCGCGCATTGCGGCCGGGGCACAAACAGGCTCTTGATGTGCGCGCGCTCCAGCCGTGCCAGCGTCGCGTACAGCTTCTCCGGCGGCATCAAGTCACCTTCCGGCGCGTCCCACGTTGTGCCCTCCAGAAATGCCGGACGGTTGCCCAGCGTTTCCAGCGTTTCGTGGAACTCTGTGGTGCGCTTGGCCACGCCCAGCAGCAGCAGGCCGGTGCGCAACTGGCGCATATCACAGCCCACATGCTGCGCCAGCACGGTCAGCTTGATGGTATACGGACGGTTGCTGCGCCCTACGCGCCACAGGTGCGCTCCGGCGATGGCGATCTTGTGCACGCGTATCTGCGTGCCCACCGTCAGCTCTTCCTCATAGCGCAGTGTGCCGATCGACTCGTCGCCCAGCGCCACCGCGTAGCTGAATGTATAGTGCCCGGCTACCATCGCCGATACTTCGCAACGCACGCCAAAGGCGGTTCCGTCCGAGTCGGTGCGCACACACATGCCGGTGATCAGCAGCCGCGAATAGCCGTGCAACCAGACGCCTTCCAGCACACCGCGCTGGCCCTTCCCCTCCGCGAAGTGCACACGGACGGTCATCTGCTCGGCTTCGGGGGTGATCAGCGCGCTTACTTCCACGCAGAACAAGCCGCCGTGCAGGCCAGAAAATTCCGCCAGCTTGTGGCCGTCAACCTCCACCCAGCCGTCGCCATACAGGCCCTCCAGCTCCAGCTCGATATACTGATCGGTCCAGCCAACCAGTGGCACCTCGGCGGTCAGCGCCGCCGCCTGTGTGCCCACCAGCGGCACAAGCGAACAGGGCAGCGAGCAGTTCCGCGCGCCGCCGTCCGCGCTGGTCATCCGCCACAGGCCGCGCAGCGGCATTCTTCTGGCCAAGTGCGCACACTCCTTTTTATCTTTTGTGTCAAGGTCGGAAAAATTTGGTTCTGCGCATGTTTCCATGCAACATCCGCGCATGTTCGCGCGTTATTATAGTATCGGCACATGTGCCGTATGCGTCCGGGCAACTCACGCGCGCTGTTCTTTCAGCGCGCGCTGCGCCATCAGCAGCCCCAGCGCGGTCTTTCCGTCCGGAAACTGGCCGCGCATCACCATCGCCACCGCCTCATCAAGCGGCATGCGCTCCACATGCAGAAACTCGTCGGCGTCCAGATGCGCGGCGCCAGCCGACAGGCCGGTCGCCATATACAGCGCGACGCGTTCTGTGCAGAACCCCGGCGTGGTTTCGATGGTCATCAGATGCTGCCAGGTCTTGGCGGTGTATCCGGTCTCCTCGCTTAGCTCGCGCTGGGCGCAGGCGAAAGGATCCTCCCCTATGTGGTCGAGCTTACCCGCAGGAATCTCCAGCGTCATCTGGCCCATGACCACGCGATGCTGGCGCACCAGCGTGACCATGCCCGCGTCGTCAACCGGCACCACCGCCGCCGCGCCGGGATGCACCACGACTTCGCGCAGCGCGGTTTGCCCATTGGGCAGGCGCACCTGCCAGTGCTCCACGTTGATGATCTTGCCGCTAAAACGCGGCTCGCGCGTCAAGACGATCTCTTCCAAATCGGCATTGTGCATGAGGGGATTCCTCCTTCGGGCAGTGCGTGAACCTGTTTTCACCGTCCATAAACAATACGCCGCGCAGGCGGCGCACTCCTGCCAAATGGGTGCGCGCACACAAATTCCCATGTGCCCGGACGATTGACAAGCCCTGTGCCCCGTCGTACAATGACTTTATGGGATCGTATCTAATTTGCTATCGGATATTGGTTCGGCTTGCGCCGCAAAAATAAGGAGGTTCGCTTATGGAATTTACACGCAAACTTCACCGTGCCCTGGCTATCGCGATGATCGCTTGCATGCTGGTCATGCCGATGACCGCTGCTTTGGCGACGGCGATGCTGCCCGCCGTGCCCACCCCGGAAATACCGATCATTACATTATATTGGGATGACGCCAACAATCAGCCAGTCGCCATGCCCGCCCAGTACATGGGGCTTTCGGAAGATGGCGTGCCCAGTTATTGGCTGCAAATTGTCGATCCTTTTGTGGCGGAGCAGCGCCTGGGGTCGATCCGTTTCTCGGTATCGGATCAGGGCGAACAGGACATCATCACGCCTGACCCGACCTATGGCATCAACTTCGCCGAGCAGATGGATGTGCCGCTGTACATCACCAACACCACAGCGATGCGCACATGGGGGCTGACGCTGTCGCTGTTGCCCATGCCCACCGCGACGCCCGAGATGCCGCCCGAGCAGCAGCCCGAACCGACGGATGTACCACAGCAGCCGGAACAGCCGCCCGAGCAACCGCAACAGCCGCCCGAGCAGCCACAGCAACCGCCGGAGCAGCCGCAACAACCCGCCGAACCGACTGCCGCGCCGCAGCTGGATACCTCGGTGCGCTTCTACGCGGTTAACCCCGGCAAGGCCAATCTGCGTACCGAGGCGGGCGCGACCGGCGACAACACGATCATTGCCGCGATCAGCCCGGATTCGCTGTTGCAGATCGACGGCCGTATCAATCTGGGCGGACAGGACTGGTTCCGCGTCAACGTGTTGTCCGACGGATTGGTCGGCTTCATGCGCGGCGATCTGGTTTCGCAGATTTCCGACGAGGAGGCCAACCGCCGCCTGAACCCGCCGCAGGCCGAGCCTACGCCGGAGCCCCAGCCCGACCCGCAACCAGAGCCCACCGAAGCGCCCGCCGCGCCGCAGCTGGATACCTCGGTGCAATTCTATGCGGTGACCGCCAAAAAGGCCAACCTGCGCACGGAAGCGGGCGCAACCACCGATAATACGATCATCGCCGCGATCGAGCCCGGCACGCTGCTGCACGTCGCAGGCATGATCCACATAGGGGAATATGACTGGTATCAGGCGACGGTCGCGATCACACAGCAAGTCGGCTTTATGCGCGGGGATCTGATCACGCAGATCACCGACGAGCAGGCGCAGCAATTGCTGGCCACGCCGACGCCGGAAGCGACCGCAGAGCCGACCCCCGAACCGGTTGTCACCGAGGAACCGACACCGGAGCCGGTTGTCACCGAGGAGCCGACCGCAGAGCCCGAAGAGCCGACAGTTGGCGAGCTGGATACTTCCTTTACCGGCTATGCGCTGACCAATGCCAACAAGGTGCGCGTGCGCACCGAGGCCGGCGGCACCACCGACAGCACCGTTCTGACGCAGCTGGACAAGGGTGCTTTTGTCGAGATCACTGGCAAACAGTCTATTCCGCCCTATGACTGGTATCAGGTGACGCTGCATGCCGAAGGCTTTGAGGGCCAGACCGGCTACATGCGCAACGACCTGGTGACGCAGATTTCCGCCGAGGAGGCCGCGCCATACTTGCCCAAACCGGCGCACGTCATGAGCGCCAGCATGCAGGCGCAGACCGCACAGCCCTCGCCTGATCCGCTTTACATCGGCTACGCGCTGACCGTCACCAAGGAGAATGCCGTGCTTTCGCCGCTGATGCCCACCCCCGCCATGGACAGCGGCTCTATGATCAGCGCGCTGCCCGGCGAAGTGCTGGTCTATGTCAACGGATCGGAAACCGTCAATGAGCAATTGTGGTACAACGTGACGCTCAAGGATGGCACGGACGTGATTGGCTGGATGCTGGCCACCGACCTGACGCCCATCACAGAAGAGCAGGCGCAGGATTATCTGCCAGCCGAACCGACGGCGGAACCGACGGCCGAACCGACGGCGGAACCGACCGCCGAGCCGTCCGCTGAACCGTCTGCAGAGCCGTCCGCCGAGCCGTCTGCGGAGCCGTCCGCAGAGCCGACCACCGAGCCGTCCGCCGAACCATCTGCGGAGCCGACCACCGAGCCGGTGACTGAGCCCACCGCCGAACCCGAGGCTGGCGTGATCGAGCACTTTGGCCGCACCAACAAACCGGGCGTCAACCTGCGCGCTTCCATGTCCACCGGCCAAAATGTTGTGGAAACGCTGAAAAACGGTACCGTCGTATGGATGGCGGAACTGCAAAAGAGCGGAAAAGCCTATTGGTATCGCGTCACCGTGATGAATGATGACGGCACGCAAGGCAAGAGTGGCTACATCCAAGCGGAATATGTGACGCAGATGAGCCCGGCGGAAGAAGTCGCGTATTACGATACGCAGCCCAAGCCGCCGACCCCCGCGCCCACGGATGCGCCGACGCCCACGCCTGCGCCGACCACGGCCGCACCCACGCAAACAGTGGGGCCAACGCCCACCGGAACCGTTGTTCCCACCGTGGAGCCCAGTCCGACCCCGTCGGCCGCGCCGACCGCCACGCCACTGCCCTACAACAACTACGCGATGATCGTCAAGGACAATGTGCCGGTGCGCACCAGTCCGAGCAACGATGCCGCCATCTCCAATATCCTGCCCAACAACACCGTGGTGTTCATCTACTCGCAGGCGTACAACAAGGAAACCGGCGAGCTGTGGCATCTGGTGGTGCGCAATGGCGACTGGGGATATGTGCGCGGCGACATGTTGCGCTATATGACGTATAGCGAGATTCAGGGCTATCTGAACAGCCTGAGCACGCCGGTGCCCACCCCGGGCACAACCCCCGCGCCGATCAACAACAACGGTCTGTCCAGCTATGCGCAGGTATTTGGCAATTCCACCAACCTGCGCAAAACAGCCAGCAGCAAGGCCACCGTCCTCAAGAAGCTGTCGAAGGACGCGCTGGTGCTGGTGCTGGGCACCGTCGAGGCTGAAAATTACACTTGGTATAAGGCGGACTACCAGGGCACGGTCGGCTACCTGCGCGAAGATGTCGCCGATGTGCTCACCATCAAGGAGTTCCAAGCCGAGCTGAAAAAATTGCAGAGCGGTACGTCCAGCGGCAGCTCCTCCGGTTCGGGCGGCAACACCAATGTCACCATCGGTGGCTCGTCCAGCGGCTTGGCCGACCTACTCGAGTTCGACGACACTTGGACCAACAACATGATGAACGGCATGCCGCAGTATAATTCGCCGTCGCCGTCACCCACCGAGACCCCGCTGCCCACCGCGACCCCCGATCCCTTTGGCGCCAACACCGAGGATCTGTTCCCCTCGATCGAGCCGGTGCCAATCATTGAAACCGAGTCCTCCAGCGGCTTCCCGTTTGGTCTGCTGGCACTGGGTGTGGTGGTGCTTGGCGGTGGCGCCGCGACCTATGGCGTGATGCTCAGCCAGGCCAACAAGCGCAAGGCTGCCGCGCGCGCCGCCGCGATGCGTCGCCAGCAGGCAGGCCGCACGGGTCAGGGTGAAGGCCGCCGCGCTTCCACCGCGCCAGCCGGACACGGAGAAACCGGCACCACCTCCACGGTGCGCCGCGCCACTGACAGCACCAGTCGCATCCCGCCGGTTGGCGGCGCGACCACAGGACGCGACGGACAGCCCCGCCGTTTCCCCAGCAATCAGGACGCGCAGCAAAACCCCTATGCGCGGCCGAATGGTGAGCGCCCGGCGCACCGTCCGACCAACAATGACGACTTGAACACCGACATCGACGCACCGACGCGGCCGCGCCAACCGCGCGCACAACGCCCGCGCGATGAGGACCTGGACGTCTAAAATCTTTTGCGCAAGCAAGACACCCAATGCCCCGCGTCTTTCACAAGGCGCGGGGCATTTTTGCTACCAGGGACACACGTTCCGGCAAAACAGCATCCTTTTTATTGCCAAATCAATCTGTTTTGCAGCATCGATTCTTTGTGATAGCAAAATAAAGTGACAGTTCTTTCACAAAAGGCTTGCATTCGGCGCACACAATGCGCATAATTAGGGTTAATACCAAGCGCATAAAGGAGGAAACGCCTATGGACAGAGTGTATAATTTTTCGCCCGGCCCATCGATGCTGCCGCTTCCCGTGCTGGAGAAAGCGCAGCGCGAACTGTCTTGTTATGGCAACACCGGTATGTCGGTGATGGAAATGAGCCATCGCTCCAAAATGTACTTGGAGATTTACGAGCAGTCCGTTGCGCTGCTGCGTAAATTGATGGATATTCCCGACGAATACGCGGTGCTCATGCTGCAAGGCGGTGCCACACAGCAGTTTTCTGCCGTGCCGCTGAATCTGCTCAAGCAGGACGGTAGCGCCGACTATGTGGATAGCGGAAACTTTGCGCACCTGGCCGCCGAAGAAGCCAAGCGCTATGGCAGCATTCGCGTGGTTGCCTCCTCGCGCAATGAGAATTATCGCTTTATCCCCGCCATGCATACGCAGATGTTTGATCCGAACGCGGATTATTTCCACATCACCACCAACAACACGATCTACGGCACGCGCTTTACCAAGCTGCCCGATGTGGGCCGCGTGCCGCTGGTTGCCGACATGTCGTCCAACATCCTCTCCGAGGTATACGACGTGCGCAAGTTTGGCGTCATCTACGCTGGCGCGCAAAAGAACATCGGTCCTGCCGGGCTTTGCGTGGTCATCGTGCGCCGCGATCTGTTGGGCCGCGCGCATCCGCTGTGCCCCAAACTGCTGGACTGGCAGGTCGAGACCGACAGCGACAGCATGTACAACACGCCGAACACCTATGGCATCTACATGGCAAAGCTGTGCTTTGAGTGGCTGCGCGATCAGGGCGGCGTTCCCGCGATGGAGGAAATAAACATCGCCAAGGCGCATATGCTCTACAGCTTCATTGACCAGAGCGGCCTGTTCAAAGGCACCGCGCTGCCCGCCGACCGCTCGCGCATGAATGTGACTTTTGTCACCGGCGACGAGGCGCTGGACGACAAGTTTATCAAGGAGGCCGCCAAGGCTGGTCTGGTCAACCTGAAAGGGCACCGCACTGTCGGCGGCATGCGCGCCAGCATCTACAACGCCATGCCGGTGGACGGCGTGCGCGCGCTGGTCGATTTCATGAAGCAGTTTGAGCTGGACAACGCGAAGTAAATCATAAAAAACAAAGGAGGCGACCTTATGTACCGCATACAAACGCTCAACGAGATTTCTGACGCCATCTACCAGAGCTTGGACGCCTCCTTCTCCGTCAAGGCGGACGAGCCCGCGCCTGATGCCATCTTGGTGCGCAGCGCCGACATGCACAGTCTGGAGCTGTCCGGCAGTGTGCTGGCCATCGGCCGCGCAGGCGCCGGTGTCAACAACATTCCGCTGGACGCGTGCAGTCAGGCGGGCATCTGCGTGTTCAACACGCCGGGCGCCAACGCCAACGCGGTGTGCGAGCTGGTGATGGCGGGCATGCTGCTGGCCAGCCGCGATATCGTCGGCGGCATTGCCTGGGCACAGGGACTCAAAGGGCAGCCCGATGTGCCCAAGCAGGTCGAGAAGGGAAAGAGCGCCTTTGTCGGGCCGGAACTGCGCGGCAAAAAACTGGGCATCATCGGTCTGGGCGCGATCGGCGTGCTGGTGGCCAATGCCGCCACTGCCATGGGCATGGACGTGGTCGGCTTTGACCCGGCGATCTCGGTGGAGCATGCGTGGCGACTGTCGCGCAGTGTCCACCGCGCCACCAGCCTGGATGAGCTGCTGGCCGCCAGCGACTACGTTACCGTGCATATCCCGCTCAACGACAAAACGCGCGGCACCTTTGGCGCTGACACACTGCGCAAGATGAAGCGCGGCGCGACGTTGCTGAATTTCTCTCGCGCCGAGCTGGTGGATGGGCCCGCCTTGCGTGCCGCGCTTGACGCGGGCGTGCTGCGCGCCTATGTGGTGGATTTTCCAACCGACGACATGCTGGGCGTCCAAGGCGTTCTGCCGATCCCGCATCTGGGCGCTTCGACGCCCGAGTCGGAGGACAACTGCGCCGCAATGGCCGCTGCCGAGCTGCGCGATTACCTTGAGCAGGGCATCATCCGAAACAGCGTGAATCTGCCCGATACCGAGCTGTCCATCATGCAGCGACCGCGCGTCACGGTCATCCACCAGAACGTCCCCAATATGCTGGGCGCGATTACCGCAGTGGTTGGCAGCATGGGGCTAAACATCTCCGACATGACCAACCGTTCGCGAGGCGCGATGGCTTATACCGTGTTGGATATGGACAGCATGGGCGATACTGCCGAAGTCGAACGCAGCATCCGCGCCATTGAAGGCGTGATTCGCGTGCGGGTGCTTACGCCGGGCGCATAATAGCACATACACATGCCAGCCCTTCGGGCTGGCTTTTTTATGGTATAATAACCTCGCGCAACGGTGCACAAAAAGCGAGGCAGTTGTGCCTCCCCGATGATAAGATGTACACAGGTGATCGCATGCAGTGGGTGCATAACCTGAACGAGGCCATCCGGTATATCGAGGCGCACTTGGAGGACGGCGTGGGCTATGCCGCGCTGGCACGCATCGCGCACTGTCCGTGTATCATTTTCAGCGGATGTTCTCCTATCTGGCCGATGTATCGCTGGCCACATACATCAGCAGGCGCAAGATGTCGCGCGCGGCGGTTGACCTGCAAAGCGGCATGAAGGTTCTAGATGTGTCGCTCAAATACGGCTACGATTCGCCTACGGCGTTCAATCGCGCGTTTCAAAGTGTGCATGGCACGGCCCCTTCCGACGCCAAGGTGGGCGGTGTGCCACTCAAAGCCTATCCGCCGATCAGCTTCAGAATCACCATCAAAGGAGAGAGTGAAATGAATTACCGCATTGAGAGAAAAGACGCGTTCCGCATGGTAGGTCTGACGGAGCGCTTCGTCTTTGGCGATGAGCAGTCTATGCGCGAGATCCCGCTGTTCTGGCAGCGCGCCGCGGAACAAGGCGCCTTTGGGCAACTGCTGCCAATGATGAATCAGCCGCCGTTTGGCCTGCTGGGCGTCAGCCACGGCATGACCGAAAACGGGTTTGACTATTCTATCGCGGTCAGCACCACCGCGCCAGCGCCGGAGGGCCTGACCGAGATCCTCGCACCAGCCTGTACCTGGGCGGTTTTCGAAAGCGTCGGCCCAATCCCGGAAACCCTTCAGGCGCTGCAAAAACGCATCATGACCGAGTGGCTGCCCACCTCGGGCTACGAATATGCCGATGCGCCGGACATTGAGGTGTATTCCGATGGGGACATGCGCGCGGAGAACTACCGCTGCGAAGTGTGGCTGCCGGTCAAAAAGGCGGAAATCTGAGAAATGTGCGCACCCTGAGCGAACTGATTCCACGGAATCGGTTCGCTTTTTGCATTGATACGCATACAACACCAGAGCGCAAAGCACAAGAAACAGCAAGCGTTTTTCTTGCCAGATCCGTTGCCGAAATGAATGGGCGTGAAACGCTTCCGCATAAAGATTGCAAGCCACAGCCCCTGCTCAGCTTGCCATCGGATTGACACAATAACCCGAAAATGATATCATTTAACTATCCATAAAAATGTGCGTTTGCGCTGTTTTGTGCGATACCGCGCTTCTGAAAGGCAGTTTCCCAAGCAAGAAGCGCTTGAAATGTGTTTTCGTGCTGTTCAAAACATTGCGTCAAGTGGTCGCGTCAGGCGGCAGGTAACGCAACCCACAAGGCAGGCCACATGCTACGAATCCACACCTTTTTAATCCGACACTTGCTGTACGCAATGGTCAGCCCTGCAGCACCAACAAATGGGGACAGGAGATTGAACTCGATGCGTGAGCCGGTTCTCTGGGACTGCCATATTCAATCAGGCTGAACGTTTTCGTGTGCTCGACGGGAATCGGTTTCCGATCATTTATTTATAGAAATATTTTTTTGCAATCAGCAGCAGACGCTACTGGATGAGGATGGACAATGAAAAGAGCAATCAAGAGCATCAAGACATACTGGAACAATTTTCATCAGTACAAAGACTTGCTTCGCTTGCTAGTGCTTCGCGATATCAAGATCAAGTATCGCAGAAGCTTTCTGGGGTACGTCTGGAGTGTGCTGAATCCACTGCTGACCATGCTGGTCATGTGGGTAGTGTTCTCTAATCTATTCCGGTTTCAGATCGAAAATTTCCCGGTGTACTTATTGACAGGCCAAGTGCTGTTCGGCTTTATGTCGGAGTCCACCGGCTTTTCAATGGGCTCGATTACGGGCAATGCGGGACTGTTGAAGAAGACTTATATTCCTAAATACATTTTTCCTGTCGCAAAGGTGACCAGTTCGCTCGTGAATCTGCTGTTTTCTTTGGCGGCGCTGCTTGTTGTGATCCTCATCACGGGTTTGCCCCTTACGACGAGGATGCTGCTGTTCTGGGTACCGATTGTGCAGCTCTATTTCTTCTGCATTGGATTGGGGCTTTTTCTGGCACAGGGCACCGTATTCTTTCGGGACTTGCAATACCTGTGGGGCGTATGGATGACCGCTTGGACGTATCTGACGCCGCTCTTCTATCCCGTCAACATCATGCCGGAGGTTCTGCAAAGGATCATCAAGGTGTGCAACCCGATGTACGCGTATATCGCGCAGTTCCGCGATATTGTCTTGCTGAATGTCCCATCCGGGTACAGCATCATTTTGGCTGGTCTGGGTTGGTCCATGATTGCAATGCTGCTGGGTATCTGGACGTTTAAGCGCAATCAGGACCGCTTCATTCTATATATTTGAGGTTAGTATGGAAGAAAAACATGTCGTCAGCGTTCGTCACGCGACCGTTCAGTTCAATCTGGCAACTGAAAAAGTGTATAGCATCAAGGAATATGTGATCAAAGCGATCAAGGGTGAACTGATGTTCCAAGAGTTTCTGGCGCTCCAAGACATTGATTTGCAGATTTGCAAAGGCGAGTCCTGGGGATTTGTCGGATCGAATGGTGCGGGCAAATCCACCCTGCTAAAACTGATTTGCGGCATTTTGAAGCCCTATCAGGGCGAAGTGGCCGTGCGCGGCAGCATCGCGCCGCTGATTGAGTTGGGCGCAGGTTTTGACCAGGAAATGACCGCCCGGGAGAACGTTTTCCTCAATGGCGCTATCCTGGGCCACTCGGAGAAGTATATGAAGGAGCATTTTGATGAAATCGTGGATTTTGCCGAGATCCGGGATTTCTTGGATGTGCCGATCAAAAACTTCTCGTCCGGTATGACCGCAAGACTTGGATTTGCCATTGCCACCACCGTGCGGCCCGATATCTTGATTGTGGATGAAATCCTCGCAGTGGGCGACCACGCGTTCCAGCAGAAATGCAACAAGCGCATGGAAGAGATGTTCGGCGGCGGCACCACCTTGATTTTTGTGTCGCACAGCATTGAGCAAGTGCAACGGCTTTGCAGCCACGCGCTGTGGCTTGACCATGGCCGCGCGATTATGTCCGGAAACGCCAAGGAAGTCTGTGATGCGTACATGGCGGCGAAGGGGTGAATATGGCAGAGCGATCCATATCTATTCTTATGGCGACATACAATGGCGAGCGGTACGTGGCCGAGCAGCTGGATGCGCTGTTCGGCCAGTCTATGCAGGACTTCGACTTGTATGTTCGGGACGATTGCTCCACGGACGGCACCGTCCGGGTTCTGCGCGGCTACGAGCAGCGGTATCCCGGGCGGATCCATGTGGTCGTCAATCAGCAGAATAGTGGCTCCGCCAAAACCAATTTTATGCGGCTGATTCTGGAACACAAGAATGCGTATGTGATGCTTTGCGATCAGGACGACGTATGGCAGCCCGACAAGATCGAGCGAGAACTAAAGGCGATGCGCGATGCGGAAAAGGAGTTTGGGCAGGATACGCCATTGCTGCTGCATACCGATCTGCAGGTTGCGGACGAGCATCTGCATACACGTCCGGCATCGTTCCGGGAAATGGAGAAACTGCACTACGAACTGAACACACTAAACCGCTTGCTGGTGCAGAACATCGTGACCGGCTGCACGGCAATGATGAACAGGGCGCTGGCGGACAAAATTTGTGAAATGCCCGACTTCTGTATGATGCACGATTGGTGGCTGGCATTGGTGGCGTCGGTGTTTGGGAAAATCGTATCAATGGAGGCGTATCGTTCGGTCCTATACCGGCAGCACAGCGCGAATCAGATCGGCGCGGAAAAAGCACTCTCCATGGGGTATTTTGCGCGCAGGTTGCAGCGTGCCAAGGCGGTCCGCACGAAACTATGGTCCACTTGCCAACAGGCGGCCTGCTTTGAAAGCTGCTTCGCCAATCAACTTCCTCGCGACGCGCGTGACATGCTTTGCGCGTATGCCCGTGTGCCGTCGGTTTCAAAGCTGGAACGGATCAGGACACTGGTCAGATATCGCATTTGGAAGCATGGCTTTCTGCGGAGCATGGGACAGATGATCTACATATAGGAGGACAATGAGCGAAGTGATCGACAGGGCGCGCTTGCAGCTTCATAAGCCGGTATCTCGACAGCATGCCTTGCCGCGAGGGATTGCTAGGCTTTGTGGGCGGCTGGTGTATCGTCGGCAAATCAAGGCGAACGCCTCGGCTAGGATTTTGGTTTGCCTACAGCTTTTTTATCCCGAAAGCTGGCCAGAGATTGCGCAGTATCTTATGAACCTGTCGCCCTATCATCCAGATATCTGCATTTCCTATCACGCGGATCGGGTCTCGCCTGCGCTGCTGGCGCAGATGCAAGCGTTTTCGCCCGCTGTTCGATTGCTCTGTGTGGAGAATATGTGGTTTGATATCGCCCCTTTTCTGGCGCAGATGCGGCAGTTCCCCATGGATGCGTACGACATCATCTTCAAACTGCACTCAAAGGGAACGGGTCGCCGAAAGATTTATTTGTACGGGCAATTGCTTAAAAAACGGGACTGGTTTCTGTGCCTGTTCGAAGGGATATTAGGCTCCTTCACCGTGCACAAGACCATCGATACGCTGCTGCGCGATCCGACGGCAGGCATGGTCGCGGCAAAGAATTTGATTGTCCGGGACCCCATCTACAAGCAGCATTTTCTGCGTTGCGAACTGCCACAGATTGCCCCGGCGATGGACATCCCGGAGGACTATCGCTTTGTCGCGGGCACCTGCTTTGCTGCCAAAGCGGAAGTGCTGCAACAACTGGCACAGGCCTCTTTTCAGTTTTCGCGTTCGCCCGCAGGGGTATTCTCTGTTGCGCACTGCCTGGAACGGGCGCTGTGCTTCCCGGCGCAGACGCCGCCATATCATATGGTGGGCAACACGGTGTGCCGCCTGAGACGTGCCGCGAGAATGCCGGAAACTTGGATTGCGCAGCGGTACGACGCAGCTCGCCTTCTGCGAGACCCGCGCTTTCAAATTGACGAGGAATTTTTCTACCGGGCTATGGAAACGCGCCCCATTGCCGCGTACCGTCTGGGTTCGATGCGTCTGGGGGACATACTGCGCAAGAGAAGCGATGGATCGGTTGTTCCCTTGGAGCGGTGTGAGCCGTATCTGTACCTAGCGGGTCAAACTGAACCGTACGCAAAGTATTGCGAGGAGAATTGGGAAAAGACCGGCTTCCCCATGAACGAGGATCGGTACAGGCTGCTGTTGGACAGTCTGGCTTCCAACGGATTCGATGTCAAGCATCCGATCATTGTCAATTCTCAGGGCATTCTGCTGGACGGCCAGCATCGGGCATGCGCGTTGTTACATTTGCATGGGCCGGAATATCAGGTGACCGTTCTGTGGGTGCAATTTTTGTTTGAGCGCATTAAGGCTTTCATCAAAAGTCGTTTCGTAAGAAATGGAAAGGAACAGGTATGAAAGGTATTATTTTGGCAGGCGGAGCGGGCACGAGGCTGTATCCGTTGACGATGATCACCAGCAAGCAGCTTTTGCCCATCTATGACAAGCCCATGATCTACTACCCGCTGTCCACGCTGATGCTGGCGGATATCCGGGACATTCTGATCATCAGTACGCCGCAGGATTTGCCGAACTTTGAGCGCTTGCTGGGGGACGGGGAGCAGTTTGGGCTGCATCTTTCCTATAAAGAACAGCCTTCACCGGATGGGCTTGCGCAGGCGTTCCTCTTGGGCGAGGAGTTCATTGGGGATGACTGCTGCGCCATGGTGCTGGGCGACAATGTTTTCTATGGCAACGGTTTTCGCAACATCCTGCGCAACGCCACGGAGAACGCGAAGAACGGGCGCGCCACCATCTTCGGCTATTATGTGAACGATCCGGAGCGATTCGGCGTATTGGAGATGGACGAAACGGACCGGGTGCTTTCGGTGGAGGAAAAGCCGAAGCAGCCCCGATCGAATTTTGCGATCACAGGCCTGTACTTCTATGACAACAGGGTGGTGGAGCTGGCCAAACAGGTGAAGCCATCTGCCCGGGGCGAGTTGGAAATTACGGCGCTCAATGATCTGTATCTGCGGGACAATACCTTGCAGGCGCAGTTGCTTGGGCGCGGCTTTGCTTGGCTGGATACGGGCACCTTCGACAGCCTGCTGGAAGCCGAGGTCTTTGTGCAGATGATCGAGCAGCGACAGGGAATCAAAATCTCCGCGCCGGAGGAAATTGCTTTCCGCAACGGGTGGATTAACAAAGAGAAGTTGATGGAAGCGGCTGCACGCTACGGAAAGTCTCCCTACGGGGAACATTTGCGCCGCGTAGCGGAAGGGAGAATCCGGTACTGATGAAGGTTATTGTTGTGGGCAGCAAGGGGCAGTTGGGGACGGAATTGATCAGGCAGCTTCAAAGCGGCGAATCCGAGCTGGGAAAAATACCGGCGGTCTATCAAGGCGCGGAGATCGTTGGCTACGATATGCCGGAGATCGACATCACGCGGCTGGAGGATCTGAGGTCTTTATTCGATACGCATCGGCCCGATGTGGTGTTCAACTGCGCCGCCTATACCAATGTGGACGGTTGCGAGACGCACCAGGACGACGCGTTCCGCGTGAACGCGGTAGGCGCAAGGAATCTGGCGATGGTGGCGGAGCGTGTCGGCGCGAAGCTGGTGCATGTTTCCACGGATTATGTGTTCGATGGCATCAAGCCCACGCCCCGCTGCGAATACGATGCGACGAATCCCACCAGCGTCTATGGACAGACCAAGCTTTTGGGAGAGCAGTACGTGCAGTCGTTTTGCACGCGGTGGTTTATTGTGCGCACGGCTTGGCTGTATGGCTACTGGGGAAAGAACTTCGTCAAAGCGATCCTGAAAAGGGCGGGCGAGACAGGAAGCGTCACCGTGGTGGATGACCAGCGGGGGAACCCGACGAATGCGGTGGATTTGGCGTTTCATCTGCTCAAAATCGCGCAAACCGAGGAATATGGCATCTACCACTGCACAGGCAACGGAGAGTGCAGCTGGTTTGAGTTCGCACGGGAGATTGTGGCATGCGCGGGGATCCGCGCGCAAGTGACACCCTGTACGTCGGACCAGTACCCAAGCCCGGTAAAGCGGCCGGCGTATTCCGCGCTGGAGCACAGAATGCTGCGGCTAACGGTAGGAGACGACATGCGGGACTGGCAAGAAGCGCTTGCCTGCTTTATGACGCACCGAGAGGAGTATGAAACGTGACAACGTATATTGTGACTGGTGGCGCGGGCTTTATTGGCAGCAACTTTGTGTTCCATATGCTCGAGGCGCACCCCGATGCGCGGGTGATCTGCTTGGATGCCTTGACCTATGCGGGCAATGTGGAAACCCTGGCTTCTGTTTGGGAAAATCCGCGGTTCCGCTTTGTAAAGGCAAGCATCACCGATCAGGACGCGGTGTTTAAGTTGTTTGAGGAAGAGCACCCGGAGTATCTGGTCAACTTTGCCGCGGAGAGTCATGTGGATCGCTCCATCGACAACCCGCGCGTGTTTTTGGAAACCAACATTTTGGGCACCCAGACACTGCTGGACGCGTGCCGCAAGTTTGGCATCCGGCGATATCATCAGGTTTCGACCGACGAGGTGTACGGCGATTTGCCCCTAGATCGGCCGGACCTGATGTTCACCGAAGAAACGCCGATCCACACCTCCAGCCCATACTCGGCCAGCAAGGCCGCTGCGGACCTCTTGGTGCAGGCATACCACAGAACCTTCGGTGTGCCGGTGACCATTTCGCGTTGCTCCAACAACTACGGTCCCTATCACTTTCCCGAAAAGCTGATCCCGCTGATGATTGTCAATGCGCTCAACGACAAGCCGCTGCCGGTTTACGGAAAAGGTGAAAACGTCCGGGATTGGCTGTATGTGCTGGATCACTGCAAGGCGATCGACCTGGTGATCCATCAGGGCCGCGAAGGTGAAGTGTACAACATTGGCGGGCACAATGAGATGACGAACATCGACATTGTGAAGCTGATCTGCAAGGCGCTGGATAAACCCGAAAGCCTCATTACCTATGTGGCGGACCGCAAGGGACACGATATGCGCTACGCGATTGACCCGACGAAAATCCATCGTGAGCTGGGCTGGCTGCCGGAGACAAAATTCGCCGACGGTATCCGACTGACGATTGATTGGTATTTGAGCCATCGCTCCTGGTGGGAAAACGTTATGAGCGGCGAATACCAAGACTACTATGAAAGGATGTATGGCAACCGATAATGGGCAAATTTGTATTTGAAAAAACGGCCATCGAGGGCGTCTGCGTGATATCGCCCACCGCCTATGGCGATGCGCGCGGGTACTTTATGGAGACGTATAACCAGCAGGACTTTGCAGCCGCTGGGATTACGGCCGCGTTCGTCCAGGACAATCAATCCAAGTCCCGCAAGGGGGTCTTGCGCGGCCTGCATTTTCAAAAGAATCACCCCCAAGCAAAGCTGGTGCGCGTGATTTCTGGCGAAGTCTTTGATGTTGCGGTGGATATGCGCAAAGGCAGCGAAACCTTTGGAAAATGGGTCGGCGTTGTGCTTTCCGGCGAGAATAAGAAGCAGTTTTTTGTTCCCCGTGGCTTCGCGCATGGCTTCCTGGTGCTGAGCGAGACTGCGGAATTTGCATACAAATGCGATGATTTCTATCATCCCGAGGACGAGGGCGGCATCCTCTGGGAGGATCCGGAGATTGGCGTGGAGTGGCCTGTGATTGGTTGCGACCCGGTCTTGAGTGAAAAAGATCAAAGGCTGCCTTGCCTGCGTAACGCAAGCGGGATGAATTTCTGAGCGCCGGAAAAGGATTCGTAGCTGAGCGCGGTGTGGCAGTTGAGCAGTGCCGCGTATATAATACATGCCGAAGGAATAGGTGATCTGTGTCCATGAAAGCGCTTGTCAACAAGGGCATACAGTCAACGCAAAAAAACGGAATAGTTAAAACATGCTTGAAAGCCTGTTCTTATTTATATGCAAATGTACTGCGAGGATGCTACAGGATTGCGCATCCTGGAAGAGAAGAACCCGTTTTCGACAGCGTGTATCAGCAGGACAAACCGTTTGTTGACAGATCAACCGACATAAAGGCGCTGGCGTTCTATCTGCCGCAATTCCATACCATTCCGGAAAATGATGCTTGGTGGGGCGAAGGATATACTGAATGGACAAACGCACGCAAAGCGGAGCCTAGATTCAGTGAGCACTATCAGCCCAGAGTGCCTCATCATGATTTTGGGTATTACTCCTTGCTGGATCACACCGTGATAAAAAAGCAGACCGAGTTGGCGGCGCGACATGGGATATGGGGATTTTGCTGGTACTACTATTGGTTTTCCGGCAAGCGCTTGCTGGAGCAACCGCTTGATTTGATGCTCAGCCATACAGAAATCGACTTTCCTTTTTGCCTGTGCTGGGCAAATGAAAACTGGACAAGAACGTGGGATGGGCAGCAAAATGATGTGCTGATGCGGCAAAAGTATGCGGCGGATGACGCGGAAAAATTTATTCTGAACATTCAGAAATATCTCTTGGACCGAAGGTACATTCGGATTGATGGGAAGCCCGTCATCCTTGTGTACAATCCGGATGAGATACCCGATTTCGCCGACTGCTGCAAAACATGGCGCGCGACTGCCTTAAAATGCGGAATTGGCGAAATTGTCATCTGGTGCTGTTTGCACTATCAGGATACGCTGTCGAAGCTGAACGCGATGCGCTGTGTGGACGGCACTGTGGAGTTCCCGCCGCACAACGTGTGGTGTGCGTATCTGGACATGCATATGAAATTTGACGCCAGGGCAGGCGCGGTATATAATTATGAGAAACTGGTCGATTTGAACGTAAAGAGACTGAAAAAACCGCCTAGGGATGGCTTGCCCATCTATCCGACGGCGATGGTTGGCTGGGACAATTCCTCTAGGCGCGAGAAGGACTGGCGCGCTTTTTATCCTTTTTCGCTGTCTTCGTTCTACAAATGGATACGATCCGCGGCGGACTATTCACGCCGAAACTTTCCGGCGGATAGGCGCTTCCTGTTTATCAATGCATGGAACGAATGGACAGAAGGAACGTATCTTGAACCCGACGCGCGTTTCGGCTACGCATCCATCAACACCTTTTCGCGGGCGATTTACCAAGAGCCTTTGCCGTGATGGCGGAGGGGACGGTGCGCATTGTTGTAAAAATCGTATGAAGACGGGTGCAGGCAGATAGAAAGGGAGCCAAAGAAATGAAAGCAAAAGAAAAAAACAGCGTGCAAGTGGAGCAAGAACTGTATCTTCGATATCCCGCGCTTGACGGTTGCAAGGGAGATATTCATCACGCATATCTTGCGCTGAAGACCTGTTTTGAAACGGGCCACAAGCTATTGCTGGCGGGCAATGGGGGCAGTGCTGCTGACGCCGATCATATTGTCGGCGAGCTTATGAAATCGTTTGTGTTTTCTAGGCCGATTGAAAAAGAAATCGAGAACCGTTTGCTGCAAGAATATGGCGATGAGGCCAAGAGCCTGATCGATCACTTGGAAGGAGCCTTGCCCGCGATTTCATTGGGCTCCATGCCCGCGATCAATACGGCGTTCGCTAATGATGTGGATGCATCATTGGCGTTTGCGCAAATGACCTATGGGTATGGAAGAAAAGGAGACCTTTTTTGGGGCATCTCTACTTCTGGAAATTCCAAGAACATCGTTCATGCGCTGATGATGGCGAAAGCCTGTGGAATGGGCACCATTTTGCTGACGGGTGGCAGTGGTGGCAAATGCGCGCAAATTGCGGATATTACGATTTGTGTACCTGAACATGAAACCTTCAAAATCCAGGAATTACACCTGCCAATCTATCACGCGCTCTGTGCGATGCTGGAGGCTGATATGTTTGAGGGTAAGGTGGTCGGCGAATGACACAATCCATACAATTTGACCTTCAGCAATTGAAAGGAAAATTAGTCGCCGTATTCGGAGACTATATGGTCGACGAATACTTGCAAGGAAGTGCGTCTCGCATTTCTCCGGAAGCGCCTGTTCCAATTGTGAAACTAAACGCAAGGAAAAGATGCCTTGGCGGAGCCGCCAATGTCGTCAGAAACCTATGCGCGCTGGATGCGAGCGTTAGAGTGCTTGGCTATACGGGCTGTGACGAAGCAGGTAATTGGCTTGTCGCGCAAATGGGCAGTAATGGCGCCGACGTTAACTGCTTTCAGACATACCCATCCGCTACGACTATCATTAAAACAAGGATCACCTCCCAAAATCAGCAGCTTCTCCGCATTGATGAGGAGAACGTTGTAGACGCGCCAGAGGAGTTTCTGCAATATTTCCGCGATCATGCTGATCAGATTTTTCAGGGCGTTGGCGCTGTGATTATTTCTGATTATGGTAAGGGTGCAGTGACCCTTAAGAACGCACACGTGATCATACGCGAAGCCGCCAATAGGAACATTCCAGTTATTGTTGACCCCAAGGGGAGTGACTACAGCAAATATGCCGGAGCAACTGTATGCACGCCTAACATGAAGGAGTTTCAAGAAGCGACCGCAAAAAGCAGCATTGCTGAGGACGATTTTTTTTCTGTAGGCAGTGCGCTTTGCGCGAAAAACCATTTGCAGTATCTTTTGGTCACTCGTTCCGAAAAAGGCATGACACTGATCGATCATCTGGCACAGCGTAAGCTTGATTATCCCGCCGTCGCGAAGGAAGTTGTTGATGTAACAGGAGCGGGTGACACTGTTGCAGCAGTATTCGCCCTGTGCATGGCCGCAGGAGCGGAGCTCAGTGAATGTTGCTACATTGCGAATCTGGCGGCATCCATCGTCGTGTCAAAATTTGGAGCTTCTGTTGCCACAAGGCAAGAGATCCGTGCGCTGATTGCTCCATCGGATGTTTTTCGAAACAAGGTTCTATCACTGGCACAAGCAGAGCAACAAGCCGCCTTGTATCGAGAGCAGGGCAAGAGAGTTGTCTTTACGAATGGCTGTTTTGATCTTGTGCATGCAGGACACATTTCGTCTTTTCGCAAAGCAAAACAGCTCGGAGATGCTTTGTTTGTGGGAGTCAATAGCGATGACAGTATCAAACGCTTGAAGGGACCCAACCGTCCAATAGTCGATCAACAAAATCGCTTAACACTATTGCAGGAATTGAACAGCATAGATTATTTGGTTGTGTTTGATGAGGATACGCCAGAGGCACTGATCCAGACAATTAAGCCGGACATTCTTATCAAAGGGAAGGATTGGGAGGGAAAGAAGGTAGCAGGTGCCGAATTTGTCGAAAAAAATGGCGGGCAAGTTTGTCTTATCGATTTGGAAAAAGGGCTTTCTACATCAGATATTATTGATAGAATTATCCGCTTATATGGAGGGAAACAGCAGTGAGCATAGTAGTCACCGGGGGCGCTGGTTTTATTGGTAGCTGCTTAGTTCGCGCATTAAATGATGCGGGATATGAGGACGTTGTCATCGTTGACAATATTGCAAGCACCGAAAAATGGAAAAACCTTCTGAACAAACGCTATAGTGAGTACATTAACAGAGAGCAGTTTCTCGAAAGATTACATGAGTTTTCCGGCAAGATTACGCATGTGATTCACATGGGCGCCTGTTCCTCAACGACCGAGATGGATTTTGACTTTCTATACCGAAACAATTTTGAGTATTCGAAAGCACTCTGGAAATTTTGTGTTGCAGAGAAAATTAGTTTTATTTATGCAAGCAGTGCGGCAACCTATGGCGCAGGTGAAAATGGCTTTGACGACAAAAAAGACATCCGCTGTCTGCGACCGCTGAACGGTTATGGGTATTCTAAGCAGCTCTTTGATTTGTGGGTGCAAAAGCAAAAAAGCACTCCTGCTCAGTACTGCGGGTTCAAGTTTTTCAATGTCTATGGCCCAAATGAATACTGCAAAGGTTCAATGGCCAGTGTTGTATTCCATGCTTTCAATAAGATTTCTCAAACTGGCCAAATGAGCTTGTTCAAGTCGTATAACCCGGATTATTTGGACGGTATGCAGCTGCGTGATTTTGTCTATGTAAAAGACATTTGCAAAGTGGTTCTGTTTATGATTGACCACCCGGACATCAATGGATTGTTCAATCTTGGAACGGGCAAAGCCAACAGTTTCAAGGCTCTTTGCGAAAATACCTTTAGGGCAATGACTCAGCGTATTGACATTCAGTACGTTGATATGCCCGAGGCATTAAGGTTGAAATATCAGTACTATACGCAAGCAGCGATGGATAAGTTACGCGAGAAAGGATATACTGATCCTTTCTACTCACTAGAGGAAGGTATTCTGGATTATGTTCAGAACTATCTTGCTAAAGACTATGCGGTCTATTGACCGCAGTATATAGAGAGAAAAATGAGCAAAGCGTTTATTCTTGATCGCGACGGCACTATTAATTTCGATTCTGGGTACATCGCAGATCCGAAAAAATTGGTGCTGCTTCCGGGAGCGGCAACGGCGATAAAGATTATGTGTGAAAATGGATTCAAGGTTATTGTTGTATCCAACCAAAGTGGTGTCGCTCGAGGCTACTTTCCGATTGCTACTGTCGATATTATCAATCAGACTTTGAACACAATGCTTGAAGCCGAAGGAGGACATATTGACGCATTTTATTATTGCCCACATCTTGCATCCGGCATTATAGCAGAGTATGCGGTTGAATGCGGCTGCCGAAAACCCAAACGAGAGCTATTCGAGGCAGCGATCCGCGATTTTTGTTTAGATCCGACCGAGTGCTATGCTTGTGGGGACAAGCCGCGGGACGTAGAAAGCTTGCCAGAACTGGGAGTCCCCCGAGATCATTTGGGGATTTTGGACGCTTCCGGCCTAGATGGCCACGATACAAGTTTGCTTGCATTCACGTGCAGGGTATTGGGAATTACGAATACATCACGCTTTGGGGTAAAGGAGGATAGCGGTATGGGCGAAAAAATCAAGAAGATTGCGGAGATTCAGCTCGGTGGCAACCGATTCGATATCGAATTGAATCATTCGACTTCCACTGTTGGTGAAAGAGAGATCCATCTTCAGAATGACTGTTTTCGTGTTGCGTTTTCTGAGCATGAATTTTTGCAGTTAGCGTCAGGAATACTGCTTGCAAGGCGGCAACTGCAGCAAATTAAGGGAGAGCAGTTGCAACGACTTGGAGCAGCTGAGGGGAAACCGATATGAACATAGAAGCGAAATATGTAAAAGCCTTTTTTTCTATGATGAATCAGTCGGGAATACAGTATGTCCTCCTGAAAAATGTGGATGGAGAGTTGCCGAGTAAGCTAAAAAACGGAAAGGATATTGATATTCTGGTTCACCCAGATGACCGTATCCGTTTTGAGCATTTGATGCGAGACCATTCTTATGACAGGCAAATTCATCCGCTTGGTGCACAGAACGGGTGGACATTCGGGTATTTATTATCGGAGTATTTGTTTTTTCGCAAGAGGGACATAGATTTTGATTTGTATATTGATGCAGGTTTTCGGCTGTGCTGTAAGAGCTTTATGCCCAAAATCTGGATTCCTTTGGATGAGAGCATTGCCAACGATGTGTGGCGAGAGAAGATATATGACGAAAGGAACGGCTGGTGGATGCTTGATGACAGGACTTCTCTCATATATTACCTTGTTCGAGCTATTTTTGATAAGCATGAGTTCACACAAGGCTATATTCGCGAAATTCAAGCAAGAGTTGCCCTGCTGGATGACGCGATAGTCAAAGCCAAATTAGAGAAAGTATTCTTCAAGTATACACCCTATTTGATCGAGCGAGTGCGTGAGGAAGCTTATCCGAGCATTATGGAAGACTACGTCACCTTCGTTCAGTATTGAGGAGAAAAACAAATGAGCAATCCAGCGGTCTTATCTTTAGTGCGTCTGCGGGATATCATTTCGGGGTTCCCATACCGATTTGATGTGGAAGATAACATTGGCGAGGCCATACATATTCATTATAAAGAGATTAGATTAGATCTGACGATACAGGAGTTTTTGCGGCTCGCGGATGAAGCGGAGAAAATTGTGAACGCTTTGGTCGCTGTTGAGGGCTTTTCTGTGGATCGCTTTGATCCTGTTTTCTTGGTCGGTTTGGCAGGAGCAGGGGCGTTAGCAAGCCTACAAAGAATTGTTGAGGACGAATGTTGGCTGGCCGATTTGATTGTTGATACGATTGATGAAAACGGACAGGAATGCTATGCGAACCTGCAGGCATCTAGGGTTACCAAGGCACTGCACGGAGATGTGGCCCAAAACGATGCTAGGAAACAAATAAATCACTTCAAGCGTTGCAGCGTAGAACAATATACCAACGAAGAGCGGGTTCAGTATAATCTGCAACAAATTAAGCAAGTCGGTTATCCGAGTGGAAAAGATCGCATTGTGCTGATGAATGAAAGCAGTATAATTATAGATGGCCAGCATCGTGCAGCCTGCCTGTACGATGCATATGGGAATATAAAAGTCCCGGTGAATCGCATGTATTTAAGTGACTTGGCTCTTTCGGATGCGATTGCCAATCCACACAAGTACGATATCAATAGTCTGCTCTTTTTCAGAAGCGATGAAGAAGATTTCAGCGAGACAAGGAAACTGCACATCACAAACAGCATGCTAAAGAATAGGCAGGTGGTCGCAATACCAGAAAGTTTGACGGAATTGCGATTTGACCCACTTGAGGACGATTATTGCAAAGTGGAAGGTTTTTCTGCTCAATGCAGTGAAGGTACAATTCCGGTAGTTTGGCACAATGGATTTGAGCACCAAGGAGCTTTTTGGTTTTACAATAAGGATCCTCAAATTTGCCTGCGCTTGCCAACTGATGGCATCCGAGAAATTTGTATAACAGCCGATGTAAGAAAACTGAATAACCCGGATGTTCTGATGAAAGCGCTAAAGGAACAGAATGAAGACGCGAATCAGTTGGCAACTGCCCTTCGGGAAGAGAACAAAGCAATCAATGGAAAGCTCGAACAAATATCCGAGCAATACAATAGATTGACGAAGTCTGTTTCGTGGCGTATCACTAAACCGCTCAGAAATGCAATGCATTTGCTTCGGCGCGGGTAAACGGCACAAGTGTTCTGCATTAACTATCCTTCATGAGACTGAGCATTATGGTTTTTTTGTCAATTTGCTTGACCCGTTTGGGTTGTGTGCGTAAGCGAATTGATCCTCAACATGGTATCATCGCTATATTGATTGTAAAGAAAAGCAGGTAAAGCGCGACTACAGCAAAATAGCACATAGAAGAAAGGGAGCTAGCGATGAAAACACTAATAAAAAAGTGTATCAAAACGATACTGAAGTTTGCACGTGGCGTATTCAGGTTGTTGCCGCTTTCAAATAAGACAAGAGCTCATGTAAAGGAAATTATCAGCATTGGGGTGTCAAAGCTAAATCGTCAAGTTAATCCTGGTACTATTCCAGATGGAGAAGGAAGTGCTTTATCTAAGACTTATGAAGCATACATCAATGATATTTTTCATATTGGCAAGCGCAGCAAGGAATTTGTTGACTATAAGGAGAATCATATTACATTTTCGGACAGTGACGTGAAGCCGATCGCGTTTTATTTGCCTCAGTTCCACACATTTCTTGAAAACGATGAATGGTGGGGAAAGGGCTTTACGGAATGGACGAATGTGACTAAGGCCGTCCCTCAGTATGTAGGACATTATCAACCGCATTTACCCTATGATAGCACCTTTTATGATCTTAGCAATGTAGAGGTTATGAAATCGCAGGTGGCACTGGCTCGAAATTACGGTATATACGGCTTTTGCTTTCACTATTATTGGTTCAGTGGAAAAAGGTTAATGGAAACGCCCCTGGAGAACTTTCTCAAGATTAGAGAAGGACTGGACTTTCCCTTCTGCATTAACTGGGCAAATGAAAACTGGAGCAGAAGATGGGATGGATCTGATCATGAGATTCTTATTGCGCAAAAGCACTCTGATGAGGATGACTTAGCGTGTATTGCTGACATATGCCACTACATTTCTGACGAACGGTATATAAAGGTAAATGGCAAGCCATTAATCATTATTTATAATGCTAGTGTTTTCCCTGATATAAATAGAACAATAGAAATATGGAGGACATATTGCAGGGAGATAGGCATAGGCGATATTTGTTTAGCTGGCGCACGGACGTATCCAACACGAGACCCGCTTATTTATGATTTTGATGAAGCCGTTGAATTCCCACCACATTTTTTCTGGGAGAGTGTGAATAATATAACGAATAAAATGGTTCATGTTCAAAAGAACCATAACCTAGATATTCGCGATATTGAAGAGTATATAAATTGCAAACGGTATTTTGAAGACAGTCCCGCAAGAATTTTCAGGGGCGTGTTTCCTAATTGGGATAACACAGCCCGACGTGGGGATAGTGCTACAATACATGCTTCGAATCCAGCTCTCTATCAGAGATGGCTTTTGGACGTTATGCAAGATACAAAACTACAACGGAAGCCACAAGAAAGAATCGTTTTTGTTAATGCATGGAATGAATGGGCAGAAGGTGCGCATCTGGAACCGGATCGACGTTATGGATATGCTTATCTTCAAGCAACTGCGGATGCAATCAAAGAGCTGAGAAAAGACAGCGAGGAGAGATAAAAAACTTTTAGTTTTCGCGCAAAATAGGATCGTATGATTACGAGGGATACAGCACCAATTTGTATATCGCGGGTCTCATATTCAATATAAAAGAACAAGGAATTTGGGGTTTAAAAAGCGGAAATCGAAACGCAACGTTCTTCCTGCCGGACAGTCAAAGCCTAAGATTAGCATAATAAAAAACATGCAACGTGTTATTATGTGTGATGGAATAAGAAGTGCAAGAGCAGATTCGTTGAAAGATCCGAACTCTGCGAATATTGGAGGTTGAGTTGTGTATGATGAACAAAGTGAGAAAGTTAAAGAGCTTGGCAAATAAAAAGGGATTTTGCTTGCGCAAACCTTCACATTGGATTAAACTCATGGGCCACGGTAGCCGGTTTGTTTTCAAGCATGGGATCCATAGTTATGCTGCTTTATGTGATGCCTTCGATCGCTCGATATCGGTTGATAGCGCGAGCAAAATGGCGGGCAATAGCACGTTGAATGAGCATGCGCAGATATGGAAACGCATTCGCCCCACACATGCAGAGTTAACAAAGATGCGGTGGGCTATTCCTAATTTAAAAAAACACTGCACGTTTTCTGTTGTTCTGCCAAGACAGGATAATGATGCCGCCTCTTCTGTAAACAAACAGATTTATGACAAAGTTGAACTTATATATGCCGCCCCCAACGAAGCAGTGCAAAAAGCTACAGGGGAGTACATACTGTTTTTACAGCCTGGTGATTTTTTGCACCCTAATGCTTTGTTTGAAATTACATATGAACTGAACCGTATTGGGAAAATGCCGTCGGTGCTGTATTTCGATCACGACTATTTTGTTGGTGATGCTGTTGCCAAGCCTTATTATAAACCCGGTTGGTCGCCAGACTTGCTGCTTGTAAACAACTATATTAACAGAGCATGCGCATTTAGAAGAGATGTATTGGTAAATATAGAAATTCTAGATATGCCATTCTACGCAGTAATATATGATGCCTTGCTAAAAATGGCAGAACTCGGGGATTTTCACCACAAACCTGGAATTTTGCTGACAATGCCTGACAGCGACGACGAGCGTGCTTATGATCCGCAAGAGAATATTATTCGCGCAAATGCCATCAAGCGGCGAGGCGTTGATGGCGAGATCGAGGGGAATGAGTATGGAGTTGCTTCGCTCAAAAGAAAGGTGCGGAGCAATCCTGTGATTTCAATTATTATTCCAACGTGCTTCACAGGGTCGTATATTGAGGATTGCATCACCTCAATTGAGCATGTCTCAACATATAAAAACTATGAGATTATTGTGATTGATAATTCTAGGAAAGCGCCAAGTTTCGGCGAAAGTCGGCTAATAGGGTACAATTGCAAAATATTGTACATTCATGAGCCTTTTAATTGGTCAAGGCTCAACAATCATGGTTTAAAGGCAGCAACGGGTGATATTATAGTTTTCTTAAATGATGACACCGAAATTATCACGCCCGATTGGTTGGAGCGTTTGGCAGCCGAGGCACAACGGCCGGAGATTGGCATGGTTGGCCCGATGGTCTTGTATCCTAATGGCACCATTTATTCGTCAGGTATGTACATTAGAAATCAGAGGGATATAAGCGTTAGCTTTTGGTATGTGGATGAGCAGAGCAAGACATATCATAATTTGTTGCACTATACAAGGCCATCACTAATTACACACGGTGTATGTTTTGCGATTGAGAAAGAAAAAATAGTAAGGGCAGGGGGATTTGACGAGAGATTCCCAGTTCTCTGTAACGAAATAGTTCTTTCGCTCAACATGAAAAATATCGGTGTCTACAATTTGGTGCAATCTGAGGTGAAAATAGTTCATCATGTTAGCGCAAGCCGGAAAGATACTTATGACGAAAGTGAGGATAGAAAACGGTTTTTTGATCTTTTTGGACACGTTCTTCAAGATGGAGATCCGTATTTCAATCCATATTTAAACTCTTCGAATATAAATGACTATACTGAAGACCCGAGCCCTACAATATGTCGTCATATCGGCTCACCGACAATCAGCGCTGCTGGTCTTAACAAGATATTGATAATTAAGCTGGATCACATAGGCGATGTGGTCTTGGCGATGCCGTCAATAAGAAAAACCCGCAAGCTGTTTCCAAGAGCGAAAATCGATGTGTTATGTGGTCCTTGGGTGGCTGAAATGCTGGAGCAGCAGCCTGAAATCAATAAGGTACATACTTTTGATTACTTTGCTGATTGGTCCGACGAAGAGAAAAAGCAGCACATGCTGTCTTCAATGAAAACGGAGAAATATGACCTTGCAATAAACTTGCGAAAATACCCGGACACGCTATACATGGCTCCCATGTTGGCTGATTATTCGTTAATACTCTCGCAATATGCGCAAACCGATGATGTGTACTATTCTGTTCCGGCGATAAGCAGGAACCCAGGCAGCATGGTCAGTTGGCACTTCAAGGATCAATTACTGTCACTGGTTAGCTCGCTTGAGTATGATGAAACCTTAGATAGAGAGGTTTCGGTTCCGTCTGAGATATGCGATAGGGTTAACAAGGGCATTAGCAGGTTACCGCTGTTTGAAAGCGACATGATTATAGGCATGCATGTTGCTAGTAGGGATAGTCACAAAAAATACCCCGAAAAAAACTTCTCAATATTGTGTGACCTGATTCATGAAAAAACAAACGCAAGTATTGTTCTCTTTGGCAGCAAAGAAGATGAAGCAACTAATGCGAAGGTCATTAGCATGGTTCGGCAGAAAGATAGAATTATGTCGGTCGCTGGAATGTTCACACTAACGGAGTTTTTTTGTCTTGTTAAAAAGGTGGATTATTTTATCGGCAACGACAGCGGACCGGCCCACATCGCTGGCATACAGGGCATAGCCACCCTTGTGGTTTTTGGGAATCGACATCCTTCATTTGAGTGGATGCCAATCGGAAATTCCATTCTTGTTGGGCGCTTCCCGGCTTGTGCCCCATGTTATGACTTAGAGACGTGCGTGCACAATGATTGCTTGCTGAAAATACAGCCAGGTGACATTTTTTCAGGTTTAGAGCGTTTGATGGTGCTGTATCCAACGCACAGAAAGAACTGAGCATGGACTTGTCAGAAAAGCGCAAACCCAGAGGGTTGGGGAAAGTAGCAAACTGGCTCCGTCGACGAGAAGAGGGAGGCGCTCACGGGGCGAGGGTATGAAGGCCGTGTAGGGCCGGCGTGCATGCCCACGCCTTGGAGCGCCAAACTACGCAGGCCGACGGACCCGGTTTGCCAATTGACTCTGGAGGCACGTACCTTCCTAAGCCTACCGGGTATCGGAGACCTCCAAAACATAGATGAGATGGTCACGTCAAGCGGAAGCCTGCTCACTAGCCCACCGTTCCCGTTTGACCAACGGCGGTTGCTTTTCCGAGCTGGTGGTATGACGGCGCCTGAGGTTATAGTATGCAATCCAATCGAGGCGCTGTCAATAGTTATGCGCAAATAGGAAATAAGGCCAACGGTTTGCTGTTCAGCTGACAGCAGAATCAAGGTCTGCCCGCGGGATTTCGCGATGCTTGATGTTCAGGTACTTCTTGTTGCCCTACTGCGTGCCTGCGACATGTCGTAGGCGAGCGCAGACGAGCATGCGCGCGGAGTTCCCGTTCGGGAAGGTGCCAACCACGCGGGTACGGCGTCGAATCTCCCGATTGAGCCGCTCGATGACATTGTTGGTGCGGATGCGTGCCTAGTGCTCATAAGAGAAATCCATATAGGCAAGGGTTTCCTCAATACTGTCCTCAACCTTCTTTGCAGCCTCCTTCAGCTTCATTTCTCGTAAAGTCACGGCAACCTGTTTGGCTTTGTCGCGAGCAGCGGGCTTGCTTTCCTGGGCGTGGATCGCTTTGAGCATCTTGGCCACCAGCTTCAGTTTAGAGCGCGGCACAACGGAGAACACGTTGCGGTAAAAGTGGACTGTGCAGCGCTGATACTTGGCTTCAGGGAATACCTCGTGGGCGGCTTCCAGCATACCCAGGCATTTGTCGCCGACTACCAGCTTTACGCCCTCAAGGCCGCGCCCTCGCAGCCACTGTAGAAAGCCGACCCAACTTGCCTTGTCCTCTTTCATACCCTCGGCAGCACCCAAAACTTCGCGATAGCCGTCCTCGTTCACTCCGATGGCAACCAGGATGCTCACGTTTTCGAACTCGCCGCCCCAGTTGCGCTTGAGGCAGATTCCATCCACATAGACATAAGCATATTTGCCGCCGTGAAGCATACGATTTCGCCATTCCTCGATGTGGATGTATGCCTTTTTATTCAACTCGCTAATGGTAGACGGCGATACTTTGCTACCCCAGAGGGCTTCTGTGATATCTTCCACCCGGCGTACTGACACCCCAGCCAGGTACATCTCAATGAGCGCTTCCTCCACACTGCTTTCTCGGCGGCGATAACGCTCAATAATGGCCGTTTCAAAGGACACGCCCTTGAGCTTTGGCATCTTGAGTTCAACCTCGCCAGAGGTGGTTGCTAAGTTCCGGCTGTAGTGGCCGCTACGGTACCCCTGTCGCTCTGCTGAACGCTCGTACCGGGCAGCGTTGGTTAGTTGCTGGGCTTCCTGTTCCAGAAGGCCGTTGAGCGTTTCCTCTACGCTGCTTCGCACCAGCTCTTTCAATTCTACCTTGATTACTTCCTCGTTCAGTTGTACAATCTTCTCGGACATGGCTTTTGTCTCCTTTTGAATGGTGTCTTGCAACCTCATTCTACCAGAGACTTTGGGCCATGTCTTTTTGACCCCTTTTCCTTTTTGCGAAACTTATTGTACCTTATCTGAATCTTTGCCGCCTGAGCGTGCCCTCAGGATCGGCATTTTAAGCCGCCAAAGGCGCCCCGATTCTTTTGCTGGGTCACGGGAGGCTTGTCGGATTCTACATAATAAGGTAAAATAGGGAAAATAAGAGGCGTTTTTACCTGCACTTGCACGACAGGGGGGAAGCGCATGTCGAAAAATCGGATGATCATTGCGTGCGTCGGGCCGGAGAAGCTTTCCGGCAATGAGCAGCGCGGCTTGCAAAAGCGCATCAGCCTTGCGCTGGAGCCGCTGGGGACTGGGGCGGCGCTGGTGACCGGCGAGCCTGCTTGGCTGACCCGCATGGTGTGCCATGCGCTGCCGGGCAGCATGGTGACGCAGACGGGCGAAGGCGATTATCTGCTGGCCGTCTGGGATGGCGTTATGCGCCGCGGGGACGCGGTATGCGACGCCATCGAGATGTTCGTGGCTGCACATGGCCGCGAGAAGCTGCTGTCCGTCTTGGTGTCAGCGCGCCGCAACGCCGCCGCCGCCAAAGCGGGCGCGAGCGAGCAGGCGAGTTTTGCGCATGACATTCTGCTGTGCGCGACATCGCCCGAGGAATGCAAATTGGCCAAGCGCGTGGCACGCAGGCTGATGAAGCTGCGAGCGCCGCGCTCCGTCGAGCGCATGTCCGGCATTCGCAGGCTCAAGTCGGTGGCGCTGAGCCTAGCCCCCGAGCTGACGGCGCAGGATCGGGCAGCGATAGCGCAATCGCGCACACTCGGGGTGTTCTGCTCGCCCACCAGCAGGCTGGAGGAGAAAAACGACCAAGCGATTGACCAGTTCTGCGATGTGCGAGGACGCAAGCATGTGCAAGCAGTGCTGGTGGAAGGTGCCCCACAAAAAGTATTTCCGCCGCGCTTGCTAAAAGAGGAAACGTATCAAGACCCCAAGACCGGCGAGACCGTGGCGGTGACAGGAGAACCGCTTGCATCCAACTTTAGCGGCAAGGCGAAGTTTGGGCAGGAGATTCTCCGCTTCGCTGCGCCGCTCTTTGGCTGCTCGTTTGATGACCTGTATCGCCGTCGCAGGCAGGAACGGCGTCGGCGGTGGGCGATTCTGCTGACTGTCGTGCTGGTGCTCGGCGGTTTGGTGGCAGCCGGACTATTGGAGCTGGCGCGGCAGGCGGTCGCCAGCGATACGATGGCCCAGGCGAACCAACAGCGCGCACAGGAGCAGGCGGATGTGGCGGCGCAGAGAGCCGTCGATGCGCAAGCGCAGACAGAAGCGGCGGTGGCCAGCAGCAAAGAGGCGCTGAACGCGCAATCGATGCGGTATGTGCGCGAGGCGCGTTTGGCGCAGGACGAGGGCAACGCGTTAAGCGCCATCGATCTGCTGCTCAAAACGCTGCCGACAGATATTGTGCAGCGCGAGGTGCTGCCGGACGCCGAGCAACTGTTCCGCTCGCTGCTCGGCTCGGGCGAGGTGTTCGCGGTATGGAGGCTGCCCGGCATGACCGATGCCCAAGTAGACGGAGAAACGCTATATAGTAAGGACGCGCAGGGGCGCGTGCAAGGCTACAATTTGCGCACGGGGCAGGCCTTGGGCGAGGTGCAGCGAACGCTGCCCCCTCTGCCCAAAGGAGAAGCGCGCACGCTGAATCTGGGCGATCGAATCTTTGCCATCGACAAGGTAGGCATGGCGAGCCTGACCGACGCGCAGGGCAACGCGCTGGATACCTTCCGCGCGCACGACGAGGCGGCAGGTTTGCTCGTTAGCGCGATGGATGGCAGGCGCGTCGTATCCAGCACACCGCGCGAAACCATCGTGTGGGGCGTGCTGCGCGGCAACGGGCGGCGCACCATGCAGGCGCACAAGGGCGCGGCTGCTGGGCTATGGGTAGGCGACGCACTGTTCGCCACCTGCGGCGACGACGGCAAGGCGATTTTGTTCAACCTGGATGGCACGGTTCGCAGGACGCTGGACGCGAAAAGGCCGCTCTCTACCGTGGAGGTGCAAGAAGGCGTCCACCGCGCGGTGCTGTGCAGCCAAGACGGCATGGTGAGCCTATGGGACATTATCACCGGGAAAAAGCTGTGGGAGACCCGCGTACAGCATGGCAAGGTCGCGCGCCTTTCACCGGATGGCAAGGCGGTGGTGGCTGGCTGGCGCGCGGATATGCGGGATGAACTGATGCAGGCAACAAACGGTGAAGGCGCGTCGTACCAAGCCGTACTGCTCAACGGCGACACAGGGAAAAAGATCGCTTCCTTTCCCTGCACCGGCGTGGCGTGGCTTGGCGAAATCTTTCGTGGGGATCAGTTTGTCACCCTATGCATCCGCGAAGCGACATTCCGCTCCAGCAGCACGGGTGAGATACAAAGCGTCCGAACATATCAATATAACAACCGGAGCGCAGCGACGATTTCGCGCTTTGACCTGGTGTTCGGCTCTTTCGATTTCTCTTCCATCGACTCGAACGGGAAGTCATACGGCAGCGTGTACGAGCCGCACGCCAATCATACTTTTTTGATCCCTTCGCCTACGGATCGGCAGCAGTTTTTGAGCGCCTCTGCGGAGCGTACGGTGATGATTGACTTCCTGGACGATGCCCCGCACCCGCCACTTGAGCAGAAGTTCGAATATGTGAGAAACCATGCATACCGCTTTGTGGATCAGATCACCAGCTGCGCCTTCAATACGGACGGGCAATATGCGCTGGCGACCAGCCTAGATGGCACGGCGGTTGTGCTGGCGCAGAGCGGACCGATCCGCATCATCGACAACGGCGCGCCGATCCTCTGCGGGTATTTCCTGCGAGACACCTCGGCAGTGGTGACCGTCGATCAACAGGGGCGGGTGGCCCTGTGGCCCTTTGGTGATTTCGCGACAATTCGCGCGCGTGCAGAGGAGTTGATGCATCCATGACGCAAACGGCACAAGGCGGCGCGCCGCAGTATGACGCATTTATCAGTTACCGGCATGTATCGCTGGATATTCAGGTGGCGCTGAAGTTGCACAAGATGCTGGAGAGCTTTCAACTGCCCGGCAAACAGATGCAAGAGACGGGCAGAAGGCAAAAGCAATTCCGCGTGTTCATGGATCAATGGGAGCTGCCGGTCACGTCGGATTTGTTCGCTACCATTCAGGATGCGTTGCAAAACTCCAGCCGACTGCTGCTGATTTGCTCCAAGGAAACCCCCGCCTCGGTGTGGGTCGATCAGGAAGTTGTCACCTTTGCGCGCTTGCGCGGGTGGGAAAACATTATTCCGATTCTCATCGAAGGCACCGTCGAGACGTCGTTCCCAAAGCCGTTGCGCGATCACGGCGCGGAACGGTTTTTGAACATTTCCGGCCAGCCGGACGCCAAACACATTGTGCGTGAGATCGACCGCAACCGGGGCTGGGTTTGCGCGCACCTTGCTGGATGCGACGAGCGGACGCTTTCTAAATCCATGCATTGGCGCGACGCTTGGCGTGCGACGCTGCGCACAGCAGCCATTGTAGCCGCGCTGGCGGTGGTGTCGTTCTACTCGCTGCAATTGCGGCAGCAGGCGCTGGCAAGCCAAGCGGTGGCGGTCACGATGGAGACCCAAGCGAAGCAGAGTGAGGAACAGGCGCAGGAGCAGCAGCGCATCTATGAGGACGGTTTTGCGGCCGTTCAGCAGGCTCAAAAGAACAAGCAGGAAAACAACCTCTGGGAGCAGGTGGCTGCGGCGGAGGCTGAGGCACGTGCATACAACGCGCTGCCTGCCATTGCGCACGCGAAGGAAATTCTGGCGCAGGCGGGGGATAACGAGACGATAAAGCACGCCGCCCATGCATTGATTGCGAAAGCGCAGCCAACGGGGCTGCTATCGCCGGTGTTTGTTTCGCCGGGCACGATGTCGGCGAACTTTACCCACGATGGCACCTATATGGTGACCTGCGCGCCCAATGGATTCCTCGAAAGCTATCCGACGGATACTTTTTTGCGCGCCGCGTGCTGGCGGGACGGCTGGCCCTGCGCGGCGCAGTTGCGCTCTTCGCCATCCGGTTCGTTCATGGTTCTTGCGCAATGGACGAGGGATCTCGGCGTTTTGACATTGCTCGACCCCAAAACGCTGGAGCCGCATTACCAGTTTGAAAACTACCCGGATCCGCCTAGCGGCTATAGTTTCTTGCCGGGCAGCAACACCATGTACTTTGGCTGGCGCGATGGCCACATCTACGCAGTCAATGTGGATGATATAGGAAAAGGGATGACAGTGGTCACGCCGAAGGATGTTGAACCAGTTTCCGATTTGGTGATGCATCAGGACGGTGCGGTTGCGCTGAACCCCCATACATTTTTGATCTTTACCGGCCACTACGGCGGCCCCAACGATGAATTCACGCAGTATCTCTATCGGAAAGACGTGGCGGCACAGCTAGCGGCGGCGGAGGAAGAAGCTATCGCAAAGGCCGCTGCGGACAAAGCCGCAGGCAAGAAGCCAAAGAGCAAAAAAAAGAACGAACCCACGCCTGAGCCGCTCATGGACCGAAGTGGAAACCTGCTCCCTTTAGGCGTGGAGCCTGTGGCAGAACTTCTTCCTGATGTCGCGGTATTTGAAAGCAGCGATGGCAAATGGCTGATGCTCCGCGGGGGGCACAGAAGCCCGCAAGGCCCCCGAAACGTATACCTATACGATCGGGAGCAGGGCGCGCTGGTGTGGTCGTCCGGCGACGCCTTCTCGAGAGGCGTAAACTTTTCGGTCGATGGGCAATATGTGGTCATCTGTTACGAGGGCGTCATTGAAGTATTGTCCTGCGGTTCGTTTGAACGCACGTTCGCGCTGTATGGCCAGAAGGCCGGGGCGAAAGCGGCTGCGCTAAGCAAGGACAACAAGACGCTGCTGTATTCTGACGGGGCAACGCTAAAGATGATGGATCTCGCGACGCGGGAAGTCCTGGCATCCTTCGATGCCCATCAGGCGCCGATTCATGACATGACACTGTCCGACGATGGCAAGCTGGCGGTGACGGTGTCTGAAACAGAAGCGGTGGTGTGGCAATTGGGTCTGTGAATCCGCGCGGCGTGCGCGATACCTATCCGCGACAAGGCGATTCCCTTCATGACATACAAGGTTCGGATTTGTAGTGCCTCGACGCGGCCCACTCAAGGATGACCGCTTGATCTTTTGCTCGCGCCTGTTCGTGGCGGTGAAGGAATGGATGCAATCCCCTTATCCGTCTGTTCCTGAAAAATTAAATCAAGCAAAAGACGCGGTATCATCATTTTTACCGTATCGTATTTGTTGACGGCGCTAAGCGGTGTGCGATTTCTCACAGCGACTCGGGCGTAATTTCCTCTGGACTGAGAATCAGGCGATGCGGCAAATTCTTTTCGCCATCCAAAATGCGCAGCGCGTACTCAATCGCTTGGCTGCCGCCTGTCGGGCAAAAAAATGTTGCTTGCAAAATGCCTTGGCGCACCAAATCCTTGCCGCCACCCGGCCCGTCCAGTCCATCTACACCCACAAAGCGTACATTGAGCACGCGCAGTTTGCCCACCGCCAGATACGCGCCATAGGCCATCGCGTCGTTCTGCGCAAACACCACATCAATGGCTTGCTGTACGCTTAGATATTCCTTCATGCGGTCTTCGGCGCGATCCTGCATCCAATCCGCCACGAGGCGACCGGTGATCGTAATCTGCCGATGATCCTTCAGCGCATCGGAAAACCCGCGCGAGCGCTCCTCCACCGGCGGCGAGTTCTCCACGCCTAAGATTTCTATCACATGTCCGCCCTGCTCACCCAGCATATCGGCCACGCGCTTGCCCGCCAATTCACCGATGCGGTAGTTATTTGGGCCGATGAACAGCGTATATTCCTCGCCCTGCACGTCGCGGTCGAGCACGATCACCGGTATCTGCTGAAAAACCTCGCTGATCACCGGGCGCAGCGCCTCGGAATCGTTGGGGGATATCACCAGCAGATCAATGCCGTAGCCCATCAGCATGCGAACATCCTCGATCTGATGCGCGGTGTTTTGCGTCGCGTCGGTAAAGATCACCCGGATATTGTCGTGTTGTGCCGCCTCGGCCTGTATTTCGCGGTTCATGGTGATGCGCCAAGGCTCGGTCAGGTTGGCCTGGCTCATGCCGATCAGGTACTGCACCGGCGCCGGGCGCTGTTCCTCGACGCGCAGTGTGCTGGAAAAGCGGCTTAGCGCATAGACCGCCAGGGCCGCCACAGCGACCACCAGCGCCAGCGTGATGATGGTTTTTCTCATTTGCCCTTCTCCTCGCTGCGGTACTCATTGGGCGACACGCCCAGCAGCTTCTTGAACGCGGCGCTAAAGTAATGCGGCGTTGCGTAGCCGACCTCCAGCGAAATGTCTCGAAGCTTCCGCTCGCTATGTTGCATCATTTGCACCGCGCGGTGGATGCGCATGGCCGTCAGGTATTTGGCGAAGGATGTGCCCATCTCGCGCTTCATCAGTTTGCTCAAGTAGGTTGGATGCACCCCAGCGGCCTGCGCCACTTCGTCCAGCCCCAGATCCACCTTGGCGAGGTGCGCATCGATATATTTCCGTGCGATTTCCACTGCGGGCGATCCATCCATGTGCCCCGTCAGCTTCTCGATGAGCCGGTCATACACTGCATCAATCCTACCGAATGTGTCCGTGTGATCCCACGCCACCTCGGTCTTGACCGCAAGCTCGCGCTCGATGGTATCAACCAGCGTGTCCATCAGTGCCTGCATCTGTCCTGCGTTGGCATCGCACAGCAACAGCACATTGCCGCGCTCGTCACAAAACCAGTGCGCGCTATTCAGTTCAGCTAAGCGCTCGCGCAGCACATCGGTCAACACCAACTGGCGCATCAGGTCGTCCCAGGGCTTCATGAGCAAGTCCGGTGTGCGCACCGCCACCATCAGCAGTACAATGTGCGACATCGGCGGCACGTTGAAATACGCCAATTGTTCGATGATTTCCGCCTCGGTCCACTGTCCGGCGATCATGTCGCGCAGGAATTGTTCCAGCAGGTATTCTCGCCGCCGTGATAACTGTTTAAGCGCCCACTCATAATGCCGATTGTGCGCCGTCACGCGCGACAGCTCATCTAGGCAGCCTTGCAGCGCAGCCTTGAGTTCCTCCACTTCCACAGGCTTGAGCAAATAGGCCTGCACGCCCAGTGCCACCGCGCTTCGGGCGTATTCAAATTCCTCGTATCCGGTCACGACGATAATGCGCGCCTCCTGGTTGCTCTGGCGCAGTTGCTCAATAAAGGCCAAGCCGCTGACAAAGGGCATGTTGATATCCACCAGCAGAATGTCCGGGCGCACCTGCTCGCAGACATGCATAGCCTCCAGCCCATCCTGCGCCTCGCCCACCACAGTCACCGGCAAGCCCATGCGCTCGATTTCGGCGCGCAATCCGCGGCGAATCTTTGCTTCATCGTCGGCAATCACAATTTTCCACATGCTGCTCACCCTTTTTCCTCGGTCTCATCGTCTTGCATCCACGTCTGTTGCAGCAGCCGCTCGTCTCCCTCCAGCAACGCCGGATGCACGATGCGCGCGGTGACGCCGCCGTCCTCGTTCAGCGAGAAGCTCAGCCCATAGGCGTCGCCATAGGAAAGCCGGATGCGGTCATTGACATTGTAGATACCATAGCCATGCTCGTACTGCGTATTGCGCGAGGCACGCAGGTCCGCGTTGAGTTGCGCGCATTTTTCTTCGCTCATACCCACGCCGTTGTCGCGCACATAGATGATCAGCCTGTCGTCCTCCAGCGTCACGCGAATGTCGATATGTCCGGCGCCGCGCTTCTGCTTGATGCCGTGATAGATCGCGTTTTCCACCAGCGGCTGCAAAATCAGCTTATTGACGCGATACGGCGGGCAACGCGGATCGACGTCCAAGGAATAGGTGAGTTTTTCTTCATATCGCACTTGCTGGATGTAGAGATAGCAGTACACGTGCTCGATTTCCTCGGCCACCGAGATAATATCCTTGCCGCGGCTTAGGGCGATACGGAACAGCTTGGTCAGCGCGGTGATCATCTTGGAGATTTCGGTCGCGCCGCGCTCCTCGGCCATCCAGCGGATGGTGTCCAGCGTATTGTATAGGAAGTGTGGCTTGATCTGCGCTTGCAGCGTCTTGATCTCCGCCTCACGCTTTTGCCTCTGTTCAATGTAGATCATGCGCAGCAGCGTGCGCACCTTGTCCATCATTTTGTTAAAGCTGGTGCCCAACTGCGCAATTTCGCCATGGTAGCGTGAGGTCTCGAAGCGGACGTTCAGGTTTCCCTCCTCGGCCTCGTACATGCGCTTGCGCAATAAACTGATCGGGTTGGTAAACGACGCGGAAAAGGTAAACGCCGTCAGCGTCGCCACCAAGATGGCTATGAGTGCGATCATCAGCGAATACCGGCGCAACTGCTGCACCGGTTCGAGCACTTCGCCGCTCTGGAACGCGCCGACCATGCGCCAGTCCGTCACGGAGGAATGCGCGACCATCAACTGATAGCGCTCCTGCTCGACGGTGTGGATGCTGGCTGCCTGGACGTTTTCCTCGTCGATCCACTCGCCACGGATGCGATATACCGATGGATTGACCGGCGCGTAGACGATCTCGCCGCGCTCGTCCATCACGAAGATGTACCCGCTCTTGCCCAGCGTCAAATCCTTGATGTGGTTTTCGATCACTTTCAGCTGCATATCCACGCAGATCACGCCCAAGATGTCGCCATTGTCGGGGTCCTTGATCGCGCTGACCACCGACACGATGTCGTTGGTGCTGTAATTGCGGTAGTTCCGGATGTTGCGGCCGATCGGCTTGCTGATGAGCAGCCGGTCTCCGCCCTGCGCCACCGCCTGCTGATACCAGCTCTCCTCCACCAGCGGATAGCGCGCGATGCGGTACATTTCATTGGAGATATACAGATCGTGCGCATTGACGATCAGGATGCCGCCGACCAACTCGGGATTGGCCTGCACATAGTTGTACATGCGCAAGCGCGCGTTGGTCTCGCTATCGATGCGCCGAGGCGAATAAAAGTTGTCGATGCGCAAAAAATCGAGCACCGCTTCATCTTTGGACAGGTAATCGATGATCTGGTCGATGGTGTGTACGTTGTGGTCGATGTTGATCTGTACCTGTTTGAGCATTTGCGTGGTATATCGGGTGGCCTGTTCGTCGATGGCCTGCGCGTAATAGTAATTGCCAAAGAAGGTCATGAACGACAGCGGAATCAAGATCAGCAGGATCATATAGATCAGCAACTGAACCCGAAGCGTCTTTATCCATTGCCGCTTTTCGTTCTTCACGCGCGCGCCTCCTTTGTTCATCGCTCCTATTTTATCATAACCCGCGCGAAATGGAAGACGCCGAAGGGGTAAACCCCTCCGGCGTCCCCATAGAAAAGGGAAGTTAGCTTATTTGCCGCCCATGCGGGTGTAGATCTCGGCCGCGGTCTCGGGCGTGATGGCCTCTGTGCCCAAGGTGACGGTCTTTTCCAAGGTCTTGCCTTCCACGAGCAGGGCATAAGCACTCTCAATGGCTTCCTTGCCGCCGGTGGGGTAGATCATCGACAGGCTCAGGCGGCCGTCCATGACGCTCTTGATGCCGCCGTCCGGGGTGGGCAGGCCGTCCACGCCGACGAACAGGATGTCCTTCTCACGGCCGGCGTTCTTGGCCGCGATGTAAGCGCCTTCCGCCATGGGATCATTCAGCGCGAAGAACAGGTCGATTTCCGGATTGGCTTGCAGCATTTCCTCGGCCACGGTGATGGCCTTCTCGCGCAGCCAGTCAGCGTTGTTGGCAGCGATGATTTCCAGCTTCGGGTTGGCCTTGATGCCCTCGCGGAAGCCGTTGTCGCGGTCGATGCCGCCGGAGGTGCCTTCCAGACCCTTGATCTCGCAGATCTTGCCGCCTTCGGGCAGCAGCTTCTCGGCGACGTACTTGCCGCACTCACGGCCGATCAGCACGTTGTCCGCGCCGATGAACTGGGTGTAGGTGTCGCCTTCGATCTTACGATCCAGCAGGATGACCGGGATGCCGGACTCATAAGCCTTCTTGACGACGTTGGTCAGCGGGATCGCTTCGTTGGGCGAAGTGATGATCAGGTCCACGCCCATCTGGATGAAGTTCTCGATGTCCGCGATCTGCTTGGAGTTGTCCTGCGCAGCGTCGGAGAAAATCACCTCAAACATCGGGTAGTCTTTCGCAGCGGCCTCGATCTGCGCGTTCATCGCGACGCGCCAGGGCTCACCCAGATTACACTGCGCCATGCCAATGACGTACTTGTCCTTCTTGGTCGTCGCGGAGACCGTGCTCACCATGCCCAGCACCAGCACCAGGATCAACAGAATGCTCAGAACCTTTTTCATTTTTCTTCCTCCCGTTTTTAATTATGTAAGCCCATCTGGGCTTATCATCGAGACTAATCCTTGCGGCGCACCGCTTGGGTAAACACCGCGATGATGATCAGAAAGCCCTTGACCACCAATTGCAGGTTGGAGTTGACGCCCTTTAAGCCCAGCATGTTGTCCAGCATGCCCAGGATCAGCGCGCCGACCAGCGTGCCGACGATGGTCCCCTTGCCGCCGGCCAGACTGGTGCCGCCAATGGCCACAGCGGCGATGGCGTTCAGCTCGTAGCCGATGCCCTCATTGGGTCCGCCTTGGCTGATCTGCGCCGAGTGCAGCATGCCTGCCACCGCCGCCAGCATGCCGCACAGGATGAATGCGATGGTCTTGACCCGCGCGACGTTGATGCCCGACAAATGCGCGGCATTGGCGTTGCCGCCGATGGCGTACACGTGGCGGCCAAAGCGCGTCTTGCTCATCACGATGGAGAAAATAATGACGATAACGATAAAGACCAGCGCGGGCATGGGCACAATACCGCCAATGCGGATTTGAAGCAGCTCGAACAGAGGATCTGCCAGACCCTCGCCGTAACCGTAGGACAGCGGAATGCCGATGCCGTTCGACCAGAAACGTGCCAGGCCGCGCGCGATATTCATCGACGCAAGGGTCACGATGAACGCCTGGATCTTCATGCGCGTGACCACCGTGCCGTTAAACAAGCCATACAGCGCGCCGATGCCCAGTGACACCAGCACCGCAGGGAAGAACGGCAGTCCGTTTTTCACCATCAGCGCGGCACTGCCGGTGGACACCAGTCCGACCACCGAACCCACTGACAGGTCGATATCGCCCAGCAGGATAATGATGGTCATGCCGGTGGCGATGATGCCGTTTTCCGACACCGCGCGCAGCACGTTCATGAAGTTCTTCACGTCCAGAAACATGTTGCGCCCATCCTTGACGCAGATGATTGACGCGATCACGAAGATGGCCACCAGCGCAATATAGCTCTGAAACCGTTTGACAAAGCTCTTCCAGTCCAGCTGTTCGCGCTCCAGCGTCCGATCCTTGGTCAGTGGGCTTGGGTTCGTGCTCATACAGCCTCTCCTTCTCGCAGCGTCGCGGCATGCAACAGCTTTTCTTGGGTTGCTTCCGCGCCGGAAAACTCGCCGGTTACGCGGCCTTCACAGATGGTCAGGATCCGATCCGATATGCCGATCACTTCGGGCAGCTCCGAGGAAATCACGATGATGCCCATGCCTAGGCGCGCCAGTTCATTGATCAGCGTGTATATCTCAGCCTTCGCGCCAACGTCGATACCGCGCGTCGGCTCGTCCAGCAACAGTATCTTGGGGTTCGTGATCAACCAGCGACCCAGCACCACCTTCTGCTGGTTGCCGCCCGACAGCGTTTCGCACAGTGTATTGTAGCTATTCGCCTTGATGCGCATATCGCTCATCTGCTTGCCCCAGTGCTTTTGCTCTTCGCTGCGCTTCATAAAGCCCAGCGAAGTGAACCGTCCCAGTACCGGCAGCGACATATTCTCGCCGATGGAGCGCGACAACACCAGCCCTTTTCCCTTGCGATCCTCCGTGGCAAAGGATATGCCCGCACGGATCGCGTCCCGGGGACTTTTGAGCGCCACTTTCTTGCCCTCAATAAACACATCGCCAGTAACATCCTGGGGATGCACGCCGAACAGCGCTTCGTACAGCTCGCTGCGCCCCGCGCCCAGCAACCCGGCGATGCCCAGCACCTCGCCCTTATGCAACGCAAAGGAGATATCTTTTAATTCCCTGCGAAAACTGCCGTCCGGCGTGCGCATGCAGAGGTGTTCCACACGCAGCACCTCACCGCCGATAGGCACCGGCGTCTTAGGATACATGTTGGTGATCTCGCGGCCCACCATCATGGTGATGATCTGCTCGCGGTTCGTATCGGCAGCATGGACCGTGCCAATCATCCGCCCGTCGCGCAGCACGCTGAGGCGGTTGGCGATGAGGAACACTTCCTCCATGCGGTGCGTGATGTAGATGATGCCCACGCCTTCGGACACAAGCCTGCGAATCACGGTAAAAAGCTTGCGCGCCTCCTGCTCGGAGATCGCGGAGGTCGGTTCGTCCATGATCAGCACCTGCGCATTGAGCGACAGCGCCTTGGCGATTTCCACCATCTGCTGCTCACCGACGCGCAGATTCGCGATTTTCTGATTTGGGCGAATATCCACATCCAGCATGTCTAGGTACTTCTGCGCCCGCGCTTCCATGTCGCGCTTGTTTACAAAACCCAGTTTGCTGTTCTCGCGGCCCAAGAACATATTTTCGGCGACGGTCATTTCCTTGACCAACTGCAATTCCTGATGGATCTTCGCGATGCCCGCTTCGCGCGCGGCCAACGGGCTGGAAAACACCACCGGCTTGCCGTTAAGAAACATTTGTCCCTCGTAAACGTGCAGTGCGCCGGAAATGATGTTCATCAGTGTGGATTTGCCCGCGCCGTTTTCGCCCATCAGCGCCAGCACTTCGCCACGATCCAGCGTCAGGTCCACGTCACTTAGCGCGCGGACCGGACCAAAACTTTTCCCGATGCCGACCATCTTCAGAAGGGGTTCAGCCATGCACTCACCTCTTTATCGCGCGGAAACGCGCCCGACCGCGCACACGACGGCACGCGGATGTCATTTGTTTATATTATAGCGATTTATTTCGCAAAATGACGTACAAATTTCACAGAAATGCATGCGAATTTCAGACATTTCCGCTAGTTTTCGGCGTGTGGCGGGAGGAAGCGCGGCGGATAGGTGGGCATGACTTTGGGGATGCGGGGGCGCACATTGATGCACGCAGCAGCGTTTTATGCAACGCATGAGAAAACAGTTGAAAGGTGCGGCGACACCAAGACAAGCAAAGGCCGTATCGCTAGCGATACGGCCTTTGCCCTTATATCTCTTCTTGGCAGTTCCCATAATCGGTGATTTGCTGGTTTTAACGCCCTACAGAAGACGCCCTCCCCGGATCACCCACGCCGTGCCGACGGCACATAGTCATGGCGCTCGGACACCGCGCGGTATGCTGGGCGCATCATGCTCTCGCCGCTCATCACTTCTTCGATGCGGTGGGCACACCAACCGGGCATGTGCGCGATGGTCAAAATCGGCGCGAACAAGTCCTCTGGAATGCCCAGCATGCGGAAAGCCATGCCCGAGTACATGTCCACATTCGCGCACATGACCTTGCCGGATGGCTGGCCTTCCGCCAGCACGTTCAGGCCCACGCGCTCAATGGTTTCCAGGTTGCGGAAGTGCTCCGCAAAGCCGGTGGCCTCCGCCAAATCCTGCGCCGCCTGCTTAACCAGCAGCGCGCGCGGATCGGACTGTGTGTAAATCGTGTGGCCCAAGCCGTAGATTTTGCCGGAGCCATCGTTCGCCTCGCCCTCGCGGATGCGGCGCAGGTATTCCGCCAGCCGCTCCTCATCCTGAAAGTCCGGCACATTGCGCTGGATGTCCGCGTACATCTCCAGCACCTTGCTACTGATGCCGCTGTCCTTGGGCCCCTTGAACGCGTTGATGGCCGCCGCCAGCGCGCCATAGGTGTCCGCGCCAACGGAGGACAGCATCCGGCAGGCGAACGTGGAGGGCGAACCGCCGCCGTGCTCCGCATGAATGGTGAGCAGCAGATCCAGCAGTCGCGCTTCCTCGGGCGTATACTGGTGATCCGGCCTAAGCCCCCATAGCATGTTCTCCGCCACCGACAGGCCGGGGTTCAGCGCCAGCAGTTCCAGCGGCTCGGCGTGCAGCGCATGCCGCTGAATTTTATAGCTGTTCAGTGCCAGCACAGGAATCAGCGCGATCATCCGCAGCGATTGCCGCACCAGATTTTCCGCCGAATTGTCGTCCGGGTTGTCATCGTAGGAATACAGCTTTTGCACTAGCTGCGCCAGCTTGCTCATCAGGTGATCCTTGGGCGTAGCCTCCAGCTCCCGCGCAAAGCCCTCTGGCAGCGTATGCAGCTCCGCCAATACATCGTTGAAGCTGGAAAGCTCCATGGCGGTGGGCAGCTTCCCCAGCAGCAGCAGGTAGGTTATCTCGTCAAACCCGAACTTCTCCTCATCGATGTGCGCGTCAATGATTTGGCGGATATCAATGCCTCGATAATAGAGGCGGCCCGGCATGGAGATGCACTCGCCGTCCAAAATCATGTATCCTTGCACGCTGCCCAGCCCGGTCACGCCAATCAGGACACCGGTGCCGTCCGCGTTGCGCAGGCCGCGCTTGACATTGGCGGCCCAATTGCCCTGCAGGGAAAAGACATATCGCTCATGGATATTCTGCGCGAAGCGGTACATGATGTCGTTCCACTGGGTTCCCTTCACATCTTGATGCATGCCTTCGCCAACTTTCCGTCAAAACTCGTACGGCTTAATCTGGCGCACGACATCCAGTATGGTGCCGTCCCGCGCCTCCATCACAGCCACCACCCGATCATGGAACTCCAGATCGGCCGGGCGTCCCGCAATGGCGTATGCCTTATCTTTTAGCGTTTCGATGCTGGTTAATTGGATTCCTGCTTCCATCAAGGCTTTTTCCAAATCCGGCCTGCGCGGATTGACCGCGATGCCGTACTCGGTCACCACCACATCCACGGCCTCGCCGGGCGTCGTCACCGTCACCACGCGCTCGCAAACCGTGGGCATGCGTCCTCTTAGCAGCGGGGTGGCAATGATCGTGCACTTTGCGCCGGCCGCCGCGTCGGGGTGTCCGCCGGGCGCGCCGCGCAGCACACCGTCCGAGCCGGTGATCACGTTCACGTTAAAGTCGGTGTCCACTTCCAGTGCCGCCAAGATCACAAAATCCAGCATGTTGACAAAGGCGCCTTTATTGCCCGGGTTGGCGTACTGGTCGGTGGAAATCTCGAAATGGCGCGGATGCTCATGCACCGACTGCACCGAGGGCAGGTCGAAATCCTGCGCGTCCACTATCATGTCCACCAAGCCCTTGTTCAGCAGCTCCACCGCGGGCTGGGTAATGCCGCCGATGATCCACTTGATCTTATAGCCGTTCTTATCCAGCAGCGGCTCCAGATACTTATTGGCCAGCAGCGAAGGCCCGCCCGCCCCGGTCTGGAACGAGAACCCATCCTGAAAGTACGGGGTGGCCGCGATCACCCGGGCGCAGCTTTCCGCCATGATCGCGTCGCGCGGGTCCTGACTGAGACGCGCGGCTTGGCTGGCGATCTTCTTGGGATTGCCGATCTCGTCCACCACCACCACATAGTCCACATCCACCGCCTCAATGCTGGGCGGAAAGTTTGGAAACGCGACCAGCGTATCGGTGATCACCACCACGTGGTCGGCATACTTCGCATCCACCATCGCATAGGAAAGCACGCCGCAGTCGCCCTTGCCACCCTTGCCGCGCGCATTGCCGCAGCAATCGCTGGTGGGTGCGCCGATAAAGGCGATGTCGATGTGCACATCCCCCTCTTGGATCGCCCGGACACGGCCGCCGTGCGAGCGCAAAATCGCCGGGGTTTTCAGCTTGCCCCGCGACACCACATCGCCCATGCGGCCACGGATGCCGCTGGTTTGCAGTCCGGTGACAATGCCCTCCTCGATATAATCGGCGATCGGATCATGCGCCACGCCGAGTGACGAGGCGGCAATGGTGATATCGCGGATGCCCAGCGCGACGATTTCCTGCATCACGAGGTTCACAATATAGTCGCCGTCGCGGAAATGGTGGTGAAAGGACACTGTCATGCCGTCGGTCATGCCGCAGGCCAGCACCGCCTCACGGATCGTCGCCAACACCTTGTTTTGCCCCGACTGCGTTTGCGGGCGCACGGTGGGGCCCACCCGGCGATAGCTGGCGCTGTCCCGGTGATGCGCCCCCTGAAACACTTCCTTGCCGCCCTGTAGCAGTTGGGCGGGAATATCACGACCCACACTGTTGCGCATTTACAAATCCCCCTCGTATACGCCGGATGCTTTGGCCAGCGCGATAATCCGCTCCGCGCCGGGCAAAAAGGCGATATCGACCATTTTGCCATCCACCGTAAAGATGCCAATGCCGCTCTCGGCGTTTTCGCGCACAGCGCGCACTACTTTTTCGGCGGTCTGTATTTCCTTTGGACCGGGCGTAAACACATGGTGCACAATGCCGATCTGCTTGGGGCTGATGATGGACTTGCCATCAAAGCCCATCTGCTTGTTTTGCAGCACCTCCGCCTCAAAGCCCGCCATGTCCTCCAGATCGGTGAACACGGTGTCGAAGCACTGCACGCCCGCCGCCCGCGCGGCCATCAGCATGCTGGCGCGCCCGCCAAGCATCTCGATGCCGCCGGGGGTGTAATTGGTCTGCATGCAGCGGCGGAAATCCCCGCCGGAAATGGCGATGCCGAACAGCCGCTCCGGGCAGGCCATGCAAATATCGTAGGCGTTGAGCACTGCCTTGGGCGATTCCAGCGCGGCCACCAGCAGCGTCTGGCCGACAGGCCGCTGATACGCCCGCTCCGCGTCTGCCACCGCGTCGGCTACGGTGTGCACATCCTGTGCGGTTTCGCACTTGGCGATGCGGATGCCGTCCGCACCGGCAGCGACAGACACGCGAATATCCTCCCGCCAATGCGGGGTGTCTAGGCCATTGATGCGCACCAGCCGCTCCACGCCCTGATAATCCATGGTGCGCAGCGCGTGGTACAGCGAAAACCGCGCCGCGTCCTTCTGGTTCTCCGCCACAGCGTCCTCCAGATCAAAGATCAGGCTGTCGGGGCGGTAAATATACGCGTCTTTGATCAATCCCGGTTTCTGCGCGGAGAGGAACATCATGGTGCGGCGCAACCGCCTCAGATTCGGATGGCTCATGCTTTGCGCTCCTCTCCCCAGGGATAGCCCTCGGTGACGCCGCACGCACGATACACCGCGCACTGCACCCGGGCGACGATGGTGCAATCCAGCGCGCCTTTATCCACCAGCGTGACGCGTGCGTTGGCGACACCCATTTGGGTCAGCGTAGCCAGTGTGGTTTGGCGAATCTGCCTGCCGTACTGATTCAGGACGCTGGACTGAACCGAAATATCCAGCCCTTCGGTTGTGGGCTCCACGCTGACCTGCACATCGCTGGACTCCAGTGTGCCGGCCACAGCCGGTTTGATGATCTCCAAAGCCGAATCCCTCCTTGCCTATGTGAAAAGGTGGGCGATAAAGAGCAAAATGCCCGGGAAAACGGTGACCACCGTCACCAATCGCAGCACCTGCAGAATAACCAAATTCACGTTCTGTATTCCCATATCGGCGCTGATGAGCGCCATATCGCTTGCCCCGGCGGGCGTAGCGGCCAACATTGCTTCCTTTTTTTGAAAACAGCCTGTGCGCCACAGCACCTGGCCAATGCCAAAGGCGCCCAGCGAGAAGCACACCACCATCAGCAGCACCGGACCGGGCATCCGGCCCAGTTCCTTTAGTTCAACCCAGCCGATACCGGCGCCCACAAACGCGCCGGAAAGGCATTGCGCCAGCTTGCCCAGCCAACGCGGCGTGCGCGCGGCGGGATAATACATTTTGAAGGCAATCGTGCCCAGTGTGGCAAATGCCATGGTGCCCGAAGGCATCGGCGAATAATCGCCGAGCAGCCCCGCCACCGCTGCCACCGCGACGGTCAGCAGCACCGGCACAACGGGTGTGCGCTTGGGCGCAGACGGCGCCGTCGGACACAATCCGGCAGCGCCGGGTTCGCTCCGCATAGAACGAATGACAGCCGGAAACACGCCCACACCCATGACCAAACGGACAAATTGCAGCAGCACCACCTTGGCCGGGTCCGCCCCCAAATCCGCCGCGATCATCGGGATGTTGGAGATGCCGCCCGGGGTGGTGGCCATCAGCGCGGTGATCAGGTCCATGGTGCCCGTGGCGGCAAGCAAGAAGCCGCACAGCACGTTGATCACCAGCAGCGCGGGCAAGAGAATCAAGGCGGGCTTGAGCACGTCCTTCATGCTCTTGACCTCCGCCCGGCTGATCCCCGCGCCAATGAGCGCCCCGGCCAGAATCTGGGCAATGGTCTTGATCACATCCGGCACGTACGCCGCGCCTGTGCACAAATTGAGCGCGCAAGCGCCGATCATCGCGCCAACCATCATGCCGCCGGGCATCCGCAGTCGGCTTAATACCCCGCCGACTGCGAATGCCGCGCACAGCGTCAAAAGAAACCAAACCAGTTGTGGCATGCGCTGTTACGATCCTTGCTTCGCAGTTTTCTTAAACAGGCGTTTGATATAGGGCGACACCATGGGATACACCAGCGTGACGATGCACACGATCATTAGCACGCCCGCGATCGGACGGTTGAACATAGTCCACAGGTTCGCGCGGCTCATGGTATAGGCGCGGGAGAAGTTGCTTTCGCACAGCTTGCCCAGCACCAGACCCAGGATCATCGCGGCGCTGTTAAACTTGCACACCTTAAACACCACACCGATGATGCCCGCGATGGCCATGATCTTCACGTCCATGATGCTCATGCTGTTCGCGTACGCGCCGATCACTGCCAGCATCAGAATCGTCGGGCCCAGGATGGAGTAGGGAACCGACAGAATCTGCGCAAAGACTTTAGCGATGGCGATGGCAACGATGACCATCAGGATGTTGGTGACGATCATCGAGGCAAAGGTAGCGGACAGGTACTGCGGCTGGTTGACCAGCAGCAGCGGCCCTAGCTGCACGCCCTTGAGCACCAGCGCGCTCATCATGACCGCCGCCGCGTTGCCGCCCGGGATGCCCAGCGACAGCAGCGGCACCATGGCACCGCCGGTCGCCGCGTTGTTGGCGGTTTCGGAGGCGGCTACGCCGTCGATGATGCCAGTGCCAAACTTCTCGGGATGCTTGGACATTTTGGTTTCGGTTGAATAGCACATGAAGGAAGCGATGGTCGCGCCCGCGCCGGGCAGGATGCCCACGATGGTGCCCACAATTGCGCTGCGCAACACCACCCACTTGATGGACAGCCATTCCTTCAGAGAGGGCATCTGGGTGTTCACCTTGCCGCCACCAATACCGTCCGACGCCTTCAGGCGGTCGTCCTTGGCGGTTTGCAGGAATATCTCCGTCACGGCAAAGATACCGATCAGCACCGGGATCATCTCCACACCCGCCAGTAGCTCCTTCGATCCGAAGGTCAGGCGCTGCACCGCGTACATGGAGTCCTGCCCCACGCAGGCCAGAATCAGGCCGATAATGCCCGAAATCACGGTGCGCAGCATATTCTGGCTGTCCAGGCAGGTCAGGATGGACAAGCCCATGAAGGTGACGGCAAACAGCTCCGAGGGACCGAACTTCAGCGCCGCCTGCGTTAGCTGCGGCGAAAGCAGGAACATGCAGAACGCCGAGAACAGGCCGCCGATGGCCGACGCGCCCAGCGCCACGCCCAGCGCCTTGCCCGCTTCGCCGCGTTGCGCCATGGGGTAGCCGTCAAAGGTGGTCGGCGCGCTCGATGGCGTGCCAGGTATCTTAAACAAAATCGCGGTAATACTGCCACCGGTGATGGAAGAACAATAGATCGCTACCAGAAACACAATGGCGGATACCGGGTCCATGCTGTAGGTGAACGGCAGGCCAAGCGCCACCGCCATGGTGGCCGACACGCCGGGCAGCGCGCCAAAGATCGTGCCCAGCACCACCGCCAAAAACACCATCAATAGCATATAGGGAGAAAACACCACGGAAAAACCGGAAACCAAGAGCTCTCCGATGTTCATACAATCACCTCCCGAACAAAGACTCAACGAACAGCGCAAAATTGCGCAGGAAGGGCACCGTACCGCGCGGCAGATTGACACTTAGCAGGATGCCAAAGGCGATGTACAGCGCCAGCGTGATGCCCAGCGACGCCAGAATCAACCGCAGCCACTTGCGCTCGCCCAGCAGCAGACCGTAGGCGATGAGCAGCAGCAGCGAGGTGACCATAAAGCCCAGCGGCTCCAGCAGGAAGGAGGCCACCACAACCAGCAGAATGCCAAAGAAAAGCTTACTCTTGAAAAACGCGACAACCTGCGCGCCAAATTCCTTAAACGACAGCGCGTTGCCTTCACGGTTTTTCAGGATCATGCGCACAATGTTGACCACCAGACAGATCATCAGCAGCACCAGCAGCACGCTGGGCCAAACACCGGGTTGCAACGCATAGGGGTTGCGGGCTACCTTGTCCGGCACCGGCGCTTCCAGTACGTGGAAGCCCAGCGTATAGCCACAAAGGGCTAACAGCAGGAGATTAAATATCAGTTCCAACAAATGACAACTCTCCTTTTTTTGAACAGGCGGCTGCCATAGCGCGTCTATGACAGCCGCCTGTTCTGTTGCTAGGATCGCAATGCGAATTACTTGTTGTAATAATCCTTCTTCAGGATGCCCTCATCCTTGAGGTACTGGGTGAAGCCCACATACTCGTCCTCAAACAGCTTGGCGAACTCTTCGCCCTTGGAGAAGCCCTGACGCTCGTTGTAGGTGCCCGCGACCAGGAAATCCTGCCAAACCTGGCTCTTGGTGGCTTCTTCCACCGCCGCGACCAGCGCGTCGATCGCGCCCTGCGGGGTGCCGTTCTTGGCCATGATGCCGCGCCAGGTGCCGACGAAGCTGTTGATGCCCAGCTCGCCCGTGCACTCCAGATCAGGATACAGGCTCATGCGCTTCTCGGCGCAGGCCACCAGCGGCACGATGTCGCCGGACTCGATCAGGCCAGCGATTTCCGCCGCGCCGGTGATCATCATGTCAATGTGGCCGCCCACCAGCGCCGCGTTCATTTCCGCGCCGCCCGCGTAGGAAACTTCCAGCACGTCCATGCCGGCCAGGGTCTGCGCCAGCGATGCGCCATCCGCGCCGGTCGCGGTCAGCATGCCCACCGACACGCCGAACGGATTCGCCTTCACATACTCTGCCATCTCGGAGAAGGTCTTGTAGCCCTTCGCTTCCATCGCCTTCTTGGAACCGGCGATGATGTTGATGGAATGCACCAGCTTGGCTACCGGCAGGAACTCGGAGCGGTAGTCCATGGAGGTGGTGCCCTGCAGGTCCTGCATGATCAGGCTCTGCGTGCCCAGCATGAAGGTGTAGCCGTCCGCAGGCTGCTTGTAGGTGTACTCGACGCCATTGACGCCGCCGCCGCCTTCGACGTTAACGATTTCAACCTCGACGCCCAGGATGCCCTTGAGCAGGTCCGCCATCGGGCGAATGGTGCTGTCAGCTCCGCCGCCCACGCCCCAGGGGCAAACGATCTCAATCTTGCGCTCAAACTTCCAATCCTCCGCCGAGGCCACAGAGAAAGCCGTCAGAACCAACATGATCGCCAGGAACAAAGATACCAATTTCTTCACGATAACCATCCTCCTTATTCTGTAACTGGGAACTATCTGGAAACAGCAGCAACGCTGCCTTGCCAAATCACAGCCAATCCGGTAACGCAAAACAAAGCTTGCCAACACACCGATTTTTCCGCGTGCTCATGCAAAAATGACATTCCTGATGTTTTTCTGATGAGATTATGGTAGACTATTCATTGCCATAATTCAAATACTTCTTCCTTTATGCAGCCCATAAGACAGACGCTATACCCCACCGAACCATCCGGGGAGATGAACGTCCTATGAACCTAAAGCATGCGCAATATGTGCTGACCATCGTCCAGGAAGGAAGCTTTACCGCCGCGGCAAAAAAGCTCTATTTGTCGCAGCCATCGCTTAGTCAAACCGTCAAACAGCTAGAGACCAATCTGGGCGCGCCGATCTTCAACCGCGCGTCCGACACCCTGCGGCTTACCTATGCGGGTAAGCTGTACATCGAGTGCGCGCAAAAGATCATCCAGATCTATGATAACCTGCTGCTGGAAATCGAGGACATGAAAACCGAGGTGCATGGGCGACTGAAGCTGGGCGTCACCCGGCAGCGCGGTATGAATCTGTTGCCGCAGGTCATCCCGCCCTTTGTGGAAAAGTATCCGCATGTGGAGATCGAGCTGGCGGAATACGGCAGTGACAAGCTGGAGCGCATGGTAGAGGAAGGACTGTGCGATATCGCGCTGGTCACCACCAGCCCCAAGGCCAATCAGCTGGAATATGTGCTGATCCAGAACGAGCAATTGGTGCTGATGGCCGCGAAAAGCACCGCGCTTGCGCAAAGTCGGCCCGACGGTGATCCGATCGGCATCACCGACGCGGCGGCGGAAAGCTTTGTGTCGCTCAAGCAGGGGCACAGCGTTCGGGTGATGCAGGACCGGCTATTCGCCCGCTATCATCTGTCGCCGCGCATCCTCGTGGAATCCGACAGCTTTGAAACCGCCAAGCAAATCGCGGCGCGCACCAATGCCGTGATGATCACGCCCTCGGTGTATATTGATTCGGTGCCCGCGCTGCGCGCCTTGGTCAAGTGCTTCCCGATTCGTCACGACGACGCCGAGCGGCATTTCTACCTTTGCTACCGCAAGGGCATGTATTTCACCCGCTATATGAAGGATTTTTTGGCCATGGTGCGAGAGCAGACCGCCGCTACACTGCCGCGCATGCCGCTGGCAGCGCATGCAGAAACAGCGTTACCGCCAGCAGATCCGCAGACCCCCCAGGACTGATGCGCTGCGCGATTAACTGCCGGTCCATCGCGCGCACCGCCGCCAGTGAAAACCGGGGCGCCTCCAGCAATGCCTGCGCCTGCCCGGCAATCTCCTGTCGCAGCTCCGCCGATCCGCGGTGCACCATGTTGGTGTCCTCCGCCACGCTCATCAGCCGCAGCAGTGCCTTGACGGCGGCCTGGTTGATCAAATCACCCCCCGCCAGCGCGCGCTGTAGCTCGGGCAGGCCATGATGCAGCACCGATGGAAAGCCCGCTGCCGCCTCCCCGCGCGCGCCGCGAAGGCCGGTGTGCGCATAGACGCGCTCGCCCGCCGTCTGGGCGCTGGTCGCCTGAATGGCCGCCAGCTCGTCCCGCAGCGGCTCGCCGACCAGCTCGGCGACCCAGCAGCACAGCGCATCCGCCGCAAGCGGCTGCCGCTGTGCCCACAACTGTCCGGCGGCGGCGCACAGCAAGCCCAGCGAAAAAATCGCGCCCTTGTGGGTATTGATGCCGCCGGTGGCGCGCAGCATGTCCTCCTCTGCGCATTGGCCCATCTGGCGCAGGCGCGGAAACAGCGCGGCCTCTTCCCCCGCCGCCGACCGGTTCCCTGCTTGCGCACACGCGTGAAAGTAAGGCGTCAGCGCCGACGCGCTGGCCGCGAACGTAAAGCAGTCCATATCTTGGTGTGACCCGCTGTTTGCCCGGTCCACCAGGCCGGGTTTGGGCGTGGTCAGCAGCTCATACAACAGGCTGCGCGTCGCTGTCGCCGCGATCACATCGGCCTGTATTTTCGCAAAATAGGCGCGCACCGTCGCTTGCGCGGCGTCGGTCAGCGCCTGAACCGTATGCGTCCGGCTGCGCGCGCACAGCGCCGCCTGCCGGTCGCACAACAGACAGGTGCGCGGCGGCAGACCCAGCTCCTCGCGCGACATTTTTTCGCCCTGCGCGCAAAGCACGTCCAGATCCAGCAGGCGGCCAAACGCGCTGGCGTCCTCCACGGCGATCATGGCGCGCTTGAGTTCCGCCGCAGACGCGCGCACCACCCAGTACATTTCATGCCCGGTTTCGGCGGCGATTTGCTCCTCGGCCAGCACAGTCATGCCCAGCCGACGGATTTGCGCCGCCGCCAGCTTGACGCCCTGCGCAAAGGCGTCGTCGATCCAACCGCCCGCCTTGACCGGCCCGGCAATGTTCAGCGTCAGACAGCACAGCGGCGCCTGCCACGCGTCCAGCAGCGCGCGCTGCCGCTGTGCCCGCGCATCTCGGGCGCGCATCATTTGCTCTACCGTCACCGCATGGCTGTTTTCCATGGCAGGCCGCCTTTCCGCCGACAGGCTTTTCCTCAATATAGCAGAAGCCCCGGCAGCCCGCAACCCACAGTTTCTGTATACAGGAATGCCATGGATGCCAGATTATGCGGCCCATAACATTATCCATATTTGTCCTGTATGGCGCGGCATGCTATACTCAAGGCATGCAAGCGTATGATTTGGTGCCGATCCGCCCACACGACGTTCGCGCCCAGCAGCAGTTGGACGCGTTGCTCAGTGTGGCCGGAATCAAGCGCGATCAGCGCCTGGATTACACGGTGGGCTTGTTTGACGAAAGCAATCGCCTGCTGGCCACCGGCTCCATCTTCGCTTCCACCTTGCGATGCCTGGCGGTCGATCCCAACCATCAGGGGGAGGGGCTGCTCAACGGCATCGTGAATTTTTTGATCGAGCGGCAAACAGAGCGCGGCTACGGCGAGGTGTTTCTCTATACCAAGTGTGAAACCGCCCGCTTTTTTCAGGATCTGGGCTTCGCGGAAATCGCCCGGGTGCCCGCGCGGCTGGTGTTTATGTCCAACCGTCCGCGCGCTTTTACGGACTTCCTGTCCGCGCTCAAGCGCAACGCCGCCGTCCCCGGGCGCAATATTTCCGCCGTGGTGATGAATGCCAACCCCTTTACGCTGGGGCATCTGCACCTGTTGGAGCGCGCGTCTTTCGCCAGCGATCTGGTGCATTGCTTTGTGGTGTCCGAGGACGCATCCCTGGTGCCTGCTGACGTGCGCTATAAGCTGGTGCGCCAAGGCTGCGCGCACTTGCCCAATGTGATGTGCCACCCCACCGGGCAGTACATGGTGTCCAATGCGACGTTTCCTTCCTATTTTTTGAAGGATGACCGGCAAGTGACCGAAACCCAAGCGCGACTGGATATTGAGGTGTTCGCCCGCATCGCCGAAACGCTCAGCGTCACCCGCCGCTTTGTGGGCGAAGAACCCACCTCGGGCATCACGCAAATCTACAATGACATCATGGCCGAATACCTGCCCCAGCACGGCATTGAATTGACCGTGCTTCCCCGGGCAAAAGTGGGGCGGACGCTGATCAGCGCCTCCACTGTCCGGCAAATGATACACGACGGGCAATTGGACGACATTCGCCCATATGTCCCCTATACGACCTATGCCTTTTTCACCTCCGATGAAGGGCAGGCGGTGGTTCGGCGGATACAAGAGACTTCGCGCGTGATCCACGACTGACCGCTGCCGCGGCGAGGGTTAGTTTTTATCAACGCAAAGCGGTTTGCTTCTAAGCAAGGTCACCGCTTCCCACGGACGAATGTCAGGATATTGGCACCGCGCCTCCGCACTTTTGCATTCGCCTCTTGCATTTTGCGCAGGCGATGCGTATAATATGGTCTAATTCCATAGTCGGCAAAGACGGGAACCCGCGTCCCCACACTGTGCTATAGAGAGTGCGCCCATGGCTGCAAGGCGCGCGCACGGTGCGACGCAACCGACTCCCATCAGCCGCGGCGCCAAGAACGCCGCCGCCTCGCCCCCGATACCGGGCAATGAAGCGGGCGTATTGTGCGCCAAGCCGGGTGGTACCGCGAAGAACAGCCTTCGTCCCTGCAATGTGGTTGCAGTGTCGAAGGGTTTTTTATTTGTGAGAAACGAAAGGAAGTGCAAAATCATGGCCAAGGACAATAAACAGGAGTTCGTGCAACACATTACCCCGCGCGATGTGGATTTTTCCCAGTGGTACACCGACGTTGTGCTCAAGAGCGACCTGATGGACTATACGCCGGTGCGCGGCTGCATGGCGCTGAAACCCTATGGCTACGGCATCTGGGAGCTGATTCAGGCGGAGATGGACGCGCGCTTTAAGGCGACCGGCCACAAAAACGTCGCGATGCCCATGCTGATTCCCGAAAGTCTGCTGCTCAAAGAAGCCGACCACGTCGAGGGCTTCGCGCCCGAAGTGGCGTGGGTAACGCAAGGCGGCGGCGAAGTGCTGCCCGAGCGCCTTGCGATCCGTCCGACCAGCGAGACCATCTTTTGCACCATGTACGCCAAATGGGTGCAGTCTTGGCGCGACCTGCCCATGAAGTACAACCAGTGGTGCTCGGTCATGCGCTGGGAGAAGAGCACGCGTCCGTTCCTGCGCACCGCCGAGTTCTGGTGGCAAGAAGGGCATACCGTGCATGCCACCGCCGAGGAAGCGCAGGAAGAAACGCTGCAGATGCTGGGCGTGTATCAGGAGTTCTGCGAGCATGTGCTGTCGGTGCCGGTCTATGCCGGACAAAAGAGCGATAAAGAGAAGTTTGCCGGCGCGCGCGCGACCTACTCAGTGGAGGCCATGATGCAGGATGGCAAAGCGCTGCAAGCCGGCACCAGCCACAACTTCGGCACCAATTTCTCCGAGCCGTTCGAGATCCAGTTCCTGGACAAAGACGGCACACTGAAATTTGCGCACGAGACGTCGTGGGGGACGTCCACGCGCATGATTGGCGCGGTGATCATGACCCACGGCGACGAGCGCGGCTTAAAGCTTCCGCCCAAGATCGCACCGATTCAGGTCGTCATTCTGCCCATCGCCGCGCACAAAGGCGGCGTAAACGAAGCATGCGCCGATATCGCGGGCAAGCTGAAGGCTGCCGGGCTGCGCATCGAGCTGGACGACCGCGAGGGCTACTCGGCGGGCTGGAAATTCAACGAGTGGGAGATGAAGGGCGTGCCACTGCGTCTGGAGGTCGGCCCGCGCGATCTGGAGGCCGGACAGGTCACCGCAGTTCGCCGCGACACCTACGAAAAGATGCAGTTGCCGCTGGAGGGGCTGACCGAGAAAGTAGCCGAACTGCTGGCCGACATCCAGCGCAATATGTACGACATTGCGCACGCGTTCCAGCAGGCGCACACCAAGGTCGTGCATACGATGCAGGAGCTGGGCGAGCAGGTGAATGGCGGCTACGCCAAGACCATGTGGTGCGGCGAGCGCGCGTGCGAGGATGCGATCAAGGAGCAGTTCAGCGCCACCAGCCGCAACATGCCCTTTGACCAGACACCAGTGGGCGATACCTGTGTGTGCTGCGGCAAAAAGGCCGACAAAGTCATGTATTTCGCCAAGGCGTACTAAGGCGGCAGTGCCGCCAGCCATCTCGCTTCGCGGTGATCGGCGAAGCTTATTGGATCACGAAAGGCTCCTCGGCTGCGTCTTAACGCAGGGAGGAGCCTTTTTCTGTGCGACCACGACAGCTATCCCTTCACCGCCAGAAAATGCACATACACCACCTGCGCCGCCGCCTTGCCCACACCGGGAACGGCGGCGATTTCATCGACGGTAGCGTGCTTGATGGCCTCCATATTGCGGAAATGCTTGAGCAGCGCGCGCCGCCGCGCCGGACCGATGCCCGGGATGTCCTCCAGCTGCGATGCGGTGGCCGTCTTGCCGCGTAGCCCGCGATGATGCGTGATGGCGAAGCGATGTGCCTCGTCGCGCAGGCGCTGGATTAAGTGCAGCGCCGGGGAATGTCTGGGCAGATAGATCGACTGTTCCACGCCGGGCAGGAAGATTTCGTCCAGCCGCTCGGCAAGACCAAACATGGGGATGTCATACCCCGCCTCACGCATCGCGCGCTGAGCAAACGCCAACTGCTGCGGCCCGCCATCGATCAGGATCAGATCGGGCAACACCGAAAAGCTGCCCTCTTCCAGTGCCTTGCCCGCCAATTTACGCTCCTCTATTTCCTTGGTGGCGTGCGTCAGGCGTCGCAGAATGACCTCGTGCATGGATGCGAAGTCGTTGGCGCCTTCCACGGTCTTGATGCGGAAATGGCGGTAGTCCTTCTTGCTGGCCACGCCGTTCACGCACACCACCATCGACGCCACCGAGTTGGTGCCCTGCGTGTTGGAAATGTCGAATCCCTCAATACGGCTTGGCGCGATCGGCATGCCGATGGCCTCTGCCAGCGCCTCCGCCGCGCCGGTGGTGCGCTCCTGCTGGTGCATCAACCGCGCGTTCCGTTTGGCCAGCGCGTCGTCGGCGTTTTTCTTGGCCATGGCAACCAGATCGTGCTTTTGCCCGCGTTGCGGTGCGTGCAGCGTCACCTTGCCGCCCTTTTTCTCGCGCAGCCACTGCTCCAGTTCCGCCGCGCCCTCGGGCAGCGCCTCGACCAGCACTTCGCCGGGGATGGCCTTCGCATCCTCGTAAAATTGGGTGATGAATTGCTCGATCACTTCACCGAGCGGTGCGTCCCCCGCACGCTCCAGCGCAAAGTGTTCACCGCCGACCATGCGCCCGCCGCGCACCAGCAACATTTGTAGCATCGCGTCGATGCCGTCCTGCGCCACAGCCAGAATGTCCTGATCGTTGCCGGTGACGCTGGTTGCTTTTTGCCGCTGCATCAGCTTGTCGATAGCGGCGATGTGTTCGCGGTACATGGCTGCCTGTTCATAGCGCAAGTGCGCCGCCGCGTCCGCCATGCGCGCGCGCTGATCGTCCATCACGCCCTGATATTTGCCGTTCAGAAAGTCAATCACCTGCGCCAGCACCGCATGGTACTGCGCGCGAGTCACTTGTCCGGCGCAGGGCGCGAGGCACTGCCCCAACTGCGCGTGCAGGCAGGGCCGCTGCGGTTTGTCGGGTCTGATGGGCCGCGTGCAGGTGCGCAGCGGAAACACCATGCGCGCGACCTCCATCACCTCGTGCACATACCACGCGGCATAGAACGGCCCAAAGTATTTCGCGCCGTCCTGCCGCACGCGCCGCACCACCTCCACACGGGGATAATCCTCGGTCAGGTCGATGCGCACGTAGGGGTAGGTTTTGTCGTCCTTGAGCATGATGTTGTAGTACGGCCTGTGTAGCTTGATCAGGTTGCACTCTAAGATCAGCGCCTCCAAGTTGGTATCGCACAGCATGATATCGAAGTCGTCGATCTTCTGCACCATGGCGCGCACTTTCGCGTCGTGCGCGCGCGAAGTCTGGAAATACGACCGCACGCGATTCTTGAGGTTGATGGCCTTGCCGACGTAGATGATATTGCCCGCCTGCTTCATCAGGTAGCAACCCGGGGAATTGGGCAACTGTCGCAGCTTGAACGCTACGTTGTCATTGGGTGCCTGCACGGTCATCACCTCCTCGCATTGTCTTTTCTCTTGAAAGAAGCCAGGGAGCAATTTCCCTGGCTTCGGTTCCTATGTAATTTTCGGATCCCTTCCTGGTTCGATGATCCAAAGTTCGAGGAGATGGAAGACAGAAACCTGAGTGTTTGCGATGGTATTCCGTGTCTCCTTGATCTACCGGGGGTTCCCTATCGAACTTGGGGTGGTCACCTATTCGGACGCCGAGGATATGTTCCGCCAAACCGGGTCGATTCACCTTGGGGTTGGGGTCTTTTCCTCTGGCTCTATATGGTAATGTCCCTTTTCCGGGGTGCAATGGGATACCGATTGTTCACCGATGGATGGTTCCAATGGTCTTGCCTAAGGCTTTGCCAGAGGGTCCTGATCGGGATTTCAGGGTCGGGATTCCACCGTGATATTACGCTTTGTCCGAATCCTCGTCGTCCAGGAGATCGTCGTCATCCTCTTCCGAGAACCGGGTTTGTACAACCTCGATGAGCTGATCGAGCATAGACTCGTCAGGGGAGATAAACTCTTCCATCTCCTCGCCGTCCTCTCCTGTGACGGGAACAACCTTCATGATGTAGAGGCTATGCTCGTGCTGACAATCGTCGTCCTCGCAATCCTCATCGTGGCAATGATCGCATGCTTCCTGGTCGGCATCGCAGAGTACTGCGAACTCTTCACCATTGTAGAAGAAGTAGTCCATGACCTCCAGAAGCAGCGTATTGCCCTCCTCGTCAGAGAATTCGACGATATCGCGTTCTGCCTGGTCCACTGGCATCTCCCCCTCTCCATGTGAATGGATACCG
>JAVBMF010000049.1:0-21865 GCA_031552735.1 Eubacteriales bacterium
GGCGCTGCGGGCGGCTGGGGCGCGCGAAATCGGGCTGCTCACGCTGTCCGGAACCAGCCACTAGCGCCACAAAAATGGCGTCGAGGATAGCGGGATTTTTGGCGGATTTATAGAAGTGATGATGATTTGTTGAAATGACCGTAAAAATACAGTAAAAAAAGGCTTGCCAACGCGATTCCGATGGTGTATAATGCTAGCCAGTTGCATAGGCTCAGGTCTGTGGTTGCAAGTCGATGCCAGTCGCAGGCAAAACGATCCACGTAAGCCGGTCAAAGCGCCGGTGAGCATGGTGCGGCCTAGAAGTAAGTCCGACCAGGTAAACTGAGAGGGTTCGTAGTGAGGGCGGGAAACCGTTGAGCGAGCACCCCAGTCGGCGAGTGTGGGGGAAAAGACCAGGTCAGCTGTCCCACCAAACCAAACATTTCTATTTATTCAGGGGGAAACTATTCATGTACGAGGACAAGACGTTGGTATGCAAGGACTGCGGAGCGGAATTCGTGTTCACCGCAGGCGAGCAGGAGTTCTATGCCGAGAAGGGCTTCCAGAATGAGCCCACCCGCTGCAAGTCGTGCCGCACGGCCCGCAAGTCCAGCAGACCCGTCAACGGCGAACCGCGCGAGATGTTCGAAACCACTTGTGCTGCCTGTGGAGCGCCCACCCGCGTTCCCTTCATTCCCAAGAACGACCGTCCTATCTACTGCAGCGAGTGTTTCGCCGCGCGCCGGTAAGTCTCTCGGCACTGCACAGATAAAACAAGATGACCGTCCCTGCTTTGGGGGGCGGTCGTTTTCTGTTTTCAGGCGATTGATAAACGCCCTCTCGCGGTGTCGCCTCGGCGCCGATCTCGTCGGCGTATTCCCCATACGCCTCCGTCGAATCGGCTTGCGGCTCCTAGCGATAGGGCATTTCTGAATCGCCTGCGCGCGACGTGCCCGCCCTTTTCCACAAACTTTTCCACATATCCACAGGCCGCTGCCCACAGGCTGTGCAAAATGTGCATATAAACGGTACGCTTTGTGCATCCATTGTGCAAAGCATTGTATACAACCGCTACCTGTGGTATAATCATACGAATAGCATACAAGGAGATGAGTGCCACGGCTTACGATGTTTTGCTGGTGGACGCAGACGATACGCTGTTCGATTTTCCCGCCGCCGAGCGCGCCGCGCTTGCGGATACACTGCGCGCCTTCGATCTGTCGTGCGACGCGGCCAATCTGGCGCTGTACCACGATATCAACCGCCGGATGTGGGCACTGCTGGAGCGCGGCGGCATTGATCAGGCGACGCTGCGCGTGCAGCGCTTTCAAGAGTTCATTGATGCGTTGGGCGAGGAGCGTGACGCCATCGCCATGGGCGAGCACTTTGTGTGCGCGCTGGGCGGACAGGCCATCCCGCTGCCCGGCGCGGAGGCGGCCATCGCCCGCTGGGCACAGCGTGTGCCGGTGGTGATCATCACCAATGGCATCGCGGCGGTGCAGCGCGCGCGCTTTGCCCGTTCGCCGATGCGGGCGCACATCGCGGGCATGGCGATTTCCGAGGAGGTTGGCGCCGCCAAGCCGGACGCGCGCATGGTGCATGCGGCACTGGCGCTGGTGCCCGGTGCGAAGCCCGAGCGCGCGCTGCTGCTGGGCGACTCGCTGCGCGCCGACATCGGCGCGGCGCACAACGCGGGCATCGCAAGCTGCTGGTTTAACCCGCACCAAGCGCCGCTGACCGGCGACGTTGTCCCCACCTATACCGTGACCAGTCTGGACGAAGTGGACGCGTATCTGCCCTGAAAGCCGACAAAGGAGAGAATGCTATGCGGAAACACACACCTGCCACCTGGACGCGATACGCGCTGCTGGCCGTGATGCTGCTGGCGGTATTGCCGATGCTGTCGGGCTGCTTTATCCAGCCGGACAACACGCTGGACCCGCTGGCGCTCGACCTGGCCAGCGCGCAGCCGCTGCCCTTCGCCACGTCGGTGCCCACGCCCGCGCCCACCGATGCGCCGGTGAGTACAGAGGTGGCACAGGCGGGGACCGGCAACACCGCCTGGGAAGCATGGGGCAACCAGGCCGGAGCGGTCGCCCCGACCGATACGCCCAAGCCCAGCACCTGGCAAACCAGCACCGAGGACTATAACGCGGGCTATCCGGTGCTCAAGCTGGGCTCGACCGGCTCGGATGTCAGCGACATGCAGGAGCGCCTGCGCGAGTTAAGCTATTACAGCGGATCGGTTGACGGCAAGTTTGCCAACGGCACACAGGACGCGGTGATGGCCTTCCAGAACATGAATGGCATCCCTGCCGACGGTGTGGCGGGGCGCGAAACACAGGACAAGCTGTATTCTGCCAGCGCGATTCCGCAGCAGAAGCAGGCATCGAGCGCCAGCTCCGGCAAAAAGAGCAGCTCGGGCAGCGCATCCACCGAAACGCTGAATGTGCGCAGTGTGTCCGGGCTGCTCAAGAACGGATCCCAGGGCACCATGGTGCGCATGACGCAGGTGCGCTTGGCGGAGCTGGGCTACTACAACGGTGGCGCGGACGGTCTGTTTGGCTCGTCCACCGCCAGCGCGGTCAAGGCGTTCCAGCGCAACAACAACCTGCAAGCCGACGGACAGGCGGGCGAACAGACGCTGGACAAGCTGTTCAGCGACAACGCCAAGGCCGCCGCCACCCCGGTCAAGACCGCCAACCCCAACGCCGATCGCGTAATGATCTCCGGCATGGAGGGCAACGATGTCTACAGCCTGCAAAAACGGCTGATCGAGCTGCGCTACCTAAACGGCGTGCCCGACGCGGTGTTTGGCGTGGAAACCGAGCAGGCGGTGCGCGCCTTTCAGGAAAACAACGGCATGCAGGCCGACGGCAAGGCCGGCCCGGCGACGGTGAAAAAACTCAACGCCAAGACCGCCAAGCCCTTTACCAAGGCGACGCCCACCGCCACGCCCAAACCGGGCAACTATGTGTCGCTGATGGAAGGCGACGCGGGGCAGTCTGTATACGATATGCAGGCGCGGCTGTACGAGCTGTGCTACTACAATGGCCGCATTGACGGGCGCTTCGGGCCCAGTACCACCGCGTCGGTGGTGGCCTTCCAGCGCGCGTGTGGGCTGGACGCCGACGGCATCGCGGGCCCGGCGACGCAGAAGAAGCTGTTTTCCGACAGCGCGATGATGAACCCGGGCGTGATCTCGGGCACTGGGCAGGTCAAGGCGACGACCGCGCCCAATGCCGCGTCCAACACCGCGCCCAGCACCAGCATGCTGTCCAACGGCAGCTCCGGTCTAGCGGTGACGCAGATGCAAATCCAGCTCAGCGAGCTGGGCTACTACAGCGGCCGCATTGACGGCTATTATGGGCCGGACACCGCCGAAGCGGTGCGCGCGTTCCAGCAGGGCAACGGCCTGGGCGCCGACGCGATCGCCGGGGAGGGCACGCTGACGCTGCTGTTCTCCGGCAAGGCGTCGGCCAAGGCCAGCCCGCAATCTACGCTAAAGCCCGATACCACGCGCATGCTGGAATATGGCCAGAAGGGCGATCAGGTCAAGCTGATGCAGAACCGGCTCTACCAGCTCTATTATTTGGATGAGAGCTCGGTGACCGGCGACTTTGGCAACAAGACGTTGGAAGCGGTCAAGAGCTTCCAGCAGCGCAATGGGCTGGACCCGGACGGCATCGCCGGACCGGGCACGCTGGTCAAGCTGTACAGCATCTATGCCGAGGCTATGGTCGCGGATTGACGCATACATTACCTGGGAGGGGATGCCCGTGGGGTGGGTGGAACTGGTGCTGACGGCGGTGGCGCTGTCGATGGACGCACTGGCGGTGGCGATCACCTATGGCGTGACGATGCCAAAGTGGGACGGCAAGATCGCGCTCAAACTGGCGCTGTTCTTTGGCGGGTTTCAGGCGCTGATGCCGACCATCGGCTGGCTGCTGGGCAGCAGTGTGCGCTCGCTGATTGAGTCGGCGGATCACTGGGTAGCCTTCGCGCTGCTGGGTGTGCTGGGCGGCAAGATGGTGTGGGACAACCTGCACGCCGACGCCGAGTCGCCGCGCGAGCTCAAGACCGATTTTCGCACACTGCTGGTGCTGGCGGTCGCCACCAGCATCGACGCGCTGGCCGTGGGCATTAGCTTGGCCATGACACAGGTCAATGTGGTGGCCACCGCGCTGGTCATTGGCACGATCACATTTGCGATTTCGCTGGTCGGCGTGCGGCTGGGCAAGCGTGTCGGCCAAGGGATTCAGCATCGCGCCGGGCTGGTCGGCGGGCTGATCCTGATCGGCATCGGTGTGAAGATTCTGATAGAGCATCTGCTGGGATAAAAAAACGCCCTCGCCGTGCGGTGTGTTCGCGCGGCGAGGGCTTTTTTCATACCGTCAGGTGATAGGTCGTCAGCCATGCGTTGAGCTGCAAGATCCATGCCAGCAATTGCGGCCCAGCCATGAGCTGCCCGAACCACGGCTTGCCATAGTCGGCATGCCCCGCGCACAGCGCGCGCACCGCCGCAGTGTCCAGCAACGGCAGCACCGGCGAGCGCGCGTCGTCCAGCACGTCCAGCACCTGCCGCTGCACCAGCTGCTCGTAGTGCGGGTGGTGTGTCTTGGGGAAGGGGCACTTTTTGCGGTGCAGCACCTCGGCGGGCAGCAGCCCCTCGGCGGCGGCGCGCAGCAGGCCCTTGGGTTCGCCGCCCAGCGCCTTGATGCGCCACGGCACATTGAAGATATATCGTACCAGCTCCGGGTCGGCGAACGGCGTGCGGATTTCCACATGATGCGCCATGCTCATGCGGTCGCCGCGATCCACCAGCGTCTGCATGAAACCATACAGATTCAGGTACGCGATCTCGCGCCGCCGTGCGTCCTCGGCCGCTTCGCCGTCCAGCCGTGGCGTAGCGCCGCGCAAATCCTCATAGCGCGCGGCGACATACGCGTCCAGCTTGAGTGAGGCGACCAGCGCCGGGCACAGCGCCTTGCGCCGGGCAGCCGGATCAGTATTCCAGGGGAATGTGTCGGCGGCCAGGTATTCCGGCCGGTGGAACCACGGATAGCCGCCGAATACCTCGTCGGCGCATTCGCCGGACAGCGCGATGGTGTGCCGCTGCGCAAGCTGCTCGCAAAACAGCAACAGCGACGCATCGATATCGCCCATGCCGGGCAGGTCGCGCGCGCGCATGGCGGCGGGCAGCGCGCCGGGCAGCAGGTCACTGTCCAGTTGCAAGATGGTGTGCGCCGTGCCGCAGTGTTCATGCACCATTTGCACATAGGGCGCGTCCATCTCGGGCTGGAAGCTGGTGCCGGTGAAGTGCGCGGCGTTGTCCACGTATTCAAACGAGTAGGTGGGCAGCGGCCCAAGCGCGTGCTCGGCGGCGACCGCCGTGATCACGCTGGAGTCCAGCCCACCGGAAAGCAGCGAGCACATCGGCGTGTCGCCGACCAACTGACGCCGGATCGCGGCCAGCACCAGCTCGCGCGTATGCGCCACCGTATCGGCCACCGTTTCGGTGTGCTCGTGGCTGGTGAGCTGCCAGTAAACGCGCGGGTGGATGCCATCGGCGTCGATGCGCGCCATCTGGCCGGGCGACAGCTCCTGCATGCCGTGAAACACACCGCTGCCGGGTGAGCGGCCCGGGCCGATGCCCAGCACCTCGCATAGACTGGTGTCGTCGATGGCGGGCGTGCATGCCGGGTGCGCGAACAGCGCCTTCATTTCGGAACCGAACAGCACATGCTGGTCAGCGATGGTGTAGAAGAACGGGCGTGTGCCCATCGGATCGCGCGCGACAATGACGCACTGGCGCGCGCCATCAAACAGCGCGAAGGCGAACCCGCCCGACAGTTGTGTCGCGCAATCCTCCCCATATTGCAGGTAGGCGGCCAGAATGAGCTCGGCGTCATCCTGGGTTTCGAAGCAATAGCCCGCCGCCGACAGGCGCAACCGCAGCGCCGCCGTGTCGGCCAGCAGGCTGTCGCAGGTGACGGCGTATTGCGCGTCGCCTTTGCGCAGTGTGTATACCGTGCGCTCGGTATGCCCGGCCAGGCGCGCGAAGCACGCGTGCGCGCTCATCCACACATGGTGCGCTTTGCCGCCACGGTGCGCGATCGCCCCGGCCATGTCGGCCAGCAGTTCGCTGTTGCCCAGCGCTGGCTCGGTCAAGTCCCGTGTGAAGTGGAGGATACCCGTGATACCACTCATGAAGGGCCTCCTTTTCTGATAGGCGACACCGCGCCTTTGTGCGCGATGGCCTTGTTTCCACCGCTATGGTATGTCATTGGGCGGCAATTGATCACGGCTGCTTGCATGTCTGGCAGGGGTTTGATACAATAATCCGAGCAACGCAAGGGAGGATTTTCCATGCGACCCACCGTGATCGTGACCCACCGCATTCCGCAGCAGGGCATGCAGCCGCTGCTGGCGCAGTATACCGTGCACTACCCCGATGCCTACGCCTATACCGAGCAGGAGTTGATCGCGCTGGCGCCGCACGCCGACGCGGTACTGGCCGGGGGGCGCGTGTCGCGCGCCTTCATTGAGGCGGCAGGCAAGCTGCGCATTGTCAGCAACTATGGCGTGGGCTACGACGCGGTGGATGTGGCGGCACTGACCGAGCGGCGCATCCCGCTGACCAACCTGCCCGATGAGTGCGCCGCGCCCACCGCCGAGGTGGCGATGGCGCTGCTGCTGGCGGTTAGCCGCCGCGTGGCCGAACAGGACCGCGCGCTGCGTATGTCGCCGCCCGAGCAAGCGTTTGGCATGGGCAAAAATATGGGGCACTGCCTGTATGGACGCACGCTGGGCATTGTGGGCATGGGGCGCATCGGGCGGTTGGTGGCGGGCATGGCGCGCGCGTTTGGCATGCGTGTGGTCTACCACAACCGGACAGCGCTGCCGCCGGAGCTGGCGGGGGAGGCTGTGTTCCTGCCGCTGGACGCGCTGCTGGAGCAAAGCGACGCGGTGACGCTGCACTGCCCGCTGACCGACGCCACGCGCGGGCTGATCGGCGCGGCGCAACTGGCGCGCATGAAGCCCGACGCGGTGATCATCAACACAGCCCGAGGCGCGGTGATGGACTATGGCGCGCTGATAGAGGCGCTGACGCGGGGCGGGATCGGCGGCGCGGGGCTGGACGTGTTCCCCGACGAGCCGCATGTGCCCGCCGCACTGCTGGCGCTGGACAATGTGGTGCTAACGCCCCACATTGGCTGCAACGCACATGAGGCGCGCGCCGCGATGTGCGCGCAGGCGGTGAAGCATATCACGCAGGCGCTGGCGGGGCAGCGGCCCGATCATGTGGTGAATCCGGAAATCTATCGCTGAGCTGCATAATCGTCACCTGTCGCGCAAGCGCCGCGCTTTTCTTGCCGCGCGAAAGAGGAACATGCGGTCGCAATGGAGAATATTGGAACGCGTATTTGGCCGCAAACGCTAGGGCGCTGTGGGCAGGATGCACAAAAAGACAGGAGGGCAAAAGTATGATCGATATGTTTTCCGCTCGCACAGCGGAAATTGACGACGTAGAAGATGCCGTGCAAGAAATAAAGGACCAGATCGACTTTTCCCAATTGAAGCAGAATAGCTGCGGCATTCTCTATTGCAGTCTGGATTTTGTGGAGAGCGGCGTGGCGGCAGCGGTTTGTGACGCGTTGCCCTTTGATGTGATTGGCATGACAACGCTGGCCAGCGCGGATACGCACGGCTACGGCATCTACGAGCTGACGCTGACCATCCTAACCAGCGACGACGTCCGGTTTATGGCGGGCATCTCCGGCGCGATTGACGAGCAGAACTATAAAGATGAAATCTCGCGCCTGTATACCGGCATGCGGGCCACCGTGGACGACGACCCCGCCATGATTCTGTCGTTTATTCCGCATCTGCGCGACGTGGCGGGATACGAAGTGGTCGATACCATGGACGCCGCTTGCCACGGCATTCCAATCTGGGGCTCGATCACCAACAGCGTCGATTTTACCTATGGCACGGTCGCGACCATCTACAACGGACAGACGCCGCGCAGCGGCTTGGCCATGCTGTTTATCAATGGGCCGGTGGACCCGCAGTTTATCGTCTGCTCCATACCGGAGCGCAATATAACCAACAGCCGTGGCATCATCACCAAGAGCAAGGGCCCGATTCTCTATGAAGTCAATGATATGCCCATCATGGACTATCTGCGTTTCATCGGGCTGGAGGTCGATCGTGAGAATATCACGACCGTGCCGCTGCTGCTGTACTACGACAATGCCGATGCGTATGTGGCGCTTGGGTTCTACACGTTGTTTGACGATGGATCCGTGCTGACCGGCGGCCCCATGCCCGAGGGCACGCCGTTTGTGGTCGGCTATATTGACGAGGCGGGCATCCATGCGTCGGCCAACGAAGCCATCGACAAGATTGCGGCGATCAAAGACCGGCGCACAACGCTGATGCTGCCGTGCATTACGCGCTATATCATGCTTTCGCCCAACCAAGAGGATGAGCTCAAGCTGATTTGTGAGCGAATGACAGAGGCGGGCAGGCCGTTTACGATGGCGTATTCGGGCGGCGAAATATGCCCGATGCCCGATGCAAACGGCAAGCTGCGCAACCGGTTCCACAACTACAGCTTCAGCGCCTGCGTGCTGTAAGCACAGGGAAGGCATCCCCAGGCGGTCTTGCGATTTTTTACGCGGGGAAGGCGGAGGCGCATTGCGGTGAACGAAATAGTGGACACAATTGACCAGGAACTGCTGGAAAGAATCAAGGCGGCGGAGAAAGAGAACCGCAAGCTGACCCGGGAGAACCAGCACCTGCTGACAGCCCTGCAACAGGAAAAAATGTCCGCAAAGGCGGCGCTTAACCGGGAAAAAACCTCTACGCTGGCCCAACGCCAGCGCGATCGCTACCTCGCGCTGGTGCTGGAGAATTTTCCGGGCATCATCCTGTTTTTGACAGAAGCGCTGCGCATTGATTTTTGTACGAATTTTGTGGTGGAAAAGACCGGGCACAAGAGTTCCATCGAGGTCAAAGGCCGCACGCTATCCGAACTTTTTACCGGATTTTTATCTGCGGAGAACCGGGAGAAATTGCAGACGCATTGCCAGCGGACGCTGGAAACCGGGGAATCGGAAACGTTTGAAATTTCGTTTCGCTTTGCCGAGGGCGTGGAGGACTTTGAGTGCACGCCGGTGTCTATGAAAGACGAGGACACCGAATCGCGTGGGATCATGCTGATGCTGCACAACATCACGGCGCTGAAGCACTCGCGCGAGGAAGCCCTGGCCGCCAGCAAAGCCAAGAGCGCCTTCCTGTCGAACATGAGCCACGAAATCCGCACGCCGATGAACGCCATCATCGGCATGAACGCGATCGGCCTACAGGAAACGACGCTAGAGCGCAAGGACGCGGCGCTCCATCGCATCGAGAACGCGTCAAACCACCTGCTGCACGTCATCAACGATATTCTGGATATTTCCAAGATTGAATCCGGCAAGATGGAACTATCGCCCATCCTGTTCAATTTCCGCCAGATGATCCGCAATGTGACGGCGATCATTACGCCAAATGTGGATAAAAAGCAGCAGCAGTTCAATGTGCACATCGATCCTGATATCCCCGAGATGCTGATTGGCGACGACCAGCGTCTGGCGCAGGTCATCACCAACATCCTTTCCAATGCATCGAAATTTACCGACAAGCATGGCACGATCCAGCTGGACGCGGCAATGCAGGCGCTGGACGCGGACGGCTGCGCGATTCGGATATCTGTGCGGGACAACGGCATCGGCATGTCCGCCGAGCAGAAGAGCAAGCTGTTCAACATATTTCAGCAGGCCGAGGCGGGCACCGCGCGCAAGTATGGCGGCAGCGGTCTGGGGTTGGCAATCTCGCGGCGCATTATCGAGATGATGGGCGGGGAGATTTGGGCCGAATCCGAGCTGGGCAAGGGCACCTGCTTCTTTGTGGACGTAAAGCTGCTGTGTCAGACCACTGACGCGGACGCGCCGGATGAATCTGGCGCGCAGGAACAGCGCACGCCCGGCGCAGAGGAAGACTTTTCCGCGTACACCGTGCTGGTTGTGGACGATATTGAGATCAATCTGGAAATTATGGTGGCGCTGCTGGGCGCCACGGGGATGCAGATCGATACCGCGATGAGCGGGCAGGATGCGGTGGATATGTTCCGCGCGAACCCGGACAAGTATGCGCTGATCCTGATGGACATGCAGATGCCGGAAATCGACGGCCTGACCGCAACCAAGATGATCCGCGCGTCGGCGCTGCCGCGCGCGGCGGACATCCCCATCATCGCGATGACCGCCAACGTGTTCCGCGAGGATATTGAGCAATGCCTCGCCGCGGGCATGAACGACCACCTGGGCAAGCCGATCAATATGACTGAAGTGACCAGCATCTTGAGTCAATACTTGCCACAGCGCGAGGCCTGACAAACAGAAAAGAACCGCATCGCCACGAGGGGATGCGGTTCTTTTGTGCGCGTGTGAAGCCTGTCAAACGGGCTAGAAGCCTTGGCTTTAGAAGTCCTCGAAGTCGTAGTCGAAATCATCGCTCCCTGTCGGCTCGAAGTCCGCGTACCGCTCCGGCATGGAGTAGCGGAGGCGCGCCTTGGTGGTGACCGAATTGCCGTCGGCATCGGTGGCCACCAGCCACAGATACAGGTAGTCGTGCGCCTGTGTCCACACAAAGGGGAAGGGGCTGGTGACGCCGTCGCCATACGCCGCGCCGTCATCCGCGCCCACCGTCTTGGTCACCGAGAGCTTGTAGGGCGGCGTGCCGCCAAACGCCTGCGCGATAAAGTGGATGTTGATCTTGACCGCGCCGTCCTCTTCATACAGTTTGCCGCCGGATGCCCAGCAGAAAATGGCCGCCGACAGGCCGGACGCCTCGTCGGTGTCCGCGCCGGAAAAGCCGGACACGCTCTTTTGCGCCAGCCCGCCGAACAGCAGCACCTGAAACTCCGGCGTGATCTCCTCGGCCAGCGGCAGGGCATTGAGCAGCTGGAACTTGCGCACCGCCTGTTTCATGTGCGCATCGTAGCGGGTGTTGACTTGATCGGTTTCCAGATAGTTCAGCTTGCGCAGTTGCCGCTTGATATCCAGAATTTCTTCGCCCTTGTCGCCGGGCACCAGCGCGGCATATTCCGCCTCGTCCAGCTCCTGCAGAAACTTCGACTGGGCAAAGCCGGTTTTGTCCTGGAAGGTGACTTGCGACCAATCGCCGATGCTGCCCAGCACAAAGAGCTTGGCGTGGTTGGGCACCTGCGCGATAACCTTTGCCTTGGTGCTCATAGACTTGCGCACGTTTAGTGTGCCGGACTCGGTGGTCACTTCGGCAATGCGCTTGTCCGCCGGGTCAAAGGTCGGCATGGGCGTCGGCTTGGGGGTCGCGCTTGGCTTGGGCGTCTTGGTCGGTTTGGGGATTTTGGTGGGTTCGGCGCCGCTTTCCTCGGTGGCATCCGGCGCGGGCGTTTTGGCCGCCAATGCGAAGGAAACAGAACTGCATGCAATCAGGCATGCCAGGCAAACAGCCAGCAATTTGCGCAAAAAAAGATCCTCCTTAGCCTACGATGACTGTACAATATTTCATATTATACTCCGCTTTGTACAGGAAGGCAATTGCGGAATATTTGGGGTGGCGCGCGCGTCTTGCGGTATAGCGCGCGGCATGCATCGCCATACTGATGTCAGGAGGCGAGCAACATGCAACCCAAATATGAGAACCTGAAGGCGCTGCTGAAGGCGGACCGCGCGGCCTACGATTTCTTTGCGTCGCTGCCGCAATATGTGCGCGAACACGTGGCGGAAAAATCCGGCGAGGTCAATTCGATGGACTCGCTGCGCAGCCATGTGGACAACGCGACCAAGGGCGACGGCTAACACCACCGGCGGCAGAGCATGCGTCCCGCAAAAAAGAATGGAAGCGAGCCGAAAAGCGCGTGAAAAACGATAGAGAGCTGTTGGCCAGCGCATGTCGCGGGGATCTGGCGGCGCAAAACGAGCTGTTTGCCACACGCATTGATCCGCTGGTGCGCCTGGCGTACCTGATCACCCGCGACTTTGCCGCCGCCGAGGACGCGGTGCAGGAGGCGCTGATCTCCACCACACGCCATCTGCCCACCCTGCGCGAACAAGACCGGTTCGATGCCTGGCTCAAGCGCATTGTGGTCAATCAGGCCAAGACGTTTCGGCGGCGCAGTGGGCGGGTGATTCCCGCGGAGGATGTCACCATCTTTATGGACGCGGACAGCGAAGGCACGCCGGGGCCGGAGAGCATCCTGCTCCAGCGCGAGCGGCAATTGCGCGTGATGGCGGCGGTCGATAAGCTCAACGACCGGCTGCGCGTGCCGATTTTCATGAAATACTATCTGGATATGAAGGAGCGCGAAATCGCGCGCGTGATGCGCCTGCCGGTTTCCACCATCAAGGCGAGGCTGCACGCCGCGCGCAAAAAGCTGAAAACGACGCTGGAGAAGGAGGACTGGGCACATGAGCGATTACAGTGATCCGCTGGAGCGCGCGCTGCGCGACAGCTTGTCCGGCCACGCCGGGCAGGTGCGAATCGACGGCGAGCGGTTTTGGGTGCGCGTGTCCGAGCGCGTCCAGGCATGGCAAAGCGGTACGCGCATGGCGCACCGCCTGTGGATGAACAAGGCCAAGCAGGGATAACGCGGCGCAAGCCGCGTCAGGCTGCCGATAAAGGGTCATCTGCGGCTTTGCGCCTTCACCCCATCCGGACCTTTCTGGACAGCCTGTTTTTTTGACTATAGCATGGGCTTTAGCCGCGACACCGGCAGGTTGTACTTGCTGTAGCGCGTGCCGCGCTGATCGCGCCACGCACCCTGCGGGTCGGGCACGAGCACGCCCGCGGTCTTGCCAATGCGGGTAATCTGCCCGCGCATCGCCTGCCCGCGATAGGTGAACAGCACCCATTGCCCGGGCGCAAACCCTTCGGCGGCGGCAGTCTGCGCGCGCGTGGGCAGCGCATGCGTGCAGCGTTTGTGACCAAACAGGCCGTGCGACAGCGCCTGAAACCGCGCGCCGTGGCCGTCCAGCTTCCCGTGCAGCAGAAAGTCGGCGGCGTGGCACAATTCGTGCTCCAGTACCGACAGAAACGCTTCCAGCGGGGTATCGAAGGTCAGCCCATTGGCCTCGACCGGCGCCAAGGGCAGCCGCAGCAGGAAGTCCACCCCCATGCGAATCTCGATGCGTGGCGCGGAAAACGGCGCGCGCACAATCCGGCACACCCCGGCAGTGCGTGTCATGCGCGTGGAGGCGGTCACCTGCATGCGCGGCGCCTTCTGCGCGAAAAACCCGCCGAAAAACACATGATCATACGCGACCAGCATGCAGCGCAGCGCCTCCGCCGGAATTTCCGGTGGGGGCGCTTGCTTGAGCGACGGAAAACGCACCAGCACGGTATCGAGAACCAGCTGGCGGTGCTGCCGGATGGTGGCGGCGGGCAGAGGGCAGGGGAAAGGCGATGTGGGCATGCGGTTCTCCTTTGCGCGTGACGGAATGTGTAAAACTATGATATCAAATAGCAGATAATCGTCATATTACGCTTGACAAGTTAACAAAATCGTAATAAAATGGAACCCAGCCGGGATGGCTTGTATGAAGGAGGCAACAAACATGGAGTACAGCAAATCTGTTGTTTCCCATCGCAAAATGGGGCAACGCAGACTACAGAAGATGCTGGCGCTGGCGTTGGTTTTGATGACCTGCCTGTGCTGGAACCATATGACCCTTGCGGAAACCGGCAAGGTGACCGCCACCGGATTGATCGTGCGCGCCGAGCCTTCGACTGAGGGCGAGGGACTCAAGAGCGTGAAAAAAGGCGGCAAGCTGGAGATACTGGAAGAGCTGGATGGCTGGTATAAGGTCAAGACCGGTGAAGTGATCGGCTATGTCGCGTCGCAATTCGTGTCTGTAGGCGCCTCCTCATCCAGTGAGAAGTCCTCCGGCAAAGCCGACGGAAAGACCATCGCGTCGCTGGGCGAGCCACCCAAGACCAGCAAGCCGGGTGATAATAACAACCACGTCAAGAAGCTGCAAGAGGCGCTGACCATCGCCGGGTACTATGATGGCCGCATCAGCGGCAACTATGGCGAACTGACCGAGAAAGCGGTCAAGGCGTTCCAGAAGGCCAAGGGCATCAGCCAGACCGGCAGTGCGGGCAGCAAGACCATCAAGGCGCTGTTTGGCAAGACCAACAGCGCGGTGGAGACCGAAAAGCTCGATTGGTACAAGGACCATGTGTCCAAGCTGATCCCCAAGGACGCGATCTTTACCGTCAAGGATGTGCGCAGCGGGCGCACGTTTGAGGCGCGGCGCTGGTCGGGCGGCGATCATATCGACGCGGAGCCCTACAAGAAGTCGGATACCGAGACCATGAAGAAGTGCTACGGCGGCAACTGGAGTTGGGATCGCCGACCGGTGCTGATCCAGTTCAACGGCCATGTGTACGCCGCCTCGATGAACGGCATGCCGCACGGCTCGGATGACACCATTGCCAACAACGATTTTGAAGGCGTGTTCTGCATCCACTTCGCGGGCAGCAAGACACACGGCAGCGACAAGGTGGATTCGGATCACCAGGCGGCGGTCAAGGAAGCGGCCAAGGCCGAATGGGATGACTGACGTAAAACAGAAAGTGCATCGGGCGAAGCCTCTAGGGGGCTTCGCTTTTTTGATGCGCTAGAGCGAAATCTCCACCCGCGCGACGCGGCCAACAAAGCTGCAATCGGCGATGGGCACCGGCTCGGCGACATACTCGCGGTCAAAGGATTGCAGCAGCACGGTGGCGGCGTCAATCTTCTTGACCTTGCGCAGCGCGCGGTGCTGGCGGTATTCCACCAGCATAATCGCGTCGTCAATCGGGCTCTGCGCGGGGATGACCAGCGCGATATCGCCCGACAGAATGCGAAACCCGCGCATGCTGTCGTCCGGCGCGAGGAAGTAGAGCACCTTGTCCGGCGCGCCACCCTCGATGCGCCCATGCGAGATGGGCAGCAGGCGGCGATCGACCACCATCCACGCGGCGTTATACACCGGCACGGACTTTAGCACCCCGGCCAGCGCATCCAGCCAGATGCCCGAGGCCGAGCTGCCCGCATCCTTTTCGTCGGTGGTGAACACCACGGCGGGCTTCTCCGGCGTTTTTTCGCGCGGGATGGGCGCGGGCGTCGTTGCTTGAATGGTTTTCAAATCGACGGTGGCGGCGATTTCGTCCAGCGAGAAGTCCACCTCGTTGTGCTCGCGCAGGCCGATGGACTTTAGGATGCGGCGCGCCTGATCGTCGCCGATGATGCGCTTGCCCGCCTCGACTTCCAGCAGGTACTTCTCGGTGACGCCGCACTTTTTTGCCACCTGTTTGGCGGTCATCTTCTGCCGCGTGCGCTCCAGCAGGATCAGGTCTCCCAGTCGGCTCATGCGGCCTCGCCTCCTAAACGGTATCTTCACCAGTATAGCCGTTTTGCGTCGCGCTTTCAACCCGCCGCGCGCACAAAAAATTCGGGAAGAAAACGCGGGAGAATCTGCGTTTTTGATATTCAATTTCAGTTCGTTTGTGCTATAATAGATTGGTTTGAGAAACATGGGACGACCATAGCGACAAGGGAGGATGCTTCGAGTATGCAGTATTCCAGAGAAGTGGAAGAAATGGTTTGCGTAGCCAAGGGCTGCAATCACGGCCCCGCTCCGATCCCCGAAGAGGGACGTTGGGTGCAGGCGCGCGAGGTGAAGGACATCTCCGGCCTGACGCACGGTGTGGGCTGGTGCGCGCCGCAGCAGGGCGCGTGCAAACTGACCCTGAACGTGAAGGAAGGCATCATTCAGGAAGCGTTGGTCGAGACCATCGGCTGCTCCGGCATGACGCATTCCGCCGCGATCGCCAGCGAAGTGCTGCCCGGCAAAACCGTGCTGGAGGCGCTGAACACCGACCTGGTGTGCGACGCGATCAATACCGCCATGCGCGAGCTGTTCCTGCAAATCGCCTATGGCCGCACGCAGAGCGCCTTTTCCGAGGACGGCCTGCCCATCGGCGCCGGGCTGGAGGATCTGGGCAAGGGTCTGCGCAGCCAGATTGGCACCATGTATGGCACGCTGTCTAAGGGCAGCCGCTATCTGGAGATGGCCGAGGGCTATGTGCTCAAGCTTGGTCTGGACAAGAACAACGAGATCATCGGCTATCAGTTTGTGCATCTGGGCAAGATGATGGAAGCCATCAAGAAGGGCGTGGATCCGAAGGAAGCCTATGAGAAAAACGTAGGCACCTACGGCCGTTTTGCGGAAGCCGCGTCCACCATCGATCCAAGACATAAGTAAGGGAGGATGAAGAAGATGGCAACCTTTGAAGGATATGAAAGAAGAATCGCCAAGATCGAAAAGACGCTGGCGGAATATGGCTTTAAGTCGCTGGACGAGGTCAAGGATTACCTGACCGGCAAGGGCATTGACGTGGACACCGTCGTGCGCGGCATTCAGCCCATTGCGTTTGAGAACGCGGTATGGGCCTACACGCTGGGCGCGGGCATCGCGGTGAAGAAGGGCATCACCAACGCCGCCGACGCCGCCGAGGCCATCGGCCTGGGCCTGCAGGCGTTCTGCATCCCCGGCTCGGTCGCCGACCAGCGCGAAGTGGGCATCGGCCACGGCAATCTGGGCGCGATGCTGCTGCGCGAGCAGACCAAGTGCTTCTGCTTCCTGGCCGGACACGAGTCCTTTGCCGCCGCTGAGGGCGCGATTGGCATCGCCCGCACCGCCAACAAGGTGCGCAAGCAGCCGCTGCGCGTCATCCTCAACGGCCTGGGCAAGGACGCCGCGTACATCATCGCGCGTATCAACGGCTTTACCTACGTCAAGACGCAGTATGACTACGCGAGCGGCAAGCTGAACATCGTCGAGGAGAAGGCATTCTCCGACGGCGAGAAGGCCAAGGTGCGCTGCTACGGCGCGGACGATGTGTCCGAGGGCGTAGCGATCATGCGCCAGGAGGACGTCGATGTGTCGATCACCGGCAACTCGACCAACCCGACTCGCTTCCAGCACCCGGTGGCCGGCACCTACAAGAAGTGGGCCAACGAGCACGGCAAGAAGTTCTTCTCCGTGGCCTCGGGCGGCGGCACCGGCCGCACGCTGCATCCGGACAACATGGCCGCTGGCCCCGCTTCCTACGGCATGACCGACACCATGGGCCGCATGCATTCCGATGCGCAGTTCGCGGGCAGCTCTTCTGTGCCCGCCCACGTGGAGATGATGGGCCTGATCGGCATGGGCAACAACCCGATGGTCGGCGCAACGGTGGCTGTCGCCGTGGCCATTGAGGAAGCCAGCCGGAAGTAAATTTTCCTGATCACGAAACCCCCGATCACGCTGGTCGGGGGTTTTTTGCACCCCGGAATGCGCCGCGCCATAGCATGCAAGAGGCACAGAAGTCAGAGCAATTCAAAAACCATAGCACATGTTGGAGCGGGTCTTTTCCAGTCTCGCGTTGCCTCGTCCGCTTGGCGTAGCGCTGCTACGTCGCGCTTCCTTAGCTTAGCGAGGCAGAAAATCCCGCGCTCATCTATGCGCTATGGTCTCTTCATTTGCTCTAAAGGAGAGATACGCATGCTATGGATTGGACAGATGCTGACGGTCGTCGCTGTCAGCATGGACGCTTTTTGGTGTGGATTCGCGCTGGGGGGACGGCAGGTACGCCTGCGCACCCGCACGGCGCTGTATATAGGGGCATGGCCGCTGGCGCTGTCGCTGGTGGCGGCGATCGCCGGACACGGCGCGCGGCAGTTCGTGCCCATCGGATGGGTGCGCATGATCGGCGGCAGTGTACTGCTGATCGTCGCAGTGATGGCGTTTCGTGAGGCGGTGCGGCAATGGCGCGGCGAGGGAGACCGGCTGGCCTGCGGACGCGACGCCAGCCTGGGCGAGAGCACGCTGGTCAGCGTGGCGGTGGCGGTGGATGCGTCGATGGCTGCCTTTGCGCTGGCGCTGGCTGGACTGCCGCCGGTCACCGTCGCGGTGGCGATGGCGGTGGCGCACGGCGCGCTGGTGCTGGTTGGCAACCGGCTGGGCCTATACAGTATCGGCAAAATGCACGGCTGGTACGTGTTCCTGCCGTGCGGGATTTTGCTGGTGATGTCGGTGCTACGATTCGCTGGCTAACGCAAATTCATCAAGCGTAGCACATAGCTTGCATGTCTTTTTGCCCTCGCGTTGTCTTGTCCAGTCGGCGTAACGCTGCTATGCCTTCTTCCATCGACCTAGCGAGGAACAAAAATCCAACGCAATCTATGGCGCTACGCTTTTTTCGTTTGCGCTGAATAATGCTCCGCTGCCCGCGCGGTGTCGATCAGCGCGCGCATCGCGGTCACCGGATGCGCGCCGATCGCCGTTTCGCCGGTCAGCATCAGCGAGGCCGCGCCGTCCCACACCGCGTGCGCGATGTCGCTCACCTCGGCGCGGGTGGGCTGCGGCGCGGTGATCATGCTGTGCAGCAATTGCGTGACCACCATGAAGGGCACGTTTTGTGCGCGGCAGATGCGCGCAATATCCTGCTGCGCGCCGGGCAACTCGGCCAGCGGCATCTGCATGCCCAGGTCGCCGCGCGCGATGACGATCTCGTCGGCCAGGTGCGCCCAACCGGCCAGCGTGGCCAAGCCCTGACAATCTTCCACCTTGGCCAATAGCCGCGCGCAGGACAAGCCGTGATGGGCCAGCGCGGCGCGCACATCGTTTAGGTCGGCCTCGCTGCGCGCGAAGGGCAGCATGACCTCGGTGACGCCGACTTGCGCAGCCGTCGCCAGATGACGGCGATCAGCGTCGGACAGGCAGGGCAGACGCAGCTCCGCGACGGACAGCGCGACGCCCTTGTGGCCGTGCAGCAATCCGCCGCGCAGTACGCGGCAGTCGGCGTGGTCTGCGTGAAGCGCCGTCACAGCCAGCATGATCGCGCCGTCGTCGATGGTCAGCGTCGTGTCAAGTCGCAGCGCATCCAGCGCGGCCTGCGGAAAGGGCACACCGCCCGCGCCCAGGCGCACGGTGCCGCCCACAGCCAGCGGCATCGGGGCGGCCAGCGCGCCGATGCGCACCTCCGCGCCCTCCAGGTCGATCAATAGATCGCAGCGATGGCCGGTATGCGCCTGCGCCTGGCGCAGCGCGCCGATCCAGTCCGCGTACTGCGACAGCTCGCCGTGCGACAGGTTGAGTCGCGCGCCGGTCATGCCGTCGTCGAGCATCGTGCATAGGACATCGACCTGGGCACAGGCAGGACCCAGCGTCCCATAGAATCTTAGCATGGCGTGTCCTCCGCTTTTGTGGTGCCTTCATTGTACCATGCGCGCGCAAAGCCAACAACGGTTTGATATTTTGGGCGCAAAATGGTATAGTAAAGCACAGGCGCAAAGGAAGCGAGTGGTACGAATGAAAGCGCGCAAGTGGATCGGGATTGGCGCAGGGGCGCTGGCGCTGTTGCTGCTCATCGCGTGGGTCGTGGCGGGCAACCTACTCTTTGAACTGATGGTGCGCTTTGAGGAATTTGAAGACGAGACCGTGCAGGCCGCCAAGTATACCTACGAGGACGACCGGCTGGATTGGCTGGACATGCAGAACCACCAGGATTGGTCGATTACATCTGGCGATGGCATCAAGCTGAACGGCATCTACATTGCCGCGCCGCAACCGGCCGGACGCACCGCGCTGGTGGTGCATGGCTACGGCGGAAACGCCCGCAACATGCTTCGGATTGGCCGCATGTTTGTGGAGGACTTAGGCTATAATGTGCTGCTGCCGAATCTGCGCGCGCTGGGCGCCAGCCATGGCGAGATCATCGGCTTTGGCTGGCTGGATCGCAAGGACATGCTGCTGTGGATTCAGCGCGTGTTGCAGCAGCAAGGCCCCGACGAGCAGATCGTGCTGTATGGCAACTCGATGGGCGGCGCGACCGTGATGATGACCAGCGGCGAGAAACTGCCCAGGAACGTGAAGGCTGTCATCGAGGACTGCGGCTACACCGACGCGGGCACGCAGATACGGCACCAGCTCAAGAGCATGTCGCTGCCGCTCAGCGGGCTGCTGGAAAAGTCGCTCAGCCTTGTGTGCAAGGTGCGCGCCGGATATTTCCTGGGCGAAGCGTCTGCGGTGAAGCAGCTGCGCAAGACCACGCTGCCAATGCTCTTTATTCACGGCGAGCAGGACGATTTCGTCCCCTTTGAGATGGTGTACACGCTCTATGATGCGGCGAACGGACCCAAGCAGATCTACACCGTGCCCGGCGCGGAGCATGTGGCGTCCTATCAGACCGATCCGGCGGCATACCGGTCGCATATCCAGGCATTCTTGCAGCAGTACATGCCAGTCGATTAAGGAGGCAAACAACATGGAGCGAAACGTAGCGTATCCAGCGGGGCTGGTCACCGGCGTACAGGTGCGTTCGGGCTGGGCGCAGGTGGAGCTGTTCAGCGGCGAGTGTGCCGATGTGCAGGCCATTATCTCCGGCGACGAGCACTCGGTGAAAAACCTGATCGTGCGCCATGAGAATGGCAAATTGATCATCGAGCAGCCAACCTATGGCCTCAGCCTGGATTTTTCCACTGGCAAATGGATGCAGATCGTCGTCTGCGTGCCGCATGTGTGGCGCGGCGACGTGGCGCTCAGCACGGTGTCCAGCCCGATCTCGGTGAAGAACATCGAGGGCGGCGAGGTCAGCGTGGATACCGTGGCCGGTACGCAATATGTGGATCGTGTGCGCGCGGAGTCGCTGTCTTTAAGCGCGGTGACCGGCGCGCTGCAAGCCACGCGCGTCACCACCAAGGCGCTGAAGGTGCGCAATGTGTCCGGCACCATTGGCATCTATGATGCACAAGCCGATACTGTCAAGGTGACCACTGCCGCCGGCGATGCGACGCTGACCTTTGAGCAGCCGTTCGTGTCGATGGACGTGCAGACTGCGACCGGCGCGGTGCGCGTGACGTTGCCCGGGAACACCGTGGAGACCAGCTTCCGCTCGGTGACCGGCAAGCTGAACCTGAAGGGATTTTCCACCGGCGGGGAAAACGCGCCGCTAGTCTCGGCCACGTCGGTGACCGGCGACGTGACCTTGCGCAGCAAGAACGAAGAAACCGAAGAAGATCAATAAATACGAAACAGCGGAGGATATACACATGGGCAAGGGCGGATTCCCCGGCATGGGCGGCATGGGTGGCAACATGCAGCAATTGATGCGCCAAGCGCAGCAGATGCAGCAGAAAATGGTGGCGCTACAGGAAGAGCTGGACGCGCGCACCTATGAAGCCAGCGCGGGCGGCGGCATGGTGAGCGTGAAGGTCAGCGGCAAGCGCGAACTGCTGGAGCTGACCATCAAGCCCGAGGCGGTCGATCCGGACGACGTGGAGATGCTACAGGACGTGATCCTGGCGGCGGTCAACGAGGCACTGCGCACCGGCGAAACCACCCGCGAGAACGAGATGGCCAAGGCCAGTGGCGGAATGGGCGGGATGTTCTAAGCATGGCCGGACAAGTAGAGCCTTTACAGCGCATGGTGACGCAGCTGGCGCGGCTGCCGGGCATCGGCCCCAAGACCGCGCAGCGGCTGGCGTATTTCATCGTCGGTCAGCCCGAAGAGCAGGTGCGCGAGCTGGCGGCAGCCATTTGGCAGGGGCGCAAGGCGATTCGCTATTGCTCGGTGTGTGGCAACTACACCGCCGATGACCCCTGCCCGATTTGCGCCGACGACAAGCGCAAGAACGGCATTCTATGCGTGGTGCGCGATCCGCGCGACGTCGCGTCGATCGAGCGCATGCGCGACTATCGCGGCGGCTACCACGTGTTGCATGGCACGATCTCGCCGATGGAGGGCATCGGGCCGGAGGACATCC
>JAVBMF010000002.1:0-83636 GCA_031552735.1 Eubacteriales bacterium
TTGGCGCTGAACACCGACAGGTCAAGCGGCGCTTCCCCGGCGGTGATCCAGGTCGCCTCGCTGCGATCCAGCCGCACCACGCCGAAAAGCACCGCCGGTAAGATGACGATTAAAATCAAAATTACCCAGGAATGGCGGGGGGACGCCTTGCTCATTTAGCGTCGTCCTCCTGCATGCCGGGCGGCACAAAGCAATACCCCTTGCCCCAGGCCGTGCGGATGAACTGGTGGTTGGGCACGGCCTGCTCCAAGCGCTTGCGCAGGTTGAAGATATGCACATGCACGGTGCGCAGGTCGCCCAGGCTGCTCATCTCCCACACCTGCTCATAGAGCTGCTCGGCGCTGATGCATTCGCCGGGGTGCTGCGCCAGCACGGTGAGCATGCCGAACGCCTTCTTGGAGATATTGAGTACTTCCTCGCCCACATAGACCTTCTCGAACGTCAGGTCGATCTTCAGCGGCGGATACTCGATGAGATTGACCGGCACGGACGGCGTGTTGGGCACGGCGTGGCGGCGGATGCACACCAGAATGCGCGCCTCAAGCTCCTTGACCGAGTACGGCTTGGTCATGTAGTCGTCGCCGCCGGTTAAGAGGCCCGCGATCTTGTCGTCCTCGGTGTCCATGCAGCTTAAAAAGATGATGGGCGCCTCGGTGACTTCGCGCAGCTTGGGGCACAGCTCCAGACCGGTGCCGTCGGGCAGGTTCACGTCCAGTACGATGCAATCCGGCTGGAATGCCTGTGTCTGCGCCAGCCCTTCCGCGCAGGTATACGCACAGGCCACATCAAATCCTCTGCTGCGCAGGAAAAAGGAATTGATGCTCTGGATGTCCTGATCATCTTCGATGAGCAGCACTTTGGTCATATGTGTCCCTCGCTTTCGTGCTGTTGTAGGGCGTGTTCTAAAATGGAGATTGCGCTGGTTCAGCGGATTTTTCGCCCGTTCCAGGAGCCGGAACGCGGCGTAGCGGCGCTACGTCCAATGGAAGGCGACGCCGAAATGGCGGAAAAGGCGCGCAAATTGCGCTTTTCGAAGTTTTGAAGCACGCCCAAGCAGACATTTCGCTGCATGTAGCATACCATATGCGCGCTGGAAAGAAAAGCTATATTCTTGTCTGCTTTTTCTACATTCATCTTGTCCAGTGCTCACTCTTGCGCATCGGCCCCGGCATATTCAAAATAGCCTCCTTGAACTTCCTCGGCGTATTGCTCGGCATAACTGCCCCTCGTGACCGTCAGCGTCACCGGCCAGTAATCAAACGCCTCGTCACCGATGCTGGTCACGCTGGGCGGAATGGTGACGCTTCCCAATTCAAAGCAGGCGTTGAACGCACGGTCGCCGATATGCGTCACGCCATCCGGTATGACGAGGCTGGTCAGACCCTGGCACGCATCAAACGCATACGCACCGATGCGCGTCACGCTGGGCGCAATGGAGACGCTGGTCAATTGCCAGCACCGCGAGAATGCGCCATCGGCGATGGCGGTCACGCCCTCGGGGATCGTGTAGTGGCCTATGCGTCTGTAGGGGCAGGCAATCAGCGTTTTGCTCCGCTTATCAAACAGCACGCCGTCGATGTCCTCATAGACCGGATTGTCGGGCGCTACGACGAACATTGCGGCATCGGCAACACGTGGGATGTAGGAGAGCGTAAACGGGTAGTCGGTGATCTGCGTCACACTGGCCGGAATGGTGATGCTGGCTAGGTTGTGATACGCCTGAAAAAACGGAAGCGGAAGGCGGGTAACCGGGGCGACCGGACAGCCGCCCAGATGGGTGGGAAACACAAGGTCTATGTAGGGAGAAATGTCATGGCCTTGGTCGTCAGTCTCTCCATCTTTCGCATATCCGTAAATTGTCGCCACACCGTCGGTCAGCGTATAGAGCCAGCCGTCGCTTTGAAACACTTTGTACGACAGATCGTAGGTATACGCAAGATCATTATCCTGCGCGTATTGGGCCGCGTAGCTGCCCTCCGTCACCCGCAGCGTCACCGGACAATCTTCGAACGCCGCCTCGCCAATGTATGCAACACTGGGTGGAATGGTTATCGCGTAAAGGCGATGAGAGCCGGAGAACGCGCTGCGCTCGATGCGGATCACTGTATCCGGCAGGACGACATCGCCCCACAGCCCCTCGACCAAACAGTCTATGGCGACCACCGGATAGCCGTTCAGGCTGTCCGGTACCACAGTCCGCCAGATGCCGTCGGTATCGGCGGCTTTGGGCAGCAGGGCGGGTGCGTCCTTTGCGCCGGGGCGCTTGAGCGCAATCCGCTCATCGTCCCAAGGGAGGCCGCTCTGGCCGCCGCTGTTGCCGACGATGGTTGCCTGCCCGTTTTCCAGCGCGTATTCATAATCGCCATAGAAAAAAGTCTCCGTTCCGTAAGGAACCGCCAGCGCCGGTTGACTGACCATGCAACAAGCCGCCAGCGCAAGGGCCAGCAAGCATCGCTTTTTCACGGGTAGGTTCTCCTTATCACTGCACCGATTGTTACTTCCACGTAACGCCAAAGCCGGTGATGTACCAGCCTTCTTTTTGCAGCTTGTACTGCACGTCGTCGCGGGTCTGCTCGGCCTTGGGCACCGCGCGGTAGTTCTGGTGCTTCTGCTTGGGGTGGACGACATACCGCGTGCAGTAGCGCTTGACGGTGTTGGACACATTGCCCTCGATGGTGGTCAGCTCGTACACGCCGGGCGAAAGCTCGGTGACGGTCTCCACCAGCCCGACGTGCGTGGAGCTGGTGCCGCCGATCACGCCATAGATCACCTGATACCCCGGGCGCGGAATATCGGTAAACCGGTCTAGGTTGCGATACGTATTCTGCGTGCGCACGACATGCGCCTCGTTGCTGGCAAAGACGATGTCGTCGCCCAGCGGCGCCGCGCCTTCCTCTATATATGCCTGAGACATGGCTTCCTTCATCAGCGGCACACCGGCCTGATCGGCGCACCACGCCACAAAGCAGGCGCACCAGCCAATCTTGCGCTCATCATGGAAGTACCAGCGCGAGTAATCGTTGTTTTCCTTGATGGGTTTGGTGCCGTGCTTGGCGTACTCCTGCTGCGCGACCTCGATCATGCGCGCGATCTCCGGCGGCATGTCGCCGGGCGCGCGGTCGGCGGCGTCGGGCAGCGGCGTCACACGCGGCACCTCGGTGGGCAGCGGCGTGGCGGTGGGCTTGGCCTTGGCGGCATATGCGGGCATGGCAGCAGCGCACAGCAGTGTACCTGCCGCCAGCGCCGCGATCCATCGTTTCAGGTGCATGCTCATTCCCTCTCGTTCTCGCGTTTTATCCCGTATAGAATTGCACACAGGCAGGGTGAAATCCTGCATTTCGCGCGCTATTTCGACAAAGCCAGCGCCTGATCCAGCGTGCGCTGCAACGCGGCCAACGCCTCTGGCGGCATCGGCGGCGTATCGCCCAATGGATAGGGCAGGCCGAGCTGCGCCCACTTGGCGCGGCCCAGCGTGTGATACGGCAGCAATTGCGCGCGCTGGATGTTCGCGCCCCGCACCAGCGCGGCCAGCGCGTTGATCTCCTCTTTGGTGTCGTTCAGGCCGGGCACGATCACCTGCCGAATCCACAGGGGCGATTGCCGGGCTTTCGCGGCATCGAGAAAAGCCCGCGTCGGCGACATGCCGCGCCCGGTCAGCGCATGAAAGTCGTCCTCCCCCGCGCGCTTGATGTCCAGCAGCACCAAATCCACCGCGTCGAGCAGCCTGCCCACCGTGCGGTCATAACGGCCGCCCGCAGTGTCCAGGCACACATGCAAGCCCCGGGCGTGCGCCTGCGCCGTCACTTCCAGGCAAAACTCGGGTTGCAGCAGCGGCTCGCCGCCGGACAGCGTGATGCCGCCGGTGTCGCCAAAGTACGGGCGATACCGCGCGGCCATGTTCACCAGTGCCTCGGCGGTCATGGTCTGGCCGCCGGTGCGCGACCATGTGTCCGGGTTGTGGCAGTACGCGCAGCGCATGCGGCAGCCCTGCAAAAACGCAACAAAACGCAGCCCCGGGCCGTCGGACGCGCCCAGGGTCTGGATGGAGTGGATGAAACCGGTGTGAGACATGGGGCCTCCTAGGGGTGGGGTGAAGGAGTGCGTCTTTTCCTTGGGCAGGGAAACGCTGTACTCTTTGGATAAGCCCAAAGAGTACCAGAAAGGCATTTGCGCCCGGGTTCGTCGCTAAGTCGACATGGGCATATGCTCGGCTGCGGCGGGTGCTGCACATGTTCACCGCGTCCATCGATCAGATATATCTGATGGGCGCGGTTCACGTTCCGCACTGAATCCGCTGTGCGCCTTCGCAGGAACATGCCCCATGTCTCCCGCGACTCCAACGGGCGCAGGGCCACGAACAAGCTAAAGCTATCAAATAGGTCACCCGGGTTGCGCAGGGCTTCGCGCCCGTTGGAGCCCCAGCCCCTACACGATGATCCCCACGAAGGTGCGCCGCACAATTTTGCTGCAATCGGCTCGCCCGGCTCCGCCGGGCGGGCGGGACGTTTTGCGTAGCGCAGCGTAGCAAAACTCACCTGCTCCGCGAGCAGCGCGAGTCATGGCGCAGCCATGCAACCGAATACAATGCTCTGCATTGTATTCGAGCGCTACAGCGCCGTATGAAACGTCCTCGACAGCACTTCCTGCTGCTGGCAGGGGCCAAGGCTGACGAACTGCACCGCGTAACCGGATACGCGGACGGTGAGGTTTGGGTAGTGCTCGGGGTGTTTGATGGCGGCTTCTAGCTGCTCGCGGCGCAGCACATTGACATTCAGGTGGTGCGCGCCCTGCGCGAAGTAGCCGCCCAGCAGTGCCACCAGCGCGGCCTTGCGCGCCGCCATATCCTCGCCCAGCGTATCAGGCGTGACGGTCAGCGTATTAGAGATGCCGTCCTGGCAGCAGGCATAGGGCAGCTTGGCCACCGAATTCAGCGAGGCCAGCGCGCCACGGTGCTCGCGGCCATGCATGGGGTTCGCGCCGGGCGCGAAAGGCTCGCCCTGCTTGCGTCCATCGGGCGTCGCGCCGGTCTTTTTGCCATACACTACATTAGAAGTAATGGTCAGCACGCTGAGCGTGGGCGTCGCCCCGCGATAGGTCGGATGCAGGCAGAGCTGCGCATAGAGCTCCTCGCACAGCATGGCAGCGATGCTGTCCACGCGGTCGTCGTCGTTGCCGAAGGCCGGGTACTCGCCGGACACCGTAAAGTCGGTAATCAGCCCACTCTGGTCGCGCTTGGGCGTGACGTGCGCATAGCGGATGGCGCTAAGCGAATCGGCGGCCACCGACAGCCCGGCCATGCCAAAGGACATCAGCCGCTGTACATCGGTATCGTGCAGCGCCATCTGGATTTTCTCGTAGGCGTACTTATCGTGCATCGCGTGGATGACGTTCATGGTGTTCACATACAGCCGCGCCAGCCACGCCAGATACACGCGGTAGCGCGCCAGCACATCGTCGTAGTCCAGCGGGCCGTCGCCGATGGGCGCAAGGTCGGGCATCGCCGGGGCCACCTGATCGCCGGTGATCTCGTCGCGGCCGTTGTTCAGCGCCAACAGCAGCAGCTTGGCGATGTTGCAGCGCGCGCCAAAGAACTGCATCTGCTTGCCGATCTTCGCCGCCGATACACAGCAGGCAATGGCGTAATCGTCGCCAAAGCGCGGCCGCATCAGATCGTCGTTCTCGTACTGGATGGCGTCGGTCTCGATGGACATGCGCGCGCAGTACGCCTTGAACGCCTCGGGCAGCTTTTCCGCCCACAGCACGGTCAGGTTGGGTTCGGGCGCGGGGCCCAGGTTGGTCAGCGTGTGCAGGAAGCGGAAGGACGTGCGCGTCACCAGCGTGCGGCCATCCTCGGCCATGCCGCCGATCGCCTCGGTCACCCAGGTCGGGTCCCCGGCGAACAGCTCGTTATAGTCCGGTGTGCGCAACTGGCGCGCCATGCGCAGCTTGAGCACGAAATGGTCAATGATCTCCTGCGCGTCGGACTCGGTCAGCGCGCCCTCGGCCAAATCGCGCACGAAGTAGATATCCAAAAAGCTGGCCACGCGCCCCAGCGACATCGCCGCACCGTTTTGCTCCTTGATGGCGGCGAGGTAGGCGAAGTACACCCACTGGGTGGCCTCCTGCGCGTTTCGCGCGGGACGCGATACGTCAAACCCGTAGGCGGCAGCCATTTCTACCAGCTTTTTCAGGAACGTGATCTGGCGATGGACTTCCTCGATAAGCTGCATGGTGGGCGCGTCCATGTCGCGCGCGCGCAATGCGGCCAGATCGCTTTGCTTGCGCGCGATCAGGTGATCGACGCCATAGAGCGCCACGCGGCGATAATCGCCAATGATGCGGCCCCGGCCATACGCATCGGGCAGCCCGGTGATGATCCCCGACTTGCGCACGGCGCGCATCTCGGGACTATAGAGGCGGAACACGCCGTCGTTGTGCGTGGTGCGGAACTCAAACGCCTTGCGGATGCCCTCGCCCAGCTCGTAGCCATACGCGCGACACGCGGCCTCGGCCATGCGGATGCCGCCAAAGGGGTTGACGGCGCGCTTTAGCGGCGCGTCGGTTTGCAGGCCGACGATCTTCTCTAGGTCGCGATCCAGGTATCCGGGCGCGTGCGAGGTCAGCGACGACACGGTGTGTACGTCGATATCCAGTACGCCGCCGCCCATGCGCTCCTGCTGCTGCAATTGCTGATAGGCTTCGTTCAGGGCGCGCGTGGCGGCAGTCGGCGGCGCGAGGAAGGCTTCATCGCCGCTGTACGGCGATAGGTGCGCCAACAAAAATCCGCGCACATCCACACTTTCCCGCCAGGGACCGGGCGCAAAACCGCGCCAAGCATCGTCGCGCATGTTTACGCCTCCTCTCCGCTTTTCTGCGTATGGTCGAAAAAACACTCCCAAAAGCTGAGAGTGATTGTATCATACTGGGTTTACTGCCTGTTGTCAAGCGGAAAACACAATATGTTGTGCTTTATTCGCCGATTCGTGCTGTATGTGGTGTGGCGCTAGATCTCCAGCATGTGCATGAACACCGGAGACATGATGCGCGCATAGATGCCCCGCAAATCGGCGCGCAGGGCGTCGTCATCGGGCAGCGGCGCGCCGCCGATGGGCTGCACCATCAACAACATGCGCACGCGCCAGATCGCATAGGGAATGTGCGGATAGAGCACGTATCCCGCGCGCTGATAAAACGCGATGCGCCGCTGCCGCTGCGCAAGCTCCTGTGCGTTTTTCGCGTCGTCGGGATGCTCGACCTCGACGATCAGTCGCGTGGCATGCGCGTAGGCGTCGGCCAGCAGCGCCATCAGCTTGGAGCCGATGCCGCCGCCCCGCTGTCCCGCGTATACCGCCAGGTGCGTGATCAGCACCGCCCCATCCGCCTCGGCAGCAATGGCATACGCGACCTGCCGATCCTTCTGCTCCATGATCCACGCGCGCGTGATGCCTCGGGTGATCAGCCGCCGCATCACCACCTTGGGCGGCAGCTCGTTGCGCGGAAAATCCTGCGCCAGATGTTGAAACAGCCCGTCAAACTCGTCTATGCGCATGGGGCGCAGCGCATACGGCTTGGTGTTTTCCTGTTGCGTCATGTGTTCCCTCCTGTGTTTGTGCTGTTTTCGCCGCGCTGCCCGCGTGTTCCTGCCACGATGCGAAGCAGTTCAAAGTTTTACGGCACAATGACGCTTTCTTTGCTTTTTTGTAAACAATTCCCTGTGTAAACCACCACATATTGTGTTTACATAGGAAACCTGATACAATACGCAAGGACGGCATCCGCCGTTTATCATTCTGCCTGATACTAAAGGAGGACACACACTATGGGTCTGAAGAAGGAAATCACCACCAAGGGCGATTATCACGTCCGCTGCCGGTTCCCGGTCATTCTGGCGGTCGTCGCGCTGCTGCTGGGCTGGCTGCTGGTCGCCATCAAGCCGCTGTGGAGCCCCAACTTTGAGAACATTCTACTGGCGGTGGGCTTTATCGCGCTGGGCGTTTTCATCTACATCCGCAAGAGCAGCACCTGGTTCTTCTCGAAGATCACTGCCATCCTGGCGGCCATCACCGGCTTGGCGTTCTGCCTGATGCTGTTTATGAGCGGCGGCTGGCTGGTGACGCTGTGCAACTGGGCGTTCATCCTGTTCCTGGTGTCCATGGTGCTGACCAATGACTTCTACTTCCCGGTGCGCGTGATCCAGGCGGTGGCCGCCGTGGTCGCGATCCTGGGCGCGCTGGGCATCTGGACCGCGCCGTGGGCGTGGCTGGGCGCCGTGCTGCAAATCGCCGCGCTGAGCATTTGGGTGTACCTGTCCTATCAGAGAAAGTAATCCTCCCCGGCAAAATGCTAGGCCCGTCGCGCAAGCGGCGGGCTTTCTCATCCGCTTTTCATTTGACAGCCTTCGCCCGTCATGCTACAGTATATCCGTCCGTAACGCATTTTCATTCGGGAGGCGAACCCTATGTTTGAGACTCGTATTGATCCTAAATGGCACAAAGCTGCCGATGCGCGCCGCGCTGTGCGCCGCTATACCGCCGCGCCTACGCCGGAGCAGCTCAAACGTTTGGGCGACTTTTCCCGCCTGATCAGTTATCAGGGCGTGCGCGTGCTGCTGATGCAAGGCCCGGGGCTGCCCGGCAGCATCTCCGGCACCGACGTATACGCCGCGGTCATCGGCAGCAAAGCCGCGCCCGCCGAGCTGGAAGGCTACGTTGGCGAAGCGATGGTGCTGGAAGCCACCAGCATGGGGCTGGGCTCCTGCTGGCTGGGCATGTATAACAAGGCGGCGATCAAGGCCGCCATCAAGCTCGCGCCGGAAGAGAGCATCCACTGCATTCTGGCGCTGGGTCAGTGCGCAGCACAGACCCCGACGCATAAGCGCAAGCCGCTGAGCAAGACCAGCGGCCTCTCCGATGCCGAGATTGGCGCGCTGCCCGCCTGGCAGCAGTCCGCGCTGCGCTGCGCCGCCATCGCGCCCTCGGCGGTCAATTGGCAACAGTGGAAGTTTGTCGTCACGCCGAACCAAATCGAGGTCGCGGAGAGCGGCAACATGTTTGGCTATGGCGCGATGGATCGCGGCATCGCGATGCTGCACATCGCGGCCGGCGCGCTGGCTGTCGGCGTGAAGGGCACCTGGAAGCAGACCGAGAAAGGCTGGGCGTTTAAGGCGCAATAACGCGCCTGCCCTGCGCTTTTGCGCGCACCGATACCCGCACGCTTGCGCCTGATTGGAGGCACCATCATGCAGCCCCAGGAAGCACCCCTGCGCACGCCTCCACCGGTCGCTGACACGCAACCTCAGGTTGCCATCATCGTACCGGTGTACAATGTCGCGCCCTATCTGTCCCGTTGTATTGAGTCGCTGGTCGCGCAGAGCATCCCGGTGCAGATTGTGCTGGTGGACGACGGCGCGACCGACGCGTCCGGCGCGATCGCGGATTGGTACGCGCAGCGGCACGCCAATATTCAGGTCGTCCATCAGCAAAACAAGGGCCCGGGCGCCGCGCGCAATGCTGGGCTGGCGGCCTCTACCGCGCCGTTTGTCACCTTTGTGGACAGCGACGACTATGTAGCGACCGACTTTGTCGAGCGCATGTTGACCGGCATCCGCCGCTCGCAGGCGGATATCGCGATCTGCACCTATACCACCATCACGCGTCTGGGTTTTCATTTCCGGCCCATCATGCACAAGCTGCTGCCGCCCACACTGACCGGCGCGAAGGCGCTGCGCTTAATCCTGCGCGATACATCCATCCAGAACTACTGCTGGAACAAGCTGTTTCGGCGCACGCTGTTTACGGACCAGCACATCGCCTTCCCCCACATTTGTTATGAGGACATCGCGACCATGCCGCGCCTGTTCTCCCGCGCGCGCCGCGTCGCGGTGGTGCAGGACGCGCTGTACTTTTACTGCCGCCGTCCGGGCAGCCTGCTGGCCATCTATACGCCGGAGCGCATCACTGATGGCTTTACCGCGCTGGCGATGGTGCGCGATTTTTTGATCGACTCGCAGCAGTATCGCAAATTCCGCTGGGCGTTCCAGTTCCTCATTCACAAGTTCGCGATCTACATCGCGGCCGACACCATTCGCCTGTACTTTAAGCGGCAATGGCCGGGCGCGGCCAGGGCTGCCTGGGCTGCCTATCTGCACACGCTGGATCTGGCGACCAATGATGTGATCGCCATTCATCAAGGCATGGGCGTGCAGGCGGCGGACATGCTGCAAAAGTAAACCGTATAGCAAAAGTCAGGCTGTCTAGAAAGCCCCTATTGCAAGGAGGCCACAAGCGAGGGGCGGAGCCGTATCGTGTCATACGGCGGGCGTAGCACCGTCGCGCCTGTGGCGCGAAAAGACGGTGCGAAAGCCCAATGAGCCAACGAGCTTGCGCAGCAAGCGACTATGGCGAATTGAGGCCAAGCCGAGCGCTGTGCCAACACAGCAAGAGGGGTTTTATCGACAGCCTAAAAGGCCGGGGATGCTTTCCCCGGCCTTATTTGTTTATCGCACCCGCCAGAGCCCTTCCACATTGCCGTAGATGATGTCGCCGCGATCCTTGGTGGAGATCACCACATCATACTCGCTGGCACCCCAACTGATGCCCAACACCTTGTCGGACGGGTACATGTCGGTGCACTGGAACAGCACGGCCTTGTCCTGCGGGCTGACGACGGCAAACGTCGCGTTCTTGCCCATGCGCTGCGCTTGCAGCAGGTACTGCCCGTCATAGGACGCGACCGGCGCGCCGTTGACCGCATAGAGTACTTTGCCGGAGAAAGAAGGGGCGAAGAACATGCACGCCACGATCAGCAAACCCACCACCAGCGCCATACAAATGATTAACAGGACGCCCTTGCGCATATGCGCACCTCCGCAATAAAGAAATAGTCCGAAAAAATACCGCATAGGAAGGCGGGCAGGGTGTCCTGCCCGCCCAGACTGTCAACAAACGCCCATCTGCTTCGTCAGCGCTGCGTTTGACATTGTGCCTATCCTGTCCGCTGCTTAGCCCGGCGCAACCGCGCCGCCCGCCGGTTGCTGCGGCTGCTGCACAACCGGCTGCTGCACCTGCGAACTCTCATCAACCGGGATGGCATACAGCTTCTCCAGCGTCTTGGGGCCCGCGTCGCCGTCGTTGTCCAAGCCCGCTTTTTTCTGGAAGTTGCGCACCGCTTCGGAGGTAGCCGGGCCATACTCGCCGTCTGGTGGCTCGCTTAGATAGCCCAGCTTGACCAGCTGCATTTGCAGCTTCATCACTTCATCGCCCTTGTCGCCCTTGCGCAGTGTCATCGTCAGGTTCGGGCCGGTTGTCGGGCCGGGCGTCGGCTGCACATACAGGTCCACCTCGGGTTCATCCTCTATCGGTTCTTGGGTCATTTGCGATTCCCAGTTAAACACCGTAAAGGTCGGCTCGGGCACGATGGTCGCCTTGGGCGCTCCGCCGCCGCCGCCAATGCCAAACAGATTGACAAGCAGTACCACGATCAGCGCCAGCAGGATCAGTCCGGCAATGCCAAAGAATATCTTGCCACGCTGGGTGATGCCGTCAAAGAAGCTCTCTTTGAACCCGCCCTGTTCCTGATAGGGATCGTCCATCGGGCGCATGCGCGCCGTGCCATAGACCGGCGGCTGCTGTTGCGGCGGGTACCCGTCCTGCGCGCCATATCCCTGCTGGGCATAGCCTTGCTGGCCATAGCTCTGTTGATCAAAGCCTTGCTGGCCATACCCCTGCTGGCCATAGCCCTGCGGGTCATAGCCTTGCTGACCATAGCCCTGCGGGTCGCTATAGGACTGCTGATACCCAGGCTGGGTGTAATCCTGCGTGCCAAAGGGCGGCTGCTCCGCGCCGCGCTGGGTGTTAAACGGGCCGGTCTGATAGCCTGGCTCGGCCACCGGCTGCGTCCGCTGCGTGCCAAACGGGCCAGTCTGAAAACCGGGGTCCTGCACGGGCTGATTGCGCTGCGTGGAAAACGGGCGCGGCTCCTGCTGGGCGCGCATGCGCTGCGTAGCCGACATGCCCTCGTCCACCGGGCGCATCTTCTGGGTGCTGGAAAACGGCTTATGCGCACGTAACGTCAGATCCGCGGCGCAAGCTGGGCAATAATTTGAACCATCGGGGATGCTTTGGTGACAAGCGGGGCAAATCATGCGTTGTCCTCCCTCCGGGACCGGCATAGGCTATCGCCGTGCCGGTCAATCCTTCTTTTGCAGTAACCGCTGCGCCACGCGATAGCGCGGACGCTGCTTGGACTGGATGTACGTTTTGCCGATATACGTGCCCAGGATGCCCATCGCGCACAGCAGGATGCCGGTCATGAGCAACAGCACGATGATCACCGCGGTCGTGCCCGCAACCGCGCGGCCACAGATCGCCATGATCAGCGCGATCAGCCCCCACAGCCCCGCCAGCGCGGTCAGCGCCATGCCGCCCGTGCCGATCAGCCGGATGGGCATGTCCGAGCAGGAGGTGATGCCGTCCACTGCGAAGGCCAGCATCTTCTTCAGCGGGTACTTGCTCTCCCCGGCAAACCGCTCGTGCCGGTCATAATACACCACGTCGGTCTTGTAGCCCAGCATGGGCACCAGACCGCGCAGGAAGAGGTTGGTTTCGCCGTATTCGCTGAACGCATCCAGCGCCAGCGCGCCCATCAGGCGATAGTCGGCATGGTCGTAGACGGTCTTGACGCCCATCATCTTCATCAGCGTATAAAAGCCGCGTGCGGTGGTGCGCTTGAAGAAGGTGTCCGTGGTGCGCGCCTTGCGCACGCCATAGACGATTTCGGCGCCATCGATGTATTTTTTCACCATTTCTGGAATTGCATGCACGTCATCCTGCAAATCCGCGTCAATAGAGATCGCGGCGTCACAGTGCCCGCGCGCCTGCATCAGCCCGGCCATCACCGCGTTCTGGTGCCCGCGGTTGGCGGCAAAGGAAATGCCGGTGAAGGTGCGCGGGTCCTCCCGATGCAGCGCCTCGATCTGCTGCCAGGTCGTATCACGGCTGCCGTCGTTGACAAACAAAATAGAGCTGTCGTCCGACACCAGTTGGCTGCGCTTCATGTCCTCTAGCACGCCTTTGAGCTGCTTGGACGTTTCAGACAGCACTTCTTGTTCATTATAGCAGGGAACAACAATGACCACATTGGGACGCTTTCCCTCCGCCATGTGGGCCCTCCTTTGCGTCGCCAGCTTGTCCGAAAAAGGACAGATTGCCAGCCTTATCCCTGATTATACCACCATTTGTCCAAAAATACTAGGGCAATACCGTACAAAGGAGTACCGCTGACATCGCGCGAGATTTTTGTGCCGCTCCAGAAGCCTGTAGGAAGCCGTAGCAGCGCTACGGCGACCGAAAGAGCGCCACAGAGCAGCGCGGAAATATCCGCGAGAGCAGTGCGCACGATTTGTGCGGTATTGCCCTATCTGTTGGCTTTTTTGCGCCGCTTGGCAAACAGTTGCGCCAGTCCGGCCAGGATCACGATGCAGGCGATGTTGCACAGCCCGCCAAAGTAGATCAGCCGGATCACCGGACGCGTGCGCAGGATCATGACCGCCGCCTCGCTCTGGCGCAAGTTCCAGAACGTCTCGCTGATAGACTTGGGATCGACCAAGATGGCGGGAACGTACTCCGGAAAGGCGTACACCGGCGCCAACGCTTGCTGCGCCAGCAATGCAATGCCCGCCACCATCGCCGCCAGCCACAGGATCAGCCCCACGATGCGCACCAGCATGTATGGCAAAATGCGCCCCATGTATTCATTTACCAGCCGCTGACGCACGGTTTGCTCCAGGCGAATCACGCTGCGGACAAACAGCGAAATCAGCGTGCCAATCACCGCCAAGCCAAGCCCGCACAGCAGCAATCGTGCCCAGATGGTCGCCGCAATTTTCTCGCGCCTGAGGTCGTAGTGCGTGCCGCCCGGCTTGACGCGGTCGGCTACCTCGACAAAGGTGGGCATGGTGCCGCCGCCGCTGACCGGTTGGGCGGTCAGCCGCAGCGCCTCAAGCTGGATGGCGGTGTTCTTGGCCACCGCTTCCAGCGGCAGGTAGAGCGTGGTCTTGTTGTCGTCGCCCACCCTGCGCTGGTGTTGGAGCACGCCGACAATGCGGAATGTCTGACCGCCGACCTTGACCTCGCGATCCACCACGTCGGCCATCTGGAACAGCGCGATCGCCAACTGTTCGTCGATCATGGCCACCGGTTGCCCCAGGTCAAGCTCCTCCGGCGCGATCAGGCGGCCAAAGCGCGGCAGCAATGGAAATACCGACGTGTAGCGCGCGTCGATGGCGATCAGCCCCGGCGCGGCCGACGCGTTGGCGGCGGTGACGCTGACGCTGCGCATCGTGCCCGCCAGCGTAAACGCCCCGCTGACGGTCAGCAGGTTCTCATACTCGCTGTCCAGCGTGTCGATGCGGGTTTTCAGTTGCGATTTGGACAGCTCGCCGGTTTCGGACTGCTTGAGCTCGCTTTCCGGATCGGCGGTCACGATATACTGCATATCGGCGGGCACGCGCGCGATCTCCAGCACGCTGTAGCCCATCAGCAGGATGCCGACCAGCAGGGTGAACACCGCCAGTTTTGCGTGTTTGATGCTCATCGGCTACTCCACATACGACATGACTTTGCTGTTGTCGGTGATGGCACGATCCTCCTGATAGATCACGCGCTGGCTGCGCAGGTCCTCGCGCACCGAAATCTCCTTGTCGCCGCGATCCACCACGGTGACCGCCATCTTGCGCGCGACCATGCTCGATCCCCACATGCCGTCGTAGGACTCCTCGGCGACATAGATATACGCGCTCTTCTCGTCGCCCTCAAAGCGCACCACCGACGCGGGCAGGATGGTGGTATTCTCCTTGGCCTTGTAGGTGATGCCCACCTGGGTGGTGTTGCCCAGCAGCGCGCGGATGCCGCCGAGCTTAGAAATGCCGTCATCGGACAGCTCGATATGCAGGAACTTTTTGTCCAGCCCTTCGCGCACGATGGCGATGACGCTGCTTCGGATATCGCCGTATTCGCCCTTGATATCGGCGCGCATGCCCTCGGCATACTCGCGCTTGATGCCGCTGACGTCCACGCGCAGCACCGGCTGCGTATCGGCGGCGTTGAGCACATACGCCGGGCCATCGCCGCCGTAGGGCTTGCCTTCCTCCAGATTCAGCTCGATAATATATCCGGCGTGCTCGGCGCGGATGGTGGTCAGCGCCTCGCCGGTAGACACGAGCTGCACCAGCGCGTTCTGCGCCTTGTCCATGGCCTTTTGCAGCTGTCCGCGCGTGATCAGGAAGTCATAGACCTCCTTCTTGGTCTTGCTGGTGGTATAGGTCGCCAGAAACGCCTCGTTGGCCTGTGTGGCGGCGGACTGCGCGGCCAGCACATCCTCCATCATCTGCGTCAAGTTGGGGTCGTTCTTTTCCTGGATTAGCACCGCCCACTTCGCCGGGTCCTCGGGCAGCACCAGCGCCTGTTTGGCGGCGGCGGCCAGCAGATCGGACTGCGCCTTGGCCAGCGTCGTGCTGGTCTGGTTCACTTTGTTATAGGCTTCGTTCTTGTCGCTGCTGGTCTGGTCGATCAGCTTGATATTGGCGGTTTCGTTGGTCATGTAGTCCTCGCGCGCCTTGACCAGCGCGTCGCTGGCCGCGTCCACCTCTTTGGAAAACTGATCGGACAGGCGCGTGGTGCAGATGGTGTCGCCCTCGGCCACCAGATCGCCGACGCGCACATACATCTTGTCCACGGTCACCGGCGTCTTGCTGGCCGCTTCCAGCGTGATCTTGTCGGTCTTGGCGAAGTACAACTCGCTGGACAGCGACACCTTCTCCTCGAACTTCTTGTGCGCAATCTGCGCGAATTTCACTTTGGGCGTTGTGATGGTCACAATGGTCTGCGCGAAAAACATGCTCAGCGCCACCACAATGGCCAGCACGATGCCCGCGCGGATAGCCAGCTTCTTCATCGGGTTCACTCCTTACACAAATGCGCGCTATTTCAGGTCGGACAATTGCACGCCCAGCAGAATATCCTCTTGGAAGTAGAAGTAAATGATCAGCATCGGCAGAATGTACAGCGCCGCGCCCGCAAAGGCGATCTCCGCCTTGCTCTCGGACAGCACATTGAACATCACCGACAGCGGACGGTCCATCTCATTGGGCAGGTAGACCAGCGGCTGCTCGGCCATGTTCCAGCAGTCCGCAAACGACAGCGCCAGCGCCGCGCCCAGTACCGGGCGGCACACCGGAAGCAGCACATGGAAGTAGCTGCGCACCGGCCCCGCGCCGTCCATCATGCCCGCCTCGAACATCTCGCCCGGGACGGACACCATGAACTGACGCAGCAGAAAGATATAGAACGGCGCAAACCACATCGGCAGAATCACCGCCCAACGCGTGCCCATCAGCCCCAGAAATTGCAGCGTCAGCACATTGGGTACCTGCGTCACCTGAAAGGGCATCAGCATCAGCGCCAGCACCACAAAGAACAGCGGTTCCCTGCCGCGAAAGGCAAATCGCGACAGCGCGTAGGCCATCATCGGGATGAACACCGCCTGCCCGAGCAGGATGGTCACCGTGTAAAAGACCGAATTGAGGAACAGCTTGAGGTAGATCGGGTCCTCGATGAGGATGGTGTAGTATTGCAGCAAGGAAAATAGCTTGGGCGAAACAAGGATCGGCAGCCAGCTCTGGTCAAACTGCCCGCGCAGCGCCAGATAGGCTTTCATCTCGGACTTGGGAAAAAACGAATAAAAGAACGTAAAGACAATCGGCAGCAGCAACAGCGCCATCAGCAGGATCAGAAACGCGTGCGAAAGCAGGTGGTAATGCCTGCGCTTGTGCAGGTACATGCTGGGGTTGGCCATGCGCGCGCCTCCTTTCCGTGCAGATGGTTTTGGGCGATGATCGGCGGCCGATCCGCTCGGCTGCCCAGCATTGCCCGGATGCTAGGAGCCGCAAGGCGGGTGATCGAGGCGTATCGTGCATACGCCGAGGAATCCGCTGCCGCGGCGACACCGCAGATGGGCGATGATCGGCAGCCGATCAAGCCGTGGTGCGGTTGCGCAGCTCCACCACGTATATCATCGCGAAAATCGCCAGCACGATCACCGCGAAGGAATAGGCGGCGGTGGTCACATACTGATAATTGATCTTGGCGAAGTGGTTGTTCATGAAGTGCTGCAGCGTGTACAGGTCGGCATACGCGCCGCCGATGAAATAGATCTCCTTGAAGATCTTAAACGCGTTGACCCAGGCCAGCACAAACACCAGAAACGCCGTTGGAGACACCAGCGGCAGCGTGATGGTTAGCTCTTGACGCAGACGGCCCGCCCCTTCCAGCGACGCGTATTCGTAGTACGCACCGGGCACGGCTTGCAGCGCGGAGGCAAAGATCACCACCGAAAAGCCCAGGTTCTTCCACACATACAGCAGAATGACCGGCACGCGCAGCCATTCCCCATCCACCCACACCTGCCGGGGCAGACCGATCGTGACCAGCAGCCGGTTGATGACGCCGCCATAGTCAAAGATCAGCAGCCAGATGAGAATCATGGCCGAGGAGGGCATCAGGTACGGCAGCAGCAGCACATTGCGATAGACCGTGCTTTTTTCCGCCAGGTTGCGCAGCATGCCCGCGATGAGAAACGACAGCGCGAAGATCAGCGGTGCGCAGATCAGCGACAGCTCCATGGTGTTGCGCAGGCCGCGCTGGAACATCTCGTTCTGCCAAACCTTCAGGTAGTTATCAAACCAGACAAACTTGTTGAGAAATGTGCCGTCCGTTACGCTGTAATAGATGCCGCCCAGAAACGGGATCAGGTAAAACACCAGCAAGCCGATCAGTCCCGGCCCAAGAAAAAGCGCCAGCATGCGCTTGGATTTGAACATAGCTCGGCGCTCCCTCCTCTGATGCTGCTTTTGTATCTGTTTATATGGTTTTCCTATGTATAAGATACCGTACATTGCCATTTTTGTAAAGAAAAACGCCCGCCAAACAAGGCGCAAAGGCCTGCTGGCTCTACCCAAGTATAACGAAATGCCCGCGTTTTTTCTTCCCGCGCGCGTCGCTGGCGCATTTTACTTTGGCCGCTTGACTTTTGCGCCGACCCGGCGTATGCTCTGGATACGTCGCTTCGCACAAATACTGGTTCCCGGAGGCTCGTATGGATATCGGCATCACCTACCAACTGCATCCCAATGCCACCACGCAACTGAACGCCTATCTGTTGTCGCAGGGCCTGACCGAATCTGCGGACGGGGTGTCCGGTGTTTGCCAGGTCGCGCGCGGACGCATCAGCCTGCGCATGCATGTGCGCCTGCTACCAGATGGGCTGTGCCACCTGACCGACGGCTGGATGGACCCCGGTGTCACGGGCTTTGCGCCGCTGCCGCTGACCGAGCCGTCCGCTCTGTCCGACGCGTTTTACAAGCTGTTGGATGACGCCGGTTGCTCGTATGTGCTGGGGTTGATTATGCAGCGCTTTACCGCGCAGGCGGTTTCACAGCCGGTCACGTAAGCCGCCATGCCATAAATCCCCCGCCATGATCCGCAAATAAAAGGATTCCTCCCCTCGCATCACCGAGGGGAGGAATTTTTGTTGTATTCTGTTTTTATTTTGTAAACAGCGTATTCCATGTTTCCAATGGCACGGATTAGCGCCCTTCCAGATACATCATCTGCGCTTTTTTGTCCAGCTCGCGCAAAGCTTGCTCCATGGGCATCTCGCCGTCAATATAGCGCTGGGCAATCTTGTTAAACTCCTCCAGACCGGCCTGATTGTCCATATTCATAATGACCGAGCCGATCAGCAGGTTCATGTGCGGGGCGAGCTGGCGATAGGCGGCAATGTTTTCAGCAGAAAGGCTCCAAGAAAGCTGCTCCGCATTGTCCAGCACCTTCTGCATCTCGGCGATGCGGTTTTCCAGTGCCTGTTTGTCGGCGGCATCCGCGGTGTCCAGACGCGTCTTTGCCTCCGCTAGCTGCTGCTCCAGCCGCTTTCTGCCCTCCTCATAGTCAGGGTCGCGCACCGGCTCATTGTCGTCCGGCAAAACCGCCACGCGGGTTTCGTCCGCCATGTGCCGCGTCGCGTATTCGATAAAGGTCTTGGCCTGCTCCATATTCTTGGTGCGCGGGTTGATCACATAGACTATCAGCTGCGCCATCGACCGCGCCGGGGTGTCGGGCGTAAAGGGCAGCGGCGGTCGCACCTCGGTCAGCGGCTTGGCGGTCTCTTCGTCGCGCTTGCCATACTGGTTGAACATATCGTACACCATCGGCTCGATCAGCGCTTCCTTCTGCGGCGCGCTTAGCAGCGCCATCGGATTCTTGCGCAGCTCCTCCAAATCCACGTCCTCGACCGGCAGGTCCGCGATGGTGGATAGCACCTCGCGGAACGCCGGTGTATCAAACGTGATGGGCGCGTCCGCGGTCTCATAGGTAATCAGGTATTCGTTGAGCGCCTGGCTGAACAACCCGGCTTTGCCGGTGGTCAGCGGGACCAGCGTCAGCTCGGGGTAATCCTCGGCATAGTCCTCTTCCCAGGTGCCGACGAGCTGATAATACTCGTTCATGGTGGTCGGGATGGTTAGGCCCAGCTCCTCCATTTTCGGCTGGTTCCAGCGCCAGCCGCTCAGCACAAAGTTGGCGGGCACGCCGTAAATTTTGCCGTCCTTCATCAGCGCCTTTTGCACCTCGGGGTACATGCGCGCTACCATGTCGGCCAGCTCCGGCGTGTCGCTCAAATCCGTCAGATAGCCTTTGTCTTTCATGGATTCCATGCCCAGTAGGGTGACCATCACAAAGATATCGGCCGGGTTCTGGTCGTCCTGCAGCGCGGCCACCAGTTGCTCGCTGGTCATGTCAAAGCTCTGGGTCTTGACCACCGGAATGTCCGGATTGTCGCGCGTAAACTGGTCAATCAGCTTCGGGTCAACGCCCAGACCCCGGATGCGCAGCGGCGAACCGGTCATATACTGCGGGTCGGCATTGCGCACGATGATGTGGCTGCGGCTGGCCAGCACATAGAAGGGGCCGGGCAACACCGCGGCGTTCACGCCGCTGGCAGACGGTGTGGACAGATACGCTACCGGCGCAAACGCCGCGCCCTTCACCGACGCCATGACCTGATTCTGCGCGCACGCATACACGGTGTCCGTGCCCGCATCGTACGCCAGCGCGCCGGCGTCATAGCCGACCAGTTTGCCCGCGCTGCCCTCTTGCGCGCCTGTCGTGCTGTTTAGGATCACGACCTCGGGATCGGGCAGCGAATTGCTAGTCCACTCGATCGGCAGCTTCACGCCCAGTAGCTGCCCGGGCTTATAGGCGCAAATCTCGGTCAGTGCCTCGGCCTGCATCTGCGTGCGCTGGCCGGTCGCCGGGTCAAAGCGCGCCAGTTCGACCGGCATACCCATCAGCATGCCATTGGCGCCCGCGCTGGACAGCACATAGATCGCGCCGTCAGTATAGCGGCAACTCCCAATGCTGCGCGGACTGTCCCCGCCCAAGCTCAGGTCGCCCCAGTCCAGCGCAGTCCCCCAGGTAAAGGTCGCGCCGTCGAACGTGCCCAGCAACCCGCCATACAGATCAATGGCCAGCAGCTTTTCGCCGTCGGAGACCAACAGGCCGGGCTGCGGCTTGGCCTTGGCGATCTCGGAAACCTCGCGGTCGGGCAGTTCCAGCACCTTCTGGGGCGCCGCATCGCCCACCTGATAGCTGTACAGCGCATTGCTGCCCAGCAGATACAGCACCTCGCCCACGCGCGCGGCGGACGCTATCGCGTAGGTATCGCCCGGAAATGTGGCGTCATTGGGTGCGGCCAGCGCGGGCAGGCCGGTGGCGCACATCAGCAGCGCCAGCATGCAGACAGTCAGTCGTTTCAGGTGGTTTTTCATCGGGTTGCCTCCTTCTGTCGGTGCGGGTAAACAAAAAGCAGCCTGACAGAGTCGGCGGAATATCCGTTGCCACCGTTTCCCGTCAGGCTGCTTTGTTGCACAGGGTCCTTCCTTTCGTCGCAGGGAGAGAGTCGATTAACGGCCTTCCAGGAACATCATTTTCAGCTTGTTGTTCAGTTCCTTCAGGAAGGCGTCCAGCGTAATCTCTCCGCTGGCCATCCGATCCTCAAGCGTGCTGATCTCCTCCATCGGATTATTGGCGCTGGAATAACGGTACATGCTGTTCGGCGCCAAATCCATGTGCTGCGCGATGCTGCGATAGTTGTTGATCGCCGCCTCGGACAGCTCCCACTTGTTCTTATCCTGCTCGGCCAGCCAGCGGTCGATGTAATCCAGCGAATCCTGATAGCTGCGCTGATCGGCCGGGGAAGCGTTTTTCATTTCTTCCTCGTTGCGCGCGCGCCATTCCTGCATGCTCTTGACCTGCGCGGCAAAATCTTTCTGCTCCACCGGCGTGTTCATGTCCGGATGCACCGCGTACTTCAGATAGTTCTCCGCACCGTCGGTGGCGGCAAACTCCAGGTACTGCATCGCCAGATCAATATTCGGCGAGGCGGGATTGATCACATACACGATCAGCGTCGCATTGATCTTGGGCTCCTGCCCCTCCTCAAAGACCAGCGGCAGCATGTTCTCGTAGCTGTCATAGTTGCCGCGCTTGTTCTCAGGGTCGCTGCTAATATACTTGGTGGTATCGGGATCGTAGAACATGCCCTGCCCGCCATAGGGCGAGATCATCGCCGGGCGGTTGCTCCACTCACTGTATTCTTCCCAGTCGGCCTCGGTCATCGTCGCATAATCGTACTCGCGGAACTCGAGCTGCTCCACCTTCTCCAGCAGCTCGCGCAGCACCGGTGACTCAAAATCGATCGGTTGATCCGGCGTTTCATACTGGCGGATGTAGGCGGATACGAGCATGTCGATGAACTGCCGCTTTTCATTGATATGCGCCAGCACCACAATTTCCTGCTCGTCGGCGGGCGTTTTCTCCTGCCAGGCGATCATCGCGTCCAGTAGCTGGCCATAGGTGGTCGGCAGGTCGCCCATGCCCTGCTCCTCCCACAAAGCCTTGTCCACGCCCCAGGGCGATATGTTGAACTCGCGCGGGTAGGCCATCACTTTGCCCGCTTCGTTTGTCAGCACGTCCTTGATCGCCGGATACATGCTGTTCACATCGTCGGTCAGCACCTTCGAGGCGCTCAGGTCCGCGGCATACCCCTTCTCGATCAGCTTGGTCAGCCCATCGTATACCGAGGTCACAAACACATCGACGTTCTGGTCGCCGGTCTTAATCGCGTTGGCGATGCCCTCGCTGTCGGTATTACCCCCTTCGATGAGCAGCACCGGCACATCGGGATACTTTTCCGTAAACAGCGAGAAGGTGCGATCTCCCCAGCCACCCTGAATGCGCAGCGCGCGCGCGGACATGTGCTGCGGGTCCACATTGCGCACATACAGGCCGTTGTTGTATACCGCGTAGAATCCGCCAGGCAGCGTCCAGGCGCTGGCATTTTCATTGACGTAGTCGGTGGTCAGGTACGCCACCGCCGCAAACGGCGCGGAGGCGGTACTGCACCAGACTTGCCCCTGATAGAGATAATAGATGCTGTCGGTGGCCCCATCGTAGGCCAACCCGCCCAGGTTGTACGACGTCTCGGGCATCTGCATCGTTAGGTCGGTGGTGGCGCCTGTGGTCAGGTCCAGCACGCTCAGCAGCGCAAACTGCTTGTTGTCTTTCTCGTCATAGCCCATGCTGAGCCCCAGCGCCTGCCCCGGCTTGTACGGCACGATGTTTTGCATGCTCTTGACCGGCAGCGTGGTCTGTGCGCCGGTTGCCAGATCCCAGCAAACAACGATGGACCGCATGTTGTAATCCGAGTTGTCGCTGTAGTTATCGCGCAGGATGTAGAGCTTTCCGCCGTCGATAAACCCCTGCCACACGCTGCGCGGGTAGGCGTTTTCCTGCTGATTTTCCGGCAGGTAGACCATGTCCTTCATGTCCAGCTGCACATCGCTCCAGGCGATGCCCTGCTCGCTGATTTCACCGACGCGGCCCAAAAAGTTGTTGTAGGCATAGGGCTTTTGTCCGTCGGTCACCAGCAGCGTCGCCTGCTCGGCCAGCTTGGGCTTGAGCTCCTCGGGCGCTTTATCATACGGGCCATAGAACGGCACCTGCTGCCCCTGGATATCGCAGACCACTTCGGGCTGCTCCATGCCGGGCTTCCAGCGGTAGATGGTTTCTTGGCGGTCGCTGGCGCTGATCTTTGCGTTGTCCTGGCCCAGCTTCTCGCCGACGCCGTAGAAGGTGTCGCCCACCAGCACCACATTGCGCGCCACCGGCGTGGTCAGCTCGCCGTTGAAGTCGGCGGGATACTTAAACATATTGGCGTCGCCTGGTGCCGCCTGGGCGCACACAGGCGCCAGCAGACAGAGAATCAGCACGCACCGCGCAATTTGGGTTACCATCGCATGGATTTTCCCTTTTCCAAAGTTTTTCTTTTTCATAGGGGCCTCCTTTTCGTTACATACGCTTCATATATATGAAACGTGCTTTGCCCTCTGTTTCTTGCATGGCGGAAATCATCGGGTCTTGCCATGCACGGCAGGTTTGCCGACTTTTATTATGTTCCTTTTGGACGATTTTCGCAAGTGTTTCAGATATCGTCATTGTATTGCAATGATATTTAACATTGTTGTAACATGTTGATGCGCCTGCCTTTTCCCATTTTTAATGGTTCTGCCGTTATCACTACCCGCATAGAATAATTCATATATTAACATCTACTTCATAATGGTATTATAAACTATTTAATACCTGATTTTTGCCTGAAACCCTTGTAAATACTGCATTGCCGTGATAGAATGTGCTTGCTGAAAAGCATCTGAGAAAATGCACTATCGACCGATGGGAGGACCCATATTATGTTGAAAATGATGAAAAAGTGGCTGGCGGTAACCGCGATTTTGGCGTGCATGACTTGCTGCTGTAGCTTTACTTTTGCGCAGGACAGTGCCCCGATGATTTCTTCGGTGGGCATTGTGACCACTTTGCGCTAATACTTTCTTAACAAACAATTCATCTTTGGAGGACCCCGACATGTGGAGACAGCTTGTCGCGATCTTTGCGATTGTCGCATGCCTGCTCATAAGCTCCAGTGCGCCTTTTTTAGCTACCCCCACCTCGACGCAGCGCGCGTCGGGTGATGTGGTGACCCATCGATAAGCGGCGTCCCTATTCGTCCTGCCAAGGGCGCTGATTCTGATACAACCATCCCTCCTTCATCCCCTCCAACGCAAAAGCCATCCGCGTGCAGCCGCAGGATGGCTTTTGCAATTTCCATGCAGTTTTGTTGTGGACACAGCCTATCCGAAAGCATCCTATAGGAAGAAGAATAACAGCATGCGGTTTAGATGCATGCTTAACACCGCGGCGTGCAGTAGAATGGCCGCGCGCGCATAGGTCAAGGCTTCGCGCGTGTCACCAGCCACCGGCATACCCAGGCACTGCCCGCCCATCAGGCGGCTGCCGAACCAAACCAGCAGCGCCAATAGCCCCAGCGCGCCAAACCCGGTCAGCATGTCCAGATAGCTGTTGTGCGAAAATCCAAGGCAGTAAAACATTGGGAAGTAGGTCTTTTCCAGATCCGGCCCACGGCCAATGAGCTGCTGCCACAGCGGGAAATCCCGGTAGTCTTGTATCTTCTCGCGGGCCAGACCAAACCTGCCGGAGGTTGCAACGTCCAGCCCGTACGTTTGCAAATTGGTCACTACCTTCTGTATACGCAGGCCGATTCCCGGAATCTTGGTCAGCGGGGAATTCGGGTCCAAGTCGCCTGGCTTTTGCTCCCATGTGTACGGCAGCCCTTGTGCGGTGCGCTGTATCTCCCATTCCCGCATGGTCAGCAGGTGCCCGTCCAGCGGCTGCCCGGCCTGGTGCAGCGCGCGATACTGCGCCTGGTCGATAAAATTCGGCGTATCGGCGGACACTACCCCAGTGCTGACAATGCCGCCCACCATGTCAGAGAAGCTTTTGCGGCGCACCGTCAGCGCACTGATACCCACCACCAGCGCCACCACGGTCAGCGCCGCGCACCCGCGCACCATCAGCGCGCCAAAGCGCTGGCGATGCTGTATCAGGAAGCCCAGCAACATCAGCCCGGCGATCGCCAGTCCGGTCACGCTGCCGGTCATGAGCATCCCGGCCAACAGAATCCCCACCACCGCCGCGTCGATCAGTCGCACCCGCATACTGCCGCGCCACGCCTTGGGCGCAAGCGCCGCCGCCGGCGACAACACCAGCCAGATCAGCAGCGCTACATCCATAAACATGGCCGTGAAGTTGGATTCGTGCGATCCCATAAAGCGCGTGGACAAAAACGTGTCGCCGTTCCAGACAAAGCGATGATAGACCATGCCAAAGATCACCGCGCATACCGACGCGCAGACATAGGTCATCAGCAGATCGCGTGCGGTGTCGGCTTGCGTGTTTTCCGCCTGCCCGCGCAGCGCCAGGCGCAGCAGCACAAGCACCGCCATATTGGTGGCAAAGCTTACAATATCGCTGGTGAGTCCCTTCAGCATATAGCTGAGCGCGCAGGAGGCAAGCACCACTGCAGCGACCATGACGCTCGTGCGATCGATGCGCAGCGCGCCTTTGCACAGCATCCAGCCCATGCGCAGCACCATGCCCAGCTGCATAACGCGCACCAGCGACCCGCCCAGCGGCGCAAAGGCCAACACGTTATCAAATAAGAACAAAAATACGTACGCTGCTGCGATTTCCGGCACGGCGCACAGCAGGCAAAGCGCAAGCAGTGCCGCCGCAAATATGCCCATCAGCACCGGATGCAGTGGCGCAAGCAGCGTCCCTGCACACAATCCCGCCAAAAGCCATGGGCGATCCATGCGTGCCAGATATCGCGGAAGGAAGGCTGCACGATCCATCATTCGTTGTTCCTCTTTTCTTGTGGATACTCACGCTTACACTGGCCCGGCCGCAGAACGGACCGCGAAAAACTGGCGGAATATGGAATAATATGTGAAAAACCGGCAAGCGGGCGTGTCCCTGTTTTGCGGCTGTTTCTTCCTATTATATATGGCCACATGCGTCGGCTGTTTTCTGTGCCGCTTATTCGGCCATCAACCAGTATAGCGCAAAGATCACCCCTTGTAAATCGTATCCGTCAATCCGCAGGACGTGCACGTTTTTCTGTAGGGGTGCGGCAGGTCGATTTCCCTTTGTTTGACACCCCGCTTTCTTTGTTTACTGTTTTTATCTTGTGCACATGTATCTTCCTTATACATATGATCTTGTTTTCATTGTTTTTGATTGTTACTTGCTTTATTGTGTATTTTTGTTTTCTCCTGTTTCTTTTATTTTCTTTGTGTTTTTTGTGTGCTATGTATCTTCATTTTCCTCTGTTTCATTTGATTATCTTTCTTTTTGCTATTATTTATTGTTCTTTGTTTTTTCACTATTCATTTTTTTCTTTTTTTATCTTTCTTTTTTATTTTATTGTGCTTTCCTTGTCTTTCTTGTTTTCTTTTATTCTTGTTATGTTTTATGTTTTTATTTTTATTTAGTACTCTTATGTTTTTTTGTTTTCACTTAATTCTATCTCATTTACCTGTTTCAACAGCATTTTCATGTTTCCACATAAATCACTGTGGACGGAAAATAATCCTGTAACCGCAGAAAACCGAAACGTAAAAACGCAACCGCCGCAGAAGCGACGCATGCCCACGCCGTATGGCGACATATCGTGCGCTGCGCAGTCGTAAGGTTTCACAAACCCGCCTGCGGCAGAAACGCGCGCCGCGCAATCCATGGCACACTGCGCATCTTATTGTCTGCACGCATCATCATGCGAGAGGGGAGATGACTTTGTCCTCACACGTGAGGACGCTGCGCGCACCTACGCATCTTCTTCGTATCCTGCGTTATGTGTCGAATACGTTTGCTCGCTGCATGCCTTCGCCTCTTGCGTTGCCTACGCAAGCATACGCCTGATTGCCGCGCACCTACGCATCTTCTTCGTATCCTACGCTACGCGCGCGATGCACCATGCACGCGCATATCTAGCACGCTTTGTGCCGCACGCATACTGGCACGCGCATTGATTGGCGCGCACCTACGCATCTTCTTCGTATCCTGCGTTATGTGAGCGAATACGCTTGCTCGCTGCATGCCTTCGCCTCCTGCGTTGCTTACGCAAGCATACGCCTGATTGCCGCGCACCTACGCATCTTCTTCGCCTCCTACGCTACGCGCGCGATGCACCATGCACGCGCATATCTAGCACGCTTTGTGCCGCACGCAACTGGCACGCGCATTGATTTGCGCAATATCGTGCGGCAATATCTCGCGCATCCGTGCATGTACGAATGCGTATGCGCAGGGACCTTGCGCGCACAAACCGTCGGCGCGCTTTGTTTTCGTCCGCACAAACCTGCGCATACGGCGCACCAAGGCACGCCGTGCATCACACATTTTCCGTGCGGCAGAGCGCACAACATGCTTCCTGCGCACAGCGTATCATGTTTCGCACGCCACGACAAGCCGCTGATCGCGCATACGCTTTTCACAGACTGACGCATTTTCACACAAATCATCGCGCAAATTCGTGCGCCAAAGAATCACAGAAAATGCTTGCATTTTTCTATTATTTTGTTTACAATGAAACAGTTGATAGGCTGGGTGAGCAGGGTCATGTTTTCTTTCGCACAAATTTCTGCACACAGCATTTCATGATTATCATGTTTACATTTTTCAAAGATTCCCGCGCCGGTGCATATCGCGCCCGCGCCGCCGAACAGGAGGCACTATGCTCAGCGACCTGATGCGCACCATCTACGACCAGCTAGACCGCGAAACGCTGCTGGCCGAGCTCAACCCGCAGGGCCGGGGCAATGTGCTGACCTTAACCTGCCCAAGCTGCGGCCAGCGCGAAGCGTACCTGTACCGCGACGGCACGCGCATCCTGTGCAACCGCCGCAACAAGTGCGGCTACAGCGCCTCGCTGTGGGACTATATTGCCGCGCGCGATGCCCTTGACCCGCAGGGCACGCTGATGGCGCTGGCAAAGGCCGCGCACGTCACGCTGCCCGAACGCGGCGAAGCCTCGCCGACGTATGCGCGCGAGTTAAGCCGCCAGGCGCTGCTGGCCCGCGCCATCGAGTCAATGCGTGCCGCGCTGTTCACGCCGGAAGGCAAGGCGACGCTGACCTACCTGATCGCTCGCGGCTGGACCGAGGAAACCGCGCGCGCCGCCGGATTCGGCCATTATCCGCGACAGGGCACGCTGAAAAAACTGCTGGCGCAAGACGGCGCCGACCTGACCGCCATTGACAACGACGACTTTTCGCTGTTCTCGCCCGCCTCGCTGGGCGATACGCACACGCTGGCCATCCCGTACTACGACGCGTATGGCCGCCCGGAAGGCGTGATCGTCCGCGCGATCGCTCCGCTGGGCGAGCAGGGGCGCAAGTACCTGTTCAACCGCGGCGTCAAGCGCGGCGCACACTTCTTCCATCTGGAGGCCGCCGGGCGCACCGACACGCTGATCGTGGTCGAGGGCTACATCGACGCACTGATGGCCGACGCGGTGGGCATCGGCGCGGTGGTGGCCACCGGCGGCAGCCGCGTCACGCGCCAGCAGCTCGACGAGGCGATCCGGCGCGGGGTCAAGCGCTTTGTGCTGGCGCTGGACAACGCCGAGATGGACAAGGCCGGGCGCGAGGGCGCGCTGGCCGCCATACAGGCCATTCATCAGGCAGGGGGGCGCGCGTATGTGTCGCCGCTGCCCGCCGGATACAAGGACCCCGACGAGCTGATGCGCAGCGGCAAGGATGGCGTCGAGGCATTCAAACAAAGCCTGGCCGAGCCGCGCAGCGCCGCTAGCTGGGCCGCCGAGATGCTGCTGGCCGAGTACGGCCTGCCCCTGCCAGTGGCCGGTCAGATGGCCGAAGCACCCACCGACAAGCTGCTGCGCGACAAGGTGCTGGACGACGCGATGGCTTTCGCCCGCGCGTTCACTGACCCGATCAGCCCGGCGGACTACCTAGAGCCAATCGCGCTGGCGCTGGGGCTGCCGCGGCAGACCTTGCAGCTGGAATACGAAGCCTATACCGAGCGCATCCAGCACGCCGCCAAGAACGACGCGCTGAAAAAACTCTCCGTACAGATCGCCCAGCGCGTGCACGAGGACGCCACCGACGACCTGTCCGGCGCGGTGCGCACGCAGCTGGACGAGATCGACCAGCGCTACGACGCGCGCATCCTGCGCCCCTATACGCTAGACGCGCTGAGCGACGACCTGAAAAACGCGCCCGACGGATTGCGAACCGGGTTCACCTCGCTGGACAAACTGCTGACCATCCCGCAAGGCGCCATCACGCTGGTCGCCGCGCGGCCCTCGCACGGCAAAACCACCATGCTGACCAACCTGTTCCTGCGCATGATCGCACAGTATCCTGAGGACAGCTTCGCCTTCTTCAGCTACGAGGAAACCCGCGCCGCGCTGGCGGTCAACATGATCAACATCCTCGGCGGCAAGAAGCTGAACGACCGCAAGAACAAGTACGCCATCTCGCAGTACTTCGCGCGCGGAGGGACAGACCTGAACGGCCGCAAGGTGCCCGAGCTGGACCGTGCGTGGCAGACCTTTGGCGAGCTGGTCGATTCGGGCCGCCTGCAACTGTTCGAGGAAAGCCTGGACGCCGATACGCTGGCCGCGATGATCGTGCGCGAAAAGCGCAAGAACCCGCGCCTGAAAGCGGTGTTCATCGACTATCTGCAAAAGGTGCGCTGGAGCGGCGCGCAAGCGCCCAGCCGTCAGGTGGAATTGCAGCGCATCTCCGGCCGATTGCTCGATGCCGCGAAGGCCGCGGGCATCCCGGTCATCTTGGCGGCACAGCTGGGCCGCCCAGCCAAGGGACGCGATGCCAAGGAGGACACCCGCAAGGGCGTGCGCCTGGACAACCTACGCGAGTCCGGCGACATGGAGCAGGACGCCAATCTGGTGCTGGGGCTATTCAACGAGGCCATGCACCAGAGCGAGGAGGACGGCGGCGAGGTGGACGACAAAAACCAGCACATCACCGTCACGATCCTGAAAAACCGCAACGGCATGGCGGGGGCCACCATCCCCATGCGCTTTGAGCCGCAGATACTGACCATTCTGGACGAGAACAAGGGTGCTTTGTAATGCGTCCTGCGCGTTGAAGGGCTTGGGATGTATCGCGCCCGCGCGCATTCGGCCAACCACTGTGCATTGCACGCCCCTCTCAAACGCGCCAGAACGCGTTCTCACGCGATTTGCGCACGGACGACTAAAACCGCGTCCGCCGCGCAAAAACCGCGCTGCGGGGCGCACAGCTTGTCTGTGGATGCCCTGAGGCGCGTTTGCTGGCGATATAAGGCGATTTGCCGGATTTTATGGGGAAAGATGCGTTTTTTCGCAAAAACCGCGCTACGGGGCGCTGAGAGCGTCTGGGAGGCATATGGGCAAAGACTACATCCAAGCGTATCTGGACGCGCTGGCCGGGGAACACCGGCTGGCCGACAAAGCGCAGCAACAACAGCTAGAGCAGCGGCTGCGCGCGGCGTGCGATCAGCTTGAAGCACCGTATCGCGAGGCGATCCGCTTGCGGGGACTGTCCGACGAACTGCGCGGGCGCATTACGCACGGCATTGCGCAGGGCATGCCGGAGCACGCGCTGCTGGAACTGGCGCTGGACTGCATCGCCGCGCTGTGCGGGGACGAGGCCTTCGCCAAGCACAACCGCGCCGCGCTGGCCGCCAGAGACGCCCACCCCGACACCGCGCCGGATGCCGCGCGCGAACAGGCGCTGCGGCGCGAATACAACTACCTGCTGACCCGCGTGCGCAGCGTGATGGCCTATGCCGCCGATGCGCGCGTGCCCATCGAGGAGCGCCAGCGCACCCTGTCCACCCTGGAGGACGTGCAGACCCGCATGCTGACCGTGCTGCACGACCTGGGCCAATATACCGCAGACGAAGCCGCCAACGGGTTCGCGGGCTATGACCCCGAACCTTGAGCAATAGATTCTTCACGCACCGACGAAAAGGAGAGAATGTATGACGCGCATCATCGCCATGGTCAACCAAAAGGGTGGCGTGGGCAAAACCACCTCGGCTATTAACCTAGGCGCGGCGCTGGCCGCCGCCGGAAAACGCGTGCTGCTGGTCGATATGGACCCGCAAAGCAACCTGTCCACCAGCCTGGGCATTGACGCCTATGGCTCGGGCAAGACCATCTACGAGGTGCTGCGCGGCGATTTGCCCGCGCGCGAGGCTGTGATGGAGCGGCACAATTACTTCGTGCTGCCCGCGTCGATCGACCTGTCCGGCGCGGAGATCGAGCTGTCCACCGCCGCCGGGCGCGAGTTTCTGCTGACCGAGGCGATGGAAGGGCTGGCGCCGGAGTATGACTATGTGATCATGGATTGCGCGCCGTCACTGGGGCTGCTGACACTGGGCGCGCTGACCTTTGCCGGCGAGGTGTTCATCCCGCTGCAAAGCGAGTTTCTGGCCTTGCAGGGCATGAGCAAGCTGCTGCAAACCGTGGACGTGGTGCAGCGCCGCCTAAACCGCAAGCTGAAAATCTCCGGCATCATCGGCACGCTCTACGATCAGCGCAAGAAACTTAACCGCGAGGTCATCCAGAAGATTTCCGAGTACTTCGACGACCGGCTGTTCGCCACACTGATCCGCGATAACGTGGCGCTGGCCGAAGCGCCCAGCTACGGCAAGGACATTTTCGAATACAGGCCCGATTCGACCGGCGCGCAGGACTATACCGCGCTGGCGCAGGAAGTAATCGCCCAGGAGGTGCAGCATGGCTAACAAAAACCCGCCGTCCTCGCGCATGGGCAGCGATCCGCTAAGCTGGATCCGCAACACGCGCGACGACGAAACGCAGGCGCAGGAGACTGCGCTGCCCGAGCAGCCCGCCACGCCCACCCGCACCGCGCGGCCCAAGATGGAGACGGTGGTGCTGCCCGATCCCGCGCCGGTCAAACCCGCCGAGCCCGCGCCCAAGGCGCAGGCCAAGGAGCATCCCGCCGCCGCCACGCCGCAAATACCGCTGGATGCCGACCAGCTGCAACAGATGTTGCAGGCCATGCTGGCCGGTGGCACCGCGCCCGCCAAGCGCGGCCGCCCGCGCTCGAACTTCCGCGAGGTCACCAAAGCCTCGCAGGAAGGGCTGCCGGAGCACTGGACGCGCGCCACCTTTATCGTGCAGGAGGACCTGCTCGATACGCTCAAGGACTACGCCTATACCGAGCGCATCACCATCCGCGACGCGGTGCAGGAGGCGCTGACGCAGTACTTGCAGGGCAAAAAGGTCATCCGCAGAAAACGATAGGGGACTGATTGGCGTAAAGGGCACCCTTCCCCGGCCCGCTTTCGCAAAAATCCACAAAAACCTCCCCCTGCGGGAGGTTTTTTGTCCCATCATGGAGAACCCTTCCGCAACGCAACCGACGCATATGTGCGTTGCGCCTGGATCACCAGCGCAACGGGAAACAGGGGATCGCATGAAAAAAGACATCAAACAACTGCTGCGCGAGCAAAAACTGACCGGGGATCTGGTCGGTCAGATTCTGATCCAAGACATGGTCAACTCCTATCAGCAGCAGTTGCCCGGCGCCAAAAACACCGAGCAGCTCTTGTCCGAGCGCGACAAGCAGCAGTTGGTGGCGGCGCTGAGCACGCCGGAGGAAATTCAGGTTTACGCACAGTACAAGCAGGTGCAGCGCTATTTGCTGCAAGCCCGGCTGTACTACATGCTGGCCTGGCAGCGCGCCGAGATCAACTATCTGCGCGTGGTCTCCACCCTGAATCAGCTTGAGGGCAACGAGGACCTGTTCGGCTCGCTGCGGCAAATCCCCAAGTGGAGCACGCGCGAGGCCGTCGCCGAAGCGGTGCGCGAGGAAGAGCATCGCCGCGCGCACCTGATGCTGACCAGCCGCGAGTGCCTGACGATGATGATGCACATCATCCGTCAGGATAAACAACATCCGTTGTTTCGGGCGATAGAGCGGGTCTTTTACAACATCCCGGGCAAGGGCGAGGACGCCGCGCGGCTTGAAAAGCTCCAGCGCGACTTCCCCGACGCCTATCAGACCCTTGTCGATCAGCTTTCGGTCATTCCCGGCTTTTCGGCCAAGAATCTGGAGCGCACGATCTCGCTGACCGCCGCACGCGACGCCGGGCTGGACTTGGTCACCATGCTGCATGGCACGCCGATCCAGCAGCTCTCGCCCTATGGATTCGCCGAAATGCTGGGCGGTGCAACCCCCCCGGACTTCAACCATCCCGAGGAATACTCCTTTCTGTCGGCCATTGAAAGCTTGGGCACTTCGCTGTACCGCCGCTTTTTTGAGTTTATGGACGCCCAGCGCGAGATATATGCCAACCGCGCCGCAATGACCCTGCTGGGCGAACGCATCGGCGTGTCCAATCTGGAGGTGTTCTTGCCCGAACAACTGCCCGAGGACATGGCCGAGCAAATGCTGCAAGCCATTCTGGATATCGAGGACTGGGTCGTCACCTGCGACCAGAACGATCCCAAGTTCCGCGAGTTTCTTGGCATGCTGGAGCCAACGATTCTTCAGATCGGCCCGGAGTTGCCCACCCCGGAGGGACTTGCCGCCGCACGCGCGGCGCTGGCCGATCTGTCCATCGTCGAAAACCCCGTGGCGCTGCTGGGCCTGCTGATGCAACGCGCGCCATTGCGCATGCCCCAGGGAGAAGGTGACCGGCCATGACCACCAACCGCCGCAAAACCGTCGCGCTGGAGCGAATCCTCGTGTCGGAAGCCGCGCCGGTCGAGCTGACGCAGTCGCCGGTGTACATCATGCCCGAGGCGGCGCAGGAGTTTATCAAGGTGACCCTGCACTCCGAAAAGCTGAAATTCGGCCACAAGCCGTCGCGCACCGGGCAGATTGATGTGTTTGACCTGCTCGACAGCGGCGAGGGCAAGAGCATCGAGGCCCGCGAAGAGGACAAGGAGCTGGCCCGCGAGCAGGGGCTGACGGTCATCGGGCTGGACTTCTCGCTGGCACAGAACAAGGCGCTGCACGCGGTACAGACGCTGCTGTCGCGCACCGATTACCAGGGCAACATGCCCCAGCGCTACATCAGCGATCCCAACAACGTGTTCGCCTTTACCGGCACGCTGCCGGTGCTGAAGTTCTCGGTCAGCGAGTATCTGGACGCGTTTGGCGTCACCAAGTACCAAACCAAGCGCGGCAAGATGGAATACGCCTCGGCCGAGCGCGAAGAGGCGCTGAAAGCCTTGCGCGATCTGGAAAAACCGGTGATCATGGTGTACAACCGCGTCATCCGCCGCGACCAGCAGAACCGCCTGCTGCACGACGCGATCCGCACCGTGCGCCCGCTGTTAAACATCGTCGAAGGCTTCCGCGATTTGACCGAGGCCGAGCTGGAAGGCATCCAGCAGGGCGCCAGCGGCGCGGAGCGGCTCAGCCACATCGTCATCGAGCCGTCGGTGGTGCTGGTCGATCAGGTCAACAAGTACTTTGTGCTAAAGCCCGCCAACCTCTATCAGGAGCTGCGCATCAAGTTTGGCAAGACCGACAAGAAGCTGGCACTGTTCATCGAATACCTGCTGGCCAAAGCCGCCGACTATGCGCGGCACAAGCGTTCGCTCAACGACATCCGGCTAAAGATCGAAACGCTGGCGTACGGCCTGCGCATGGACGCGCTGATCAATACGCGCCAATCCAAGCGCATCCTGACCACGCTGGTGGATTTCTTTGACAAGGCGCAGGCGCTGGGCTATGTGGGCCGCTACGCCATCCGCGAAGGCGCGACGCCGCTGGGCGGTGTGGTGGAGTTTTCGATGGTGCCGGGCAAGGTCTACTATCCCAAGGCACTGCAAGAGGCCATGCTGGCCGGGGAACTGCCCGATGTGGGCGATGGCGCTTTCGATGATGAGGAAGAGGCGCTGAACGCGCCGGGACAGATGGATTTGCTGGATCAACTATAGCGCTGCGCGTTCGAGGGGAAAGCCGATGGCTTTCCCCTCGGTTTACGGGCATGATTCCCTCCGCAGGCTACGGGAATCGCCCCGCACGCGGGGCAAAGCCCCGCGATACGAATTTGTATGGGGGTGCGCCCCCATACCCCCGGGGGTAGGGGGAAACCTGTTTGCTCGTTTTCTCCCGGGGTTTCAGGGGTCGCAACCCCTGACCCTGATCGTGTCAGGCGGCTTTGCCGCCTGCGCGGGGCGATTCCCGTAGCCTGCGGAGGGAATCATGCCCGTAATCTCAAGAAAACGCAACATGCGTTTTCTTGAAGAGCGCAGCGCAGCGAAACCCCATAATCTGCCTAAAACCGTTGGAAAATCTGCCTAAAACCGTTGGAATGTCTGCCTGTAATGGTTGCAAAATCTGCCTGCAACAGTTGCGGGCAGACCGGCGCAACGCCTTGTGGGACAAGGGGTTGCGGGGTTGTGGATAACTGCTATAATTTCTATAATTCTCTAGAATTATGAACTACACGCCGGCCAATCGCTGACGCTGGCCGGCGCGTTCGCCGGGGAAGGCGCACGACAAACCGCGCAACCCATCCCTGCCGTGTCCGAAGAGATCTCCCTAAATCCGTTGCAAAGTCTACCTAAAACCGTTGCGGAAGAAAACACGACCGGAATCAAGCGCCGGGCGTGTTTTTTTGTGGTCTGCCTAAAACTGTTGCGCAAGGTGCCCCCCAAAACTGCTTGTGCTTCGCGTGTGCTGGGGCGGAGAAAGGGGCTGTGCGCTTGTTTCGCGGCAAATCGAGCATATCACGACCAAAGGTCGGCAAAAGCAACGCTACATCAAGAAAACAAAAAGTCTGCCTAAAACCGTTGCGATGGAAAAGCCAGAGCAGAGAAAGTCTGCCTAAAACCGTTGCGACAGGGGAGAGGACACAGCGCAAACTCGCTGGGCGACTGCCTAAAATCGTTGCAGCGTGAAAAAAATCGTCTGCCTAGAGCCGTTGCAACCGGCAGCGTGCAAAAATAGAAAAGTCTGCCTAAAACCGTTGCGCGGAAACTGAAAAAAGGCGCTCAAAATGCCAAAACGCTTGATTTTTCCAGCAATAGGGGAAAAGAAAAGGGAAAAAGCGTCTGCCTACAGCAGTTGCGCGCAAATGGGTGAGCGCGGCAGATCGTCTGCCTATAACCGTTGGGTTGCGGTTCTTTTGGCTGCGCATGGTCTACCCAAATCCGTTGCGCTAGACATGCCGGGAAAAGGCGGAAATTTGCAACCAGAGCCGCAAATAGGACGCGAGAAGTCTGCCTAAAACGGTTGCAACGATGAAAAAACCTAGCTATATCAACAAAAACCGGGTCTACCTAAATCGGTTGCGAAAGTTCGACAAAAAGCTCGCGCCGTACATAAGCGCGAGCAATTTAGCGAAAAAAGCAGTGAACGGTGGTCTATTTCGCGCCGCGACGTCGCGCAACCGCAAAGCAGACCACAAGTCCGGTTGCGGCGGCGGCGGTATCCAACAGCATGTCGGTTAGCAGCATGGCGCGCCCCGGCACAAAAACCTGATGGCATTCGTCCAGCAGGGCATAGGCCGCGCAAACCATCAGCGCGGACAGCGCGGCTCGCCCGGGCGACCGGCCAGCGGCGCGAAAGCCCCAGAAACACAGCAGCCCTAGCACAAAGAACAAGAAGAAGTGCGCAACCTTGCGGATATCCACATACGGGGTGGTCCAGCGCAGCATCCCGCTCAGCTTGTCGCTTTGCGCGTAAGACGCGTCGCCGGACTGCGCCGAAAACCAGAAGATCAGCCCCATCCAGAGCAGCACGAGTGCCCATGGCAGCAATGCGCGGACGCGCGGGGAACGAATGAACATAGGCCCTCCTGTTTGGATCAAATATGGATCAAAAAGAGCTGCCCAACCCGTGGGCAGCCCCAAATGCGCGTTGGGAAAAGGGGTTAATTGGGCAATGGCTGCGGCGTTTCCGCAAAGCCGAAATTATCAGGCATGGCTGGTTCCACGGTGGGCTCCGGCGTCGGAACCGGCGTGGGGGAAGGCGTTGGCGTCGCGTTGCGCTCGGCTTCCTCGGCCAAACGCTGGCGCTCGGCTTCCTCTTCCGCGCGGCGCTTGGCGGCGACGGCGGCCTGGTCCGCCTGGCGCTGCTCCTCGGCAGCCTGCATACTGGCGGCGGTGATCGGCTCGCGGCCGGAAGGCACCACGTTTAACTGCTGGCGGAACAGCGCGTAGGGGCAATCGCTGGTCAGGGTGATGTTGCGATACGGGCTGGCGCCGGTAAACTTGCCGGTGCGCACTTCCACATGCGTGTAGTTGGTGCGCGGATGCTTGACGGCCTGGAAATCAATGCCCAGATAGCTCTCATGCGAGATGAGCTGGCCGGCCGACACGGTGTCGCCCTTCTTGACCTCGACGCCCTTGGTGTGCAGGTACAGCACGGTGACATTGAGCGCCTCGTTATAGATGGCGATCGGGTTATCGCGGCCGCCGCCAGCCTTGAGCACAACGCCGTCCAGCAGCGCGTGGATGGGCTGCTTGGGCGCGGCGAAGAAATCAACGCCTTCATGGATGCCGGAGGGCGCGAACTTGCGCACCACGCGGCGATGCTCCACGCCCTTGCTGTCGGTGGTGATGCGAATGGTGTTCGAGCGCGCGTCCTCGCAATACTGACCATAATACATGGCCACGGTGCCCACATCCGCGCCATACAGCTTGATGCGCATGGCGTCGGTGATGTCCAGCACGCTGGCCGAGAGCGCCAGATAGCCGCGATCATCCACGATAAAGAACTCGGAAGGCACGCTGGCGTCAAACGGCGTCTGCACATACTCGGTGTGGTTCAGGCAATATACGTTGTCGTAGAAGCGCACTTCCCGATAGCGCAGCACGGCGTGCTCGTACACGAAAGGCCGCACTTCGGTCTTGACCTCCAGGCCGTTGCCGGAAGGCGTGGCCAGCGGGATCATGGTGGCCGCAGACGTAACCGACACCGCGTCGGGCGAGGGGGTCACATCGGGCAGCGGCGCAACGTCGGTGGCCAGCGAGGGAACCGCCAGCGCGCACAGGCATACGGCGCACAGCAGACCGGCGCACAGCGCGCGGAACGAATGCTTCATGAATACGTCCTCCTTGCTTTTAGGAGCATTTGTCAATTTGGATACAACCAGACCATTGTATATTGATAATGTTATTATACACCAACATTGAACAAGGTCAAGCGGAATGGAGAAGGGGCAAGGCACAATTCATCGTTCACAATGCATCGCGGGGGAGGGAAAATCAAAAAAAGCGCCTTTCGGCGCTGTTGCTGTGCGGGTTATTTTGTCAGCGTGGAGAACCATACCGCCTTGCGGTAGCGCAGCAGCACCTGCTGCCCCTCATCGACCAACGCGGTGACGCGCATGGTGCCGTTGCCGCCGGAATACAGGCTGAGCGTGCTCAGATCGTCGGTGATGAACGCGTATTGCAGCACCTTGCCATTGGCGGAGACTACCTCGAACTCGTACATCGTAAAGGGCACGACGATATTGGGGTCCTCGCTCTCGATGGTGATCTGGAACGTGGCGACCACATATTCCTTGCCTTCGGGGGCAGGCTGGTTATAGGCGTTCATCTCGGTAACCAGCTGCGCGCCCTCGGCGCCGCGCACCACCGATTCCAGCATCATGTTGATGCGCACGATCGCCTCCTGTGGGGCGTCCAGCGGCGTGTGCTGCTGCAAAAAGCGCGCCATCTGGCCGATGAAAATCGGCTTATCGCGCGAGGAATCCTGTCCGGCGACCACCGGGAAGTCCTTGACCGACTCCTGCAAATTGGCCACTTGCAGCTGATGGATGAGCGAACTGCGCTCCTCAATGGTCAGGTCGTCGCCGTCAAAGCCAACCGGACCGGCTTGAATCCAGCCAAACGGCATATGCGTGGGGCCCAGATAGTCCTCCGGCGAGGGCGTGCCCACAAAGGGGGTGGGCAGGGGCGTAGGCACGGTATCCTGGGGCACCGCGACAGCACTGGCCAGCGCGGCGGGGCAGGCTAGCGCGAGGCAAAGCATACAGACCATCAGGCGCAACATGGATCGGCGCATGGAAAACCTTCTTTCTTCTATCCCGTTGCGGACAGGCGGTATGCCTGCCCGCATACAAGCAGGCACACAAAAGGAAGCATCAGGAAGAATCGTGTATAAGATTATACTGAAATTTTGTTCCGTTGTAAAGAAAAAAATGCACGGGGAAGCAATTGCGCGCGGCCTTGCGCCGTGGTATACTGCCAGCACGACAGCGCGGCGCGCGGAAAAGAGGCACACCATGATCGTAATCATGAAGCAAGGGGCGGAAAAGACCAGCGTGGAAGCGGTGGTGGACAGCATCCTGCGCGAAGGACTGAAAGCCGACGTATCCTCGGGCATCAACTGCACGGTGATCGGCGCGGTGGGCGATGTGACCGCGCTGAATGTGGATAAGCTGTCGATGATGCCCGGCGTGGAGCGCGTGATGAAGGTGTCCGAGCCTTATAAGCGCGCCAACCGCAAGTTTCATCCGCAGGACTCCGAAGTGTCCTTTGCCGGGGTCAGCGTCGGCGGGCGGCAACTGTGCGTGATGGCCGGGCCGTGCTCGGTGGAAAGCGAGCGGCAGATCATCGGCATTGCCGAGGCGGTCGAGCAGGCCGGGGCAAAGGTGCTGCGCGGCGGCGCGTTCAAGCCCCGCACGTCGCCGTACGCCTTCCAGGGCATGGAGGAGCAGGGGCTGCTGCTGCTGGAGAAAGCGCGCGCCGCAACCGGGCTGCCCATCGTTACCGAAATCACCGATCCGCGCCATGTGGAGCTGTTCGAGGCCAGCGTAGACATCCTGCAAATCGGCGCGCGCAACATGCAGAACTTCCAATTATTAAAGGAAGTGGGCAACACCAAGAAGCCCATCCTGCTCAAGCGCGGTCTGTCCAGCACCATCGAGGAGTGGCTGATGAGCGCCGAGTATATCCTGGCCAGCGGCAACCAGAACGTGCTGCTGTGCGAGCGCGGCATCCGCACCTTTGAGCCCTATACGCGCAACACGCTGGATGTATCGGCGGTGGTAGCGGTCAAGCGGCTCAGCCACCTGCCGGTGCTGGTGGACCCCTCGCACGCGGCGGGGCAAAGCTGGATGGTGGAGCAGCTGTCCATGGCGGCGCTGGCCGCGGGGGCCGATGGACTGATCATCGAGGTGCACAACGACCCGGCCAAAGCGCTGTCGGATGGGCCGCAATCGCTGCCGCCGCCGCAGTTTGCGCAGACCATGCAGAAGCTGCGCACACTGGCGCCCATCCTGGGGCGGACGCTGTAGCGCCGGGCAGGCGGCAGGCGAGAAAGCCCGCCGCAAATATGAAGCGACAGTTAAGGGTGCCGTTTTCGGCGCTCTTTTTTTTGCCCGACGCGCACGATGAAAGTCAGCAAAAGAGACTTGCGGTTGGCTTTGCACGCGCTGTGCATAGTGTGTCACAGTCTGTCAGGCACAAGATATTGTGCAATTTCCAAAAGAAGCCAAAAACAAGTTATACACTAGCAAGCATTGCTTGTCCAAAAACATTGATAAATCAAGGACTTGCCAATTACTAAATCTGACTTAATAGTCCCAAATCCGTTGACTTGAGCTGCTGGAAAATGATAGTATGCTATCGGATAGACCTGTCGAGATATCTCGAAAAGACAGTCTACGCTAAAGCGGAGTGAGCCGCAAAGAGGCACCCAAAACAGAAAGGGTCGTGAGTACACATGGAGCAAAAGAGACTGAAGTTCTACGAAACAAAGACGTTCCGCATGATGCTGGCCGCCGTGCTGGCCATCATCCTGCTCTCCAACAATGCGTTGGAGCAGGCGTCTTACCTGATCGCCGGGGAATCCCAGGCGCCTGTCACCGAGGTGGAAACCACGGTGGAAGAGCCGGAAGAAGAACCGGCAGAGGAGCCGGCCGACGAACCGGAGGATGAGCCGAAGGAAGAACCGGAAGAAAAGCCGGAAGCTCCGTCTGCCCCGACCGGGGACGCCGGGCAGTCCGGTGACCAGGGTTCGGGAACCGACGCCTCCACGCCGGGCGAAACCGGCGCTGTTGGCGCGCCCGCAACGGGCGACGCGGCCGGGATGCAGACCACCGTGGTGGAGCAGATCGTCGCGCTCGATCAGACCCAAGGGCAGGACGTGCCCGCGAACCTGGCGGAAGATGCCTCCTTCTCGTCCGGGTATGCCTATGTGCTCACAAGTGCTTCCTTATATAATAAGCGCGAAGATGACGACAAGCGCATCGATCTGATTGATCTGGGCGAAGGCGATGTCGTCAGCGTGCTGAGCATGGCCGAAGAGACCGTGGACGGCGACACCGTCCGCTGGGCGCAGGCCACCGTTATCGATGAGAACGACAAGCAGGTCACCGGTTGGATTATGGCCGAGGACCTGATTCGCATGACCGAGGAAGAAAAGACGGACGCTTTCAACGCGGAGTCTTCCGATTATGTCAAGCGCGATGGCAACGGCGTACCGTATGTGTCCGCCGAGGCCAACGAGCCGGAAGAGACCGAGGCGCCGGAAGCGACCGAGCAGCCGGAAGTCGCGCCGCTGACCGAGGAAGAGATCGCCGCGCTGGGCATCACGGCCGAGGAAGCTGCCGCGCTGACCGCCGAGCAGATTCTGGCGTATCGCGCGCAGCTTGCCGAGCAGAACGAGCAGCCGGAAGTCGCGCCGCTGACCGAGGAAGAGATCGCCGCGCTGGGCATCACTGCCGAGGACGCCGCCGCGCTGACCGCTGAGCAGATTCTGGCGTATCGCCCACAGCTGGCCGAGCAGACGGAAGTCGCGCCGCTGACCGAGGAAGAGATCGCCGCGCTGGGCATCACTGCCGAGGAAGCCGCCGCGCTGACTGCCGAGCAGATTCTGGCGTATCGCGCACAGCTGGCCGAGCAGTACGAGCAGCCGGAAGTCGCGCCGCTGACCGAGGAAGAGATCGCCGCGCTGGGCATCACTGCCGAGGAAGCCGCCGCGCTAAGCGCCGACGAGATCAACTTCTTCCGCGCGCAGATGGCGCCGCTGACCGAGGAAGAGATCGCGTTCTTTGGCCTGACCGCCGAGCAAGCCGCCGCGCTGACCATGGCGGAGATCTATGCGCTGCGCAGCGGCATGGCGCCGATCACCATGATGGACTTCGCGGGCGCCGCATTTGCGGGCATGCCTGCGGGCTTCGAGGCGCTGTACAACGAAATGAAGGGGAAGGTTGTCGACGAAACTTTCTCCATCAACTCGGTGTCCGGCATTCTGTCCTGGGATGTGCAGAAGGGCGCCGCGATGCTGGCGCTGCCTGGCTATGCCAAAACCCCGTATGTCACCATGGCCAGCGAGGGTATCAACTCGCCGATGTACACGCAGTTTGAGAACGGCGGTATCCTGGTCACCATCACGATCCCCGAAAGCTCGCCGCTGCGTCTGCGTGCCAGCAGCACCTATAACATCGTGCCCAAGGACCCCAGTGACCCGCTGTACAACAAGCAGGCCACCTACCTGTGGAGCGCGACGGCGGCCAACGGCTCGCTGAACCTTCCTATCTATATGCAGTACGACTATGACGCGCCCGGCGCGCGCCTGCCGGTCGGCACGGAGATTCCCTTCACCGTGTCGATGGACGGCGATGTGTACTGCGGCTATACCGATATGGACGGCATCCGCGTCAGCGAGGAAGAGCTGACCCATATCTCCGCCACCGCCAACCTGAATGTCGAAGTCAGTGACGAGACCTATCGCGACTGCGACTGGTACCTCGATCAGTCCGCGCCGGTGGTGACCACCAGCGGCACGGGCGACGCCGCGCAGGTCATCGTCTCCTATGTTGTCGAAGCGTACATGAAGAACGAAAACGGCAACAAGATGCTGCTGGACAGCGATTACGAGAGCATCAAGAACCTGCGTATCCCTGCCGAGTGGCAGACCCTGACCACCAACATCCTGCCGCTGACCGTCACCGTGCCTACCCAGGACGGCAGCGCGATCAAGCAGATTCTGCCGGTGTCGGCGACGCGCCAGTATGCGTCGGACGCCGCGGTGGATGTGCCCGCGACCTCCCCGAACAACACCTATGATCTGCCCATGCCGCTGATCGCCTCGGCGGGCAACATGACCACCTACACCAAGTACACGGTCAAGCTGACCTACAAGGCCAGCGACTTTGAGATTCCCTTCTATCAGTATGCGCAGAACATGGCGCTGTCCGGTGCGATCAAGAGCACCATGCAGATCAAGCAGACCGGCAGCAGCGATACAATCACCACCACCACGCCGACCGGCACGTTCACGCGTCCGGCCACCCGCGTGGCGCCGGTCAAGGTGACCTTCACCAAGAAGGTTGAGTACAACGGCACCAACTTGGGCATTTGGAAAGCGCCGATGACCACGACCTATCCGTCGCAGGCGGGCGTGAGCATCTATCTGGAAGACACCGCCACCGGCCTGCCCGCCGCGTGGTATACCGAAAATGTCAACACCTATACCGCGGCGGTGCAGAACCAGCCGGTCAGCACCACCACCGGTATGACTGCCGAGCTGTGCGTCATGCCCGGCACCTACCTGGTCAAGGAAGTGGGCGGCATCACCGGCTTCGCGCAGAAGAACGCGGAGACGCCGGTTGTGCTGGCGCGCACCGACACCACCCGCGCGCTGGATGTGATCAACACCAACGGCGGTATCCAGGTCAACAAGCTGTGGGTGATCGACGGCGCTGTGGCGTCGGGCATCACCGACAGCGTGGAAATCACCCTGTTCAAAAACGCGACCGGCCCCGACAAGGCGCAGATGTACACCGCGGGCAGCACCAACAAGGTGGACGCCGTGCTGTCCACCGACGGCGCTTCCTCGGTGACGTTCTCGATGGACCCCGGCACCTACTATGTGGAAGAAACCAACGGCCCCAGCTGGTCGTCCAAGCCTGCCGCGCGTATTCCGGTCACCCTGAATACCGTCGGCGAGCTGGTCAAGGTTGACCTGCAAAACAAGGTGCGTATCGTTCGCCTGAATCACGTGCTGCAAATCGCCGACGCGTTGTCGCGCGATACCTTCAGCGATGCCAAGCAGGCGCTGCGCGATTTCTCGCCCGCCTCGGGCAAGAACATGTCCACCGCGTTTGAGGTGAAAATCCACAACGCGTCGGGCGGCGTGATCGCGGGCCCCTTCTATCCGCACATGGTGCAGAGCTCCGGCTCCACCAACCCCTATATCGCCGACGACGGCATCATGAGCGTGTACGTGCCCGACAGCGTGTACTGCGATCCGAACGCCGCCAGCTATTCGGTGACCATCGCCGGTAATGTGCCGGGCTACGGCAACATGCGCGTCGTCACCGAGCCGATCACCAGCGACATGAAGGACCGTGCCAAAGAAGTTGACACGCTGATCCTGCACCTGATGGGCGTCGTGGATATCAGCAAGTATATCCAGTACGACTTTGGCCCGGAATATGAGGCCCAGAACAAGGCCGAGCGCCTGAGCGAGTCCATGCGGCAGATGCTGCTGGGCGGCAGCAAGACCGTGGAATACAAGGTCGAGTACGCCAACGGCTCGTCTGTTCCGGAACTGACCAATCTGACGCTGCAATCCGCGGTCGATAACGCCCGCTATGTGATTGACGGCGCCGGTGTGGTGTCCAGCGGCACCATCCCGCTGCATGCGGTTCCCGGCAGCCTGCGTGCGATCTTTGGTATTCCGGTCTGGCCGGAAACCACCAATTACCGCATGGTGGAGCAGTCGATCTCTGACTTTGATTATATCAAGACGGTGGTCATCACCGAGCAGAGCGTTGCGCCGATCAAGAAAGAAACCACCATCGTTACGCCCGACCCGGTCGCGTTCCAAATGGGCGCGGACGGCGTGCGCGTCAACCTGGTCAAGACCGAAGTGTACAACCGCCCGGTGAACTTTGGCGCCGTGCTGGTTCGCGCACTGATCAATGACAACGTGTCGTATAACTACGCCGACACCAATTTCCAGCCCACGATACTCAACAACCCGGACTTCCAGCCGACGTTTGGCATCACGCATGTCAACGGCACGGCCACCACGCAGTACCCGGCCAAGGGTCTGTTCATGGTCAACGGGCAACCGGCGGTCATGCTCTACCCGGTGCCGCTGAACACCACCGTGACCGTCAAGGAAGCCGGTGTGCTGGGCACCTACACCCCGGTCAAGGGCGCGACCGACACCGCCAACTGGAACGCCGCGCGTTCCACCGCGGAGACCATCATGCCCGCGCCGTCCGGCTCCAGAAACCCGGTGGTTGTGGAAACCTTCTACAACACGCGCTCGCAGATGCAGGTGACCATCGAGAAGTACGTGCAGACGGTTGGCTCCGGCACGGCGCGTCCGCGCACGAGCACCGACGGCGTCTTTACCGTCAATCTGTACCGCGCGCTGGGCGAATCGGAGACCGGCACCAACGTGCAGACCATCAACATTGGCGGCACGAACTATCGCTATGACCTGGGCAAAGCGCCGATCGTGTACACCTTTAACGGCACGCTGAGCAGCGTGACCAACAACGTCGCGATCCCCGCGCCGCTGGTCAAGAGCGACTATGTCGCGATCGAGTCGGCCACCAACGGCTATGAGCCCAAGGATGGCAAGAACGCGTATGTGGTGACGCTGGAGATCGGCAAGGCGAACCCGCCTGCCATCCGCTTTACCAACAGCGAGTATGGTAAGATCCAGCTGACCACGTATCAGTCGTACCTGGCGCATGACACCAGCACGACGCCGCATACCACCACCGCCTACGACCAGAACAACAAGTGGATTGGCAACCGCAACGCGGATCAGACTGTCGCCGCGACCGGCACCGCGCTGCAATACAAGTTCACCAGCCTTTCCGGCAACAACCCGGTGTACACCGCCTGGGTTACGCAGTCCGGTGATACCTCCATTTCGCTGCCGTCGGGCAACTACCGTGTGGAGCTGAACACCGCGCTGCCTTCCGGCTATCAGTTGATCGTCGGCGGCAGCAACGTGGCCGCGCTGCCCTTCAACATGACGGTGAGCGCCGCCACGGTGACCAGTCAGGCCGTGCGCTTCTACAACCCGAACGGCTTCCTCTGCTTTGAGAAGCAGGATCAGGCTGGCGCGGCGCTGGATGGCGCGGCGTTCAAGCTGGAGAAGATCACCGGCCCGACCACCCGTTCGCTGGCGGTCTCTTCGGTGACGCGCATCAACGCGGGCCACTTCTGCCAGACCAACCTGCCCATCGGCGAGTATGCGCTGGTGGAAACCTCCGCGCCGACCACCCCGAAGATGTACTACGCGGATCCGGCCGAAACCCTGGTAACGGTCGGCGGTCTGTACAATGACGCGGGCACCGGCATGATAGTGGAGACCAGTGATCCCACCGTGGTCGCCAACTGCTACACCACCGGCGGCGCCGCCACGAAGCTGAAGATCGTCAACAAACCGGCGATCACCTTCAACGTGCACAAGGGCAGCCTGCTCAACGGCGGCACACAGCCCAACACGTCCGGTGTGCCCATGACCATTGTCGTGTCCGACGGCGCTGGCGGATACAAGGAGTATGACGTCAGCAAGGGCGTGTTCGGCAACGAGAGCAAGTACGCCAGCAACACGCGCAGCACCGCTGCCAATGGTATCGCCACCTGGAAGCTGCCGCCTGCCGAGTACTATGTATTCGAGCAGCCGAGCGCGGGGTATATCCCGGCGCCCATGGACCTGCAGCCCACACCGGTTACCACCCGCGTAAAGACCAACATCACCAAGATCAACGGCACCACCGCCGCTGGCTGGGTGCTTGGACCGTATGCGCTGAATACCTCGGCGGTCACCACCGCTGGCACGCTGAGCGTGGACGTGCTCAACATGCCCGAGCGCATGGACGTCGATACGATGGCCTACGGCAACTTCCACAACGTCAACACGCACAGCGACGCGCTGGGCAGCTTCACCTTTGAGCTGGTGCGCGTGATGGACGGCGTGCATGACGCCGAGAGCGTCACCGCTGTATCCAGCGTAAGCACCTCGGTGGGCCAGCGCATCAGCGGCCAGACCAGCTACTGGTTTAAGAACGTGCAGCTCTTCTACGCGGACGGTACGCCCATCAAGTATGAGATGCGCACCACCACCGCGCGCGAGGGCTACATGAAGACCGAGCCGGTCAGCGGCTCCGCCACGCAGTCCAAGAGCACCAAGACCATGTACCTGGCCGACCGCACCGGAAAAATCTATCCGGCCACCGGCACGTGGGCTTACACCAACGCCAACGCTGGCATCAAGGGCGTGGGCGGCACCAACAACGCGGAAATCAAAGACCAATACCTGCCCACCAACGCGCAGAGCGCCTACGAGGAGATCATCCCGGCGCGTCTGGCTGTGCAGCCGGGCCGCACCGCCGATGGCTATATCACCCTGGGCGTGCAGAACTGGCGCGCGGGCAACATCGACGTGTACACCTATTACGAAGCCTGCGTTAACCACGGCCTCATCGAGGCCCTGGCGGGCGTGCGCGTCGGCCTGTTCCTGCCCGATGGCACGCAGATCGACGAGAAAACCAGCGCGGGCGCGATGGTCACCTTCAACGGTGACGTGCCCGACGACAGCGAGTATCACGATTACTTCCTGACCGCCGAGGCCAACTACTACGTCGCGCAGATGAACAAGCTGCCCGGCTACGCCATCTACAGCTGTACCGCGCAGCGTGCGCCGTTCCCGGCGAAGCCGACGGTGGGCGATCTGAGCAAGACCACCGAGTACAATGTGTTCGCGATCCGCTCGGAGAACTTCGGCGTAGATAAGACCCGCAAGGAGTTCATTGCGTCGGCGACGATGATGAACCACCATCCCTTCATTATCCTGGACCTGCGCAAGCTGTTTATTTACCACACCAAGCTTGAGCCCGAGAAGCTGGACGGCCATGGCAAACCCAAGGCTGGCGTCAGCTATCAGGAGTGGGGCGAGGGAACGCCGTTCAAACTCTTTGCCTTTACCCTCAAGGAGAAGGAAGCCGCCGCCGGATACGATCTGGTGATGGAAGAAATCTCCGGTCAGTTTGGCCAGCCCGACCCGTATCTGGCTGATACGGTGGACGGCATCGCCGGCCGCATCCTGACCACGCCGCTGGACTACGGCAAGATCTATGTCTTTGCCGAGATGGGTAGCCAGGGCGTCCTGTCCTTCTATATTCCCGATGAGATTCGTCAGCAGCTCAAGGACGAATTCCCGGCGTGGGCGTTCGATCTTGACCGCAACAATGAAACCAAGGGCGAAGCCTATAATGGCGGCGCTGGCGGCGTCGATGTTGACTACCTGGTGCCCGAGGATCTGGGCCCGGGCTTCCGCACCCGCTCGATGTACAGGGTGAAGGGCGATGGCAATATCGCTGGCGACATCAAGGCCATGATCGCGGCCGCGACCCAGAAGAGCTTCAATGGCATGGTGGGTACGGTCTATGAGGACAAACAGATCAACACCACCGTCGCCACTGTGGTTGACAACAAAGTGGGCGAGCCGGGTGGCGGCCCCTGGAACTACCACGAGACCCGCATGAAGATGAAGAAGCAGCTCTATACGCTGAGCAGCATCATCGCGTACAATGGCGCGACCTTCGAGTTCTACCTGCACAACATCCTGGAGGATGGCACCGTGCTGGGTCTGGACAAAGATGGCAATGTGATCACCGACAGCGGCGAAGTTAGCTTCATCGGCATGCGCACCACCGGCGCGCAGCAGCGGCCTGATCCCGACGGGACACCGGAAGTGGATAAGGACGGCCAGACGGTGATGTGGGATCATGACGATGACCCCGAAACGCCGATGGTGCCCAAGGTTCGCACCATCACCGAGAACGGTGTGCTGACCACGCCGACCATCGACCTGTACAACTGGAAGATGTACCTGTTGCAGGACAATGGCCAGCCGTACTACTTCATGCTGCCCAAGAACGCCGGTATCAACAACGGCGGCAGGGGCGCGATCGGCAAGGATGGCTTCCTGGAGGACAACCAGACTCCGGGCCAGTTCATCTATACCGCCGGTAATGTCGTATTCAACGCGACGCATCTGGACGACCGCAGCCAGCTGTTTACCAGCGAAAACGACCCGGCGATCGCCGCGGTCAAGGCGCTTGCGCCCGCTGGCCAGCAGTACGAAGTGGTCAAGGCGTACCTGCTGCCGCACAGCGGCCAGACGCCGCATAGCAGCGCCAACCACGGTGGCACGGGCACGCAGTGCTCCTGCTACGATGTGATGGTGCCGGTCTCCTACAAGGAGCTCAAGCCCACGCAGTTGCAGATCCTCAAGGGCGCTGTGGAATCCGAGCTGGCCGTGAAACCCGAGCCGGTGTGGATCCATTGCGGCGGCCACCTCAAGGGCACCAAGGATCGCGACGACTCCGTCCTGGTTGACAACCCGGTCAAGAACATTCAGTCTGGATCGGCTTGGTTCCGTGTGCGCACGATCGGCTTCCAGCCGAACAACGCCAGCGCCACTGCCTGGGAAACGCTGATGACCAAGTTCCCGGCAAGCGCGTCGCCCTTCAATGGCAACGCGGGCTTGGCGATGAACCACCGCGACGGCATCTTTGGCCGCTGGATGAACGGCCTGAACGTCAATGGCGATGGCCTGACGCTCAATGCCGCGCCGTCCATCGGCATCAGGCCGCTGGCGGGTGTGCAGTACTATGCCTACTACAAGGATGGCAACGGCACACTGGTGCGCATCAAGGACCGCTGGGGCATCAATGGCTCCGATACCGAAGCGCCGTTGGTGCTGACCACCGACTACAACGGCTTCATCGTATCGCCGCCGCTGCCCAACGATACCGAGGTATTCCTGGTGCAGATGACCGCCGTGGACGGCTATGTCAACACGCACAGCGCGGATACCTTTACCGCGGGCGCGACCGAGATCAGCGGCAACTGGCTCAACAGCCTGAACCTGATCCGCCTGCCCAAACTGCAAACCGGCACGGTCAAGGAATACTACGCGACCAACCCGGAGCAGATGGACCTGCATTTGAACGCCTTTGACGAGCTGACCTATAAGGCGAACGGCCGTCAGACCGCCATCAAGCTCAAGGACGTGACCTTCACGCTCAAGGATGGCGGCGCGGTCATCAAGACCGGCGTCACGCTGGAGTCCGGCCTGGCGGTGCTTACCCGCATGCCTGTGGGCACCTACTCGCTGGAAGCCGCGCTGACTGCGGATCAGCAGAAGGATTACTTCAACTATGACGCTGTACAGGTCCATGTCGGCCAGGACAGCATCAAGCTGACCACGCCCACCGGACAGGTACTGGGCGGCTACTCGTTCGCACTGGGCTCCAGCAGCAAGTACACCGTACAGCGTGACGTGCTGATGGGCGCCAGCGACGACTTTGTTTCGCTGGATGTGCTCTTCCCGATCAAGCCCTTCGTCAGGCTGGAGAAGCGCGATGTGTTCACCGGCAAGGTGCTGGCCAATGTCCGCTTTGACCTGTACAAGGGCGCGGACAAGATTGCCACCGCGCTGTCCGATGAAAACGGCATCGTGGTATTCCTGAACACCGCGCAGAGCGGCAGCCCGGAATACCGCCTGGATGCGGGCAACTATACCCTCCGCGAGAACACCGACTCCTCGCCGGCGGCTCGCCCGCAGGGTCTGCTGTATGACGCGAACTGGAAGATCGACTTCACGGTCGCGTACAACGGCGTGCTGACCGCACCCGCCGTGGCCACGGATAAGATCATGCAGAGCCGCGAGACCACGACCTTTAAGGTCAACAACAGCCGCAAGATTTCCTTGACCGTCCACAAGCAGGGCACCAACGGCGAAAATGTGCCGTCTGTTGTCTTTGACATCAAGGCGCCCAGCGGCACCACCGTTCCGCGCACGACCGCCGCGAACGGTAAGACGCTGACCTACAGCATCTCGGAAATCGGCGCGTATGTGATCACCGAGCGCCGCGAGGACGCCGAGGACAACAAGAACTTCTACAAACCCGCGATCAACACCATCTGGATGAACATCCCCGCCGATGGTGTGCCGCAGTTCCGCTATGGTTCCTCCACCGGCACGATCATCCAAAACATTACGCCGATCCCGGACAACGGCGTCATCTCGTGGAGCGGTACGACCAACGAGACCACGCACGAGTATGAGATGACCTTGGTCTGGAAGAACCCGACCCGCTACAGCCTGGTCTTTGACAAGGTGAACGGCGAAGGCACGAAGCTTGCCGATGCGCAGTTCAAGCTGTTCAGCGACGCGGAATGCAGGAAGGAAGTGGACCCCGCTACCTTTGAGGTGCATGGCTCCGCTACCGCGACCTCTACTGCCGCCGGCTTGGTGTCCTTCACCGGCCTGATCCCGGGCAAGCAGTACTACCTGAAGGAAACCCAGCAGCCCACCGGCTACAATCCGCCGTCCACGCCGCCGATCGGATTCCTGTTCACCGAGACGCAGCTGAAGGGCAGCAGCTATGTGGCGACGCTGAGCGGCCAGACGGTTGTGCTCAAGAACAAAGCGACCGACGACAACGGCCTGTTCTACAACTATAAAGATACCGGTGTGACCATCACCAAGCGTATCTACTGGTTCAAGGACGAGAAGGGCGTCGTCTACAACGATTCGGCCAACCTGCCGTCGCTGAACTTCGTCGTGTATGAGGAGTCCTTGGAGAAGGGCACCCCTGACACCTCGCACATCTTCAGCACGATCACCCTGACGCTGGCCGCGACGCAGCCGAGCACCGATTACTCGGTGTACACCGGCAGCGCGGGTCTGGCCGAGGGCAACTACTGGCTGCAAGAAGACGGCCAGGCCACGGTGTACAATTCCAAGGCCGCGCTGCAGATCGATCTGGATCCGTCGCACGGCACCCTGCCTGAGCCGGCCAACATGCTTGGCTTCTGGCCGATCACGGTGTACAAAGAGGGCACGGAGATCGGTGGCGTCAAGATGCCGCCCAATGTGAACCTGAACATCTCCAACGTGACCCAGCGCGCCCGCGCCTCGCTGCTCAAGTGGGACGAGGACAAGGTGAAGAAACTGGGTGGCGCGAAGTATGTCGTGTACTTCCTGAAGGACACGAGCATCGCCAACACCACCGAGACCATCGATGGCGTCACCTATGAGATCGAGAACCCCGCGCGCTATGACACGAGCAACCGCTACGCCTTCAATGATCCGGAGGACGGCTGCGCTGTCATCACCGGACAGGAGGATCTCAACAACAACGAGATCTCTACCAGTCTGAACCCGGATACCCTTGGCCAGCTCTACATCGACGTGGCTCTGCCGCGCCTGATGACCGAGGCGACGCTGGTCTTTGAAGAAGTCCTGCCGCCCAACAACTACGTCCGCGATCCGCGCGACCTGCGTGTGGAAGTGGTGGTCCACTCCAACCAGGTTGCACCGACCGTCGAGATGAGGAACTATGCCTCGGGCAAGGTTTCTTACGAAGATTACTACGTCTCCTACCGCAATGGCATTCCCGAGTACCTGCACGATGCCGAAGCCGACGTCGTCAAGGACGTGAAGGTCCGCCTGTTCTATGGCCGCGGTCAGGATCAGATCCTGATGCCGGTGGATGACATGGCGCCCATTGGCTGGAACACCGCCACGCAGGGCAAGTTCTCCGAGCGCATCACCACGCTGGTCAATGGCCGCTTGGCGCAGGCGGTCTGGAACGGCCTGCCCGCGAACTATCACTACGCGATCCAGATCGAGCCGATCGACTACTACACGCTGGAGAAGGTTCGCGATATCTCCAAGAACGACCGCACGCCGGTTCCGCCGGACCTGCTGCCGCTCAAGACCCGGGTCAACGATCCGAAGGATGCGAGCCTGACCGAGCTGCACCTGTACCACTTCAACTCGGTCATGAATGACCGCCCCGACCACACCCTGACGATGGTCGGCTATCACAACTACGACGCCCAGATTGAGGTCGTCAAGTTTGTGGACGGCACCGATCCGGAAAAGAACATCGCCGAATGGCCGGCGAAGTTCAAGATCAGCTACGGCAAGAAGGATCCGCTCGGCAACCCGATCGTCGATCCGGATGCCCCGGCGATCAACCTGGCCGTCAAGGAAGGCGGCAACCAGACGCTGGTGGTCAACGGTGAGTTCACCGTCACCGGCCGCGCGAAGCTTAACGGCCTGTCGATCCGCGACATCGTCAACGGCTCTATCTTCATTATTGAAGAGCTTGTGCCGCCGACGCGTCCGGGCGAGACCGCGTCGCTGTACCGCCTGCCCGAGGATCCGGACATCGACGTCACGCTGACCTGGGATCCGAACAACCCGCAGATCAGCATCGGCCTGATGAAGCGGATCAACTTCTACAACTATCCCTACGCCGAGAACCCGAACTCCATCTTCAAGAAGTCCAACAAGGACGAACTGGCCGGTCCGCTCATGACCGTTGACCCCGCCGCGGGCAACGTGATTGACACCGTGACCTACACGCTGCACGACTTCATGAAGCTCTGGAACACCAAGACCTCCGCTTGGGAGGACGGCCAGAACGACCTGCCTTACGAGAGCTACCGGATCACTGATTTCGGCCCGAAGTTCAGCGCCAACGCGAATGACTTCATTGCCGACATCACGCCGGGCGGTTCGCAGCATGCGTTCGCCGCCGCCGATAAGCTGGACTTTGATGAGTACGTGAAGAACATGTACGCCATCACCAGCATCAAGATCGGCGCCGCGTCCTACCAGATGACCGCCGAAGAGATCGCGGCCGCCGTGGGCACCGCCGATGAAGGCAAGACGCGCAAAGATGTGACCGCGAAGGTCGAGTACGCTGTCTTTGACGCCGACTCTGCGGAGACCATCGCGGAGTCCGAGTGGAAGGTTGCCGCGGATAATCTGTCGCTGGCAACGGCGCAGACGCTCAACGCCAACGCTTTTGCCGCCGGCGAGAAGGTTCGCGCTTTCCGCGTGAGCTACAACAAGCCGGGCAAGAACTTCACCCCGGGCAACATCGACTACACCGTGGATTTCTACAAGCAACCCGACGGCTTTGAGAGCGACGGCGAAACCCTGCGCCGCGCGGTGCGCGTGATGCGCAACGCCGCGATGGTGGAAGCTTCGTTCTTCCCGATGACCGGCGACGGCATCAGCACCACCATCAAGGATCTGCCGCCGATCTATGCCGAGGACGACGTGAAGGTGCCGGATACCCGGCCCATCCCGACGCTGCAACTGCTCAAGCGCCTGGTCAAGCTGGGCACGGAGAACATCGTCGAGACCATCACCGATGCCGAGAACGACCTGCGCGCGCCGGTCGAGGTCAGCAAGAACCGCCTGATGACCTATCAGGTGACCCTGGTCAACCACAACACCGGCGACCCGACCACGACGGGCTCGATGATCGACCCGATGCTGATCGACCGCCTGCCGGAGGACTTTGCGCTAACCACCAAGACCGGCCCCAGCGGCAACGTGCCCGATGTGAAGTGGTCGCTGGTCGAAGGCGCTACCCAGGTGGAGGAGCATCCCTACCTGACGCTGGAGAATGCTGCCGTGCATGAGCTGTCCGGTCCGGATATGCATACCGGCGATACGCCGCATGCCGCCAAGGACACGCAGAATGACTCGTACCTGGCGCTGTACTTCAAGGGCGAGCTCAAGCCGGGGCAGCAGATCGTGCTGACCATCACCGGCATGGTGCCGCAGTCGATGCCCAGCAATGTGGATACCATCGAGTACAACGACGCGTACGCCGGTACACCGGCGGCGATCCCCGTCCATGCGGGCAACCCGGACGGCCTGCCCTTCTATCGCTACAAGACGCAGACCCTCAAGAAGGAAACGCCGTACCTGCCGGGTGACGCGCTGTTTGACAAGCTCACCACCGTGGGCTCCGGCATGACCACCGGCCGCTTCGCGACCATGGTCGGCATGCTGGAAAGCCACAGCCGCTATGAACTCAAGGCGGTCTCGGAGACCACCGCGACCAAGTCGGTCCGCGGCGACGTCTCGGGCAGCGACGAGTTTGTGATGGATACCGTCGCCAGCTCCTTTACGGGCGGCACGGTGACGTACAGACTGAATGTTGAGTTCAGCGATACGTTCCAGAACAATCCTTCCTTTGCCATGACCAACCTGCGCATCGTGGATATCCTGCCCTGGATGGGCAACGATGCCAACCGCTCTGTGGCGGGTGCCAAGGCGTCTACCTGGCAGCCGGCGCTCGACAAGATCAGCGTGACGGTGCGCGACGGCAATGGCGATCTGCTCGCCAGCCCGCCGCTGCCCACCCTGCGCTTGGTGCGTCAGAACAGCACGAACTACAGCGCCCTTCGGACGCTGACCGGCACGTCGCTGAAGAACGGCACCGCGCTGCCCACTGTAGCGGGCGATACCTTTGCCAACCCCGGCAACAACCAGTGGGATAACCTGGACGCGAACGTCACGCCGAGCACCGTCTATGCGGGCTTCGACCTCGACTTTGTGAACTGGGCGATCCCGTCGTATGCACAGGTCACAGTGGAAATCACCTGTAAGGTACCCAGCCTGGTGGAGAGCGTGTCTGATCCGCTGCGCCAGCTCACCTTCGCGCAGGCGATGAACATCTACTACACCACCGCCAACAACAATGCATACTACAACATGCAGCGCGGCGGCAAGTGGAGCACCACCGTTGATCCGGTCGAAATCAATACCGTGCGTTCGACCATCATTCCGCCGCCGACCGAGCGCGGCGACCTGATCTGGCTCGATATCAATGCGGACGGCATCCAGAACAACAACGAGCCGGGCATCCAGGATGTGGATGTGTCGCTGCACAGCTATGAGTTCCGCACCTCGACCGGTGCGCTCATGAACCACGTGGTGGATCCGGCGCAGACCGGTAGCGCCGGGAACCTGAACATCGCGACCGATGGCGCCTATCGCTGGAACTACCTGTTCAACAACATCGTCGCGTTCGACGGCGACTTCAACACCAACGTGGCGTCGCAGTACAAGTACAAACTGAGCGTCAATGTGCCCACCGGCCTGCGCCCGGTTGCGAGCTTCAATGCGACCGCTGGCACCAAGCTGGACAGCAACCTGGTGGCTGTGACCGCTGGCGAGCCCGGCGCGATCACGACCAGCTACTGGCTGCGTCCGAACAACGCGCAGGACGACGACTACATCGTCGCGACTGTCGAGAACGGCAAGACCTCGATCGACCGCTCGTTGGACGGCGGCCTGGGCATGCTGTATGACTTCAGCGGCCTGAAGAAGGACGACAAGGGCGAGCCGGTGAAGGACGTGACCATCACCGCAACACCGGCGTCCGGCCCTGCGATCTCCGCGGTGACCGACGAGGACGGCGTGTACACCCTCATCGGCCTGAACCGCTTCGTCAGCTACACCGTGTCGGAGACCGATGCGCCGAACGGCTACATCGTCGATGCGCACACCTACACGCTGCCGGGCATCGATCCGGCGATCGCGCAGCGCGACAATGTGACCGTGGCCGACATCCAGGGCTGGATCGGCGACGCCACCACCGAAGACACGCATGCCTACAAGCTGGCGCAACTCTCCGATTCCGATCTCGATGAGACCACCTTCTACAACACCGTGGGCGTGGGCTCGCTGGAGATCGTCAAGGAAGCGGAATCGCTGACCCGTGGCGAATCGGGTCCGACCCATCGCCGCGCACTGGGCGACGTGTCCTTCCTGGTCGAGAACGTGAACACCATCCTGGCCGATACCTATGACAGCTTCATCGCCGCGCTGAAGGCGGGCGTGATGCCGACCGGCCTGCACCTGGTGACGCTGACCGAGAGCGAAGACGCCGATAGCCCGTACTACGGCATGGAGCCTGATTCGCTGATCGCCACCACCGCCGCGGACGGCAAGGTAAAGATCGAAAACCTGCCGTGGGGCGAGTACACTGTGCGCGAAATTTCCGCGCCGGACGGCTATATCATCTTCGATACCACTGCGCAAACCGTCAAGATCGGTGACCCGAAGAAGCTGGAGCCGACCTCCACGTATGGCCTGTATGTGGTGGACTGTGTGAAACGGTTCATCGATCCGGCTATCAGCCTCATGCTGCACAAGGTGGACGCGAGCGGCGCCAACCTGGAGCCCGCGGGCTTCACCATCCTGACCGACGCGCAGAAGCAGCAGGTCACCGATACCATGACTGCGGCGCAGATCAAGGCGCTGGGCGGCTTCAGCATCGTGACCGAGCCCGCCACCAGCGGCGCGAACGCCAGCTGGTACCTCAACGACAACAGCGACCCGAGCACCTTCATCCCGTGGGTGGTGGGCGAGACCTACTGGTTCTTCGAGACCGACCCGCCGATCGGCTATCAGCCGGTGGCACCGTTCTCGCTGACCATCGCTGCCGACAAGGCGGTGTACATCTACGGCGAAGATACGACCCCGCTCAGAGGGTATCAGGACTTCATCGTGCGCAATGACGCGATCATTGACTACGCTGACCTGGGCACCCTGACGATCAACAAGATCGACAGCACCGACAGCTCGCCGGTGGGCGGCGCCGAAGTGTTGATCATCTGCGAGGATGACTACAACGACGGCACCTGGGACAATTACCTGGCGAAGCTGGACAACGACGACGTGCTGCACGTGATCGACGGCACCGAGGCCGCCGGTACCCGCTATGCGAAGTACGCGGCCAATGTGGGCGCGCTGGTTGTGCTGATCCCGGATTCGGGTGAGCTGACCATCTCGCTGCCGTGGGGCACCTACAGCATCCAGGAGATCTACGCTCCGGACGGCTACGCGATCGATGACGCTGCGCTGCATCAGGACGCCTTCTATGTGGGCGACCCGCGCGTGCCCGCCATCGCGCTGCTGCCGCAGGACTACAAGCTCGACTGGACGCACGAATACTCCGACACGCCGCTGTACCTGACGATTGAAAAGAACGACCCGGCGGGCAACGATCTGTCCGGCGCGATCTTCGAAATCTACAAGGCCGCGGACGTGACCGACGGCGTGCCTAACGATGGTGTGAGCGCCTACATGACGCTGACCACCGACGACAACGGCAAGGCGACCAGTGCGAATGAGCCCAACCTGCTGCTGGAAGGCGACTATGTGCTGATCGAAAAGACGGCGCCCGCCTACCACGACAACACCTATGTGCCCTTCGAGTTCTCGGTGAACCGCACGTCCACCAATGCACTGGTGTACGCGCTGGATATCTCCAACCCGATCACCGTGGGCAGCATCACCATTGAGAAGCGCGACGTCGCCGACGAAGCGCTGCTGGCCGGTGCGCACTTCGAGATTCGCAACGTGTCCACGCTGGTGCCCGGCGCCTGGGACAAGGCGATGGAGACCTATCCCACCAATAGCGACCTATACAAGGTCACCGTTGGCACCGAAACTCACCTGATGCTGATACTGCCCAGCGCCGCGGCGTACACGGTAGATAATCTGCCGCTGGGCGACTACACCGTGACCGAAACCAACGCTCCGAATGGCTACGCCATCGCGCAGGACAGCAAGGCCGTCCGCAATGTGACTGTCGCGGGCGATACCGAGGAAGAGCGCGCGGAAGTGCTCGAGCCGTTCTACGACCAGAAGGCTCTGATCATCGTGGAGAAGACCAACGCAATGGCGCAGCCGCTCGTAGCCACCTTTAGGGTGGATGTGGCGCTGGCCAGCGGCGAAACCGACTCCTTCACGCTGACCACAAGTGCGACCACCGGCAAGGCAGACACCACCGGCAGACTGCTGATGCCTGGCACCTACACCATCACGGAAATCACGCCGCCGGCGTTGCATACCAACTCCGGCCGCACCGAGACCTTCACGATCAACACCGATATGATCGTGCACGCCTTCTCCTTCACCGCTGAGCCGGTGAGCGAGGACGATGTGACCAACGGCGTGGAGATCAACAAGCCTGCGTTCGTCAACGACTACAAGCGCGGCGAGTTGACCGTGAACAAGAACCGCACGCGCGCGGCCCTGTCCGAGCCGACCAACGGTGCGATCTTCACCCTGACGATGAAGACCGAGTTGGTTGAGGGCGCGTGGGACAACTACCTGGAGGGTCTGGAGGACACGCCGGTGGCCGGCCTGACGCCGAACATGACCACCAAGGTGTTGACCATTGAGCACATCGACGCGGCCAGCGTCGGCACCATCAAGGTAGCCGGCCTGCCGTGGGGCACCTACGACCTGCTGGAGATCCAGGCTGCGCCGGGCACCGCCATCGGCGACGCCACCGCCCGCCTGGTGACCATCGGCAGCGTCGAGATGGACGCCACCACGAATGCCGACAGCAAGACCGAAACCTTCAATAACCCGGTGATCGAGCTGCACGTGCAGAAGACCAACCCGCTTGGCGACAAGCTAGAGGCAACCTTCGAACTGCAGCGCAAGGATACGGCTGGCGTCTACCAGACCGTGACCACGCTGATCACCAATGCCTCGACCGGCATGGTGGTCTACCCGGCGGCAGGCAGCCTCACCTCTGACCTGATCCCCGGCGACTACAAGCTGATCGAGACCATCGCGCCGGAGAACCACGACCTGAGCATCCGCGACGATGCCGAGCTGCTCTTCAGCATCGACGGCACGAAGCAGATCTACGTGTTCTCCTTCACCAAGGAGCCCATCCTGTCCGCTGACAAGGCCGCGTTTGAGACGCGTCTGGGTGCCTTCGTGAACCGCTTCTCGTCCGGTACGCTCTACATCGAGAGCTACAAGACCAGCGACGCGATCCCCGGCACGCCGCAGGAAGCGCTGTTTGGCGACACGGTCTACGAGATCCGCTGCACCGCGCTGGCTGTCGGTGATCCGTCCGCGAGCGAGAACCCGTGGACGCAGTTCCTGATGAGCCTGGATCAGACCACTCTGGATGCCATCGGTGGCGAAGTGGATGGCGACATCCTGCGCATCACCATGCCGGCTTCCGGTAAGGTCACCATCGCGGGCATGCCGTACGGCTCGTACGTGCTGGAAGAAGTCAAGGCCGCGCCTGGTACCGCCGTGGGCGTGCTGCCGCGTCCCTTCTCCTTCAGCAAGCCGACCACCACCGAGCCGGACGCCGATGAGGAGACGCTCCAGCTCTACAACCCGATCATCCGTGTAGCCATCGAAAAGACCAACCCGATGGAGCACCCGCTGGTCGCTGGTTTCACCATCACCAAGGCGGAGGATAGCACCTTCAGCAAGGAGCTGTTCACCGCCATCACCTCCGATGATGTGGGCCTGGTCGTGTATCCGCTCGATTTGGAGCAGTTCTTCACGCCTGGCACCTACACCATCACCGAGACCACCGCGCCGGATGATCATGACCTGAGCACCGCGCTGACCCGCACCTTCACCGTCACCGATACCGGCCTGGTGTACGTGCACTCCTACACGAAGAACCCGCAGCTCACTGTCGTGCCCAATGAGTTTGATTACGTGGGCAGTGTGTATAGCGACGTCAAATTCTTCGAGGAGCGCGGCAACCGCTACGTGAACGACTTTGCGCGCGGTAAGATCAACCTGAACAAGTTCCAGATCTGGGTGGATGGCCGCAGGGCGCTGGTCAATGGCGCGAAGTTCGTGCTGACCGCCGATCCGTTCATCACCTATCCTGGCATGAACTCCTCTTGGGAGTACATGCTCAACGAGATCGCCGGGGCCCCCGAGAAGTATCCTGGCGTGGTGATTACCCAGGGCAACACGCTGGAGCTGACCGTCGATAACGCAGCCGATGTCGGCAAGCTGTCGGTGCTGGATCTGCCGTGGGGCAACTACACCATCACCGAGATCGTGGCTCCGGTTAACACCGCCATTGGCGCGGCGACGCAGAGCTATACGTTCTGCCTGACCGACGTCAACGTAACCCACGAAGGCCATAACCATGCGAAGCCGGAGCCTGACCAAGCCAAAGAAAAGACGCTGAGCTTCGACAACCCGACCATCCAGATCGAGGTCGAGAAGACCAACGCGCTGGCGATGCCGCTGGTCGCTACCTTCGAACTGCGCAACAGCACTGGCACGAAGCTGGCCATCACCGGCCTGACCGACGCCAACAAGCAGTTCAAGACCAGCGCCACCACCGGCAAGGCTTCCTTCGAAGCCTCCGATGTGGTGGGCGGACTGCCGGTGGGCACCTACTCCATCGTCGAGGTGGCCTCGCCGAGGTACCACGAGCTGGATGTCCAGCCCACCAAGACCTTCACCATCACCAACAACCAGACGCAACAGCTCATCTCCTTCGTGAACCGTGCGCAGGCCGATGTGGATCCGGCGCTGGAAACCAACGCTCCGGCCTTCCTCAACGACTACAAGCGTGGCGCGCTGGCGCTGAGCAAGGCTGCGATCTACGGCACGCAACGCCGTACCGCGGAGGACGCCACCTTCGAGCTGGTCAACAATTCCACCTTCGTGACCGCCGCGAGCGGCGAGAACGCGTGGGATCTGTTCCTGGCCGAGCTGGGTGCGGGCACCTCGACGCTGCCGGCCGGTGCGACGCTCAGCGGTGAGAAGATCCTCATCGATATGAGCGGCCTGGCCAATGCGACCATCACACTCAGCCGCCTGCCGTGGGGCAACTACACGCTGACGGAGACCCGTGCGAGCACCGGTACCGCAATCGGCTTTGCGCCGCAGACCTTCGTGATCGGCAACGCAACCGAGACTGCGACCCCCGCCGCTGTGGTCGAAAAGGTGATCAACGCCACCAACCCGGTGATCTCCGTCGTGATCGCAAAGACCAACTCGGCTGGCGACAAGCTGGCGGGCGCACAGTTCACGATCCGCCATAAGGGCGGCGCGGACGTCGCCACCGGCCTGACCACCGACGCGAACGGCACCGTGACCTTCCCGGCGCTGACCGACACGACCGACAAGTGGTCGCTGCTCACGCCGGGCACCTACGAGATCGTCGAGACCTTGGCTCCGGCTGGCCATGAGCTGACCGATCCGGCCATCAAGGAATTCACGATCACCGACACGCAGGTGAACGACCTGATCTCCTTCACCTTGACGGCGCTTCGCACCGGTGCGAACAGCCGCGAGGATCGCCACGACGCCTTTGTCAACCCGTACAAGCGCGGCGCGATCATCCTGAACAAGCAGGATAAGGCCGAGCCCACCACGCTGCTGGCCGGTGCGGTGTTCGAGATTGGCATGAAGATGACGAACGGTCAGAACTCGCTGATCGCGCCCAGCGCGTGGAATGCGTACCTGACCGAGTTGGCAGCCAAGAAGCCGGCCAATATCCAGATCGTCGGTAACATGACGAACACGGCCAACAAGCTGCGCAACGATGTGGTCATCCGCGTCACTATCCCGGCCGGCGGCACCTACAAGATCGAGAACCTGCCGCTGGGCACCTACTTGGTCAAGGAAATCGCTTCGCCGAACGGCTTTGCGATTGACGACCTGAATGCCCACAATGTGACTGTGCCGGATGGCGCCACCCTGGAGCAGCGCATCGTCACCGAGAACTTCACCGACACCCGCCTGGTGATCAAGCTGACCAAGTACAGCGAGGATCGCATCAACAAGCTGGCTGGCGCGGAGTTCGACATCCTCGACAACACCGGCAAGGTCGTATTCAGACTCCAGCCGACCGACGCGAACGGCTACACCGATTCGACGCTGCTGGATCGCGTATCGGGCGAGAAGATGACGCTGAAGCCCGGCACCTACACCCTGCATGAGTCCAAGGCCGCCGACTACTACAGCGCGAGCTTCAAGGATGTGACTTTCGTCGTCACCAACACCCAGAAGGCGTATGTCTACGACTTCACGGGCAAGGGCAGAAAGGCACCGGAAGATGCCATGTGGTACAACCAGTTGGTCACCAATGACCTGCTCAAGGGCAATGTGACCTTCAACATGCGCAACTCGCAGACCATGGCGCTCCAGGGCGGCAGCGTGTACGAGATCATCATCGATCACGAGTTTGCCACCGGTTCCTGGGACTACTTCGTCAAGACCATGAAGACGCAGTTCAAGGGCACCGAGCCGACTGGCTACCGCAGTCAGTACGCCAATGCGGTGATCGCGGAGACCACTGTCGGCGGCAAGCGGGCCATCACCATCCGCCTGCCTAACATGGGCGCCAATAACGGAACGATCTCGTTCCAGATCCCGTGGGGCGCGTACACCATCCAGTGCGTCAAGCCTGCGGTCGGCCACGTACGCGACCAGGTCGACGTCCTGCATATGGCCGTTGGTCACCCCGCGCACCCGGTCATCATCTCGCACGCGGCCGCGAATCCGCACAGACCTGCGGATAGCTTCAAGGAATCGCATGCCTTCGACTACACGGAGACCCCGATCACCGTGGAGATCCAGAAGATCAACAACCTGGATCGGTTCGTGAGCGGCGTAACCTTCTCGCTGCGCAACGCCAATGACCCTGGCTTCGGTACGATCTACGGTACGACCGGCACCAACGGCACGCTGACCTTTAAGCCGCTGATGACCCCGGGTACCTACACCCTGACCGAAACCAACGCGGGTCCGTACCACAGCGGCGACTTCACCACGACCTTCGTTGTGGCGAAGGATGACAACAACTTCAAGACCTTCTACGACTTCACCAACCGTGTGCTGTCCGCTGACCAGAAGAATATGGCGGCGGTGGACGAGGCGGCGATCGTCAACCAGATCAACACCGGCACCCTGCGCGTGATCAAGCGTGACTCCACCACCGGCACCCCGCTGGCTGGCGCAGAGTTCACCGTCCGCCAGGTCAACATGGCCGGTAGCGCGCTGGCTTGGGACGAAGAGTCCGAGACCACCGATGCCGATGGCGTCGCCGAGTTCAGCGGCCTGCCGATGGGCACCTACCAGGTGTGGGAGTCCGCGGCACCGAGAGGCTACACGCTGCTGGATACCGTGCGCACGATCACCCTTGAGGCGGACGCTACGGTTACCACCACCTTCAACGACGGCCGTATGTATGGCGCGCTGCGCGTCTACAAGATCGACGGCAACAACGGCTTGCCGCTGGCTGGCGCCACCTTCAACCTCACGGGCGAGAGCGGCTTCGGTGACGTCATCGACATGACCGGCACCACCGACGCCTCGGGCTATGTCTACTTCAACAACCTGCCGTACGGCACGTACACGTTGAGTGAGACCATCGCGCCGGATGCCCGCTACTCGCTGGCCGCGGATCGTACGATCACCATCGGACGTACCGAGACCATCACCGCGACGGTTCGCAACTTCGAGATCGGCGCGCTGGGCGTGCTGGGCGTCGTGGATGAAGCGATGGAGGGCGTGCTGCCCGTGACCGGCGAGGATCTGCCGATCGGCCTGTATGCTGGCATGGGCACGCTGTGTGCGGCCATGGGCCTGCTGCTGCTGATCGCCCGCCGCAAGCGCCAGGGCGTGGGCAAGTCCAAGTAAAGCCTAACCGAGCAAAACCTAACTGAGCAAAAAGGGCGCACCCGAAAGGGTGCGTTCTTTTTCGGTGGTTTGGACGGTCTGCTTGTTCAGCAGCATATTTGAATTATGACAATTCATTAACTTTGCTTCACTTTCGAGGCCAAAAGGGGTACAATAAACCTGTTATGCACTTGGCATACCACCTCAAGAAGCAAGGAAGAATGGCATGAAGAAGTATCTGCTGCGCGGGCTTTCGTTAAGCGACCAAGATTATCGCCGCATCCTGGGCATCACCGGCCCGGCGATGCTCGAGCTGATCATGTCGCAGCTTTTCGCGATGGTAGATACGATCATGTTGGGGCACACCGCCATGTCGGCGGTGGCCATCGCCGCGGTGGGGCTGACCAATAATCCGGTCAATCTGCCGCTGGGCATCCTCACCGCATTCAATGTGGGCACCACCGCCTCGATCGCCTGGGCAATCGGCGGCAAGGACATGCCGCGCGCGAAGGCACTGGGGCGCACCGCGCTGGGGCTCAACCTGCTGCTCGGCGCGCTGGCTACCGCGATCGGCGTGATTTTTGCCGCGCCCATCGTGACCTTCATGGGTGCGCAGGCCGATACCTTCACCTACGCGCGCGACTATATGCGCATTGTGTCGTGGGGGTTCTTTCCTGCGGCGATCAATATGAGCGTCACTGCCACCTTGCGCGCGGCGGGGCAGACACGCCAGCCGATGCTCTATAACATGGGCGCCAACCTGCTCAACGTGATTGGCAACTGGGCGCTGATCTTTGGCCATTTGGGCTTTCCGGAGATGGGCGTGACCGGTGCGGCGATCTCTACCACGTTTTCTCGCGTGGCCGGCGCGGCGGCGGCGCTGTGGGTGCTCTATGGCACCGACACGCAGATGCGCCTGAGGATTCGCGATGGCATCTCGCTGCGCTGGCAGCATGTTCAGCGCATCCTGCGCATCGGCGCGACCACCGCCGCCGAGCAGACACTGATGCAGATCGGGTTCATGCTCTTTGCCCGCAGCGTCAGCGCGCTGGGCACGGTGATGTTCGCCGCGCACCAGATCGGCCTGAGCATCAATGGCCTCACCTGGGTGCCCGCGCAGGCTTTCGGCGTGGCAGGCACGACGCTGGTCGGCCAGCACATGGGCGCGGGCGAGCCCAAGACCGCGCGCGATTGCGCCATTGTCACGCAGCGCGCGACCATGGTGGGCAATATTCTTGTGGCTATCATGTTCTTGATCGGCGCGAGCTGGTTTGCGCGGCTGTATACCAACGATGAGGCAGTGGTGGCGGTAACCGCGACGGTGCTCAGAATCATGATGCTGGGCATGCCGGGCGTGGCGATCCAGTTGCCCTACGCATCGGCCTTGCGCGGGGCGGGCGACGCGATCTTCCCGCTGATGGCGTCGTTTGTCGGCATCTGGGTGTTCCGCGTGCTGCTTGCGCCGGTGTTCATGCACACGCTGGGCTGGGGGCTGAACGGCGCATGGATCTGCATCTCGCTGGATCAGCTGATGCGCGCGTGCGTGGTGTCGGCTCGCTTCCACCACGGCGGATGGATGAAACGCGCGGCCCAACCGGCTGCGGTGGCTGAATAGATAGGAGCGTTCCCGATGAACAACCAACCCAACAAAAGAAGCAACCGCGTGCAGGCGTTCCTGCGCTTTTACCGGCCACACTGGCGGTTATTCGCGCTGGACATGGTGTGCGCGCTGATGATCGCGCTGGTCGATCTGGCGTTCCCGATGGTGACGCGCTACGCGCTGAACACCTACCTGCCCGGGAAGCTGTACAACGCATTTTTCCTGCTGATTGGTGCGATCACGCTGGGGTACATGCTGCGCGCGGTCATGTCCTACATCGTGTCGTACTTCGGACACTTCATGGGCGTGCTGATGGAGGCCGACATGCGCCGCGACATCTTTACGCAGTTGCAGCGGCTGAGTTTCCGCTTCTATGATCACAACCGCACCGGGCGGCTGATGAGCCGCGTGACCACCGACCTGTTTGAAATCACCGAGCTGGCGCATCACGGTCCGGAGGATTTGTTCATCTCGATGGTGACCATCGTCGGTGCGCTGATCTACCTGTTCCGTCTCGAATGGCGGCTGGCGCTGCCGATGTTCCTGATGGTGCCGCTGATCGTCGGCTTTTCGCTGATGCTGCGCGCACGCATGCGCAAGGCCTCCGCGCAGGTCAAGGAGAAGATGGCGGGCATCAACGCCGACCTGGAATCCAGCATCTCCGGCGCGAAAACCGCCAAGGCGTTCTCCAATGAGCAGTATGAGATCGACAAGTTTGAGCAGGGCAACCAGCGCTTCATGGGCGCGAAGGGCGGCTTCTACAGCGCGATGGGGCTGTTCCATGGTGGCACAGAGTTCTTGATGGGCATGATGGGCGTGGTGGTGCTGCTGGTCGGCGGCATTCTGCTCATGCGCGGACGCATGGGCGTGACGGAGCTGATCACCTTCAACCTGTTCGTCGGCACCATCACCGCGCCAATCAAGAAGCTGACCAGCTTCATGGAGCAGTACGTGGTCGGCATGGCGGGCTTCAACCGCTACATGGAAATCATGGACGAGAGCCCGGACATCACCGACGCGCCCGATGCGATCGACCTGCCGCAGATCCAGGGCGACATCGCGCTGACACACGTTTCGTTTTCCTATAATGACGGCGGCGACAGCGTGCTCAACGATGTCAACCTGACCATTCCGCAGGGCAAGACGCTGGCGCTGGTCGGGCCGTCGGGCGGCGGCAAAACCACGCTGTGCCAGTTGATCCCGCGCTTCTACGATGTGCAGGCTGGCGCGGTGACTATCGACGGCATCGATGTGCGCAAGATCAAGCTGGCCAGCCTGCGCGGGCATATCGGCATTGTGCAACAGGATGTGTTTTTATTTGCAGGCTCGGTGCTGGACAACATCCGCTATGGCCGTGTGAACGCGACGATGGAAGAAGTGATCGAGGCTGCCAAAAGAGCCGAAATCCATGACGACATCATGAACATGCCGGACGGGTACAATACGATGGTCGGCGAGCGCGGCACGCTGCTATCCGGTGGGCAAAAACAGCGCGTGTCGATCGCACGCATTTTCCTGAAAGATCCGCGCATTCTCATCCTGGATGAAGCGACCAGTGCGCTGGACACCGCCACCGAGGTGAAAATTCAGCAGGCGTTTGAGCGGCTGAGCATTGGACGCACCACCATCGTCATCGCGCATCGGCTATCGACCATCCAGAACGCGGATGAGATCGCGGTGATCGGCGATCAGGGCGTGCTGGAAAAAGGTACGCACGACGCTTTGATCGCGAAAAAAGGCGTATATGCGTCGCTGACCCACGCCCAGCGCCTGACGCATTCGAAAGAATCCCAGCAAGTTCCGTCGTCTTTTCGGGAAGATGCCACGTCTATATAGCGTTTGATACACGAGTTTGTTTACCATACGAGGAGTGATTGCATTGCAAAAGTCGGTTCACTTTGATGCCTTTGTTGCTTGCGTCGAGGATCTGCTCGCCGAGCCGGTCGTGCGCAAGATGCGCCTTTTTTCCCACCACGCGCGCGTGTCGTGCCTGGAGCACAGCGTAGCGGTGGCCTACACCAGCTTCCTGCTGTGCAAGCGGTTTGGCGGCGACGCGCGGGCCGCTGCCCGTGGCGGGCTGCTGCACGATCTGTTCCTCTACAACTGGCGCGTGAAGGGCAGCCATGAAGGTCTGCACGGCTTTACGCACCCGAGCGCGGCGCTGAAAAACGCCGAGCAGATCACCGAGCTGTCCGATCTGGAGCGAGAGATCATCCTGTGCCATATGTTCCCAATGGGCATGCAGGTGCCCACGCATATGGAGAGCATCGCCGTGTGCCTGATGGACAAAATTTGTGCGATCAACGAGTTCTTTGGCGCGATCGCGCTGGGGAACCTGCGTCACCGCGTGGCCGAAGTGCTCTACGCGTAACGCACGATACCACCGAAGCGAAGGAGGAAATACCGATGAAGCGGCTGCTGCGCCTTTTGAGTTGCGCTGGGTGCGTGCTCACCCTGATGACCGCGACCGCCTTGGCGGCGCCGGAGCTGAGCATGGTGTTTCCCGATAACGACGTCGTGACGCCAGGCGGCAAGCTGGGCATCACCTTCGAAGCCAGCGAGGCTGCCAAGCTGGTGGTCTGTCTGGTGGCCGAGGACAAAACACGCACCGAGCTTGCGCCGGTCGATGTAGCCGCAGGAGCGGGTGAGTGGAGCTGGGACGGCCGCATCGACGACGCGGACGCGTCCGGCGGGATGTGGACCATCGAGGTATCGCTGGAAAATGCGGCGGGGGAACGCTCGGCCACCGAGGCGATCAAGGTAGAGGTGACGGGGCAGGGCAGCGCGCCCGCCAAGGCGGAGCAGCCTGCTGGCACCGAGGCCAGTGCGGTGGTGCACGGCGGACGCCAGGTATCGCCCTTTACCGATCCGCACGAAAACTGCTATTGGCGCATGAATCCCGACGACTATGATTTGACCAATCCGGATGACCAGAAAAAAATCTGGGACATCATGATGCAGCCTATCACGGTGCTGGATACCGGCCCGACCGATCACATTTATCCGCTGGTCAAGCCCGGCGCGGACATAGAGGACATCAGCAACCTGACCGGGCAACTGCATGGCACCACGCAGGGCGTGCACGTCATCGAGCAGGGCAGCGACGGATGGTCGCTGGTCGAGGCATACTCTAACGACGGCTACCGAGCGCCCGACGAGGACGCGCTGCATGCGTTTGATGCGCAGCTGATCCACGGCTATGTACGCACCAGCCAGCTGAGGGAAGTAAAGCCTAACGCCACCACCGCGCTGCTGATCGACAAACTGACGCAGCGACTGTACATCTTTGAAAACGGCAAGCTCATTGCCGAGCTGCTGATCTCTACCGGTTTCCCGACCGCCAAGCAGCCGTACCTAGAGACGCCCGCCGGGGAGTACCTGTCGGCCAGCAAAGTCGGCGCGTTCAAGAACGGCAAAATGACCTGCGATCTGGCGATCCGCATCAATGGCGGCGTGCTGCTGCATGAGGTGCCGCACCTGTCCATGGCCGATGAGACGCGCAATTATACGCCCTTCGAGCCCTACCTGGGGCAGAAGGCCAGCCATGGTTGCGTGCGCATCCAGCGCATGAAGAGCAATACCGATTTTAACGCGGGCTGGCTGTGGAACAACCTGAAGAAGAACAGCAAAGTGCTGATCTGGGACGATGTGGGGCGCAGTGTGCCGCCGCAGCCAGCGGGCACGATGGTCTACTACAACCCCGAGGGCGGCAAGAGCTACCATTGCGACCCGAACTGCGCCGCCGTGAAGGAGCGCTTCTTGCCGCTGAGCGAGCTGCCCTATGAGCAGCTGTATGTGGAGCCCTATACCAAGCTGATTCCGTGCTATGGCTGCCTGCCGCCGCCGCGCGCCACCGATCTGACGACCGTGGAGATTCCGGACGACGTGATCGGCAGCGGAACCGACGATATCTAAAGAGAAGAAGGGGAGGGAACAGGCCATGCGAAAGACGCTGTGTGTGCTGTTGTGCGCCGCGCTATGCTGCGCCGCGCTGCCCGGTATGCCCGCATGGGCGGCCACGCCGACGCTGACCGACGTGTTCCCTGATATTGACCAGCTGGCGGTCGATCAGCGCGACATCCTGACCATCACCTACAACGCCAGCGAGGCGGGCACGCTGACCGTCACCGCCAAGCAGGGCGGCGACGAGGCCATCGAGCTGTCGAAGCAGGCCGTTCAAGCCGGTGCGGGCAGCTTTGCCTGGGACGGCAAGGCCAAGAACAAGCCGATCACCGACGGCACTTGGTCGGTGCAGTTGCAATTGGAGAGCGAGGGCGGAGAACAGTCGGCCATCGAGGGCGTGGTGGTCACGGTATTTGCCGCCAAGCCCACGCCCGAGCCGACGCTCAAGCCCATCCGTACGCCTTCGCCCGAGCGGCAGATCTCGAAATATCCCGATCCGCACACCGATTGTTTTTGGTCGCTGGATTTGGACAACCTGGACATCGAGAGCCCTGCCGATCAGCAGAAGCTTTGGCACATCCTGACGCAGCCGGTTACCATCCTGGACATTCACCCCACCGAGCACGTCTACCCGCTGGACAGCCCCACCGCCGATCCGAAGGACAGCGCGCATTTCACCGGCCAACTGCATGGGCAGTCGCAGGCGGTGCACGTGCTCAAGGACCTGGGCAACGGCTGGACCGAGATTGAGGCGTACACCAACGACGGCTACAAAGCGCCGCGCAACTCCCTGCGCGAGCTGGTCGGTAACCTGATTCACGGCTATGTCAAAACAGAGCTGCTCAAGGTCGTCACGCCCGATCAGCACATCGGCGTGGTCATCGATAAGCTGACGCAGCAGTTGTATGTGTTCCAGGACGGCAAGCTGACTGGCCAAACAAACATCTCCACCGGCAAACCCACCAAGAGCCAACCCTATACCGAGACGCCTGCGGGCGAGTTCCTGTGCGATAGCTGGGTGGGCATGTTCATCAATGGCAACATGTTCTGCGACCTGGCGATCCGCATCAATGGCGGCGTGCTGCTGCATGAGGTGCCGCACAAGCAGGGCGAGAATGAATATCGCGACTACTCCGCCTTTGAGCAGTATCTGGGGCAGAAGGCCAGTCATGGCTGCATTCGCGTGCAGCGCAAGGCCAATGACAAAGAGATCAATATGAAGTGGCTGTGGGACAACCTCAAGCGCGATGCCAAAGTATTGGTACTCGACGACCGGGGCCGCTCGCTGCCACCGCCCGATCCGAACACGCAGCTCTTCTACAACCCCGACAATGGGAAGAACTACCATGCGTTGGCGCGCTGCCCTGGCGTGAAGGAGCGCTTTCTGCCGCTCTCGCCGTTCCTCTATGGCGAGCTGATGCAAGCGCCGTATGACGCACTGACGCCCTGTCAGGTATGCGACCCACCGCCGCGCTACGAGGGGGATGAGGGCATCTACTTCGCCGAGGAAGTGCCTGACGACATCATTGGCGCCGAGAATGACGCCACCGAGACCGACCAGGAGGTCGATCCCGGCACCTACGAGGTGGAGGAACAGCCGGAAGGGTAATGTATGGAAACAAAGGAATCTATGTAAACATATAAAACAGATGGGGCCTTCGCATGCGCGAGGGCTCTTTTGCATGGTGCCATCCCGAACTTCGCCTGCCCGTCGCGCATAGGGTGGAAGGGAGCAATCCACCTATTACGCGGTCTGCCGCGATACAGCGCGGCATGACCATCAAAGGAGATGCGTACATGCATGCTTTTCAAACCGGGAATTGCGGCTGCGCTCGACCCATGGTGACGCTGACCGGCACGGTGAGCAGCGCGACCGGCCCGGTGGCCAATGCGCTGCTGCGATATACCGCGGGCGGCATATCCGCCACGATCTACGCGGATGCGCAGGGTCGCTACAGCCTGCCGGTGGCGCAGGGAAGCCAAGTCATCATCACGCCGGAGGCTGGCCTGGGCGTGACTGTCACGCCGCCAAGCCGCACCATCAGTCCGGCTTGCGCGGATCAATCCGGCCTGAACTTCGTCTTTACGCCGCTGACCCCGCCGGGCGGCACATTCACGGTCAGCGGCACGCTGTCCGGACAGCCGGGCATCAGCGGCACCGTGAACTACACCATCAACGGCGTGGCGGGCAGCGTCGCTACCGACACGCTGGGTAACTATTCCTTCACCGCGCCCGCCGGAGCGGCTGTAGTCATCACACCGCCGACCATCGCGGGCCTGACGCCGACGCCAGCCACCCGCACGCTGACCAACCTGGCGGCCAACGCGCCCGGGCAGAACTTTGTTTACACGGCGAGCGCCGGGCTCACCGTCAGTGGCACACTCACCGGCGTACCGGGCAACGTGCCGGTGACGGTCAACTACCTGATCAATGGTGTGCCAGGCAGCACCACCAGCAACCCTGTCAGCGGAGCCTATAGTTTTGCCGTGCCTTCCGGCGCCGCGGTGGCGATCCTGCCGTCGGCGGTGAGCGGCTTTACGCCCGCCCCGCTGACACGCACGCTGACCAACGTGACGACCAATATGCCCGGCCAGAACTTTGCCTATGAGCCCGATGCGCTGAACATCAGCGGTCTGCTGACCGGCCCCCTGGGTGCGCTGTCGGGCATCGAGCTGCTCTATAGTGTCAATGGCGTTCTGCACACCACCGACAGTGACGCGGCGGGCAACTTCACTTTGCAGGCGCAACCTGGCGACAACGTGGCCATCGAACTCGTGCCGCCGCCCGGATTCATGGTCTCGCCAGCGGCGATCGTGCTCAACAACGTGCAGACCAATCTGCCAAACCAGAACTTTACTCTGTCCATTAATCCGCAGACCACCGCACTGATCAGCGGCACACTGTCCGGCGCGATTGACCCGGTCTTTCAGCCGGTGACCGCGCGCATCAACGGCGGCGCGCCGATTATACTGTTGACCAACCACGCAGGTCAATACGTGCTGCCGGTCACACTGGGCGCATCGGTGGTCATTGAGCCGCCAGTCATCTTGGGACGCACGGCGACGCCTCCTAGTTACACGCTGCCCAACGTGACGGCCGACATGCCCAATCGGAACTTCGTGTACACCGCGTAATGCTTCGACGCATAGGGTATAGGGGGTGTCGCACGACCTGTGCGCCCCCGTACTCAGATGATGCAAAGGAGATACGCATATGGCCTGTTTTTCTTCGTGCAACGGCCTGAACACGCCGACCAGCTTTGATTCCTTTGTCGCGCTCAATGCTGGCTGCGGAGCTTTCCCCGGTTTCGATTGTTTCTCCGGCTGCAACGGTTGCGGCGGCAACAACTGCGGCTGTGGCTGCCAAAGCGCCTGCTGCAATCCCTGTGGGAATCCCTGCGGGAATACCTGCGGTTGCCCCAGCGGCTGCCTGCATACCCATGTGACGCTGACGGGCACGGTGATGGGCGTCGGTGGGCCAGTGAACGGCCTGCCCATCCAATATACGGTGAACGGGCAGACACAAACCACGACCACCAACGCGAACGGCACGTATTCTATCGTGGTGCCGGTGCAGTCCACGGTCAGCATTGCGCCGCAAGTGGGGTTAGGCGTCACGGTGACGCCGCCCACGCGCACGGTCAATGTGACCTGTTCTGGACAGAGCGACCTCAACTTTACGCTGACGCCGGTGACCCTGGTGTAGCGCATGGCGCCCTAGGCGCTGTACAAAAAAGCTCTCTTCCTATTTGGAAGAGAGCCTTTTTTGTGGTTCACCACTTCTCGCCGTAGCTGAGGTAGATGTCCTGGATCACGTTTTTCTGATCAAGGAACGCATCGACCAGGTCGGGATCGAAGTGTTTGCCGCGCGTCTCGACCATGGCCTGTAGCGCCTGGTCGAATGGGCGCGAGCGGCGGTAGGGGCGCAGCGACAGCAGTGCGTCGAGCACATCGGCCAGCGCCACGATGCGCGCGGGCAACGGAATCTGCTCGCCGCGCAGTCCGGCAGGGTAGCCCGAGCCGTCCCACTTCTCGTGATGCGACAGCGCGATCTGCCGTGCGACTTGCAGCGTGCCCTGCTGATCCTCGGTATCGGGCACTTCCAGCGCCTGTGCGCCGTACACCGTGTGCTTCTTCATGATGTCGTATTCTTCAGGCGTCAAGCGGCCCGGCTTGAGCAAGATGGCATCGGGGATGGACACCTTGCCGATGTCGTGCAGCTGGCAGCACAGCACAATGCGCGACGCGTCGTCCTCGCTGATCGCGCGGTCGGGGAACAGCTTGTTGTAGCCGACAATGATCTTGCGCACCACGGACTGCATGCGCTGGATGTGCGTGCCGCGCGCCTGGTCGCGGTATTCGACCAGGTTGGCGAAGAGCGTGACCAGCGTGTTTCGCTCGGTCAGCGCGCTTTCGGCGCGCTCCTCGGCCAGCAGGGTCATGTTCTGGCGCAAATCGAACAGCTCCAGATACAGCGACACCTGCCGCTGCAACGCGGCGGGCAGGAACGGCTTTCGCACCACGTCGATGATCGCAGGATCTTTGGCGTCCTCGAGCGTCTGCGACAGGTCGCTGCTGCTCATCAGGATCACCGGCAGCGCCTGGTGCTGCGCCTGCGCATGGATCGCGCGCACGACCTCCAGGCCGGACATATCAGGCATCTGCGCGTCAATCAGCGCCAGGTCGGCGGTGTTCTGCTCCAGATAGCGCAGCGCCTCGGTGCCGGTGCGCACCGGCACACACTGGTACTGGTCTTTGAGCAGGCCGTGCAGCAGCATCAGCACGAGGTTGTCGTCGTCCACGATCAGGATGGTCTTGTGTGTGTTATGCATGGGTCACCTCTTTGGCAGGTTTGGCGGCGGGTGCAGCAGAGTCGGCTTGCGCGGTCAGATTCTCCAGCAGGGCATTCACCTGCTCGTGCGCGTGGCGATAATCAAAGAGCTGCAACGCATCCAGCAACGCGCCGAATTGCTCGGGCGTGACATGCACCAGCGCGTCGTGCAGCGCCAGCATGGTCTGGTTGGCCTCGGCATACTGGTAGGCCAATACCTGCCCGTGCAGCTGCTCGAGCAACAGGATCTCGCTGGGCTTGTGCGTGCCGGACAGGCTGCACTGATGCAGCGCGGAGGATAGCAACTCGTGGTAGGCGGTCAGCTCGCCGACGAAAAAGCGCATGTTTTCGCGCACAAAGCCCAGATCGCCCTGCTCTAGCGAAGTGGCCAGCAGCTTGGCGCGGGTCGATAGCCGTGTCTCACCGATATGCGCCAGCAGCTTGCGCGCCGCTTGCAGCGTGCCCACCAGCGAGGCATATTGCGTCACGTGTCCAGCGCCGCGCCGCAGCTGTTCCACATGCGGCGTGAGCTGCGCGCATACAGACTGCATCTCCGCCAGGTAGTCGTCGATCTGCTCAATGTTGCCGGTGGACAGCAGGTAGGAGGCACGCTGCAGCGACAGTGGGCGCAACGCCTGCTCCAGCTGCGTCAGGCGCGCTTGCAGGTAGCCGCTCTGCGCCGCGCCGGACTGCGCGGCGACCTGCTTCTCTGGCGGCAGGTACTCGGCCAGCAACTGACTGAGTTTGGGCAGCTCGATCGGCTTAGCCAGCATATCGGTGGCCCCAGCGGTCAAGAACATCTTGCGCGATTCGGGCATCACATTGGCGGAGAGCATCAGGATATGCTGCTTGGCAAAGCGGCCGCCCATCTGGCGGATGGCGCGCACCACCTCTACGCCGTCCATATCGGGCATCACGTGATCGACAAACACGATATCATAGGCGCTGTTCTCCAGCATCGCGATGCCCTGGCGGCCGGACGACGCGCGATCGACTTGCAGGCCGAATAGCGACAGCAGGTTGGAGGCCACCATCAGGCTGACCTCGTTGTCGTCGATGAGCAGTACGCGCGCGTCGATGGTCTGGAAGATGCACTCGCGATTGCGCTGGGTGGACGCGGCGATGCCCCCGGCGGTCTGCACGTCGTTGAGCAGCGCCGACAGCGAGATGATATGCAGCGGCTGGAACAGCACGCGGTCGGTCATGCGGATATACGCGGTGAGCGCAGTGGCTGGATCAATGAGCAGCGCGCGCTGGCAGCCCGGCGTGGACGGCTGGCGCACCCAGGTGTACGCGGGCTCGGCCGACAGGTCGATGAGCATGTGCGTAAAGCCCGCGGCCTCGCTGGGCAGCCCCTGCACCGCCTTGACCTTCAGGCGCGCGGCCATCTCGATGGCATTGTCGGCGAACGCCGGTTGGTCGGTGCAGATTAAGAGGCGCTTGCTGCGCGCTTCGGGCACTTCGGCGATCGGCATGTCGCCAACGATTTGCTGTGGGATGGTGAAGAAAAACGTGGTGCCCTGGCCAGGCTCACTGTGCACATCGAGCTGGCCATGCATCAGGGAAACCAGCTGGCGGCTGATGGCCAGGCCCAGGCCGGTGCCTTGGCGGTTGTGCTTGCGCGTGGTCTCCAGCTGCTCGAATACGCCGAACAGCCGCCCCATATCTTGCGGGCTGATGCCCACGCCGGTATCGACCACCTCAAAGCGCAGCATGATCTGGCTGTCGTGATACTGCCGCTGGATGCGCAGCGTCACATAGCCCTTTTCGGTAAACTTGACGGCGTTGCCCAGCAGATTGAGCAGCACCTGGCGGATGCGCACGCTGTCGCCGATCATCTCCTTGGGGATGTCCGGATCGATCTGCGTGAGGAAGGACAGGCCGCGATCGCGCGCGCGCATGCTGATGATGGACACCACGTCGTGGAACATGGTAGCGAAATCGTAGCGCTCCTCATAGAGCTCCAGCTTGCCCGCCTCGATCTTGCTGATGTCCAGAATATCGTTGATCAGCCCCAGCAGGTTCTGCGAGGCCAACTTGATATTCTCGGCCTGCATGTGTTCGGTGGCGCCCAGCTGATCGCTGAGCAGCAGCATATCGGCCATGCCCGAGATCGCGTGCATCGGCGTGCGGATCTCGTGGCTCATGCTGGCCAGGAAGTCATTTTTGACTTTGTCGGCCTCCCGCAGGTCGTATTGGCTCTCCGACAGCTGATCACTCAGGCTCTGCGCGCGCTCCAGCGTCTCGACAGTTTGGCGGTGGATGCGCTCGAGCGCCAGCGCGATGCCCCAGCCAAAGGTGAGCAGCACGACATAGAAACTGACCACCAGCACCACGCTCTGCTGGGGCAGCAGCGTCAGCTCGACCAGCGCGCCGATGGTCATCATCGCGCTGTGCAGCGCCTGCCAGAAGCGGCGCTCCTCATTGCTGTCGATGGCCTGCACGGCCAGCAGCGGCGACAGCAGCGTCAGGCTGACGATGAGTAGGCCGCTGGAACATCCGCCGAACGCCCATTGCGCGGCGGTGGGGTAGAGCAGCCAGAAGAACAGCGCCGCGCGCAGCGGCCACGGGCGCGCGAGCAGCGAGCGGGTGGTCAGCACCATGGCGATAAGAATGGGCAATAATAACAGCACCACTAGCAATTCTATCCAGCGGGCGGCCAGCAGCAGCGGCACACAGCACAGCAGCGTCAGCATAAAAAAGCACGCCAAGAGCAGATACAGCCATTGGCGGTTTAGATCTGTGGGAGCCCTATTCGCGCCCAAAAACGAGAAGTGAAAAGCCTTGCGAGCGCGAGAAACGATTGCCGGAACCATGCGCTCGCCCCCTTTAGCTTTTGTATTTGCCTCAAAAATCCTTACCTAGTAGTATAACATAATTTTCCGGCGCTGCAACCAAATCTTGTCGATTTGCGCGCAGAAACATGGGGAAAGGACGCGCTGTTTTAGTTGACGAAGGAAAATCCTGCTTGTATAATGTTACTATCTAGATTTGTGCATATATTGTGATAGAGAGGGGGGAGGCGCATGCTGGATACCGGCATGATTTTAGCGGGGTCGGTCGTGCTGCTTCTCCTATGGTATGCGCTGTGGAAAGGCCTGGTGCCGCGCCTGTTGGGCATCGACCCGCACCGCACCCGCGCACAGGATAAGCTGCCCGGGGTGAGCACCTGGGTGCTGTCGATCGGCCAGGCTGCGCTGATGATCGGCGCGGCGCCGCTCTTTGGCTATACCATCGCGCTGCAATTCGGCGCGATGCCGACACTGATATGGATTGTCGCGGGCGCGATGCTGCTGGCCGCACCGGTGCAGGTGGCGCTGTTGTGGTTGTCGGTGCGCCGCGGCGAAAAGGGCATCACCGGCTTGATGAGCGAGCAGCGCTGGTGGGGCAAGCGTGTGCTGTCGCTGCTGGCGTGGGTGCTGTGCGTGGTGGCGATCGCCGTGCTGGCGGATACCGCCGCCACCGGCCTGGATGGCAGCGTGCAGAAAATGCAGCCCAAGGACTTTGTGACCGACCAGCAGGGCTATGAGGCTGCGCTGGAGAAAGCCCGCGCAGAGGGCACGCAGCTGGACATCATGACCTTTGTCGATACCCAGGCGTATGAAGCGGCGCAAGAGAGCTGCGAGTTCGAGGCTGCCCGCCGCGCGGAGATTGCCGCGGCGACGGCGGCGTTGCTGTTGCTGTCGCTGCTGTTTGGCCGATTGGTGTTCGATGCGCGCAGGCGCGCGTTGCCGTGGCTGCTCGTCGTGCTGTTCTTCTTCGGCTATTATCTGCTCTGGTCGTCGGGCAACGCGCGCATTGCGTTGCCGCGCGGCCAGTGGATCATTTTACTATTCGCCTACGCGGCGTGGATGCTGTTTGTGCCCGTGCGCAAGATCAGCCACCCGCGCGACGTGCTCACCGGCGTGTTCGCGCTGGGCATGGCTGCCGTGGCGATGATCGGCGCGCTGATGGGCCCACGCATGATGCCCGAGCCGATGTTCGCGGGCTGGACGACCCGCACCGCGCCGATGATGCTGCCCATCCTGTGTACCGCCATGCTGGCTGGTGGTGCCAACGTGCTGACCGCGATGTCGTCGGTCAAGCGCAACACCGACTACATCCGCAGCGAGCAGCAGACTGTTCCGGTCGCGCTGGGCGGTACGCTGATCGCCGCGTTTGTCGGCGTGGTATTCACGGTGGGCGCGGTGGCCTATCGCCAGCAAGTGTTCGGCGCGGTCGGCGCATTCTCTGGCCCGCGCGAGGTCATGGGCGCGGTGGCGGCGATGATGGCGCAGACCGGTCTGCCGCACGAATGGGCGACCATGTGGGTCATGCTGGTGTGTGTCGGGTGCGCGATGGGCGCGCTGGACATGGCCACGCGGCTGGCCTGCTCGCTGCTATACGATGAATTCGCGCCGGAGACCGTGCCCAGCGGTTCGTTCGCACCGGAGCGGCTGGCGGCCGCGCTGGTGACGCTGGCAGGCGCGTTCCTGCTGGTGATGGACGGCGATTATTGGGGGCTGTGGCCCTATGCGGGCATCCTGTCGATCGGGCTGTGCGGCGTGCTGCTGCTGAGCGTGGCCGGCTGGCTGCGTCGCGCTAAGCGGCCGCGCGCGTGGCTGATTTTGCCCGCGGCGATCATGCTGCTGCTGGCGCTAGGCGCTGTGGCTGCCATCGTGTGGAACTATGTTGTGGTGAAATAGACGATGACCCAGGGGAACGGAAAGGAAGGTGATCGGCGATGAAGCATCGAGGAGTCAAGCTGCTTTGCCTGCTTTTGTGCGTGGGGGCGTTGTGCACGCTGGCGATTGGCGCGAGCGCGGCCAAGGCGACTCGCCCGGCGATTGACACCATCACGATGATGCCGATCGACGGCGGGGTGCGGCTGATCGCCATCATGCGCGCCGCGCCGGAGGATACCGAATACAGATGGCAAATCCTCGATGGAAACAACTGGAGCACCATGCCCGACAGCAACCAGGCGACCTATGAGCGCATCGGCATGGAGAACGGCAAGAGCTACGCGTTTCGCCTGATCGCGCAGAATGCGCGCGCACGGCAGATCACACCGCGCATCACCTTCACCTATAGCTCGGCGCAGGACGCGCTGCTGCCTGCTGCCGGGACGATTGAGGGCAAGGCGACGCCGGTGCTGGCGACGCCGTCGCTGAAAGGCACCAAGCTGAGCATGCTCAAGATTGGCGAGTCGGTGACGGTGCTGGGCTTCGAGAAAGCGTTTGTGATGATCGAGCACACCGAAGCGCCCAGCGGATTCGCCTATATCTCGGCCAACTACCTGAACATGGCGCTGGAACCGGCGCTCGACGCCATCGTCAGCAAGCGCTGTGATCTGTTCAGCGACAAGAATACCAAGAAGGAAACCCGCATCACCACCATCCCCAAGGATACGCCGCTGAAGCTGATGTCGCGCGAGGGCGCATGGTGGCGGACGGAGTGGGAGGGGAAAATGGCGTATGTGCAGGCCGGGTTTGTGACGCTACAATAGAAAACCATCGAAAAAGGCATTGCGCGTGCAATGCCTTTTCTAGTGGTACATGGTTTGATGAAGGGGTAGCCCCTTTTTTTTATCGCATCGCACCGATCGATCGATCCGGCGCAGCGTACGGGTTGTCCATCAGCGGTATCGGCGCAGATTGCGCGTGCCGGTCATGCGGAACAGCGTGCGCTGGTAGAGTTCCAGCATGCGACGGGCAAACGCCTCCTGCGAGTATTGTTGCGCGGTATGCTGTGCGGCCTGCCCCAGTGCATGGCCATCGGAGGAAAGCGCGGTGAGCAGCGCGGGCGCAATGCCGCTGGGCTTGGTGAATAGCAAACCATTCTTGCCGTGCTCGATCACCCCAGCGAGGCAAGGGTCGTCCTGCGCGACGACGCACAGCCCGCTGGCCATCGCCTCGATGTAGGTCAGCCCCTGCGTCTCGGACTTGGACGCGCTGACAAACACATCACCCATCGCGTAGAATTGGTCGATGTCGTTCCAGGGGCGCGGGCCGGGGAACAACACGCGATCGGAAATCCCCAGCGAATCGGCTAGCTTTTTCAGTTTGTCAATCCACGGCCCTTCGCCGATGAGCACTAACACGGCGTGCGGCTTGGCGGAGAATACTTCGGGCATAGCCTGGAGGATGACCTCCAGGTTCTTTTCCTTGGCGATGCGGCCGATGTACAGAATGACGCGGCTGCCATCGGGCACGCCACAGTCCTTGCGGCGCGCTTGCCGCTGTGCTACGTCATGCAGCGCCGGGGCGAAGCGCGCGATATTCAGCCCTGTCGGGATGACATCGATGGGCGTCGTGACGCCATAGGCGCGCAGCTTGTCCTCAATCTTGACGGTGGGCGCGATGATCTGGTCGCAATGATTGCACCAGACGGCGCTGACTTTGCCCGCCAACTTGCGCGCCTGCGCATCGGCGACACCGCGCGTGACGTAGTAGGTGTAGTCCTCCCACGCGGTGTGGTAGGTGTGCAGGCAGGTGCAATGCTGCATCTTTGCGGCCAGGCGTCCCAGCATGCCGACCAGATATTCGCTGTGCGTATGAATCACATCGAAACGGTAGCGATTGACGCGCCGAATGAGCATCGGGTCGAGCATCATGCTGCGCCGGTCTTTCAGGAAGATCAACGGCGTGCTCGCGATGATGTGCACATTCTTTTCGCGCGGGGTGGACTTGGTGCCCGGAGCAAAGACATGCACCTCGTGCCCCAGCGCGGTCAACTGGTGAAACAGGGTCAGCACGGAGGTGGCGACGCCGTTGATCTCCGGCCAATAAGAATCGGTGAATAAGCCGATGCGCATGCTGATTCTCCTTTATCGCGGCTTGTGAGATACATACAAACTCGATGATACCACAATACCATAGCGCGCTTTGCTATGTCAATCAATGGGTATCCCTTGCGACAGGCGCAAAAAAGTATGGTATACTACGACTAGAATATCATGTACGGGAGGCGGCCGCGGAATGCATGCGTCGCAGGAATACGAACCCGATACACAAACCCGCTCGCACGGTGCATTCCGGCGCGGTCGCGGCGGGTTTATCGCGCTGTGCGTCGTCATTATCGGCGCGGCGATCTTTGGCCTATACGAGCTGACCGCGCGCGTGCCGCAGCTGACCGTTTCACCGGTGCAATACAGCTATGCCACACTGTCCGATCGCGCGCTGCAAGTGCCGGTGGGATCGAGCCTGTCCATCGCGTTCACCGCCGCGCACGACCGGCTGGACAGCATGACGATGCTGCTGCGCCCAGTGACGGCGCAGGCCACCGGTGGTACGGTGCGCGCGACGCTGTGGGACAGCAGGCAGAACGCCATCGCGCAGGCCCAGTGGTCGGCGGCGGAATGGTATGCGGCACAGGCGCAGACGTTGCCTGTGCACCAGACGATGCGCGTGGGCGAGGCCTACACGCTGACCGTGAGTTTGACGGACGCAGCGGGAGAACTGGCCTTTGCGCTGATCGACGGGCCGGGCTACCCGACCCCGACGCAGACCGGCGCGCCGCAGGTAGCGCTGGCGCTGACCTATGCCACGTTCCAGCGCGCCCAGCTCACCAACATCGTCCTTTCGGCAGCCATCCTGCTGGCGCTGCTGTTGCTTCTGGTGGTGTTCCCATGGTTTGCCAGCCCGCGGGGGATGGAGCACACCGACTGGGGCTGGATGCTGATCGCGCCGTTTTTCCTGCTGGCCACGCTGGAATGGATGCAGCCCGGCGCGGGCATGTTCGGATATATCGGCGGCTGGCTGTCGGTGCTTGCTTATGCGGCGATGATGTGGCTGCTCACCGCGCTGTTTGGGCGCAGCCGCTTTGCGCAGATCCTCGTGGCGCTGGTGTGGTTTGTGCCCGCGCTGGTCAGTGTATTGGAGACGCAGATCCTCGGCAGGCCGCTACTGCCCTGGGATGTCTTTGCCGCGTATACTACCGGCAACGTGATCGGCGGATACCACTTCGCCTGGACGTGGCAGATCGCGGTTGGGTTTGTCGCGCTGACGATGTTCATCATCATCAGCCTGCGCCACCCGATTCGCTGGCGGTTCAGCCCGCTGCGCCTGGTGGCGCTGCTGCTGTCGGCGACAGTGCTGTACGCCACGGTGTGGGTGCTGTGGGACGGGCGCGTCTTTGGCGGCACGGACAACGACCGCACCTGGGATGCCAAGACCTTCTATACGCAGCAGAGCTTCACCGCCGCGTTGATTCACAACACGAAGAAGCTGATCATCCCAGCGCCCGCAGGGTATGCGCCGGATCAGGTCGCGACAATCGTAGCCAGCGCTCTGCCTGCCGCCGAGCTGCCCAAGATGGCGGCGGCGCCGACCAACATCATCGTCATCATGAACGAAAGCTTTGCCGATTTGCAGAGCGTGTTTCCCTTTGTCACCAATCAGCCGGTGCTGCCGCAATATACCGCGGTCAGCCAGGGCACGATGCATGGCACGCTGCAAGTATCGGTGATCGGCGGCGGCACCTGCACCACCGAATTTGAGATGCTGACCGGCAACTCTGCAATGTTTATGCCGCCGGACAGCACCGCCTTTGTGCAGTACCTGTTGCCGGGCAGGAACAACGCATATTCGCTGGCGTCGAGCCTGAAGGCGCAGGGGTACCAGACCGTGGCGCTGCACCCGGCTGACCCGAAAAACTGGAACCGTGCGTCGGTGTATCCGCTGATGGGCTTTGACCGGTTCCTGTCGCTGGCCGATATGCCGGTGCAGGATGTGCGCGACAAGGATACGCACGTGCGCTATGTTTATCGCGACGACGCACTGTATGCGGAGCTGGGCAAGCTGGTCACCGGCAAACCGGCGGGCAGCAAGCTGTTCGTCCATTGCGTGACCATGCAGAACCACGGCGGCTATGCCGACAACCCGCCGCTGATTGACCTCACCACCAGCCGCACCGACGCACAGCCCAACGCACAGGTGGACACGTACCTTTCGCTGATGCGCCTGAGCGACGACGCGCTGGGCGGGTTGATTGCGCAGGCCAAGACCTGGGCCGAGCCGACGCTGATCCTGTTCTTTGGC